>JAGXFO010000012.1 GCA_024637255.1 Sulfurovum sp.
AATAACACTCTTGCTAGCAACTTGCTAACCGTCCATGTGTTGTTGGACGCGTATTATAGCATCGAACTACTTCCTTGTCAAGGGTTTTTTGGAAATATGTGGAAATTTGTTTGAATTTGTTTTTTACTTACATTATATATGCAAAAATAGCTTAAAGTTTAGCCTGTTTACTTTAAAAAACATTTATTTAGATCATTATAATTTAATTAGTTTTGTTGTACTTATATATGCTGCAATAATCATAAGAGAATACTGCAATGAGTTTTTTTTATTTAATGATTAAAAAATACTGGGGGGTATCTATACGGCTTTAAATCTACAACTGTGTGCATATTACATATAAAAAAATGAATTGATTAAGAGTACATAAAAATGTAGAATGGAAATATAAAAAATTGGCACAACTTATAAGTTGTGCCTGAAGTAAAATGAATTAAATTTTTTCTGCTACTTGAACATCATAAAGAATGTCATCCATTGGATGTCTATACATAGGCATAGCGAGTCTCTTCTCGTCAAGAATATGGCCGATGAACCCAATAGATCTACCAACAATAAAGAATGCATTTAACGTTCCTGACTCGATAAACTCATTAATTTCTTCTTCACTGTATCCCAACGCTCTCCACATATCAACCATAAGAATACCAATAGTACCATCTACATTTAGAATAAGATTTTCTTTCTTGGATGTTGTCAATTGCTCAACAGTCAATGCATAATCAAGCAATGGCGTTGCCGGGAAGTATTCTCTGGCAAACTTCTTAAGCCCTTCAACTCTAAGGTCTGGGTTTTTAAGAGATTTTATTCTATGGCCTATTCCAGGAATTGGTACACCCTCACCTTTCATATAGTTCAAGAATCCTTTAGGATCAAGATTGTTGTCATCAGCATGCTTGAAATACTTCGCAGCACCATCAATCGCACCACCAAATCTTGGTCCAATAGTAAGAAGACCTGTTACAAGCGCTTCAACCACTGACTTACCGGCTCTTGTAGTTACTTTTGCATTGTGTGCGCCAGAAACAGCAGGACCATGGTCTGCAACGGTTTTAATCACTGTTTCAATAAACTGTGTAGCCCACTGTGGGTATTGTTTTTTAAACCATAGTAATGCTATAACATCTCCAATACCTTTTCCTGTATCAGGAGTGGCAAGAGAAGAAATTGGGAAACCTGCATAGGTTGCTTCGTCACCTCTGTCATCAGAGATCGTACAGATGAACTCTTTTGATTTTCTAACCGTAGGGATAACATTTATCTCTGGCTCTGGAACTGGGGCAATATTGAGTGATTCATATACTTCTTTTATTTTTTCCGGAAGATCATTAAAAGATGCCGGTACGTGAATGCCCACTTCAGCCATTGCTCTATTTTTGAACTCAGCTGTCTCTGATTCGGCATTTGCAGAAGCTCCTGCGTGACCAAATTGAACACCTGAATCATAATACTTGGCAATGGTACCAATACACCACGCAATGATTGGTTTTTTGATCTTGCCTGATTTTACAGCATCGATTACTTTGTACTCTTCTGTACCGCCAACTTCACCAAGAAGAAGCATATACTTCACTTCCGGATTTTCTTCCATTCTAAGAAGATGATCGATAAACACTGAGCCAACGAATCTATCTCCACCGATAGCAACACCTTCAGCTATACCATCTGCATTAATAGCAATAATGTTTGAAAGTTCGTTAAAAAGTCCGCCTGAACGAGTCACAAGACCACAACTTCCCGCTCTATGAAGTTTGGAGTTTATGATATTATCGATAGTACCGCCGATATTTGCAATCTTAAATGCGCCTGGAGCAATAGCGCCAACCGTTGCTGGTCCGATCACCGTTACACCTTTTTCTCTTGCAAATTCATTCATACCGCGCGCAAGTCTTTCTGGAATACCCTCTGCGGTAATCATAATAGATTTAAATCCGCCGATATTAAGTGCTTCCATAGTCACATCATATGCTGTTCTGAATGATGCAAAATTAAGAAGTGACTCAGCATTTGGGTGGGCTGCTTTTGCTTCAGCGGTTGACTTATAAAGTGGAATCATAATTTCATCGCCACCCCAAAAGAACTTATCAAACTTGTTGCTTGCCGTTGGCGCAACAATTGCTGCCACTGATGGCTTTGTTCTCTTTATGGTATAGTCATAGTCCAACATTCTCTGAATAGCAGTTGTGTTGTTGTTCCAAAAAATCGCCTGTGTATCTTTAGTAAATAATTTTGACATTCTCTTCTCCCTACTTCTCTAGTGCCATACGCACGATGTCTGTTACGTGAGTTTCTGGTCCATATACTTCAATGTAAAGACCCAGTCTGTCGGCTGCTTCTTTAATGTCTTTAAGACCTTTTTCATAGTTTGGTCCTCCACGTCTCACGTAGATTTTAATCCCGATTTCTTTCATCTTGTCTGCATACTCTTCAAAGGCCTGAATAATGCCTGTAAATGTTTTTGCAACATCCGTAAAGTTTGCGATTGCTCCACCGATGATAAGGATTTTATCTCTACCCTGTGCATCTTTTTCTCTTGTCATAAGGTCAAGCAATGTCTCTGCGTAGAATTTAGTCTCACCTGTTGTCGGACCACCAGAGTACTCACCATAATTGGCAAGGTCCTCGATACCTGCAAAATCAGCAATAGTATCAGCATATACAACTGAAGCGCCACCACCTGCTACCATTGTCCAGATACGTGCTTCTGGCTTAAGCAGTGTTAACTTCAATGAAGCGCCTGTTTTAGCATCTGCTGCTTCGATGGCTTCCACTTCTGGGGACTTAGCTTCCATTCCAAATGCGGTAGGATAAGATATATCACCCCACTCATCTACCATCATAAATCCGGCAGTGTCATCTAGTTTTGCAACCATATCAAGAAGTTCGATTTTGTTACCTTGCATCACAAATGGGTTAATTTCAAGGTACGCAAAGTTTAATTCTCTGTATGCCCTGAAGAAGCCAATTGCAAATTCAGCAAAAGCAGCCTTGTCTTTTTCTGCAACATCCGCAGGAATATTTGCTCTAATTTTGTCAGCAATTTGTTCTTCAGTGTCAGTAATTTTAAATGCAACTTCAGTTACTTTCTCTTCCCAGCCCTCTTCAACTTCCATGCCGCCCTCAGCAGACATATAAAGCATATCATCATCACCAACTACTGTTGCAGAAATATAATATTCTTCTTCTTGTGCGTGTGGCGTAAACGGCTCAACAATAAAGTGAGTCAGCATATCTACAGAGGCTTCACCTGTTGGTGTATCTCCGTCAAATGAAAAGAAAACTGATTGTTTAGTGCTTGATTTTTCATCAATCCAGCTTGTTGCTTTTGCCAAAGTAACATCACCTGGTTTAGCATCCCTAAAGAGTACCAAATTATTTTTACCTCTCTTACCAAAAAGCATATCTGGTTTTGCAACCAATGCTTTTTCGTTTAACCATGTGTGTGTTTTAGCAGCTTCCGCAAGTTCTGATCCGTTTCTGACCATTGCTGTTTCATATGCATACGTGAAGCCTGGAAAATACTTATCCCAGTGCTTTGCCAGAATTGACTTTGCGTCATACTCTCTAATCGCCTTTTGAGCCATTGAGTTCTCCTTTAATTTAGTTCATAAGATATTACCATGAGTAAGATTTGACTTTCGTTTATCTAATGCAAACTATAAGTGCAAAGTAAGTATTGTGTATTTTAGAAACAATGTATAGACTTTTTCTTATTCATCCTGACAAGGAAGAATTTCATAATACTCTAACTGGTAGCGGTATCGCCCATAGTTGCCTTCAAAGCAGTTTTTGCCCTCTGTCTTTAGTTTTTTTGCCAATAAATACGGTGAATAGATACGGTCTGCAAAATGTTTACTTGGATCAGGTGTAACATAATATAACATTTTATGAAACACGATTGCCGAAACCGTAAGAGATAAAAATACGATCACAAGATAAAAGGCTTGTCTATAGCGCTTCTGGAATTGTGGTAGGCGTACTCCTACACTATGGTTAAAAACATCCAGCATTAAAACAATGGCAATCATCACGTAGGGTGCAAAATCCGTAATATACACACGCTGCCTAATGGAGAGAAGCAAAGAAAATGCTAGAGCCGTAAATGATATATACCACAGGAGTGTTTTTTGTCCTCTAAGCAAAATACGATACATCGCGTAGACAAAATACAAAAATAACAAAGGAGAAAAAATGGTTGCATAAAGTCCGAATATTTCTGCAAAATGTCCTGCAGGGCGTCCTCCTATCTCTATGCCCTTTGAAAAATAGATAAAGGCAATAAGAAAAGCCGAAGAGACTATGGAAAGTTTTTTATCTTTATGCATGAGTGCATAAAGCAATACGGCAACAAAAAAAATGATAGATGCTTCATGTATAAAAAAAAGTGCCAACATGATAAATGGCAAGACAAAAAAATGACCTTTTTCATAGAGTATGATAAAAAGTAATACCAATGGCAATACGATTATGGCCACATTGACCAAAACCGTGGCAGTGAGAGTCCCTGGCAAGAACATAAAAATAAAGGTGGCGAGATACACATCTTTCTGTGCGCCAAAATAGCGTCTGCTGAGTATGAAAAAAAGTCCTATGGCTAGAAAGCCTGACAAAAGGTAAAAAATTCTTAATCCGAAAAAGCCAGGTACAAGGTTGCTTCCCCATCTCATCAAGGCTCCAACTACATCTTGCGAAGTATAAAATATCTTTGCCTCATGTGGACTAATAGGAGTAGAGTATGCCAAATAAAAAACAGCTACAGCATAAAAGAAGAGTGCTAGAATAAAATGCTGTTTTTTCATTTAAATGGCTTAGAGTTTTAGAAAATTATCTAACATCTCATGCCCATATTCACTCATGATGGACTCAGGATGGAACTGCACGCCATAAATAGGCTTATCTTTAATTTGCAGTGACATGATTTCATCATCGTCCTTGCTGTGTGATGTCGCGATAATACAATCAGGCAAAGTCTCTTTTTTGACTGTTAGTGAGTGATAGCGCGTAGCTCTAAACTCACTAGGCAGCGTGTTAAAAATAGGCGTCTGTACATCTACAACAATTTGTGACGTTTTTCCGTGCATCATGTTTTTAGCCCTTACCACATCTCCACCAAAAGCCTGTGCGATACTCTGATGCCCTAAGCAGATACCAAAAATAGGCGTAGTATCTGCAAATTCTTTAATAACATCAAGCGTTACACCAGCATCATCTGGAGTAGCAGGTCCGGGAGAGAGAATGATCTTCTCAGGATTCAGTGCTTTTATTTCATCTATAGTCAGCTCATCATTGCGTATAATTTTTAAATCTGCGCCCAATTCTCTGCAATACTGTACTATATTGTAGGTAAAACTGTCATAGTTGTCTATCATTAATACCATTTTATCTCTTCCTCTTCATATCTACTGTCCAAAAGAACTCGATCCATGCATCTGCTTCTTGCGCATACCAATCTGGAACTATTTTAGCACTTTTCTTATAAAAAAGTGTAGCCGTTTTGAACCTAATATTCGGATATATTTGACCTAATCTCTTCAGTACTTCCACCAGAGTATCGCCACTGTCCACAATATCATCAACAACAAGTACAGTATTGGCATCTTTCAACTCTGGTATATTAAAAACCTTAACACTCTCTAATTTTTCTGTATTTTCATATCCAATGGTGTTGATGCTGTACACATTTCTGATATTATAATATTCTCCAAGGAATTGTGCCAAAGAGAGACCGCCTCTTGCAATAGCGATAATAGCGTCAAACTTCCAATCTATCTTTTGTGCCAACATTTTTGTATCGGCTAAAAAATCTTCATAAGGATAATAACGTTTTACCATACTAATAGGCTTTGAGCTCATTATACAGACTGTCTCGCTCTATGGGTTGAAAGCCAGAGTTTTTGATCAGCGCCACAAAATCATTAAGATCCATGCCATGGCTACTCGCTGCTCCGGCTGCTGACTGGATAGACTCTTTTTCGATAGTACCGTCCAAATCATCACAACCGAACTCTTGTGCGATTAGTGCCAAGTTGACCGATGCTGTCACCCAGTATGCTTTAATATGCGGAATATTGTCAAGCATAATACGCGAAATGGCGTAGGTTTTGAGTATCTCTTGCCCTGAAGGGAAATCGGTTACTTTTAAGAAGTTATTTTCTCTTTGATAGACCAAAGGAATAAAGGCATTAAACCCGCCTGTTTTATCTTGCAGGTTGCGCAGTCTTATCATGTGGTCTATGCGGTGCGCCCTTGTCTCAACATGCCCAAAAAGCATGGTTGCATTACTCTGTTTGCCACGCTCATGCCACTTTTGGTGTATCTCAATCCACTGATCAGAGGTCACCTTTCCTTTACACAGATATTCACGTACACCCTCATCAAAGATTTCAGCACCACCGCCAGGCATGGAGTCTACGCCGCTTTCTATCATAAGATCCAGTACCTCATCATAAGAGATGCCGTACTCTCTTGTTAAAAAGTCTATCTCTGCGGCCGTCATCGCTTTGATGTGTAAAGCAGGAAACTGTTCTTTTATTTTTCTAAACGCACCCATGTACCACTCTACTCCGTCATTGGGATTATGTGCTGAGACGATATGTATCTCTTTGGCTCCCAATTGTGCCGAGTTTTTGACTATGTCGAGTATCTGTTCATGTGTCATGGTGTACTGGTTAGGGTTTTTTCTACTAGCAGAGTAGGCACAAAATTTGCATACATCCGCACAGACATTGGTAGGATTAAGATGACGGTTGATGTTAAAATAACTTTTATTTCCATACTTCTTTTTGCGAATAGCATCAGCGAGTTCACCAAGTGTGTAGAGGTCTAAATCATACAGTGCTTCCCCGTCTTTCTGCGTGAGCCTTTCCTTATTGCGTACCTTTTGTATTAAATCCATTTGAGTATATCCATAGTTATTTTAGGGTATTATAGCACTAAAACATTAGGGAGCATGACGTGGATGATGTAAGATTACAGATAGAAGCACTTCTGTATGAAAATGCGCCCGATTTTAAAATCGCCAAAGTACTCAAGCGAGACATCAAAAGCTACTTTGAAACACTTGAAGAGACTTTTGCCACTTCAGGAGGCAAAGACTTTCTTGTGAAACACACAAAAAAAATAGACAATATCTTAAAAATGGTCTATAAAGTAGCGCATAGAGAAATGTTTAAAAATTATGCGCCCATGAAGAATTCTATCCCCCTTGCGCTGGTTGCACTTGGCAGTTATGGGCGCGAGCAGCTCTGTGTGCATTCAGACATTGACCTCATGATAGTTTACAAAGAAATCCCTGGGTATAACCTCAAGGAGATGATAGAAAAAATACTCTATATCCTTTGGGATACCGGACTCAAACTCGGACATCGGGTGCATACAGTTGAAGAGCTCAAGGAAGTTTCAAGAACAGACATTACTATAAAGACGGCACTCATAGAATCACGTTTTATAGAAGGCTCAAATTTTGTCTGGATGGAAACGCAAAATGCCATTATCCAGATACGCCATGATGACATAAAGGGCTTCATTCAGAGTAAACTTAGTGAACAGGCGAGCAAGCACAAGAAATACCCTCTAACCATGGAGCCCAACCTCAAAGATGGAGTGGGTGGGTTTCGTGATGCCAATCTTGTTTTTTGGATAGGAAAGATACTTTTTAACGTCGACAATATCAAAAATATACCCTCTCATGTTGTCGAAGAGCAAGAGTATCGTATCTTTCGTGTCGCACTTGAGTTTCTCTTTCGTGTACGCTCGGCACTACATCTGGTGGCAAGGAAAAAAGAAGATACATTACGCCTTGACCTCATCCCTGATATTACTCGATTGCTTGGCTACCAACAAGATATAAAGGGACAAATGCTCTGTGCTAAAAAAGTAACTGAGAGCTTAAAGATCATCAGACTCTATAGTCGTATTTGGCTAAATATTTTAATACGAAACTACATTATTGACGGTCAGGAAAAAAACTTTATTTACCCGCAAGAAGGGGAACAAAATTTTAATGACCTCCTGAAACAACTCTCTACCTATGCACAAAAACCTTTTTATGCCCACCCTTCTTTTCTGCAAAAATTAATCACAGCAGAAAAACCGGAACGTCCAGATGACCAATTGTACAAAACCATTAAGGTCATATTTCAACAGCCATACTCTCACTCCATACTCAATGCCCTCTCTTATGCAAGACTGCTAAAATACACCATCCCTCCCATCAAAAAAGTAGTGGACCTTCCTCAGTTTGATGGATACCATCAATATGCAGTAGACATACACTCTATACGTTGCCTATATCACTTGGAACATATAGAAGATCCTTTTATTCAACAGCTTTTTGATGCATTGAGTGACGAAGAAAAAATAATGCTGAAAATTGTTACTTTCCTGCATGATGCAGGAAAAGGGCGCCGGAGAGACCATCACATCGTCGGGGCATCTCTTTTTAAAATTTTTGCAGAAAAGTTAAAGTTAAAGAAAGAGCATATCGTGCTTGGTGAAACACTTATCTTATATCACACGCTGATGAGCAAAACTGCACAGCGAGAAGATCTTTACAATGAAAAAACTATTTTACATTTTGCATCTCACTTCCAAAGTAAAAAGCTTTTAGATCTCATCTACATACTTACCTATGCAGATATGAATGGTGTTGGAAAGGGTGTATATACTGCATTCTCTGCAAAGTTAATCAAAATACTGTATAACCAATCTGTCGAGATCTTAGGCCAAACCGTGATGTTGGATGAAGCTGCTAAACGTCTTAAAAAAGAAGAGGCGCTCAAGAAAAATATGGCCTTTCAGGCGCTCAGTTCGATACAGCAAAAGAAAGTATTGCAAATTCCTTCTGATCTACTCTTTTTACGTTATAGTCCAATAAACATAGTGACACTTGCAAAAAAAGCTTTTGAAACTGAAAATTATACTTTCGAAATAAGTAATGAGGACTATTTAACTATAGAGGTTATTCGCACCAAATCATTTAATATTTCTTATCTTTTAGGAAAACTCTCAACACTTGAAGTTGTCAATATGGATATATGCAAACTCTTCGATGGTCTTAAGTATTTTAAAATAGAGTTTTCTACGAAAGTGGGCCTAGAAGATATCAATCAGATTAAAAACATTCTTCATCACTCCTTTGATGACAGTAAAAAAAGTACACTTTTACTGCCAAACATACAAAAAGAAGACCTTGAGATTGATTGTGAATACTCCAAAACCTATGGTATTATGCATCTTCACTGTAAAAACCAGAAAGGGCTACTTGCTTATATTATTCATATTTTTGATGAAATGGGTATTGACATCGCCACAGCAAAGATACACACCATCAAAAACCGTGTCAAAGATATGTTTCTCATTGAAAAGAATGGAAACTTTTGCAATAATACAGAAACAATAATAGAAAAACTAACCAAAGGGTAAATATGTGCGGAATTGTAGGCTATTTGGGCAAAAATGAGAAAAAAGAAATTCTTTTAGATGGCTTGCAGGAGTTAGAATATCGAGGGTATGACTCAGCAGGTATTGCGGTCATAGAGGGTAAAAAACTTAATCATTTTAAAGCTATAGGAAAACTGGCCAATCTTAGGGAAAATACCAAAGCCTATCATACTGAAGGCTTTGGTATTTCCATAGGGCATACGCGTTGGGCAACCCATGGCAAACCTACCGAACTTAATGCACACCCACACTTAGGTGCTTATTCCTATGTCGTACACAATGGTATCATCGAAAACTACCAGGAACTCAAAAAAGAGTTACAAAGTGATGGTGTCACTTTTTTGAGTCAAACTGACACAGAAACCATTGTACATCTTTTTGAAAAAAATCACAAAACGAGTGAGAATGTTTTTTCCGCCTTTGAAAAAACCATCAAAAGACTAGAAGGTGCCTATGCAACACTTCTCATTACAGAGGCAGCTCCCGATACTATCTTTTTTGCAAAAAAGGGTTCGCCTATGCTCATGGGATTTAGTGGAGATGATGTGTATTTTGCTTCATCTGACACACCTGTTATAGGGAAAGTCTCGGAGGTTTATTATCTTGAAGACGGTGAATATGGGTATGCCAAAGAAGGTGAAGTCAAACTTTTCAATGCCCAAGGTGAAAAAACCTTTACAAAACAGGCACTGACTGCTGACAAAGTCTCTGCACAAAAAGACGGGTATAGATTTTTTATGGAAAAAGAAATTTATGAACAAAGCCGCGTGATGAGTGAAACGATGATTGGGCGTGTTTTAGATGAAAGTATCTATTTTGAAGAACTTGATGAAAACTTTTTTGAAGGAATTAAGGCTATCAAGATCTGCGCCTGCGGTACCAGCTACCACTCTGCTCTCACTTCTGCTTATCTTTTTGAACGCATAGCAAAAATACGATGTGATATAGAAATCGCTTCTGAATTCAGATACAAGGAACCTCTACTAACACAGGACACGCTCTTCATTACCATTTCACAAAGTGGTGAAACAGCCGATACGCTTGAAGCCCTCAAGATGGCAAAAAGAGCAGGACTTAGGAGTTTGAGTATCTGCAATGTGGACAACTCTTCCATCGTTCGCGAGAGCGATGCCGCCATACTTACAAGAGCGGGCATAGAAAAAGGGGTGGCTAGCACCAAAGCATTTGCGACACAAACGATGGTGCTGTGGATGCTCGCTCTTTATGTGGGTCAAGAAAAGCAGACCGTAGGCAAAGAGGTTTTAAAAACAGAAATAGACGCCATGTTGCATACCCCCAAAGCATTAGCAGTCACAGATACACTACATGCAAAACTGAATAGGCTCTCCAAACGTTATTTACATGGCCATGGCTTCTTTTTTATTGGTAGAGATATTTTCTATCCTCTTGCGCTTGAGGGTGCACTCAAACTCAAAGAGATCAGCTATATGCATGCAGAGGGTTACCCCGCAGGTGAGATGAAACATGGTCCTATCGCCCTTGCTGACAGTAACCTTTTTACCATCGCATTGATGCCAAAGACCATGCACTACGATAAGATCAAATCAAACGTAGAAGAACTCAGTGCCAGAGATGCAACCATATTGGCCATTTCCCCGGAACCATTTGAGTTGGCTGATGACTTCATACAAACCAAGTATGACTCTCATCCTATGTTAGAATTCTTTTAGATGATGGTAGTCACACAACTTTTTGCACTTGAAATCTCTGTGAGACTAGGCAACGATGTGGACATGCCAAGGAATCTGGCTAAGTCTGTTACGGTGGAATAATTTTGTTATTAACTGTTCACTCAACAATGGTTTTTTCTCATATATTAAGTAGGATGTTGAGCGTTTTAATTACCTTATCTTGTATACATAGTTTCAGGAAGGCTAGGGATGCGATAAACAGAGTATTCAGATACACTCTTTGACACCCAGTGAATTGGTTTTTTACGTAAATTTACTACAGCCAATATAAAAATAGTGGCATCAACCTTTTGATATAAAATACCATAAGGAAAACCCCTTATTAAACATTTTTGTGTATGTTTAGAGCTTTTTGGCCAAATATCAGGGTAGGTTTTTATGAGTTGGAGTGTATATTTTACTTCTTGTACAAAGCTATATCCTAAATCTTCTTTCTGATACTCATACGCTTCAAAAATATTATCTAACTCATTCTGAGCCAATTCTAAGAAATGTACTGACATCATAGCTATTTACTATACTTTTTAAGTGCATCTTCCTCATCCAAAGCAGGAACACGCCCTTGTCTGTAAGCAGTTATTCTCTCTTCTGCTTCTTCGTTCCAGATAGCTTCTGCACCATGATTGACAGGATTGAGTGAAGTCAATATTTTATCGACAAGTAGCAATTTCTCTGTAGAGCTTAGAAGTGATACTTCTGAGAACATCTTGTCTACTCCTGACATACTACATCCTTCTATTTTTTATAATTATAACATATTCTTAAACCACTCTTCAACTAAGGCCTTATAAATTACTTTATACGCTTCTAGTTTTTCAAGGCTATAAGTAGATTTAAAATATGTATCTAAAAAAATACTCTGTGAATCCTTGTTCAAATCAAATTCAACACACACGCAAGCCAAATCAAAATACCTGTCATTGACCCCTGCATACTCAAAGTCTATAAACTTTACTTCATCACTAAAGAGTATGTTTTGTGGGTTTAAGTCGTTGTGGCAGAGCACAGGTTCTTTTGGGTAGCCAGCTATGGTTTGAAAGGCATTTTCCAGCTCATCTGTTTTATTTTGTATTTCAATATTTACAGGAGTGTTTTTACATTCTATGCTGTGTAACTTACTTAAAACGCGGGCTAGTTTTTTGAGATCTTCTTTATGCAGTTTTTCTTTATGAGCCCCTTCTAGAAATGCAAAGACCATAAAAGCATTTTCTTCATCAAACGCCAAAGGCTCGGCTGTAATACTTTGCTCAAAAGCAAGTCCTTGCACTTTGTATTCAAGATGTCTGTCTATATCTGTTCGCAGGAGTTTGCGTGCTATGTATTTTTTACCCTCGCTGACGATGACATAATTAGCATTACAATACCCCTGCTGCTCCAAATACTCACAAGAGTCTATAGTTTTATCTCTAAAAAAGGGGTGTTCTCTGAGTAGATCTATCATTGTTCTATAAGTGTATGATTTTGCATCTTATAGACTTTGTTTGCTATGTGTTCGCAGTCTTGTATTTCATGCGTTACCATGATGGTATGCAAGCCATGTTCTACGGTTATCTTTTTGACAAGGTCTAGCATTTCTACTCTGGTTTTTTCATCCAGTCCTGTAAAAGGCTCATCCAGTAGCAACACAGCCTCTCTTCTCATAAGTACACGCGCCAAAGCGACACGCTGCTGTTGTCCGCCTGAGAGCCTTGAGGCAAGTGTATGCTCAAAAGCTTCCAAGCCTACCTCTTTTAAAATATCTTTAACCTTTTGCACTTCTTCTATTCTGTCTTTTAATACTTTACTTACTCCAAGTAAGATGTTTTTCTGTACGCTCAGATGCTCAAAAAGGTTATGTGCCTGAAAGAGTATGGAAATGGGTCTTTTTTCTACAGTCAAACCTACCAACTCTTTGCCATCCAAGTTGATACTTCCAGAACTTGGCTCGACAAATCCTGCCATGATATCCAGCAGAGTAGACTTTCCACTTCCACTTTGCCCCAGTATGGCCACCACTTCTTTGGGCTTGACATTCAACGTGTAAGTATAGACATCGTTTGCATCTTTGTAGCGGTATTGTACATTTGAAATACTAAGCAACTTTACTCCTAAATAATCTTGGTAACAATATAAACACGCTCAGCACAAGCACCAAAAGTACCAACGCTACACCTGCTGCATCTGTAGTACGATAAGAGCCCATAAGCTGATACAGATACCAAGGCAATGTGCTGAATGCATCGCTTCCAAAAAGCGCTATGATACCCAAATCTCCCAGAGAAAAACAAAATGCCAAAGCAAACACATAGCCCAGTGAGGATTTCAAATAAGGATACTCTACCGCCGTCCATCTTTGCACTGTAGTAAGTCCCAGTGTAAAAACCAGCCTATCATAACGCTGTGCTGTCTTTTGCATGGCAGGTACGAGCACAGAGAGCGCAAAAGGCAGTGACATAAGTACATTGGCTGTTAAAAGTGCAAAGGCTGTCCACACAAATTCTGAAGCTTCGTATTTTTGTGACATCAAAAAAAACCCTAAACCCAACACCAGCGAGGGAATAGCCAGATAGAGATTGCCCGAAAAAGCAACAATGACATTCAATATTTTTGCAAAAGGTTGAGCTGCCAAGCGGGTTTGCAATGTAAAATTTCGTCTTGTGTTGCTTAATAGCAGTGCAATGATAACCGTTAGCATACTTGAAACCGTAGCAAGTGCCAGCGAAGTCATCAGAGACTTTAGAAACAGAGGCTCAGCAAATATACGACCAAAGTCTGCACCTGCACCATCTAAGACAATCACCACCAAGGGCAATACAAAAAAAAGTGTAAAAAACACAATAATCAGCCATTGGGCCACCTGCACACCCCTTGCTTCCTTCCAAATTATCATCATTTCGCTTGTCTTTACATTGAAAAGTGCTGTTCTAAAATTGGAAGACAGCACGACAAGCAGTGCCGAGATACTCAGTTGTACCAATGCCAACTTCAGTGCCATATTTATATCAAAGTCAAGTTTTACGGCTTCATAGATGGCTACTTCCAAAGTGTTATAACTTGGTGAACCTCCCAAAAGCAATACCACGGCAAAAGAGGTAAAACAGAGTAAAAAGATGGTTGAACCGATACCAAGAAGTGTAGATTTTAAAGCTGGATACTCCACATAAAGAAATCTTTCAAACACAGAGAAATTCAAACTTTTTGCCAGTTTATACTTCTCTTTGGGAATAGATTCAAAACTATGCAACAAGGCACGAGAGGCAAAAGAGGCATTCAGATAGGTATGTGCCAGCAAGATGCCTCCCAGCCCATAAAGGTACGAACCAAAAGAAGTATCAAAGAGAAAAAGACTGACTTGATTAAGATAGCCATTTCGTCCAAAGATACCTATGAGACCAAAGACTACGATGAGTGTGGGCAAGACCAAAGAAGAAGAAAAGAGTGCCACCAAAAAGGAGCGTCCTCTAAAGCGTGACTGATGCGCAAGGCTCCATGCCAGCAGCACGCCTACAGCCAAAGAAAGCACTGTAGACAAAAAGGCTTGATAAAGCGTGAATTTTAAAAGGCCGTATACTCTGCTGTCTAGTTGAGTCAATAGATTTTCATCTTGTGCGCTATACAGCGTAAAGAAGAGTAAGCCCGCAAAAGCCAATAAACTTAAAGAGAGAAAAGCGCCCGGTAGCACGGCCCTCTTAAATCTTGCCAGACCACTAAACATAGTTACTTCTGTATGGCGCTCAGCCATTCATTTACTATATATTTTCTGCTCTTTTCTACTGCTTCACCATTCATCAACATCATCTGTTTTGGTTTATGCAAGCTCTCAAAGGCTTTAGGTAATGACACCTCTCTTACGACAGGATATGCCCAGTTAGTCGTAGGAATAATGTTTGCAAATACTTGACTGTGCATAAAAGCCAGAAACTTTTGCGCCAAGGCTTTCTGTTTGGAGCTTTTGAGTACGGCAGCCACTTCTATCTGTCCGTAATGCCCCTCTTTAAAGATGGCGGCTTTGATGTTGGTCCTGTTTTCTTCAACCATATGATAAGCGGGCGAAGTTGTATAGGAAAGCACCATGTCTGCCTCACCTTTTAAAAACAGTCCATACGCCTCTGACCATCCTTTGGTAATAGTAAGTATGTGAGGTGCCAAACGTTTCCAGTACTCTCCTGCTTTGTCTCCGTAGACCGACTTTACCCAAAGAAGTAAACCTAAACCCGATGTTGAGGAACGAGGATCTTGGATGACAATTTTAAAATCTTTAGGCATGGAGGCCAAAGCCTCAAAAGAGTCCGGCACATTTTTAAGCTTCTCTTCATCGTAGACAAAGGCAAAGTAACTATAGTCAAATGGCGCGAAGGTATCATCACTGTAAGGCAGAGGTAAATCTAAGGAGGAGGTATTTAATTCATGTGTTGTGAACAGACCTGTTTTTTTAGCCACTTGTGCAATGCTCGTATCTAGTCCCAGTACAATATCTGCCTGAGTATTTTTACCCTCGAGCTGTACCTTGCGCAGTGTGCCTATGGAACTTGAGATGCCTACAAACTTAAGGGTACAGTTTTGTTCTTGCTCAAAGGCTTTTGCTATCTTAGGCGCAGGACCCCATGAAGCAGCAAAGGCATCATAGGTGTAGATGGTGAGAGTGGGTTTTTCATTGCCAAAGGTAATGACTGTCAGTAATAGGAGTGTATATAATATTTTAATCATAAAAGATTATACCCCATACATACCTCGTCTATTATTGCCTACAAATTTCAAGACAAAAATAGAGTCTGGAATCTCCGCAAAGACAGAAAACATTTCTTGTTCCAAGAGTGCCATAATCGTTTTATATTCACCATGCACCTGTGTACTAAGCTCGTTACGAACGATCTCAACATTCTTTTCTTTCTCAAGCTCAGCTATAAAGGCTAAAATAGGTGCTTCAAAATCCTTTTGAAGCGGATACATGCTGATGTCTACAGAAATTTCCATGAATAAATCCTTATTAAAAATCGTAAGTAAGCGTTATGCCTGCTGTGAGCGGTGTCCCTTTTTGGGTATACACTTCTGACTCATAATAGTTCGCTGGATTGTTTCCAAAATAGAAACCTCTCACATCATACTCTGTGTCTGTTAAATTTCTTCCCCACAAAATAACAGTAAAATCTCCATGCATATACTCAAGGCTACTGTTGAGCAAGGCATAAGGATCTGATTCGCTGTCGTGAGTATCGGAGAAATAATAACTTCCCATACCAATCACATTGGTTCTGAATCTCCAGTTTTCGATAAAGTCATAATCAAATCCAACATTATATTGGTATGCTGGAGATTGTGCCGGTGTTCTACCGTTCATTTGGGACGTATATTCATCAAATTCAGTATGCAGAAGTCCCAGTTTTGTATAAAGATGCAGTGTCTCTGTAGGGTAATAATCAAGCTCAGACTCTAACCCATAATAGGTTCCTTTGGCTGCATTGTCCAGATAATCTGAAAAACTTCTATCTTGCTCAATGTAAGTCTTGACCTGTTGATCTTGTCGTTTACCATAAAAGAGATTGAACCGATTGATAAGTGTATTGTCAAAATAGTTTGAATTGACACCTACATCAAGATTCCAAAGCGTTTCGGTTTGATAAATTCTATTTTCTACTGGTATCATGTTGTCCGCATTCACACCACCAGGCTTGTAGCCTTTAGAGAGTGTGGCATAGTACAATACATTGCTTTGCGCCTCATAGGTCAGTCCGATTTTACCTCCATAAAGATTTTCATCTGCATTTTCGACAAAGGCATCAGAATCATCATACTCCACCTCCCAGCTTTCTGCTCTAACTCCAAGCGTGAGCATCAGTTTATCTGTTAAATCACTGTCTGTCTGCGCATAGATTGCTTTACTGATGGTGTTATAGTCATGGGTAAATAGATTGAACACACCAGGGTTGTTATAATCTAAAGTATTTCTTGTTAGATCCTCACTATAATTTTTATAATAAGTACCTACCGTCCAAGCTGTAGAAGCATTGACAATCTTTCCAGCCTCATCTGAGACTATACGCATATCAAAATCCGTCTGCTTTTTATCTCTTGCGTAAGAATCAAAGCCTTGATATGGCCACAAAGAAGCATCAAACTCGCCAACATAAGACCAATCCTCATCATAGCTATAGAGCGAATCTGTTACACTATGACTGATGGCTGTTACTAAATGCATCGTATCTTTAAACTGATAGGTTGATTTGAGTGAAAAGGCATCAGTGAGCTGTGTATCTCTTCCTGGCATATCTGAATGTGAATCCCAAGAGTTATCCAGCGTAAATGCATCATATCCATTGTCTATATCGGCATGCAAGAGGTTAAAATCAATGGTATGGTTGTCGCTTACCAGCCACTTGAGTGCACCTTTGACACTGAGTTCATCTATATTGTTGGTATCTTCTCTACCCAGATAGCTGTTGTCCATATACCCATCGCTACTGTTTTTATAGACCGATACACGCCCCAGTAGCGTATCGTCAATGATTGTTCCGCCTACGGCTGCGCCAAACGCTTTGGTGTTATAGTTCCCCACCGTAACTTCAGCATGTCCTGTTGGCTGTGCCGTTGGTGCATTACTTTGAGCAATAACCATACCTGCCATACCGTTCGCCCCAAAAGTCGTTCCCTGTGGTCCTCTGAGTACTTCTATCTGTTTCACGTCAAACATTGTCATGCCAAGAGGACTTTGCGAAAGATCTATTCCATCAACAATCACTCCCACTGAAGGATTCATAGTCGTTCCAAATTGGCTTCGCTCACCTATCCCTCTGATTTGGATATATTTTGCTTTGGAAGCGCCTGCTGTAAAATTCACATTGGGTGCAGAAGCGAGTGCCTCAACAAATGACTGTGTAGATTTATCATAAATCTCTTCTTCCCCTATCACGGTGACACTGCTGGTCGTTTTGGAAAGATTCTGCTCCCTGAAGTCAGCACCTACGACAATAGGATCAAGACTGATCTCTTCTGCAAATACAGTCGTGTTCAGTAGTGCATAGGATGCGATGATCGATACGGTTAAAATTTTGGATTTCATTGTGTTTTCCTTAAAATATGTATATATTAAAGGAGGAGAAGTATATAAAAGTGATAAATAATTTATCATATATTGATTATGTACGATTCTCTTCCCTACGCTGGTATTAGCCAGTTCAAGTTCGACGGGTCAAGCTTTTACGCTATCTCAGCCAAATCTAAAAGATTTAGCACCCCGAGAGATTGATAACTACTTATACATAAAATAACCTACAACAATCCTTAAATAGGACTTGGAACATCTCTCTTTAATTAAACTGATGCCAAAAAGGTGTGCCCACAGTAGGGGTAGAAGGAGAAGCAAATTCACGTTTTTGCATCGTACCCGCTTCATAGCCCAGTCGTCCCGCTTCCACTGCCATCCTAAACGCATCTGCCATTTTTACAGGGTCTTGCGCCAATGCGATGGCTGAGTTCAGCAACACACCATCATATCCCAGCTCCATTGCCTGTGTTGCATGTGATGGTTTTCCTATCCCCGCATCGATGATGAGTTTCAGCTCTGGAAACTGCTTTCTGATGGCTACAAGATTATCAGGGTTCATCAGCCCTTTTCCCGAACCTATCATGGAACCCCAAGGCATAATGATTTTACATCCCGCGTCTGCCAAACGCTTTGCTACTACCAGATCATCTGTCGTGTAAGGAAATACTTCAAACCCTTCTTTGATCAAAACTTCTGCTGCTTTGACTGTTTCAAATGGGTCTGGTTGTAGATTATACTGGTCGCCTATGACTTCAAGTTTTATCCAATTTGTGCCAAAAACTTCCCTGGCCATCTGGGCAGTAGTAATAGCCTCTTTTGCCGAGTGAGACCCCGCAGTATTTGGCAACACTTCAATGCCGAGTGACTTGATAATATTCCAAAATTGATTGCCTCCGCCTTCACCTGCTGCCTGACGCCGAAGCGCCACAGTGACTATCTGTGCGCCTGATATCTGAATGGCATCTTCCATATTTGCCGGACTTGGGTAAAGTGCAGAACCTATTAGTAGTCTGGAACTTAAAGTTTTTCCGCCTATTTCCCATGTTTGATTGTTTGTTTCTGGTTGTTTGGTCATTTCATCCACCTTGTACGGGGGCAAGAATTTCAATACTGTCATTGTCTTTAATAATGGTCGACTCATACGTAGAAAGTGCAACAAAAGTACCATTTAAGGCCAAAGCAAATCCCTCCCCTGTATAGTTCAGCGCTTTAATCACCTCTTTTACATTTAACGCCGCAGGAATATTTTTTCTTTTCCCGTTTACTATAATTTCTATCATTTTAAAAACCTTTTTTCAATTTAGTTTCATACATTAGCCATTTTGGTGGGAATATCTCTATTGAACCCCTTGACCAATGCCTCTTCCACAATGGCGGGTGCCAATAAATACCCATGCCTATAAAGCCCGTTAATACGGGTAAGTTTTGGTCTGTTTTCTATCATCGGCAAATTGTCTTTCATGGTAGGGCGACAATTGGTCACCATTTTGACTATGCGCGCTTCTGCGAATCCCGTATGCATGCTATAGACCGCTGAGAGAAGCTCCAAACTTGAACGCACGGACATAGGGCTTTTATCTTCACTTTCTATCTCTGTTGCGCCTATGATGTACCTGTTGTTTGGCCTGGGTACTATGTAAATCTTGTACCGTGGGTGCAGCATTCTTGTGGGTCTGCTTATCTTTACTTCAGGCGCATCCAGCCAAAAAACTTCACCCCTAACCCCTCTAAGGTTTTCTACTTGCACATTTGCGCCCAAACCTCGCGCATCAAACACCCAGTCAAAGGTCTGTACTTTTTCCCCATAGGCTATGCATCCCTCGGACACTTCATCTGTCTTTGTCTCTTGATGCCATGTTATATTTGGATGAGACAACAAATAATCACTTGAAGCCTTCATAAACCTTTGGGCATCTACCTGCCCTTCTTGTGGTATAAAAAAAGCTTTAGCATGCTGTTCCAAATCAGGTTCAAGTGCAGTAATACCTGCTTTATCCAAAAGTTCTATTTCAGATGCTTCTTTTACTTTTGATTTTAGGGTAGCAATAAAATGTTCCAGTTCCCCGTAATCCTGCGGATGCGCCGTAATAATACTGCCCTTTTGCTGATAAGCATCAGGAATACCTATCTGAGCCAATAAATCAGGCCAAAGTTTTATAGAGCGCTTTCCATGCTCAAAAATGCTGGACTCCGCACTCTCTAACTCAGCAAAGACAGCCAGCATACCCGCAGCTGCCATTCCAGCTGGTTTATCGCCATAGGCTATATCTTCATCAAAAAGAGTCAGTGTATGTCCTTGTTGCAAAAGATTTAAAGCTAAAACTCTTCCAACCAGTCCTACACCTGCTATACCTATATTCATTTTTTCTCCATTCATCACACGCACTGTGTTTCTTGTCGCTCCCAACGCCCTTGAAAGCAGAGCGGTTTGAGAGGAGCGATGCTTTTTTGTTTCGTTTTTTCTAAAAAAATAAAAAGAGAAACAACGCCACAGTCAAGCCAAAAAAGAAGCCTGACTAAAAATAAACATTACGATTGAAGTTTTTCTGCTTCCACATACACCTCAGACCCCATCTCTTTAAACTTCATAGACATAGCATCCATACCATGTTGTTTTGCTGTTTCTACATCTGTTTCCAAGGCGTTTGCATATTCTCTTACTTCAGCAGATATTTTCATAGAACAAAACTTAGGGCCGCACATAGAACAAAAATGTGCTACTTTTGCTGCTTCCATAGGAAGGGTTGCATCATGATACTCACGGGCACGTTCAGGGTCCAAACCGATGTTGAACTGATCCACCCATCTAAACTCAAAACGGGCTAAGCTCATTGCATCATCTCTTGCTCTTGCGCCAGGGTGGCCTTTGGCTACATCTGCTGCGTGTGCTGCTATCTTGTAGGTGATCAGCCCCTCTTTTACGTCTTCTCTGTTTGGAAGTCCCAGGTGCTCTTTAGGTGTCACATAACATAACATCGCGCATCCATACCAGCCTATCATCGCTGCGCCAATTCCTGAAGTAAAGTGGTCATACCCTGGAGCAATATCGGTCGTAAGGGGCCCAAGTGTATAGAACGGTGCTTCGTGACACCACTCAAGCTGCTTCTCCATATTTTCCTTAATCATATGCATAGGTACATGGCCAGGACCCTCTATGAGTGTCTGTACGTCATGCTTCCAAGCGATTTTGGTAAGACGCCCAAGCTCTTTGAGCTCCGCAAATTGTGCTTCATCGTTCGCATCGGCTCCCGAACCAGGACGTAAGCCATCGCCCAAAGAAAATGTCACATCGTAGGTTTTCATGATTTCACAAATATCTTCAAAGTGCGTATTAAGAAAGTTCTCTTGATGATGATGAATCATCCACTTAGCCATAATAGCTCCACCACGGGACACGATGCCTGTTACACGCTTAGCTGTCATTGGAACATGGTGCAAAAGTAGTCCAGCATGAATCGTAAAGTAATCCACTCCTTGTTCAGCCTGCTCTATAAGCGTATCTCTAAACACTTCCCAAGTAAGGTCTTCAGCAATGCCGTTTACTTTTTCTAAAGCTTGATAAATAGGCACAGTCCCAATAGGTACAGGAGAGTTACGCAAAATCCAGTCACGTGTGGTATGGATATTTTTACCCGTGGAAAGATCCATCACCGTATCTGCTCCCCAACGTGTAGACCATACCATCTTCTCTACTTCTTCTGCTATGGAAGAGGTGGTTGCTGAGTTACCGATATTCGCGTTCACCTTCACTAAAAAGTTACGCCCTATAATCATAGGTTCCACTTCGGGGTGGTTAATATTACATGGGATAACTGCTCTACCCTCTGCTACCTCTATTCTGACAAATTCAGCTGTAACCATCTCAGGCAAATTGGCTCCAAAGTTTTCGCCCTTAAGTCTTGTTTCACGCTCTTCGTCTTGAAGATACTCCGCTTTCATTGCAAGATTCTGGCTTTCACGTAGTGCGATGAATTCCATTTCCGGGGTAATGATTCCTTGACGCGCATAGTACATTTGAGAAACGTTTTTGCCTTTTTTCGCTCTTAGCGGTGTTCTTACAAGACCTGTAGCACCGGCTGTTACAAATTCAAGCTGCTCATCGGTATTGTAGCCGTTATCCTGAGGGGCCATGATGCGCCCTTTGTACTCTTCCACGTCTCCGCGTCCCACTATCCACTCTTTACGGATAGCAGGTATTCCTTCACCCACATCTATCTCAACAGAGGGGTCAGTATAGGGTCCTGAGGTGTCATATACACCAAGTTTAGTGTCATTTGAGAGTAAAATTTCTCTTACAGGCACACGTATGTCTTTGTGTATTTTGCCTTCCAGATATACTTTAGTAGATGCCGGAAATGGTTCACGAGTGAGTAGTTCATTCGATGTTGTCAATGTGTCTTTATATGATTTTGTCATTTTTGTTCCCTTAAAATTATATATAAATTTATGGGAAGAGGAGTAAATAATGAAGTTATAACTATAAAATGTCCAAATTAGACAACTTACAATAATAATTTAAATACAATTCTCTTCCTTACGCTGGTATTATCCAGTTCAAGTTCAGCGGGACAAGCAATTTTATGCTATCTCAGCTCACACTTTTGTTAAAAAGTATTAGCGCCCCGAGAGGTTGACAATGAAATATAGTCTAATAAAGCTAAATTTATTCTTAAAGTGAAAATAAAAGCCAAATTAAATAAGGTGAAGGGGGATGAAAATGAGGTCTATTCCTCTGTTTTCATCTCCATAAGTTCAGCTAAAAGTTCTTCTATTTCATCCTCTTCAAGTTCGTTACGGCCAAGCTCTTCAATGATAGCAAAACACTCCGTACGCATTTCACGCATCTCTTCAAGGTCTTCTTTTTGCTCTTTTGAGGCTGATTTTGCTTTATCTATGGCTTCAAAAAGTTCATCTATGGCTACTTCTAAATCTGGTATGATTTCAAGCTCTAAAAGGTTTTTAAGTTTTTCTGCATTTGTCATGGGATTATCCTAGTGTTATATGGTCGAATTATATCCAAAAAAATGTACAATACATCAAAAACAAGGAAAGACACTATGTCCCAAACTCAAAATACATCAAAAGAAAACCAGGCAGATGAAAAGTTTTACGAAAGAGTAGATACACTTATTGCTATTGCAAACGGTTATGTTAAGGCTGAAGTGCATCCGGCTTTTACAAACAACTCATTTATGTTTGCTGCATCACGTTTTAATGCATGGGTGGCAGCTGCAGGGTATGAAAATGGTGAAGAGATGGCAAAAGAAAAAGACGATATCCTCAACTTCTTCGTTAGCCAATACAAACTCATGCTACAAGAGAATCTTGATAACTATATAGAAAACTACGAATCATTTATGGGAAAGTCTACAGATACAGTAAAAAAATAAGTCAAAATTGTTTAAAGAAGACGCAGAATAAAGAAAAGGCACGCACATAATAGTGCGTGCCGGAGAAAGAGGTCGTCTTCAAAATGAATATGACCTCAAATCATGTGAATCCTAGTGGCAACCACAGCCTGTTCCACAGCTTTCATCCGCTGCTTTGGCAGGGGCTGGAGTTGCTGCTGGAGTTGCTGCTGCACCCGCACCTGTACTACATGCACTTACACCTGGAGGTGTTGTAGGTTGTACGCCTGAGTTGTTAGCTCCACCCTCAGCATTTACTTTTTCTATAAATGTCCAAAGATAGGTTGCTGCTTCTTGATAACGTTTAGCTGTCTCAGAGTCTGGCTTATGGTATACGATTGGCATACCTGTATCACCACCTATTCTAATTGCAGGCTCTATTGGTATACGTGTTATAAGTTCAGTATCGTACTCTTTTGCCACAGCAAGTGCTGTTCCCATACCAAAGATATCTGACTCTGTATCACAAGAAGGACAAATAAAACCTGACATATTTTCTATGATACCTGCAGTTGGAATATCTAACTTTTTAAACATATTCAGTGAGCGCCTGGAATCATCCAGTGAAACTTCCTGAGGAGTCGTCACTGTAATACCAGCTGTGACCGGCACTAGCTGAGCAAGCGAAAGCTGCGCATCGCCTGTTCCAGGAGGCATATCTATCACAAGCACATCCAGTTCAGACCATAAAATATCTCTTAAGAATTGCTCGATTGCTTTCATAATCATAGAACCTCTCCAGATAAGTGCTGCTCCGTCGTCCATGATTGCTCCCATGGACATAATTTCAACACCATATGCTTTTAAAGGCTGTAGTTTGTTTCCTTGTATTTCCGGTTTTGTACCGCCCACACCCATCATACGTGGTATGTTTGGCCCATAGATATCTGCATCAAGTAGTCCTACTTTTTTTCCCTGCATAGCCAAAGCAACAGCCAAGTTGACAGAAGCCGTTGATTTACCCACACCACCTTTACCGGAACTTACCATAACAAAGTTCTTAATGTGCGGAGCCAAGTTTTTGCCACTTACAGAATTTGACATTTGTTTTGGTGCTGCTGGCGCTGTAATATTGATACCTACATGTTCAAAACCAAGTTTTTTCATTTCTGTAGTTGCTTCATCATTGAGTTGTGCTTTTACTTCATCCGCTGATGAAGTGATATCTATAGTCAGAGTAATATTTTTATCATCAATAATCTGAATATCTTTAACAAAACCAAAAGTTACTATATCTTTTGTAAATCCTGGGTAGGTAACATTTTTTAACGCTTCTAATATTTTTTCTTCTGTCATATGTTTACTCCTAGTTAATTAGTTATAAGGAGTTATACCAACAAAATCTTAAATTAGATTGAAAATTTTCATCATAATTACAAATAGGAATAATTTTATCTTATTAAAGAATTGCTAAAGTCTAATCTAGTATAATCCGTTACAATTTGATACACTAAATCTATAGGAATAATTTTGTCCAGTACCGCTTTGATACTTCTGGGAGCCGGAAGTTCATCCAGATTCGAATCCAATGTTAAGAAACAGTGGCTCTACACAGGAGACATCCCTCTATGGCTGCATGTTGCCGAAAACTTTGAAAAGTCTGCAAACTTTGATCAAATCATCATTGTATCTACGACGGACGAAATACACCTGATGAAACATTTTGCCTCTTATACCTATATAGAGGGCGGAAACAGTAGGCAGGCATCGCTCAAAAATGCACTAGAGGCAGTAACTTCACAATACGTGCTTGTGTCTGACATTGCCAGATGCTGTGTGCCTTCAGATATGATACAACGTATTTTAGCAGCAAAAGAGATGGGCTCATGTATCGTACCCGTACTCCCTGTCACGGACACTCTCTATCTTAATAATGCCCCCATAGACAGAGAGAAGGTGCAGATCATACAAACTCCTCAACTTTCTGTTACACATATACTTAAAAGGGCTCTTGAAACTGAAACACTCTTTACAGACGACAGTTCAGCCATTGCAGCCTTGGGAGAAAAGATACATTTTGTAAAAGGCTCACTCGATGCCCACAAACTCACCACTATCGCGGATATACAAAAACTGCCTTGTCTTAAGGCACCTTCTGCTAAAACACTCACAGGTTTTGGTATAGATATCCATCCTTTCGAAGCACACAAGGAAATGTTCCTTTGTGGTGTAAAGATAGATGTAGACTATGGATTTAAAGCACACAGCGACGGTGATGTCGCCATACATGCCCTTATTGATGCCCTACTGGGTGCGTCAGGTATGGGTGATATAGGCGAACTTTACCCTGACAGCGATGAAAATTACGCAGGTGCAGATTCTAAAAAACTACTTGAAGACACGGTAAACAAAGTAAAGTCCTATGGATACGAAATAGGAAATATCGACCTATGTATCGTGGCAGAGGCGCCAAAAATACTGCCATATAAAGAAGCAATGCGTCAAACACTTGCTTCCCTGCTTGGGATTAGAAAAAACTTTGTAAACATTAAGGCCACTACAGCTGAAAAACTTGGCTTTGTAGGGCGAAAAGAGGGTGTAACTGTTCACGCTGTTGCAAACTTAACTTATTTGAATTGGAAAAAAATATGAAAATAATCATTGTAGAAAATGAACTCTATCTGGCACAAAGTATCGCCTCTAAACTGAATGGAAATGGTTATGATACTGAGATATACAGTTCCATCAAAGAAGCAATGAAAAGCCATGGTGATGTCTATCTGCTCTCAACAAATCTTCCTGGGCAAAATGCATCACCGCTTATCAAAGAATTTAAAGACAAGATCATTATTTTGATGGTGAACTATATCAACAATGATACCGTTGGGGAACCTCTGAAGCTCGGAGCAAAAGACTACATCGTTAAGCCTTTTATGCTAGAAGATCTCATGCGTAAAATAAAGCACTACAATGAATACCAATCCCTCAGACAGCAGACATCACTCTATCAGGAATATATGCGAAATCTTCTTCATGACATAGAAACAGACTTCAATACAGAAAACATCACCACCCCCATTGTCATAGAGACAAATTATCAAAGGCTTGTGGATAAAATCGTTTTTGAGCATGCAGAAAAAACCAATACATTGCTTACCTTTATCCCACTTAGTGATAAAAATTGGAAAGAAAAAATACAAAAAAGCAGTTCTAGGTCTTTACTTTATATTACAGAGATTCACGAGCTTAAAAAAACTGATAGAGAGCTGCTGCTAGAGCTGCTGAAGACACATAATTTCATCTTATGCAGTACATCGAGTATAGAATCCGATTTTAAAACCATCACACTCAACACAGACTCCAAACTTTATGACCAAAATGAAATCTTGACGATTGATGACTATGTCAAATTCATCGTAAACAGCTTTCAGTACAAATTTCCAGATACTGAACTCTCCAAGAAATTAGGAATTTCAAGAAAAAGTTTATGGGAAAAAAGAAAAAAATACGGTTTATTTAAAAAGAAATAAATGCTCATGACATCTTAAGGCTAAGAAATGCAAAAAAACAAATCACTCCATATAGACACAGAGGCTCTTTCTACTCTGGCATTGGTCAAAGCAGGCCTCATCACACCTGTGGATAAACTGATGAACCAAAAAGAAGCTGAAGAGGTTGACAGAACAAAATTCTACAAAGGTGTTCCCTTCCCTTTCGCATTTATACTCGCCCCCAAAGGTGAACGAAACAGCAAAGTACTCAAAACAGTAGAACGTGGGGAAAAACTTGACCTCATCTCTGGCGATAAAAAAGTAGGTGAACTTATAGTTGAAGAAACATTCGCTGTTGATACGCAGCAACGTCTTACCAATATTTTTGGCACCAGTGATTCTTCTCATCCAGGTGTTAAAAACACTAGTATGAGACTTGGGAAGATTGCCGTAAGCGGTGAATACACTGTAGAGTACCCCCTTATCTCTGACAATATTAAACGTATTCAAACCATGATCACAAAAACAGGTGCCAGATTTGTAAGCTCCATTATGCTTGCTGCCAATCCTCTCAATCGTGCCCATGAGAGAATGATACGTCAAGCACTGAGCAGTTCTGATTTACTCATTATATTTTTACGTAAGCCTTTCACTTCTGAAGGTCTTCGTTATGACATTAGATACAATGCCTTGACAACATTTATAGACAATTTCCTGCCACAGAATAGAGTCTTGGTCATCCCCTTTGAAAACTCTTATATATTTGCTGGCTACAATGAACTTATCCTAGATGCCCTTTTGGCAAAAAACTATGGATGTAATCAGCTCATCGTAGGTAAAAATCATGGTGGACTGGGACTCTACTATGATAAGAACAGACTCAATTCTGTCTTTGACCACTGTAAAAACATAAATATAGACATAAAGACCATAGATCAATATGTTTACTGTGATACCTGCAAAACGCTGGTAAGTACCCGTACCTGTCCTCATGGCCAGCACCACCATGTGCATTACCACTCTGAGTCCATTATGCAACTCATGCAATCTGGTCTCATTCCTCCTTCTATCCTGGTAAGAAAAGAGGTCTCTGCAAACATTTTAGCGGCACTTTTTCCCAATAGATTCAAAAACCTTCAGGAGATGTACTATGCTCTCATCCCAAGCTCAGGATTGCTGGAACAGCAAAGTGAGGAACAGTTTTACCTCAATCTCGTAGCACTTTATCAGACTTCATCACTCACATAGCATAAGGAATCCTATGACCATTCAAAAACTTTTTTTAACATTTGGGGGAGCTGGACTTGCATCTAAAGCTCCTGGTACTGTGGGCACCTTGGCTTCACTGCCACTAGGATTGCTCGTGCTTCATTATTTAGGTATACAAACACTTTTTATGCTCACTCTTGCCATCACGGTCATCGGTATATTTGAGATCAACAAATACGAGAAAGAAACAGGAATCCATGACCACCAACAGATTGTCATAGATGAAGCAGCAGGCATGTGGCTTTCTCTTATGATAGCCTATTCTACGGCTGCTACATTGAGCTACCCTTATGCCGAACTCTTGGCTATCATATTTAGCTTCGCGGCATTCCGTCTTTTTGATATCTGGAAGCCCTCAACCATAGGCTGGATAGACAGAGAGCTAAAAGGTGGTCTTGGTGTAATGCTAGATGATGTATTAGCTGGTATTGCCGGTGGCTTGCTGAGTGCAGTACTACTTATGGGGGTAGAAAAAATTATTTAAAAATCTTTTTTCTACCCTCTTTTTGGGGATTCTCTCTTTGTTCTCCCCATTGGAAAAAAAGCATTAAGTATCTACACCTAAAAAGATTTATGGGCCCTTCCTGGGCCGTAGAAAGATACCACGCTGTGTATTGGAGCGAAACTCCCAGAAAAAAGAACGTAATCATCGCAGCGAACACATTGCCTTTTTTGAAATAATAGTAGGTGATAAGGTCCGGAAATAGCAATTGTTAGAAGAATCTCCATTGGGTACCTCCTTGTCCTTATCTTGATACAGATGCTTGAAAGGGTTCGTTTTAGGCATCAATCAAATGCTTCAAGATACTCTTAATGAGCTCTTTATAGTCCTCAAGCTCTTCAGTCTCCACTTCATCTTTACTGCGAAACTTTTGATGAAATTTTTCTAATGATTTTTTGGCATCATTATTGAGCCATTTGTCTTTAAAGGTACTGTCCATGCCAATGTCAATAGTACTCCGCACAGCATGTGACATATTGATGACCTTGCCTGCATGATAGAGTGCACGTCCCAATAAGATATAAGGGAAATTTTTGTTTTCCATGGGTCCCATCTCCAAATAACGTTTACCGAGTGTTTGTCCCAATACTTTGATTTCGGAAAGTTCATTAAAACTGAAGTAAGCACTTGCTGCTCCTCCAATTGCGCCTATGACTGCGCCCAAAAGCAATGTATGGCCCACAAAAAGTAAGTCTATGCCTGCACCTGCTGCTGCACCTGATGTTGCACCTGCCATAAGAAGCTCATTGCGTGTTAGTCCAAACACGGATGCCGTCTCTTGTGAAAATAAATCCATGTCCTCAAAAGGCAATACATTCTGTTCTTTTTCAAGATGGTCATGGTTCCAAATATGTTCAATTTTCTTTTGTGCTGCCACTTCTAGCGCTCTTAATTTATCTTTATAGCGATGCTCTATCTTCTCTCTTTCTTCTGTACTTGCTTCCTCCAGATTAAGAGGAAGTTTTTCCACGGTACTAACAGATTCATAAACCAATCTGGACAATAGCGATGCACTCTGTTCAATCATTTGCTCCTGATACTCTTTGAAAAGTTCGATAGACGCTTTGACTTGAGCTGTCCATTCCTCTTTAAGCTGTGCCATACTCTCCAAGATACTCACATGCTGCGAAAAACTCGCCTGCATAGGATTGAAAGTGCGTACCATTTTAAAGTACTGGCCCAATGCCCGCTTCCATTCTTGGCTATAGTCCGATGTATCTATATGGTTTATCAGCGCCATTGAGGGCTGGCCTGTCCAACGCAGTATCTCCATCTCCGCCTCATACTCTTCACCATAAGGCTTTGAGCCGTCGACCACATAAATAATGCCCGCACCCTCCATGATGGGTTCAAGCAGTTCTATTTCATCATTAAAATATGCATCTTTCCTATGCTCATCAATGAAGGCTTGTACGACTTCGTATTTTTTATCTGCAGAGACTTGATGTTTTTGTAGCCATGCAAGCACTCTTCTGGCTCTTTGAAAACCAGGTGTATCAAAAAGTTCATAAAGTATTTTTCCGTCCATACTCAAAGGAAAACTGCGTTTTTTTACTGTAGTTCCGGGTGTGTCAGATATTTGCACAGTATCATCAAGTGCCAAAGCCGAAACGATGGAACTTTTACCTTTGTTGGGATGGCCTACCACGGCAAATTTCGGATGTGATTGCATCATCGCTTCAGCCACACTTTTTCATTTTTGAGCAGCAATAGTTTTCTATCCCATATATCTAGCTCCTTGACCGTCGTACTATAATTATTTTCCGCTATCCCTATTGGTGCGACTATTACTTTGTCTACTTTTACTGTTAGCTCATGTAAATAATCTGCGAAATCCATAGTTGGCGGCTCCCAGGCTTTGACAAAAAATAGTATCTCACCATTACTTTTAGCTATCACTTCACTGTCTTCTTCTAAACTATGGGCGCCTCCTACCTCAAAATATTTTGGCGACATAATCCCCATGTTGTCGCACAGCAACAAAAGCTCATCATGTGTCATGGCCCAGCCCTGTACAACATCATAAGAGACACTTAAGACATGTATAATTTGTCCGTAAGAGGAATCACTTCGAACAAATGCAATCTCTTGCTCTATCCCCTGGGTTGTAATGATAGGATCATTAATCTCTCTAAGTAGCTTTTTTGTTCCCCCCAGAGCCAAAATAGACTGTTTTACAGCATGACTAAGACCAAAAGAAGCAATCACATACATCAAAAAACGCAGAAAAAGTGCATAAAAAACCGTAGCAACAGCCAAAAATCTCCACCATTCTCCAAGTACGGAAGCATTCTCTATCATCGTCTCGCTCAACTTTTCACCCAGCCTAAAGTAGTGACTCTGCTCAATAAGTTCCATAGAGGGCACTGCCGAAGGAAAGAGATCTCTCCACGGTAAGGCTAAGATATGCAAAAAACCATAAAATGTCTCGGAGTCAATGTCTAAGGTTGTACTCCATGAAAATGCAATGTCTTTGGTGACCACTGCGCCCAAAAGTGCCAGAAGCAGACCAAAAGAAAAGCACAAAGCAAGCACCTGCGAACGCTTGATAACCATCCAGTTTGCAAGCAAAGGGCTTATCTTTAATTTTCTGATATTCTCTTGCATTCTGCCTGGTAACAAACCCAATATTTTCTCCATCCAAAAAGCAGGCGAGACATGCACCAGTACGCTTTGGGAACTGTTGGCTCTCAACATAGCAAACAAAGTAAGCGTCATAGTAAGAAGAGGAAAGACGACCACCATGGCCATAAAATAAACAACATTCACCGGCTCCTTGCCGCTATAGGAAAGTAATCCTATCCCCGACAATAGGCCCAAAAAAAATGCTATCAGCGCAAGTACCAAAGTCACAGTGTAGAGATAAGAAGAAAATGTTTCACTCAAAAGCGGTTTTTTCAATCTACTTCTATATTCCTCTATCCATGCTAAAAGCTGCTGTATCTCTTTATTTTTGACCAACATATGGGTGATGCCAAAAGCACGGTTATCCTCCCTGGAAGAAGAATTTACCTCCAACAATGAGTAAAGATCCAAATATGAGTTCAGTTTCATGCTTTATGTATCCTCTGGACAGCCGTAAGCAATACACCTTAAATGCTTTTTATATACCTCTTCATCAAAACTTTCTACACGTGCAACACCTTCTTCAAATGCAGCCTTAGCCACTGCACTAGCTACCCATATAAGCACCTCTTTATTGAATGGCAGGGGAATAATATGCTCTTTACCATAAACGATATTTTCATTGTTGTACGCTGCTTTTACATAGTGGGGTACTGGCTCTTTTGCCAAAGCTGCCAGCGCATATGCAGCTGCCATCTTCATACCTTCTGTTATCTTTCTTGCACGCACATCTAGTGCTCCCCTAAAAATAAAAGGAAAACCAAGAACGTTATTGGTTTGGTTGGAGTAATCAGAACGTCCTGTAGCCATAATCACATCATCTCTCACCTCTTTTACTTCTTCTGGAAGTATTTCAGGCACGGGGTTTGCTAAGGCAAATATCGCAGGATTAGGTGCCATTTTAGCCACCATCTCCTTGCTTAATACTCCTGCTACCGAAAGCCCTAGAAACATGTCTGCATTTTCTATGACATCATCCAATGTAATTGCATCGGTTTTTATGGCAAAAGCCTCTTTGTAGACATTAAGGTCTGTTCTTGCTGTAGAGATGACTCCTTTTGAGTCACACATGATAATATGCTTAACCCCCAAAGCCTGATACATTTTCGCACAAGAGATGCCCGCTGCCCCTGCCCCATTGACTACTATCTTTATCTCATCCACTTTTTTACCTGTCAGTTCAAGTACGTTCATAAGTCCTGCAGTGGTAATGATGGCCGTACCGTGCTGGTCATCATGAAATACGGGAATATCTAGCTCCTCTTTAAGTATACGTTCTATCTCAAAACATCTTGGCGCTGATATATCTTCAAGATTGATGCCACCAAAAGTGGGGGCAATAGCCTTGCAGGTAGCGACTATCTCCTCTACTGTATGCACATCTAATTCTATATCAAATGCATCCACATTGGCAAATTTCTTAAATAGTACCGATTTCCCTTCCATGACAGGTTTTGAAGCCAAAGGTCCTATATCACCTAAGCCAAGTACCGCTGTTCCATCGGAGATAATTGCCACAAGATTTGAGCGGTTGGTGTATTCAAATGAGAGGTTTGGGTCTCTGGCAATTTCAAGACAAGGTACAGCTACCCCTGGAGTATACGCGAGTGAAAGTTCGTGCTGGGAGTCACAAGGCTTGGTAATATCTATACCTATTTTACCTTGCTTGTGATATGCTAATATTTCTTCTACGCTTATTTCTAACATATTTCACCTTATGATATTTAATGGTAAATATTATACTGCAAGTATGATAAGGGCGACTCTAATTACGATTCAAAATACTCTTCTATAATTTGAGGGAAAAGCTTCATTGTCTTTCTGGCTTTATCTATTTTAGGCTGAAATATTTCTGTAGTGCTTGGAAACTTTGTCATACATTCTGTATAAATGGAAATCTTATTTTCCATGTGTTCCTCCAGTGCATCAAGAACAGACTGCATATTTTCTTTGCTTGTTGCAAATTTCATAAGTAGCTCAAACATACGTTTTCTAGGGTGAATAGCCATAGAATCACCTGCTGCAAGCGCGATGTCTTTAATGTCCCATCTTGAAATATAAATACCGCTTACATAGGGTGCAACAAGTTTGGCATAAAGTGCTTCAGTGTATGAAGGGTAATCTTTTAGATCAGCCCCTTCATCTGTCGCGCACTGGCCATCTGGATCAAATGCTGACTTACCATTAAAATTTTGCGCATTCATATTCTCAAATTCTTTTCTTAAGTCGTCCATCTCTTTCATTATTTCTCTCCTATTAGTACGGGTATATGATCCAGGTCCATTTTTGCATTAAACCATCTATGGGCAATAAGCATCATTTTTGCTACAAAAAGAATTTGGTCATCTAAAAATTCTGGCTTGTCAAAAAGTGCCTTAGCATCATCATCCAAACAATACCCGAATACTTTAGTCTCTTTTACCTCAATAAAATCCACTCGTCCTTCTCTTGTACTGCATGCGTCAAGACTTTCACAATACTGCACAGCCCTTGCCCCGAATTCTTTCTCTATCATCATTTGAGTGACTTTTGACTCTCCCACATTGGACATAGTAAAATCAAAATGTTCGTCTTTAATATTCAGTGCAATTGCTGTTGCATTTAGTCCATTAAGTTTCATAATTTTATTAAAATATTTTCTCATATAACCTGTTTGGGCATTATATCCGAGTATGGTACAGAGTCCTGTATCAGGCTTGATCTCATGTGGCTGCATTTTATATTTCTCCGCTCATACGTTTTGCATTGTCATGTAAAAACATCGCTTCTTCTTCTTCAACCATACAGCGTGGGCAGGTTTGTTCGCCACCAGTGTAGGTAAAACTGTTACCACACTCATTGCAGCGTTTAATATTAAACGTTGTAAGTGTTCTCTGAGCAGGTTCAAAAAACTCTTTAATTTCAAATCCGCCCTGTAACTGTATGGCATTGGGTTCACAAACATCATGACACAAGCGACATTTGACACAAAGCATAGCATCAAAATGAATAAGCGAAAACTTACTATCGGAACTTAATGCGCCAGTAGGGCAGATACGATAACATATCTGACAGTTTGTACAAGAATCATCTACAAACTTCTGGGAAGTAAAACTCACTTCCTCTTCTGGCAAAATTTCAAATTTCTCAGGAACACCTGCACGCTTAAGTGCTGTAAATAATATTTTGCGCTTATCTGGTAATTTCTTTTCTTTAATTTTGGCAATAATTGCAGCGTCCAATACAAAGGTTTTAAGCTCCTCTGCTTCTACCGCATCATCAAAGGTTTTTTTATGCTTAACCACTCCTTTGAGTGAAGCATTACCTAAAAATGAACGTCGAGAAGGAATATCTTCTTCGATACTGTTTTGGCTTTGGAGTTCTGTCTTGTCTTTAGTTGCATAGTTCGTTGATAGTTGCTTAGGAGAAAACGAAGAGAGAACAAAATTGGCTTCGCCTATACGTGCTTCTATATGCTCAAATAGCCTACTCTCTTCATCATAAGAGCTTAAATCCAAGGATATCTCTTCCTCGCTTGCCAATGCCAAGGCAATGAGATGCTCTACACTCAACACAGAAAGGCAAGGGACATTTATCTTTGGAGAAATATACCTGACCTTTGATTCTAAAAATGTAAAGAAAAATTCTGTTGTTGAAAAGTCAGACAATGAAAAGGCTTCTGTAGGACATACTCCCACACATGCAGCAGCCTCTACACCCGTCTGATTGGCAAAAGTTGGCAGATTGTCTACAATCTGTATAGAATCAGGGCAAGCATCAACACATTTGGTGCAGTCAGAGAACTTACTGGTGGCCCTTACACAAGAAGCAATCTCAAGATGTAAAGACATTAGGCCAATACACCCGTAGTGACTGTTTGTGGAGTACAGTGCAAGGTAAGCTTTTCAGTCACATATTCAAAGTCACTCAATAAGAACTCCAAAGTAAGCTCAGATCCATCATGGTAGAGTGGTGTGCGTGACTCACCTTTGGCATTTATAAGAAAAAGGGGTGCCCATTCCAAAAGGTGTTCTTTTAAAAATGCTCTTTGTACCTGCATAAGTTCACAGATACCATCTTTGTCTTCAGCCTCCAGCGCTTTTTGCTGTGCCATGCAAAGCATATACATAAATTCAAGCTCCACACCCAAATGGTCTGGACTTACCACCCTTGCCTTATCCAATTCTACGCGAAAGTCTAATTCATTATAAAGTTCAAGAACCGGGTTATCTCCGCCACTTTCTATCATCTGGTCATCCCTGGTGTAGAAACTCTCATACGGCACAAGATGCATTAAAAAAAGATTTGTAAAGTCCACATTGTAGTACTGCTCTATAAGCTCCGAAGTTGAAAGTTCTTTTCGTTTAGCCCAATCTCTATAATTAGGAAAAAAAGACAATAATCTCTCGTCGCTCTCAAGAATGTTTAAAAACGTTTCATCGACTTCCACAAGCATCAATCTTGATACTAATGCATAAATTGCTATTCTATTTTCTATCTCTTGTTTCATTAAATCCATGTTATATACATCTGCTTTCATGTTAAATATTTTGGCACTATACCACTTTCAAGATAAATAAGTAATAAGAAATTAGTTATCTGGAAAATTGTAGAATGTAGACATTCCAAGGCAAGAGCCTCGAAATGTGTCAGCAAGATAAAACTTACTTAATGTTGACTGCATATGCCTTGTCAGACAATGGTGCTGCTGGACGCTTAATGTGTTTAGGGCGTCTAATTGTATCTGTGCTGTCAAGCGGACGAGTCAATTTATCTCTCCACGCTTGAGTCACTTTCATATTGTTCTCATAGTTTACATAAATATCGCCAATTTGATCATCTTTACCTGCAAGTTCTATGACTACTTTTTGGTGCCATGCATGGTTACCCGCAACAGGGTCCGGATGTGAAGGCGCCACAGCATTTTGCCATGAGCCAGAGAGGCCATCCCACCAAATGTTATCAAGGTCTCTATTGTACTCTTTGAACTGCCAAGAGTCTTTGTTCTCATCCATTCCATCTATGATGCCCTGTTTTGGCTTGAGTGTACCGATTTTACCATCCATAGTCATATCGTACAACGGTGCACCAAGCCCCATAATACCTAATTTGCGTTCAAATCCAGGAATCTCTACTGCATTTTTCAGTTTCCATCTGCCTGCATGGTGTGAACAGGCAAGTACACCTGGCATAGTACCTTCAGTTGGAACTGCCATAGCGATAAAATAACCAGAATCAAGACCAGAAACAGTATCTGTAATAGTCACTTTTATTGCATCACCTCTTTTAATGCCAAGTTTCTTCGCATCTTCAGTATATATCCATACCGGGTTATGGTTTTGTGAAATCTCCATAAGGTGCTTAGAGTTCACAGAACGTGTATGAATATTATACGATAATCTAAATATAGTGTTCAACGCAAATTCATTGTCTTTCTGCATAAAATCATGGTGTACCTGTGAAACAACATGCGTCATTTTCACTCTATCTTCTTTGTTGGTTGGATAGATAGGTATAGCATACTCAGGCCATTTCCATTCTTTAAACCACTTAGAGTAAAATTCAAGTTTTTTACTCAAAGTATGGAAACCTTCCATGAGTTCACCATCAATTTCTATACCAATAGCTTCTTCTTTACCGTGAGTGTCTGTCGCCATCAAGACACCAAACTCATCTTTAACCACTTGACTTTCATGAAATTCATGACCATGTACCATATAGTTTTCGCCTACTTTTTTAAGTGGTTTTTCTTGTGGTTTAAAGATGTTATCTTCTTCAAGCCATGTACCTCTGTCTCTCATCATCTCATAGTTGGGATACTTAGAATCAGGATATGCTGCTTTAGCTGCTTTCTTAAGGTTAGGAACCTTGTCAAAAGCTGCCTGATACCATTCTGGAATCGTTACACATCTTGTTGGATCTTCTTTTGAGGCCCAGTGCTTTCTTACACCCAAAGAACCATCTGGATCTACATAATGTGTCATTATATTTGCCCAAAATTCTACTTCTTCCCACACTTCGCCAAGACCAGCTTTTATATGAGCCTCAAGTGTAGCCCTTGTTGGATCTTTTGGTTTCCAACCCATTTTCTCCAAGGCAACTCTAAGCGCCGGGTTACGGAAAGAAAGCCATCTTTTTGGTTCTGACGCTTCTGAATGCTGATCATGTCTTTCGCCGGAAAGACCTGTGGGTAAAATGAAGTCACAATACCAGTTTGTCTCCGACCATGTAGGCGAAAGATTAAATGACATTTCTATCTTATCTTCTCTTTTGAGTGCTTCAATCCATCTAAATCCATCCGGATTAATCCAAACCGGGTTATACATACGAGGAATATAAACAGCCAATTTCTCTGGTACATTAAGTCCTTTTTCATTCCACTTATTTCTCCACTCATCATCCAAAAGAAGGTGTGGCAAAAGATGACTCATCTCATATGTACTAAGTGGATACTCTGGTGGCCATGCAAGTTCATTCCAAACATCAACTTCTGCGGGTGCTGAACCATTTTCTGTCGCTGCATCACCTTGACCATTCACTGAAATAACATGCCAATGGTGCATGCTTATACCGCCTTTATCACCAGCCATTGCACCACGAAGAACAAATGGCAAGAATGCAGATCTTGCGATCATCCATCCACCTTTGTGGCCGACTGGTCCTGCTCTCCAAATGTATGTTGCTACTCTAGTACCTGCATCAATGAACATATCGTAAAGTTTTTCTACAATACGTTTTTCAATACGACACTCCTCTGCAACAAAATCAAGCGTATAAGGACTATACATTTCACCAATCATGGCGATGAATTCTTCATACGTATCGCCTGCAGGAACAGATTTGATATACCCTTTTTCAAGAAGTACGTTTAGGTACTCTCTGTCTTTCATCAGCTGATCCCAGTTCACCCAGTTTTTGACAAAATTATGGTTGACAAGAGACTTGCCATCTACGCCTTTTTCATTTATAATTCTATTTGCAAGGTAAAGATACAGTGCCGTCTCCGTTCCTGGCCAGCATGGCACCCAAAGGTCCGCCATACCAGCTGAATTGGATAAACGAGGATCCATAACAACCAGTTTTGCACCTTTTTTACGTGCTTCAGCAATACGACCTGCTGCCTGCTGAAAGTAGTGACCTGCATCTGCTGCATGGGAAGACTGAAGGAAAATCAATTTTGCATTAGTCCAGTCTGGCGAATTTCTGTCATCATTTGCCCACTGAATCGTACCCTGTCTTGCGCCTGCTGAGCAAATGTTTGTATGTGAATTGTATCCATCTACACCCAAAGAGTGCCCTACGCGGGGACCAAAACCATTTTCATTTGGACGGCCCACATGATACATGATTGACTTTTTAGACATCTCATCACCTGTCTTAAGCGTATCGTGCATTTTTTTGCCGATTTTTGCCATCGCTTCATCCCAAGTGGTTCTTACCCACTTCCCTTCACCTCTTTTAGAACCTGGAGCTCTCATAAGCGGAAAAGGTATTCTATCTGGATCATACATTTGCGATTGTACTGCGTACCCTTTTGCACAGTTTCTGCCGTAGCTGCCTGAATGAAGCGGGTTACCCATATATTTACGTACGGCTAGTTGTCCACCGGCTTTGTAGGTAGAAAGGTCTACCCATGCAGTCAGACCACAAGATGCTTCACAGTTTGAACATGCCGTAGGGACAAGCATATACTCAATCGCTTTAATCCCTTCAGGATTATCTTCACTCCGAACACCATGTCTGCTAGTACCACCTCTTTTCCAATCCTCTCCGCTCAATTCAGTAAAACTATCCCACTCTTCAAAAGGCGGATAAAATGAAAGTGTCTTAGGTGTTGGTGTAAATTTAGTCTCAGCCATTGCCGGCGTATCAGCTACAGTCTTAAATACACCTGCAGCAAGTGTTGCGCCTGCTACAGAGTATGCTGTACCTTTAAGGAAACTTCTTCTACCTTCGATAAAATTTTTATCTTCTTTGTTCATTGTTTTTGTCATAGATATCTTCTCCTTAACTTAATGGTAACATTTGTGGAATTTTAAGCCATACATCTTTTACCAAGAATAGCCCTACCAATGCTAAAATAGCTGCAAATCTAAGCAACGTTATATTTTCTGATTTCATGTAACTTGTTGCCAAAAAGAACGGAATTATAAATCCAAGCGTCATTCCAAACCAGAATTCTACGCTATACTCTCCGCCTAAATGCACAAATGCCAAAACTGCTTCCGCTTCTGAAGACTTAAATGAGAAGAAATACTCACTCATATACATTGCAAATGAAAAGAAAACAGCCACAGAAAGTATAAGCGCTAAATCTTTTCTAGCTTCCCTACTCCATGAGCCAGACACAAAAATAAGTGCTGCAGAGCCGGCCATAAGTGCTGCCCACATCATTTGCATCACTTCTGTGGGCGCCTGCCATAATTCTCTAGCACTTGATTGTGCCATAATGATAGCGGTATATGTAGTTACAGGTATCGCTAAAAATACTAAGAATGGCATGATTTTTTCATATACTGAAGAATTTCTTCTAGCCAATGCCGTTGTCTTACATTTCTTTCCGCCCAATGAAGGAAATGCATCTGCAACACCGATAACCATAATAATAGTTATAAGCACTAAAAATATTGATGCTAACCACGCACCAACAGTAATAGATGAACTCCAGTGTGGGTGTGTGAAAATATGAATCATTCTGTATGGCTGATGTAAATCTATCAATGTAAACAATAAAAATATGTTCAATGCAAAAAATGCAATAACCGGCATAATCCATCTTAGGTTAGGCATATCATCTTTTTTATGCCTATACAATAAATATGCGGCTACAAAGACAACACCTGTACCAATACTTTTTGCCCACATATTGATGGTAATGATACTGCCCCAAACAATTCCCTGGATTGGAACATCAAGTGTTACAATAGCCTGTGTCGCATGAATTGTACTTTCTACCATCCTAGTGTCCTCCTTCTTGCTTGTGTGACTCACTATCTGTTGCTGATTCCATAAAACTTTTATTGTCTTGCTTAGGATGTTCTACGAATGGTGCTAAAAATCTATCAAGAATACCATGATTTTTATCACCTACATGATGAAGTTTCGTAATATCATTAAAGAGGTTATAGCCTTCGATTCGCTGATGCGCAAGCGGGTTAAGTGTTTGATTACCGCCGCCTACATAAAAGTGTGTCGGAGAAGTATGTTTCTCTGGCTTACGTACCTGAACAGCACCTTTATGTTCCATAATATAAAGTGAAATATGACTGCTGTCATCTTCAATATCACCAAATATATTTGCCTCAACAGGGCAGACAACCACACATGCAGGCATCATACCGCTCTCTATACGGTGTGCACAATAGGTACATTTGTCTGCTGTATTTGTCTCAGGATCCATATAGATTGCTCCATAAGGACATGCCATCATACAGCCTGCACAGCCAATACATCTCTCGCTGTCAATATTTACAATGCCATTCTCTAAATAATGTAATGCAGATACAGGACAAATACGCTCACATGGCGCATTCTCGCAGTGATTACAGCGCAAAGGAGTAAAGGATCTTTTTGTATCCGGGAATATTCCTAAATCGATATATTTAACACGTAAACGCCAAGAACTCAGTGGGACTTCATTTTCCACTTTGCAAGCAATCTCACAACCTTTACAACCCATACACAGGTTCAGGTCAACTAAGAAACCTAATTTCATGCTTTCTCCTTAAATTTAGCTAAACTTATAATAATTATAAGCACCCATCTATCTAGTGAAGATCCGGGTAAACGCATAGAGCAATATTATAAGATTTTGGATTATAAAATGGTTATTTTTGGAAAAAAAGTAAAGTTTTTTAAATCTTGTCACCAATTAGGCTCTAATAAAGATAAATATCATACTCTCAAAGAGTAAAAGAAAAAGTAGAACCTACACCTTCTTCACTGCTTATCTCAAGCTTGCTGTGATGCATAGAAAGTATAGTCTTAACGATGGAAAGTCCCAATCCCATAGAATTATCCCAATTATGGGTACCTGAGCGATAGAACTTTTTAGTCACCTTCTCGACATCTTGACTCTTTATCCCTACACCTTTGTCTGTGACAGAGATATTATCGCTGCCTATATGAACCAATACCTCCTCTTTAGAGTATTTCAGCGCATTTTCTATAAGATTTTTAAGTACTATTTCCACAAGCGTACGATCTGCCTCAATCTTAAGTGTACTTCCTTCTAAATGTATCTCTCTATTCTTGTACTGTTCTCCCAAAACAAGTTTCACTTCCTGGGCCAGCGTATATACATCAAATGTGCTTTTATGGAGTGTTGCTTCACCGCTTTCAAACTTATTCCATAGCACAAGACGGCTCAAGAGCGCTTCTATTTTTATGCCATTATTATAGATCTTGCTTAAAAACTTTTCGCGTAAGGGCTGGGAAATATCTTTATCGTCTTCCAGTGTTTGAGCATAGCCCATTATGGAAGCTATAGGATTACGAAATTCATGAGCAATAGCTGAGATCATGTCACCCCGCTGTCTGTTTTTTAGTTTAAGTTTTGTGTTATAACGCTGCTTAATCTCATCTCGTTTCTTGGCACTACTGATTACTTTAATCAAATTTTGATTGATATCTTCAAGTTCTTGTGTGAACAAGTGTGTTTCATCAATCTTATCAACTTTATCCAAATTAACAAGATATTTATTGATAGTGACAAGTTCCTTCTGCATAAGTATAGCACCGCGGTAAATGGCATAGATAAATACAGAAAATCCCAATATTAAAAACCCGATAGCATTCAATGCAATATTGGGATCAGGAATAAAAGCCATAAAAACCGCAGCAAACAGCAAACTTGTGGCTACGGCCAAAGTAACTAGTCTCGCCATAATATATTCAGTAAAATGCGGACGATTATACATAGACGGACTCCTAATTATCTGTTTCTATTTCGCAAAGATAGCCTAGAAAATCTTCTGTTTCAAAATACCCAATCACTGTCTCAATGGTCTCTTTATTTGGGTACATAAAGTGAAAACTCGGTATGGCTGAAGTAAAGCCTTCAATTTGCTTAATGGTATCTCTGTCTGATCTTCGTACTTTCAGTAAAACATACGCTTGCAGTTTTACTTGTACATCCTTGTCAGACAAGGCACCTTTTTTCATTTTTACACACCATTTGCACTGAGGCTCCTCTACCATAATCATCACATTTTTATGCTCTTTTTTTGCGCGTTCAAAAGCATAATCCATCTCTGTTTCCCATTTAAGTTTGCCAAATGTCCCAAGCATTTCTTCTTCTGGACTTTTTGATATCGTTTCCTGAAATGGTTTTACACTTTGTTCAGCATGTCCCTGAAACATACATAAACAAAAAAGTGCCAGCAGAGGTGCCATTTTTTTCATGCCCGTAGCCTTACTTTTTATTACTTTCTACATCATTAATATATGCTATAAAGTCTTCTGCATTAAAATACCCAATGACTTCTTCTATCAGCGTTTTATTTTCTTTCATAAAAAAAACAGTAGGCACTCCCTTGACCTGGGGCAGTGCGGACATGGTTTTTGCATCTTCTCTCATCACTTTGACTGCTACAAAATTTTCAAGTCTTTTTTCCACCCCATCATTTGAAAAAGTACGGTATTTCATTTTTTTACACCATCTACAATTTTCACCTTCAACGAGGACCATCACAGTTTTATGTTCTTTTTGTGCCAATGCAAAGGCTGTATCTAAATCTTTTGTCCACTCTACAGAAAAAAGGGCGCTTGATAAAAGCAAAATGCTCAATAAAATTTTGTTCACAATAATCCTTTATAAATCAAAATGTTTAACTGTATCTTTAAATACTTCATAAAGAGCTTCAACCTCTTTAATCGATGTTCTCTCGTTGGGCGCATGGATGGTATCATTGATAACACCAAATTCTACAACATCTATGCCAAAAGCTCCCATAAGTCTTGCATCACTTGTTCCACCTGCAGTTGAAAATTTGCTTGTATTTCCTGTTATAGCTTTTATACTGGTAGAAAGTTTTTCTACTATTTTTGAATCTCTTTTTGTCACAAAAGGGTAAGAACCCTGTGTCAACTCTAAACTATAGTCCAAACCCTTAAAGTATTCAGCAATATACGCTCTGACTTCTTCTTGCGTGGTTTTTGTAGAATTGCGCACATTAAACATCATTTTTAAAATACCAGGGGTAACATTGGTAACCTCCATGCCTGCGCGTATATCGGTAATCACCATTTTACTGGGTGCAAAATCATCATCACCCTTATCTAGGTCTACACCTGCAATTTTCTCCAAAATAGAAGCTATTTGGTGTACCGGATTGATTGCTTTTTCTGGGTATGCCGCGTGCCCCTGTTTTCCCTTTAGTGTCAAATAGCCATTAATAGAACCTCTTCTTCCTATTTTTATGGCATCTCCAAAACTATTCTCACATGTTGGCTCGGCCACAATGCAGTAATCGGGTAAAAGATTAATGGCTTTAAGGTGTTCAAGCATAATGATCGTACCATAGGTACCGTCCCCCTCTTCATCCGAAGTAAGGAGGATAGAAAGTCTACCCTCAAAAGCATCAGTATCATGACAGGTTTGCACAAAGGCAGCAACACCAGACTTCATGTCCTGTGCTCCTCGCCCATAGATATGGTCATCTATGATTACAGGAGTAAAAGGATTTGTCTTCCATCCTTCGCCAGCTGGCACAACATCAACATGTCCGGCAAAACACAGATGTGGGCCTTCTCCAAACTTTTTAGTAAGAAAAAGGTTTTTCACGCCCTCTTTGTTCACATAAGTGGCCTCATATCCCTCAAGATACTCTTCAATAAACCTCAAAGAACCTGCATCATCGGGGGTAAGCGATTTACAACTTAACAATTTTAACAGCAAATCAACTACATTCATTTACACTCATTTATTTTTAAAATTTTCTATCATTGAAAGATAATCATCTATATTTTCAAAGCGGTGGTTTCCGCCAGACTCGACAATAATTCTGTGGGCATTATAGAGTGATTGTGCTTTGGTATAATCCAAAACTTCATCTCCACTTTGCAAAAGCAGCAGATATCGCCCTTTTTGGGGTGAGGATTGTAACATTTTGAGCTGCTCAAGATAAACTGACTTAAACTCAAATATTTCTTCATCACAAAAACGCTTCTGCCATCCTACATAAGGAGCTAAAGTCTCCCACGGCTGAGTAGAAGGATTAAGAAGTATCACATTCTTAATATACTTTTCTGCCAGATTTGTTGCGTAAAACCCGCCCAAAGAAGAGCCTATAATTAAGTCAAAATCTGAGGAGTTAAGTATATCTTCTGCAGTAGCCATAGCATCAAAAGGTGAAGGAGGAAGATCGGGAGAGACAACCGTATCACTGCCAAAATATCTTTTAAGTGTTGAAGATTTGTTTCCTTCTCCGCAAGAAGAAAAACCGTGAAGATAAAGAATTTTAGACATTTTAGCTTTCTATTTCGCCACGATAGGTAACGATACCGCCAAAATGGTTCAAGCTATGAGTATGCCCGTTTTGCTTAAACACATTTTGGACTTGCCCACTTCTGCTTCCTGTGCGACAGGTAAAAATAAGTGTTTTTTCTTTCGTTTCATTCAAAAGTTTGTGAGCCCAGTTGCTGAATTCCGAGGTAGGCTTAAGAAGATCTACCCCTTTTATATGCCCCATGTTGTATTCCATCTCTTCTCGCACATCAACCAAAATAAAATCTATTTTTCCAGCATCTCTTTCCTCAAGTAAAATTTCAAGCTCTTCTGAATTAATATACTCTTTCTCCAGTAATGTTTTCAAACTAATGTCTCCTGATGTTAAAATAATCGTATAATTATAGTCAATAATAATTATAACTTACTTTGACGTTTCTTCTTCTGACACATTTTTTATCTCTTCTTTTGCTTTGGCTTTAGATTCTAGTTCTTTCATTTGTTCTTCCTTGTACTCTGGTGTACAAAAAATTTGACAATGGCAGATGCCTGTTTCTGGAATCTCTTTTTCTATGGCAGGTTTACATGGGCAAATTCTGTCATCAGTACTTTTGAATTTACCAGGCTTAGCTTCGTCAGGTTCGACCATAAAGCATGGACAAAATCTTTTGCCAAACAGTAATTTATGTCTTGCCAGTCCAAGAGTTATCCCTTCATTGACATCCTCATTGATACTATACACCCATCCCTTACTCTCACATACTTTGTCTGTAAATTTTTCTGTTTTTATCAACTCTGCTTTAAACTCTTCTGAATTCATATCCAATTGCTGCATTATTTTATCCTTTGTATGATATTTTATCTTCTAACTTATATCTTAAACTAAATTAATATATAATAAGTCCAACTCTAAAAATTAAACCCCTAAGGCACATAATGAAAATTGACAATACTGTTTTAGCCAAACTTGAAAAACTCTCACACCTTAAAATAAGTGACGCTAAAAAAGAAGAAGTGATGGAACAGCTTTCAGGCATACTTACTTATGTTGATAATCTCAACGAACTAGATACAAGTGCCCTAGATGCAACATTTTCAACACTTGATGGCGGGACACCCTTGAGAGAGGATACTCCCAGAGAGCCGGATAACGTTGCAAAAAACATTTTATCTCATGCACCTCAAAGTAGAGATGATTTCTTTATTGTACCTGCAATCATTGAATAAGTTCAATTTATGCAAAAGTCTGTTGAAGCCAGAATGATTTCTTCTAAATGGTTCAAATAAAGAGCAATAGCTAAAAAATACATATCCTCATTAAACAGTCAGTTATTGTATTTGATAAGAACATGATAGTTGGATATAATGAGTCTCAATATCTAAAAAATATATACTAAACAAAGGATAACCATGGCTGCTTTTGACATCAAAAAACTGCTTCAGAGTGTTGTAACGCACGGGGCATCAGACCTTCACCTTGTAAGTCGTACAGAACCGCAGATTAGACTTGATGGGGCGCTGAAACCGGTTAACCTTCCTAAGCTGACAGGAAAAGATATCGAAGAAATGTGTTACTCGCTTATCACAGAAAAGCAGAAACAACATTTTGAAGAGTATGACGAGCTTGACTTCGCGCTCTTGCTTCCTGGTATAGGGCGGTTTAGGGCAAACTATTATCGTACTTTGGGTGACACGGCTGCAGCCTTTAGGATTATTCCTATCGATGTCCCTTCTTTGGACGATCTGGGTGCTCCGGAAATTTACAAAAAACTTATCAAAAGAGAAAAAGGACTTATCTTGGTAACCGGCCCAACGGGTTCTGGTAAATCAACTACTCTTGCCGCTATGCTTAATGAGATAAACCTTCATGAACAAAAGCATATCATCACAGTAGAAGATCCTGTAGAGTTCATACACCAAAACAAAAAATGTATTTTCTCACACAGAGGTGTCGGTGAAGATACAGCATCATTTGCAAAAGCACTCAAATATGCCATGCGTCAAGATCCTGACATCATACTCATCGGTGAGATGAGAGACAGGGAAACAATAGAAGCCGGACTCACGGCAGCAGAGACGGGTCACCTTGTATTTGGTACCCTTCACACTTCTTCAGCGCCTGGAACCATCAACCGTATTATTGATGTATTTTCAGGAGATGAGCAGCCACAGATAAGGGCAATGATAGCCTCTTCCCTTGTTGCGGTCATCGCACAAGCACTTCTGCCTAAACTAGGCGGTGGTCGTGTGGCTGCTTCAGAAATACTGGTGACAAACCATGCAATCTCAAATCTTATTAGAGAAGACAAGGTGCACCAGATATATTCGCAAATGCAGCTTGGTCAAGGGGACACAGGTATGCAGACGCAAACGCAGGCACTGCTTAAATTCCTCAAAGATGGAAAAATAAGCCGTACTACCGCTATACAATATGCTAACAGACCAGACGAAATAACAAAACAGACTATATAGTCAAGGTAAATATGTGTCTAAAAGGATTTTTAGATACATATAGATACAATACGCAAATCATAGTAATACGTAGAGGATGGTAATATGGATTTTTCAATGATGGACTTTAACTATTTTGATGTTACTATTGCAGCTATCGTGCTGATATTAGGCATCAAAGGATTTATGCAGGGATTTATCAAAGAAGTGTTTGGTCTTGTGGGTCTAGTTGCTGGAGTCTACTTCGCGTCAAGATTATCAGAGACAGCTGCATCATTTATTGATACAAATTTTTTACATCTTGAAAATGCCTCGCTACTTAGATTAATTGGATTTTTGGTCATATTGATAGCTATTTGGACAGGTGCCACTATTCTTGGTGCTATATTTTCAAAACTCACAAGTGCAAGTGGCTTAGGCTTTCTGAACCGTCTTTTTGGCTTCATCGCCGGTGGAGGAAAATATTTTCTTATTTTTGCCCTCATTGTCACAGCTTTGTCAAATGTGACACTTGTGAAAAATAACTTGGAAAAATATGTTAACGACTCTGTACTTTACCCTTATCTTAAAGAAGCAGGCTCCTATCTTATTAATCTTGACACCTCTGCTATGGGTTTAACAACATCCGATACAACAGAAGTTGCTCCAAAAGTTGCTAGTCCCTCGGACAACAATGCCTCCACAACTGAAACCAATGCCACTGTTCCAACAGTAACTCAAGAGTAGGATTCAGCATGATTTCATATCCTCTACTTTTAGAAGAGTTTCAAGCCATACTAAAAGAAAATACGCTCAAATTTACCAAACAAAGAGAGCTTGTCTTAAAGTTCCTGTATGAAAACGAAGGGCATTTTACCCCTGAAGACATCTATAACTTGCTGAAGCAGAAATATCCCGATATAAATATCGGTATTGCAACAGTGTATCGCACCCTCTCTTTACTTGAGACGTCGCATATTGCGAGCTCTATCTCATTTGGAGTGCAAGGAAAAAAATATGAGCTCGGCCTCAAAAAACACCACGATCATCTCATTTGTAGTAAATGCGGAAAGATTATAGAGTTTTACGATGAAACTATAGAAGAAATACAAGAAGAGATAGCCAAAAAGTTTAATTTCAAAATGACGGACCATACGATGAAAATCATCGGACTTTGTGAAAATTGCCAATAGCTTAGACAGCACATCAAACTTACATTAACAACACAGGAGATCGCTTGATATTTGAAAATCAATATATCCAAGAACGCATTAAAAAAGTAGAAAGACTTAGAGAAGAGGGAATAAACCCCTATCCTAATAAAATCGCGAAAGGAACACCTTCTGCACAATTTTTAGAAGAGTGTGCTTACATTAAAGAGCAAGATGCTGATGAGAAAAAAGATGAAAGCAAAACCTACTCACTTACAGGCAGACTCAAATTTATCCGCATTATGGGGAAAGCTGCTTTTGCCAAGATGGAAGATGCGCAAGGTTTAGTGCAAATTTACTATAACAGAGATGAGCTTCCTGAAGATTTTTACAACAACATCGCAAAAAAACTTTTTGAAGTCGGTGATATCATCGAAGCAACAGGCTACCCTTTTGTAACGCAGACGGGTGAGATTACACTTCACTGCAAAGAGATGAGAATTGTTTCTAAATCTATCTCTCCGCTTCCTGAAAAGTTTCATGGCCTCCAAGACCAGGAACTTAGGTACAGACAGCGCTACCTTGACATGATTATGAATCCTGAAGTCAAAGAAAACTTTATCATGAGAAGCAAGATTGTCTCGTTTGTGAGACGATTTTTTGAAGACAAAGCATTTTTAGAGGTTGAAACACCTATGATGCACCCTATTCCTGGTGGAGCCAATGCCAGACCTTTTGTAACACACCATAATGCCTTAGATGTTCAACGTTATTTGCGTGTTGCTCCGGAGCTTTATCTTAAGCGTCTCATTGTTGGTGGCATGGAAGCTGTGTTTGAGATAAACCGAAACTTCAGGAATGAAGGAATGGACCATACCCATAACCCTGAATTTACCATGATTGAGTTCTACTGGGCATACAAAACCTACATTGAGCTGATGGAGATTACCGAAGAGTTATTTGACTATCTTTTTGATAATCTTGGACTTGAGAGAAAACTTCCTTATGGTGACTTGGAGATAGACTTTACAACACCATTTGAGAAGATTCCCTATATCAAGTCCCTCACGAGTATAGGCTCTGTGCCTGCTGATGTTGCCATAAATAAAGAAAAGGCATTGGCGTATCTTACTGAGCATAACGTAAAAGTAGATGCTAACCTCACATTGGGCTACCTGCAGGCTGAACTCTTTGACGAATTTGTTGAAGGAAAACTCATAAACCCTACCTATATCACTGATTTTCCTATCGATATATCACCACTTGCCAGAAGATCTGATGACAATCCGGATATTGCAGAGCGTTTTGAACTTTTCATGGCAGGAAAAGAGATTGCCAATGGCTTCTCCGAACTCAATGACCCCATCGATCAGTACGAAAGATTTAAAGGACAGGTCAAAGCCAAAGAAGCAACCGGTGACGATGAGGCAATGCATATGGATACAGACTATGTCAAAGCACTCAGCTATGGTATGGCACCTACGGCCGGTGAAGGTATTGGCATAGATAGACTTGTGATGATGCTGACCAATCAGCACAGTATTCGTGATGTACTATTGTTCCCCGCTATGAAACCCGAAGCACCAAGACCAGAAATAATCACGGTTTCAGATGAAAACAAATGTAAAAAATGTGGCAATGAAAATACAGATGAACTCAAGCCTGCCAAAAAAGGTAAAGGAATGTTTTGCACCGATGTCGCTGCCTGCAAAGAAAGAGCTACTGCTAAATAAAAGTAAAATTTGGATATAAATCCAACCATAAACCTAGAAGGAAATATTATGTCATATGCTATAGAAACTTTTGACCCGGAGATTTTTCAAGCCATTGAAAATGAAAAAGAAAGACAAACGGACCACTTAGAGATGATTGCTTCTGAGAACTTTACCATCCCTGCTGTTATGGAAGCGATGGGTTCTGTTTTCACAAACAAATATGCAGAAGGTTACCCTTTCAAAAGATACTATGGTGGGTGTGAATATGCTGACATAGTTGAACAACTTGCTATCGATAGAGCCTGTGAACTATTTGACTGCAAGTATGCAAACGTTCAGCCACACTCAGGAAGCCAGGCAAATGGTGCTGTATATGCAGCATTACTTAAAGCCGGTGAAAAGATCCTTGGTATGGACCTTTCACATGGCGGACACCTTACACATGGTTCCAAGCCAAGCTTCTCAGGAAAGAACTATTCATCTTTCACGTATGGTGTAGAGCTTGACGGTCGCATAAACTATGACAAAGTAATGGAAATTGCTCAAATCGTACAACCAAAAATTATTGTGTGTGGTGCCTCTGCTTATGCCAGAGAGATAGATTTTAAAAAGTTTAGAGAAATCGCTGACGCGGTGGGAGCCATTTTGTTTGCTGACATCGCTCACATCGCTGGACTCGTATGTGCAGGTGAACACCCTAGCCCATTCCCTTATGCGGATGTAGTCACAACAACTACACATAAAACACTTGCCGGACCTCGTGGCGGTATGATCATGACCAATGATGAAGAAACAGCAAAGAAAATAAACTCAGCTATCTTCCCAGGTCTTCAGGGTGGTCCGCTTGTACATGTCATAGCAGCCAAAGCGGTTGGATTCAAATACAACCTTAGTCCTGAGTGGAAAGTGTATGCAAAGCAAGTTAAAGCAAATGCTTCCGTACTAGCCAGAGTGCTTATGGAAAGAGGATACGATGTCGTCTCTGACGGTACAGATAACCACCTTGTACTGGTTTCTTTCCTCGATAAAGACTTTTCAGGCAAAGATGCTGACGCAGCACTTGGTGCAGCAGGTATCACTGTAAATAAAAACACCGTACCAGGTGAGACCAGAAGTCCATTTGTTACTTCGGGTGTACGCATAGGCTCACCTGCACTTACCAGTCGCGGAATGAAAGAGAAAGAATTTGAGATTATTGCAAATAAAATTGCTGATGTACTTGACAATGTCAATGACGCTGGACTTCACGCAAAGATCAAAGATGAGATGAAAACACTGGCACAGGACTTTATTATTTATGATAAAGCGATCTACTAAGGTTTTGCTATAAAAGTTTTTGATTTAGACCTTCTTGATGAATGCTACTATATAAAAAGACAGGCGATTGTTGAACAGATAGAGTTTGACAATCGTACCTTTTATGCAAAATTTGAATACATACATGAGCCCTTGACTCCCCTACTTCTTAAACAGCATCAAGACAAACAGTACAATATTGCAGTGCCCTTACTAAAAAATAATCATACCAACTATCTTGTCATTGAATATAAAGGGGAAGAATATCAAAGATTTTACCATCTTATAAAACACTTATTCAAAACTGTCAATATCTCCGATTATCATATCTATCAGGGTAAAGACATTGAACGTCTTCAAGTGTTCATAGCAGTGAAACAACTTTCTCTTGAAGAGGCAAATACCGAACTTCAAGTGCTGTCAAATGCACTCAAAGAAAAAATGATAAAGAAATGGAAATGCTTGCCTTCTCCAAAACTTCCTGAAGCTTATAATATCGTGACATTACCATACAAGACACTCCCAAGTTCAACATAATATATATAAATATGATATAATCATTCAAAAATTATATTCGGAGATTTCCCCCCTATGAATGATCACAATCTAGATGACCTCATTATTGGCAGTATAGAGCCTGAAAACAATAAAACAAAAAGTTTTTTAACCATTATCGCCTTATTGATCATTGTAATGATTGTTGCTATTATTCTAACTAGAATCCTCCTAAAAACCCCAAATAACGATGAACTTGCTTTTGAAGAAAACATCACAGAAATGATAGCGCCCGAACTTAAACTGCAAGAAACACCAAGGAAAACTGAGTCAAAGAAAGAGACATCACTGTCAAATATGCTAGAGAGTGAGATTGCTCCGCCTGCTCCCGAAACAAAAGTAGAGGCAGAAGAAACGTTATCTTTTTCAGAAAAAACAGAAGAGGACTCTGAAGCACCTCTTGTTGAATCTAAAAGTGTTGCGACATCAGAAGAATCAGAAGAATCAGAAGAATCAGAAGAATCAGAAGAATCAGAGGAATCAGACGAGGTTGCAAAAGAAGCTAAAGAAGAGGCAGAGGAAACAGTTCAAATAACTCAAGAGTATACTCACGTTCCAAAACAGGTCAAGAAACCAGTGGAAGAGAAAGAGATAGAAAAAGAAATAGTAGCTCCAAAACCAATTAAAAAATCTGTGGTTAAATCTAATGTATCCAAAACCATTTCGGCACAAACTTATTATATTCAGGTCGGATCTTTTACAACAAACCCAAGCACGCGTTTCTTATCGACTATCAAAAACAGTGGGTTCAACTATACGATTATCGATGGTGGAACCGATGGATCAAAAAAATTACTTATCGGTCCATATCAGGACAAAGCCTCAGTTGACAAAGCGCTTATACAGGTAAAAGATCGTATCAACAAAAGTGCTTTCACCATAAAGAAGTAAGAAAACATGCATAAAACAATTCTTTTTGACCAACTGACTCCCGTTGCACTCTATGGAAAAATAAAAGAACTTTTTCCAAATGAGATTACTATGCTTTTTGAATCTGTAGTTAATACCAGTGACGGTAACTTTTCTTTCATCACCATAGGTGCACAGGAACGTCTTAGCTACAAAGACAAAACAAGCACTTATACAGACAAAACTGGCGCTAAGAAAACCTTGAGCAAAGACCCATTCACCTTTTTAAAAACCTACTATAACGCTGTTGACAAAGCTGCCTATAAAGAAAAATCTGAAGAACTCGGCTTTTCTTTTATAGATGGTTTTATAGGTTTTATCGCTTATGATATGGTGAAAGTATTTGAACCTGTACTCAAAGAGAGTATGGATAATCTACCTGATCCGCTCAATACACCGGATCTCGATTTGGTGCGCCCCAAAATCATCATTGCCTATTCACACAAAAGTGCAAAACTTACACTCATTTTAAATGATGATTCCATGGAAGCAGATATAGTCTCTATAGAAAATATCCTACAAAACAGTTTTACACCTATACCACTGAAAGCAGTAAAATTGGAAGGCGAAGGAAATTTTAGTATAGATGAAGAACGTTTTAAAGCACTGGTTGTTGAATCAAAGGAGAATATTCGTTCTGGAGATATTTTCCAAATACTCCTCTCAAACCGTTATACACAAAAAGGAAAGATAGACCCTCTCAGTTTTTATAGAGTTTTACGCTCAAAAAACCCTTCTCCCTACCTCTTTTTACTTGACTATGAAGACTTTTCTATCTGTGGATCTTCTCCTGAAGTGATGGTTCGTCTCACTGAAGGAGAGATACTCCTTCGTCCTATTGCAGGTACGCGAAAACGTGGGAAGAACCAGCACAGAGACAGAGAGCTTGAACTTGAAATGCTGGGTGACCCCAAAGAGTGTGCAGAACACCTGATGCTCATAGACTTAGGTCGCAATGATGTCGGTAGAGTTGCAAAAACAGGCACAGTGAAAGTAAGCGATATGATGCGTGTAGAAAAATACTCTCATGTTATGCACATGGTATCGGATGTAGAAGCTGTGCTAGAGGAAGATAAAGATATGTTTGATCTCTTTGCGGCTACATTCACCGCTGGAACTATGACAGGTGCCCCCAAAATAGAAGCCATGAAACTCATCGCACAATATGAAAATTTAAAACGTGGTTTCTACTCTGGATCCGTTGGCTACTTCTCTTTTAATGGGAATATGGATTCGGCTATCTCTATCCGTACTGCACTTATAAAACCAGATAACATTACCCTACAAGCCGGTGCCGGTGTTGTTGCGGACTCACAGCCAGAACTAGAATACCTCGAAGTGAAGAATAAGTTAGGTGCTCTACTCTCTACGCTGAAAGAAATGGAAACGCTTTAAGCATGAGTCGAACTTCATTGTGAAACAGCTCTTTGCCATCTTCGGAAACCCCGTCTCTCATTCCAAATCCCCATTGATGCATAACCTCTCCTTTCAGGGGTTGGGAGTTGATGCATGTTATACACGTTATTTACTTGAGGATGGCTCCAAACTCAAAGAAACTTTCTTTTCGTTGGGCTTAAAAGGTATTAACATCACCGTGCCGCACAAAGAACATGCCTATCGTGCCTGTGATATTTTAGACCCATTTGCACAAAAAGTAGGTGCGGTCAATACTATCGTAGAGCGTAACGGAAAACTATATGGATACAACACCGATGCCCCAGGGTTCTTAAAAGCAATATCGGAATTTAAAGAGGTTAAAACCGTACTTTTTTTGGGTGCCGGAGGTACAGCACAGTCGACTTCTAGCATCTTAAGAGAGGAAGGCTATGAAGTCACTTTACTCAATAGAGGAAAAGAGCGCTTGGAAAAATATAAAAAAGAGGGTTTTCGCACCTACACTTTTGAAGATTTCAAACCTTCTGCTTATGATTTGATTATCAATATGACTTCAGCAGGACTAGAGGATGATTCTCTTCCTGCACCTGCTGAACTCATTGAAAGCGTATTACCTGATGCTAGAGCCTGCATTGATGTCATCTACGGAAAAGAAACACCTTTTTTAAAGTTGGCAAAAAAATACAATAAACCTACAAAAGATGGCTCAGACATGTTACTGTATCAGGGGGTACTTGCTTTTGACTATTTTACCAATCATCACTATACTTTTGATGAAATAAAAACCACTATGCAAAGAGCATTTATTTTATAAAGCCCATTTGACTTCAATTAACCTTTAGTCATTAAAATAAAGGGCATATAGACATATTATAAGGTAATCGATGATAAATATTTTAATGATTGAAGATGATACTGAATTTGCAGAGTTACTCTCTGAATATCTTGCCCAATACGACATTAAAGTAACTAACTTTGAAGATCCCTACTTGGGACTAAGTGCTGGTGTTAAAAAATATGACTTGCTCATACTAGACCTTACACTTCCAGGTATGGATGGACTTGAGGTGTGTAAAGAAGTGGTAGAAAAATATGATATCCCTATTATCATCTCCTCAGCACGCTCTGACATCAACGATAAAGTAGAAGGTTTTGCACTGGGTGCGGATGACTATCTACCTAAACCTTATGATCCAAAAGAGATGTATGCACGCATCATGTCACTGCTTAGGCGCTATTCAAAATCACATAACGGTGAAATAACAGTACCCCAAAGTGATTTTGAAATAAAGGGCGATACTATTTACTTCAAAGGTGATGCGCTCTCTTTAACGCCTGCTGAGTTTGAAGTGCTTTCCCTGCTGGTAAAATATCAAGGTATTACTCAGTCACGTGAACAAATTATCAATACTGCCCGCAATATGAGTATAGATTCGCAGGGAAAAAGTTTAGATGTTATTATCTCAAAAATACGTACAAAACTTGGTGATAATAAACGTATACAGGCTGTCCGTGGCGTAGGATACAAGCTCGTATGATCATCACCTCATTACGAAGTAAAATAAGGGTTGTCTTTTCTATTACACTGCTTTTACTGGGTGCCTTGTTTGCATTTTCCATCAAATATGATCATGCAATGGTGGAAGAAACAAACATTGCCCAGGAACAAGCCATTTCACACTATTTGTATAGCTACTATTTAAAACACGCAAAGATTGATGAAGCTTATCTTGATGCCCAGAACGTCTCTCTTGTCACCGATAAAGGAACTGTTGTTCAGATAGAACGTTTCTTTAAAGAAAAAGGTAAACTTACCCGTTATGCCGTAGATACTTTCCATTTAAGGCGGATTATCATCATCAATAATGACCGATTTAAACTCATACTTGAAAACAAAAACAAAGTGAGGTTCCCACTTAAGCGTGCCCTTGTTTTTGCTGCAGTATTTATTCTTATTATACTTTTATATTTGTGGATCATGAAAAGTTTTAATCCGCTCTCCAAACTCAAAAGTCAGATACAAACTTTCTCAAAAGGGAATCTGGACATAGAATGCAAAAGCGACAAAGAAGATGAGATTGCAGAAGTGGCCAATGAATTTGACCATGCTGTTAGAATGATACGTGAACTCTTGCACTCTCGCCAACTATTTCTGCGTGCCATCATGCATGAACTTAAAACACCTATAGCCAAAGGGCGTCTTGTCAGCGAAATGATAGGAGATGAAAAAAATAAAGCACGTTTACATAGTATATTTGAAAGACTCAATCTACTTATAGACGAATTTGCGAAAATAGAAAAAATCACTTCTAAGAATTTCGACTTAACCATTAAACCCTATAGGATAAGTGACTTATTAGAAGCCAGTATCGATATGTTAATGATAGAAAATCCAAAATATCTGATTACAACTCGCATTGAAAAAGATTATAGTATCAATGTTGACTTTGAACTTTTTACACTAGTCATTAAGAATATACTTGATAATGGCATCAAATACAGTACAGATAAACATATCACAGTAATTGCAAACAACAATCAACTGAAAGTAATCAATAAAGGTGAGGCGCTCAAAGAGCCTTTGGAGAATTACTTTAAACCTTTTCATGCCTCTGAAAAGGGATTGGGTTTAGGGCTCTATATTGTCAAAAGTATTTTAGATATTCATCAAATGAAACTAGACTACCAACATAAAGATCAAGAAAATATCTTTACAATAGTCTAGAAATTATTGTGCCGTTATAGTATCAGAAATGGTAAATGCAAGTTCTAAAGCCTGATTTGCATTTAATCTTGGATCACACTGTGTGTGGTATCTACTAGCAAGTCCGTCTGCAGTAATAGGAGAAGAAGTACTCCCTGTACACTCCGTCACATCATTGCCTGTCATTTCTAAGTGTATGCCGGCTGCCACAGTGCCCATTTCTTTATGAATAGCAAAAAACTGCTCCACTTCAGAAAGAATGTTGTCAAAATCTCTGGTTTTATATCCAGAAGAACTTTTCTCAACATTCCCATGCATAGGATCACAAGACCATACCACATGTCTCCCTTCGTCTTTTACACGTTTCAGAAGTTTAGGAAAATACTCTCTAATCTTATCTGCCCCCATACGAACAATAAGGTTTAGTCTTCCCTCTTCATTATTTGGGTTTAGCGCATCAATCAATTCGATAAGCTCATCTTCCTGCATCGTAGGTCCCACTTTACAGCCAATAGGGTTTTCAATCCCTCTGAAGTATTCAATGTGTGCCTCATTAAGATCTCTGGTTCTATCGCCTATCCACAACATATGCGCAGAACAGTCATACCATTCACCTGTTTCAGAGTCTTCCCTTGTTAGCGCTTCTTCATAGTTCAGAAGCAGTGCCTCATGAGAAGTATAAAGTGTTGTTTCGTGGAGTTGGGGTAATGTATCGCTATTTAATCCACATGCTGCCATGAAATTCATAGCATGATCAATTTTAGTACTCAATTCATCATACAGTTTTCCAAGTGGATTGTCTTTGATAAAATCCAGATTCCACTGGTGTACTTTCTTAAGATCTGCCAAACCGCCTCTTGAAAATGCACGTACAAGATTGAGTGTAGCAGCAGACTGATTATACGCCTTGAGCATATTTTTAGGATTCGGTATTCTTGCTTCTTCTGTGAACTCTATACCATTGATGATGTCACCACGGTAAGAGGGTAACTTAACGCCGTCAATTTCTTCAAAGTCTGAAGATCTCGGTTTTGCAAACTGTCCTGCTATGCGTCCTACTTTAATGACGGGTTTACCTGTGCTATACATCAAGACCATGTTCATCTGCAACATAAGTTTAAAAAGATTCTTAATACTTTTTGCATTAAAATCAGAAAAACTTTCAGCACAGTCTCCACCTTGAAGTAAAAAAGCTTCTCCTCTTCCCGCTGCAGCCAACTCCTCTTTGAGTTTTCTTGCCTCGCCTGCAAATATTAATGGAGGGTAAGACTTCAGTTCTTCTTCTACTTTTTTAAGAAGTTCCTGGTCTTCGTAGCTTGGTTGTTGCTTTATAGGAAAATTTCTCCAGCTACTAGATGTCCAACTCATGGTATATCCTTAAAAATAAATTGGCTGATTATAGCGAAAAAAGATGAAAAAAAGATGTTGAAGTTATTCACAGGGGTGAAAGTGTAGTGAATAACTTTTATATATAATTAAAATAAGCCCTACTTTTTTACAAGAAAAGTCACAAAATTTGCCCATTGAAATACTGTATTAATCTGTTTAAATCCTGCATCTTTACACATTTGTATATTTTCTTTTATCGTAAAAGGAATGAGAATATTTTCCAAAGCTTCCCTCTTTTGAGCTATCTCATACTCGCTGTAACCCTGCTCTTTCTTGTAGTCATAATAAGTGTCTATAATATCTTTATCTAGCTTTTTGTCTTCAAACACTACTTTTTCCGAGAAAATAAAAATTCCATCTTCCTTTAAGCCCTCATACAACTTACTTATAAGTTCTACGCGTTGCATAGGGCGTATAAACTGCAAAGTATAATTTGCAACGATAATATCTTCATTTGCATAGTCATAGCTTAGCATATCTGCAAATTCAAGCTCAATATCTGCACCAAAAGCATGGCATTTCTGCTCTGCTCTATCCAGCATGGCTTGAGAGTTGTCAAGACCTTTCAGCTGCATTCTGACATCCATTTTACTGTGTAGATCCAGTAAAAACTTTGCAGTTGATGAACCTAGGTCAAGTACTTTTTTACCCTCTGCCTGTTCTGCAAGTATCAAAGAGATGACCAGTTTTCTAACCTCGTCATAAAAAGGCACTGAACGGCTCACCATATCATCAAAAACAGAGGCTACTGCCTCATCAAATTCAAACTTTTTTTCTATAGGTTTTTCAAATACTTTATCTTTCATTTTGCCATTTTATCATAAATAATATTCTTTAAAAGTATGTATAACATTGCAGCCCATCAAGTGGGTTATATTATTCTATGCTAATCTGGCAAAAGAACAATTATCAACAAGCAATATCTTTTTTTAATCTGGTTCAATATGGATTAAGTTTCTCATTTTGAGATGTAAATTGTTATAATTTCTTCTTGTTTGCCTCTTGTTTTAATTTACCTATTGTTACAAATGTTCTACTATCAATAAAACTTAAATTGATAATTACAATCAATTTAATATTAATTTAAGGTCATATTATATATTATTTGATAATTACTATCAAATAAGGATTTAAAATGTCGATTTTAATTTTAGGTGGAGACAGGATTGATCCACTTAAAGAATTACTATATGGTCTAGGTGTGCCCGATATTATTCATTGGACAGCACGAAATCAAAAGCGAGGAAGAAAGCAGGATAAGCCAATTCCTATAGGTGTCAATATAGTGATAATGTTAACAAATTTTCTCAATCATAATTCGATGAAACACTACAGGGCAGAAGCCAAATCAAAATCTATTCCCATAGTATATACCACAAGAAGCTCAAAATGTCTAAGAGAAGAATTTATTAAAGTCATTTCTGAGCTTGATGAGGAAAGTGAAATATGTAAGCAGTGTAAACACTATTTATCTTGTTATGAACAAAGTGAATAATGGTAGATTTATTTTTTATACCAAATCAGAACTTGGTATTTCTATCTTTTTAGAGTTTCAAATTATATTAAAGCATCATAAAGGAGCACACAATGACAGCATACATGCCAAGACAACAGACCAAAGAAGCCATAGCAGAAACCACTCTGGTTAGAGATTTTATGCAAACCGTACAATACAATTATGTATTAAACCCCAAGTTTATGAATACTATAGACGTACACCAAAAAGATCAGTTTGGATACACAGCACTCTATTGGGCCATTTATCATCACAATATGCACAATGCAAAGATTTTGTTTTACTATGGGTGCACACTGGATGTCACCAACGATTTAAAAAAAGCACCTTTTTGTGCGGTCGACTCAAATAATCTTGACTTTGTTCTCTACTTGGTGGATAAAGGCATAGATATTTTTATGGAATACCGAGGAGAGAGTTTAATGGCGTATGCACAACGCTTGGGAAGCAAAGAGATGAAAGCATCTCTGAAAATGATGCACTTGAGCAGAATCAACGGGTAACATACTTATTTTCACACCGTCAATCTACACGTTTTGGTGGACTGGCGTTTAGTGCAGTATTTTTTTCGTATCGCCTATATCGTCTTGAATTTGTTTTTTCAAAGCTTCCAAGGTGTCAAACTTTATATTTTTGCGTATCAGCCCAACAAATTCTAAAACGATTTTACCGCTTACCGCACCAATATTTTTGTCTAAAATATGTGTTTCTACCGCATAAGAATCATCCGTAGTGACACGATGACCCAAAAAACTTACAGAAGCGAGCCATTCGCCATCCATAAGTGTACGCGTTGCGTAGACGCCTTCCAAAGGAAGCTGATACCCTACCACCTTCAGATTTATCGTAGGAACCAACTCTTTTTTACCCAAGCCCTGCCCCTGCACCACCTCGCCCTCTATAGAGTACCTTCTCCCAAGTAGCTTATTTGCCATTGTTACTTTGCCCTCTCTCAGGTATTCTTTGATGGTACGCGAATGTACAGGAATATCTTCATAAGTAACCTGTTCTACGATGATGACTTCCTTATCAAAGAGGGTGGCAAGGAGCTGAGCATCACCAAATTTACCTTTACCAAAATGAAAGTCATAACCCACTACTATGGTTTCAAGTGAGGGGAAATCTACTTGCAGCTTATTTACAAATTCTTCCGGTGTGAGTGATTTTATGGTATCAAAATGGTAAAAACAGCACATTTTAGAAGTAAAGTTTGCACGTTTATACCCCGGTGTCAAGTATCCGCCGTTACGTTCTATGATGACAACAGCATCTACTCTATCTATGAGTACTCTGTGCGCAATATGTATACCGTCAAATGAACCTATTGCGATAGATTTTATATCATTATTTATTTGCACTCTTTAACTCTGCAACTTGACAAAATGATACAAATATTCCTGATTACCCTCTTTACCCTGCACTTGTGAAAGAGCCTGATATCTTTCTAGCCATCCTAACTTTACAGCTTCTGCTTCAAAAGCTTCTTTACGTCTAGAAATGGCATCAGCATCCTTCACCACACCCTTGGAATCTCGCTTCACATCCTTACCTACTTCAAACTGCGGTTTGTAAAGTATAATGATATCTGTACCATTTTGACTAAGCCTGTCTATAGCATCACTTATCTGTAACACAGAAATAAAAGAGACATCGCAAGTAATTATTTCAAACGCTTCTGGAGCCTCAAAATTACGAATGTCAGTTTCTTCATGAAGTGATAGTTTTTCATTATTGCGCAAAGCAATGTGCAGTTGGTCTTTCCCCACATCCACACAAGTAAGTGAAGCAACGCTATTTTCAAGTACTATCTGCGCAAATCCACCGGTGCTCGAACCTATATCTAAAGCTCTTTTGCCCTCCATTGGCACAGGGTACTCCGCTAAAAAATTCTCTAGTTTACGTGCAGCACGAGAAGCATAAAACTTTTCATCTTCCACCTCCACAACAGAGTTTTCGTCTATTTTTGCAGACGCTTTAGGAGGCTTGCCATTTACTTTTACCTTACCTGCCATTATCGCATCATGCGCACGATTACGGCTCTCAAAATAACCCTCGTCTACTAAGTATTTATCTAGTCTCATAACATTGCCCTCATTTCATCCTCTCTCAAAGTAACTACACCCAAACTCTCTGCTTTATCTAGCTTACTTCCAGCATCTTCACCATAGATGACGTAGTCTGTTTTCTTACTCACAGAGCCACTTACTTTTGCTCCAAGTTTTTCCAGCATCTCTTTCGCTTCGCCACGGCTGATGCTCATAGTACCTGTCAGTACCACTGTTTTATCCTTAAAGGGATTCTCTTCTGCTATAACTTTCTCTTCTACACTAGGCTGTATAGCATCAAATAGTTTTAAGACAAAATCATGGTTTACGCGCATAAACTCAAGCAAAGAATTAGCCATCTCTTCACCTATGCCATCCAAGGCTACCACTTCATCAAATGCAACATCAACAATGCCAAGTCCAAACTCTAAAGCCAAGGACTTGCTTGCAACTTCTCCAATGTGTTCTATCCCCATCGCAGAGAGCAGCCTGTAAAGAGGCGCGCCTTTTGTGGCGGCTATGGCATCAAGAAGGTTTTGGATGCGCTTTGTTTTAAATCCCTCCATCCCCTCCAAGTCTTCGTATCTTAAGTAATAAAGTCCCAAAATATCTTCAATTTTATGCTGCCTGACAAGCATCTCTACTATTTTCGAACCCAGTCCGTCTATGTTCATACACCCTTTTTTAGCAAAATGTATGATGGAGTTCACTACCCTGTCAGGACAATCCAGATTTTGACACTTAATGAGCGTACCTTCATCCAACACTTCGCTGTGGCAAGTAGGGCAGACCGTAGGTCTTTGTATGGCTATCTCTGAGCCATCGCGCCTATCAGTCAACACTTTGGTTATCTTTGGTATGACATCGCCTGAGCGTATGAGTATGACCCAGTCTCCTATCATCAAGCCTTTGCGTTCTATTTCATCGAAGTTATGCAGTGTGGCTCGTGCTATCATCGCACCCTCTACTTCTACGGGTTCTACTTCTGCTACTGGCGTGATGACACCTGTTCTTCCTACCTGCAGGGTAATGGCATTGACCTTAGTTACTTTCTCTACTGCGGGGAATTTATAGGCACACATCCATTTGGGTACTTTTACGGTATATCCTAAGTCCTCTTGTAAACTTACATCATCTACCTTAAGCACCATACCATCCATCATCATAGGTATCTCATCACGCAAAGAGATAAGCTTACGGTAAAACGCTTCTATCTCTTCAATACTTTTACACTCTTGCACATAGGGAGGCTCTAAAAATCCTAGCGTATACACATAGTCCATTTTTTCTGAGAGTTTTGACTGCGTTAGCGTATTTTGGCCTAGTCCCCATGGGTAAAAGACTAGCCTGCGCTTCGCTGTAACAGAAGAGTCTAATTGTCTTAAACTCCCTGCTGCTGCATTACGAGGGTTTGCAAAAGGCTGTTCTCCTTCTTCCAATCTCTCTTTGTTGATAATCTCAAAATCATCTTTACGAATGACTACTTCACCACGTATCTCTATTTGCCCCTCATAAGGTATGCTAAGAGGTATCGAGCGTATAGTGCGCACATTATCTGTCACCTCCTCCCCGACTACACCATCGCCACGAGTGATGGCACGAATAAGCTTGCCGCTCTCATAAAGTAGGTTCATACTGGCACCATCAAACTTTGGCTCACAAAAATACCCACAAGTTCCTACATTTTTTTCAACTCTGTCCAGCCACGCTTGTACTTCATCTGTGCTAAACACATCTTCCATGCTCCACATGCGCTTGATATGCTTGGCTTTGGAAAATTCATCTCGCACCACACCACCTACACGCTTAGTTGGAGAATCATCTATAACTTCTGAAGGGTTGGCTGTTTCGTAGTCCAACACTTCATGATAAAGCCTGTCATACTCTTCATCGCTGGCAACAGGATTATCTTGGACATAGTAAGCATGTGCCCACTTTTTAAGAGTATGGACTTTTTCTTGGTACTGTTCTTTTGTCATTTTTTATACATTACTTTCTCTTTTTTTCCATCAAATTTTGCAGACGTTCCCAAGATGTATACATCTAAAAAAGCTTTGGCTCTAGCCAAATACTCTCTAGCCTTCATCTTGTATGCCGCCGCTGTTCCGGGTATGTCTTTGGCCGCAAAACCTATAGCTTTTTGGCCTTTGGCTCTGGCAATGAATAGCGCACGCTCTAAGTGAAATTTTTGAGAGACGATTATATAGTCTTTTAAGTCAAAAATCGCTTCTGCTCTCAGCACGGAATCGAGTGTTCCTACACCTAAAGGATCTAGAGTAATATATTTTTTGGGCACCCCTTCATTTACAAGATCTTTTTGCATCTTTGTTGTCTCATTATAATATTTTGTGCTGTTATCCCCCGAAACTACTATAGCTTTAACTTTTCCTGCTTTAAAAAGTGCTGCTGCTGCGCGTATGCGGTATGTGTAGAAGTAGTTTTTGCCGCCTCCGACCATATATTTGGCAGTACCCAAAACTAAAGCTGCTTTTTTGGCAGGTATATTTTTAACATTTTTATAGAGATCTGGCGCTGCCTGTTTACCAATATAGCTATTTACGAAAAACAATCCTATTATTACACTTAGCGTAATCAAAAAAATCCATTGTGTAAATCGTTTCACCATCTAAAGCATCGCTCTGAAAACACTTAGCGCCTGCTTATGTTCTTTCACATCATGGCAGCGGACAATAGAAGCTCCATTTTCAACTGCTTTTAAATGTATTGCCAATGTTCCGGGCAAACGCTCGGCCGCCGTAGAAGAAATAATTTTATCTATCATTGACTTTCTGCTGGCGCCCACAAGTATTTCACAGCCAAAGACTTTAAAATGTGCCATATTTTTTATAAGCGTAAGGTTATGTTCCAATGTTTTACCAAACCCTATGCCTACATCCAGAATGATGTTTTCTCTATCCAGCCCCAATGCTTCACACTTGTTAATACGTTCTTCAAAAAAATCACTTACCTCAACCATAACATCATCATACGCTAAATCTTTTTGCATAGTTGCAGGTGTACCACGCATATGCATAATACAAAGCTTGGCCTCATATTTCACGGCAAGATCAATGATGGCTGTATCACTTGCTCCTCTAATATCGTTAATGAGCCTAAAACCGCTATTCAGCGCATATTCCACAACGCAGGGCGTAGTGCTGTCTATGGAGAAAACAACTTTTTCATACAATGCTTCGGATTTAATGGCATCACAAATAGGTTTGATACGCTCCATCTCTTCTTCTTTGCTTACTTCATCGGCACCCGGACGGGATGAGACCGCACCTATATCTACCATATCTGCGCCATCACCTATCATCCGTTTGATTTGGATGATAGCATCTTTGGCAACAAATCTGCTTCCCTCAAAGAAGCTGTCATCATTGGCATTAACCACACCCATAATTTGTGTAGAATATATGTTTGCAGAAAGATGTTTTTTTAGCTCCATGGCAACAGTCTTCAGTCCAAAAGGCTGCGCCAACTCTTTTTTAGAAAGTATTTCCATATGTTTTCTAGTTCCCATAAGTATACAGTCATAACTAGGCTTTTCACAGAGTATCACTCCAGAGGGTACTGCAAGATCTGCACCTATACTTAGTGCATCTTGCTTGAGTATGTTTGCTGCAGGTGTTTTAAGATCTTTAATGAAAAAGCAAAGAAGTTCCATCTTTTTTGCCATGATGCCCACACCACCGCTCTCTACATCTAATGCTTTCAGTGCTGCTTTTTTGTCTAAGATGGAACCTAATTTGTAAATGTGCATAAAAACTCCTTGACAAACCCGAGAATGACGAGATGTATTATTTTATCGCTTTTTTCTTGCCAATAGTTTCAATAGCAGGGCATTTAACACAAACGTAGGTGGCGAGCCTACATCTAGCGCAATAAAAGCATTAGAAAACAGACTAAGTGTTTTTTCATCCAAGTCAAAATTTTGTGAGGCTATAGCTTCCTTGCCAATATGCTCGACTAAACGCTTCATCGCCTTACCATCTGTACGTTTGTGCGTTTGCACAAACGCATACACCGTAGCCAAAGAAAGTTGTGCCAGATTTAACTCCAGTACTTCTTGATTTCTCTGCCCAGAAAGCATTATAATAGGCAAACGCGAACGAATTGTACTTAGAATCGTAGCTTTATTGTGAGAGATAAGAATAAACACTTTTTTTGACGGCGGCTCTTCCAACACTTTTAAAAGCTTGTTCTGGACGATAGGAGAAAATAACTTTGCTGCAAGTATAATCACCGTAGTTTCTTCGCTCGCTATATACGCTTTTTCAATGGCAAGCTTTGCATCGTCTACACTAAAAATCTCTTTTTCTGTAACCATTCTATGAATATAAGATTCACAAGGTTCGCTCTCCTGATTGTCTATCATATTTAACGCTATACTCGGTGAAATTATTTCTACTATAGACTCCTGATCACGGAGTTTTTCAAGTGTTAAAATCGTATTTTCAATCTCTGCACTAATAATAACTTGACTAAGGAGTGTCATGATTCTAAATCTAAGTCGCCAAAAAGTGCCGCTGAAAGGGTATTGTCAAAAAGTTTAAAAAGTTGCAAAAGCTTAATATCGAGTAATTTATCAACACTGCGAAGTGCAAAACTGTTTTGCACTTCCTCGTCCATAATCCATAAAAAACTGTCGTCATTGCGGTAAGCAATTTTTGTATAAGGGTGGTCGCCTTTACCTATATACCAAATATAATATCCATTAGGGTACGAGATGTCCAACATATCCTCAAGAAGCTGTAACTCCTGTGTGGATTTCATCACCTGAAGGTGGGGAAAACAATTGCTTAGAGGGTAAAAAGGCAAGAGTGGCCTGTTTTTTTTCAGGTCATTAATGTTATTTAAAATATATTTGGCAAACCACTCATGTGATTCATCTGTTACGATAAGTGCTGTCTTCCCTTCAACGCTTTGAGAAACAGCACTTTTTGCTAAAGGGGCCCACTCATAACGATACTCTTCCATCCACGAGAAGGAGGAATCCTCCTCACGTATACTCTCAAGTGTCCACTTTAGGAATTGCTTCATAAATTTATTTGTCTAACTCGTATGCTTCATGAAGAGCTCGTATTGCAGTCTCTCCATATTTTTCATCTATGACCATAGAGACTTTGATCTCAGAAGTAGATATGATTTGTATATTGATACCATTTTGGGCCAATGCAGTAAATGCTGTAGCTGCCACACCCGAGTGAGACTTCATACCTACACCCACAACCGACACCTTGCATACATGCTCATCAAAGTCCATCCCTTGAATGTCATGGTCAAAACTTTCCATTACTTTCTTTGCATTGATGTGTTCACTTTGCGGCACAGTAAACCCAAGGTTGGTTGTACCATCTGTACCCATGTTCTGAACGATCATATCTACATTAATGTTCTCTTTTGCCAACATCGTAAATATCTCTGCTGCTATCCCTGGCCTATCTGAAACACCTCTTAGTGTCACCCGTGCTTGGTTTTTATCTAGTACAACACCAGATACTAATACTTCTTCCATATTTTGACTCTCCTCTGTTATCAACGTACCTTCGTTGTCTGAAAAACTACTTTTTGCATACAGTTTTATTTTTAACTTTTTTGCCAACTCTACCGAACGGTTCTGTAAGACTTTTGCTCCAAGTGAAGAGAGCTCAAGCATCTCATCATATGAGATGGTATCAAGCTTCTTTGCTTTAGGCTCTATGCGGGGATCGGTGGTATAAATACCATCCACATCTGAGTAAATCTCGCACTGATCTGCCTTAAGTGCGCCAGCCAAAGCAACCGCTGAAAGGTCTGAACCTCCACGCCCAAGTGTCGTGACTGAGCCATCTTTGTTTATACCTTGGAATCCTGCAACAATAACAATTTTTCCCTCTTTGATGGCGGTATGCATTGCAGTAGGATCAATCGATTCGATACGTGCATACGTATGCATATCATCCGTAACAATACCTGCTTGACGTCCTGACATAGCAACAGCATCATGCCCTTTTGCCTGCAGCGCGATGGAAAGTAGTGCCGCAGTCACTCTTTCACCCGAGCTCAAGAGCATATCCATCTCTTTTTTTGCAGGAGTTGGGGTAAAATGTTCAGCATAACTTATCAATTTATTTGTCTCCCCGCTCATTGCTGAGACTACCACCACTATATCCTGACCTGCTTCTCTTGCTTTTATCACACGATTTGCTACGTTTTCAATACGTTCCAGATCTCCGACACTTGTACCACCATACTTATGCACAACCAACATCTATATCAAACCTTTTTTTATTTTGTTAAACGCTTTATGGGCGAAGCCCAGAAAACTGCGCTGTCGCTGTGACTACTTCAGCAGCAGGCTCATGCGACTGGTCACATTTTAAACTCTTATATCAAACCCTCTTCTTTAAAATAGTCGATCACTCTGCGATAGACTTTACGCTTAAAGTAGGTCACCTTTTTAAACAATTCTTCATACTCAACAAACGCATACTCTTCAAACTCAGGAATATCATAGGCCTCTAAATTAATAGTGGCGCTCTCCTTAAGCCGTACCAAAAAATATTTTTGGGTCTGTCCGTCAAAGGGGTATGTTTTGCCTCGAGAATTTTTAGGAAAGTCGTAGGTAATCCATTCAGGGAATTCTCCTAAAACTTCTACATGATCACAACCTATCTCTTCTAACAATTCTCGCTTCAAGGCTTCTCTGGGTGTTTCACCTTCATCGATACCCCCTTGAGGAAATTGCCACGCATTCTTAATATCACTTCTATGTGCCACAAAAAACTCGCACTTTTCAGGATATTTGGAAGAGAGTATCACAGCTGCAACATTTGGCCTATAGGTCTTTTTTGTTTGCATACTTTTACTCATTTCATAAAAACTATATATATATTTTTTTCTAGTATCATTCTACCAAAAATGTTGTTATAATCATTTGAAAACCATTCAAAAAGAGAGAAAACTGTTGCTAGCTTATATTCATATCCCTTACTGCGATTCAAAATGTCATTACTGTAGCTTTAACACCTATGTTGATAAATTTGAAACCCAAAGCCAATATATGCATGCCCTGCATACTCAGCTCACTTTTGAACTTCAACGCTTTCTTGCAAAACCAAACAGCATAGAAACCCTTTTTATAGGTGGAGGCACACCTTCTACCGTGGCACCTGAACTTTATGCCCCCATATTTAAGCTATTGAAGCCCTATCTGCAAGAAAATGCCGAGATCACTACTGAAGCAAACCCAAACTCTGCAACCAGATCGTGGCTTGAGGGCATGAAAAACCTTGGGGTCAACCGCATCAGTTTTGGCGTGCAGAGTTTTAATGCCCAAAAACTCAAAGCACTAAACCGCGCCCACAATCCACAGCAAGCTAAAGATGCCATACTCCACGCCAAAGCACTTGGATTTGAACACCTCTCATTGGATCTGATTTATAATTACCTTGGAGACAGCAAGGCGATGCTTTTAAACGATATTAATGAAGCTTTTTCTCTGCCCATAGACCACATATCTGCTTATGAACTCACCATAGAAGACGGTACAAAATTTTCACATACTCCAGAGGTAAGGCAAGACGATGAAAGTCTCGCCTTCTATGTGGCTCAAGAGATAGAAAAACGAGGATTTAAAGCATATGAAATCTCAAATTATGGCACTTACCAAAGTAAACATAATCAAGGTTACTGGGAAACCAAGGACTACATAGGTGCCGGAGCAGGTGCCGTAGGATTTTTGAAAGATAGACGTTTTTATCCGCAGACAAATATCGAAACTTATGTATCAAATCCGCTCAATATCACAGAAGAGTTACTAAGCCAAGAAGAGTTACTTACAGAAAAAATCTTTTTAGGATTGCGAAGCACTGTGGGTGTAAAAAAAGAAATTCTCTCAGCCAAAATGATACAAAAAGCAGACTTATTGTGCAAAGAAAAAAAACTTCTATGCAATGGCACATATTACTATAATAACAATTTCTTTCTAAGTGACGAACTCGCACTCTACATTTTAGGATAATTTGATAAAATACAGCAAATAATACTCTAAGGTTACATATGTTTGGCATCGGCTTTACCGAATTACTTCTTATTGCTATCATTGCTATACTCTTTTTGGGTCCCGACAAACTTCCCTCTGCTCTTGTAGATATGGCTAAGTTCATCAAAAGCGTAAAAAAGACTATTAGTGAAGCAAAAAGTTCCCTTGAAGAAGAGATGAAAATAGCAGATCTCAAAGAAGAAGCATTAAATTACAAAAAACAACTTGATGATGCAAGCAACGAACTTAGAAACTTCAAGAACATAGACTTTGACGCTTTTTCAGATATCAGCTATGATAAAGAGATCTCTAAAGAATCACCAAAAGCGATAGCAGAAAAGTCAAAAACAAAAGAAGGTCCTGCGCAAGACGGTCCTGCTACACAAATAGAGCCCAAAAATGATACTGTGACATTTAAGAAAGAAGAAAAACCGGATAAGACGCCAAAGGGGGACGCATAATGTTTTCTGAACTCAGACCCCACCTTGTAGAGCTGCGAAAAAGACTTGGACTTGCTGTGCTCTCTGTATTTATTGCATTTTTCATTGCATTTGCCTTTCATGAGCCTCTACTGGAGTGGGTAACAGCTCCTCTCAACGAAGCGCTTGCCCAAGTCGCACTGATCTCACAAAAAGCTGCTAATGGTATGGTGACCACACAGCAGGTTGGCGGTGCTTTTTTCGTAGCACTTAAGGTTTCATTTTTTGCTGCTCTGCTAGGAGCACTACCGTTCATACTCTATCAACTTTGGCTATTTATTGCGCCTGGTTTGTACAATAACGAGAAAAAAATGGTACTGCCTTTTGTCATCGGTGGCTCAGTGATGTTCCTTCTGGGTGTGCTGTTTGCATACTATGTGGTTACACCTTTTGGATTTCAGTTCCTTATTACATTTGGTTCTTTCCTTTATACACCGCTTATCAATATCGAAGACTATGTTGGTTTTTTTACAAAAATCATGATGGGGTTTGGTATCTCATTTGAACTTCCGGTATTTGCCTACTTTTTAGCCCTTCTGGGGCTAGTCACAGACAAGACGCTCAAAGATTTTTTCAAGTATGCAGTTGTTATCATTTTTGTGGTTGCTGCACTGCTTACTCCTCCGGATATACTTACCCAGCTTCTAATGGCTATACCACTTGTACTTTTGTATGGTCTATCTATCCTCATTGTGCGTGCTGTCAATCCCCATGTAGAAGATGAGGATGAGGAAACAGAAGAAGAGCGCGAGAAAAACGCTTAATTCATGGATTTACACACTAAAAACTATGACTATACTCTCCCAAAAGAGTGTATAGCCACCATGCCGGTCCATCCAAGAGACCATGCAAAACTTATGGTCTATGACAGAAAGACCGATAACATTACCCATACTGTCTTTAAAAATATTTTAGACTTTTTACCCCCTGAATGTGCTGTATTTCTCAACGACACCCGCGTCATCAAAGCACGTATTTTTGGTCGCAAAAAGACTGCAAACAATCAAGGAGGAGGAAAAATAGAACTTCTTTTCAATAAGCCACTTGATGCCCACCACTTTCTTGTACTCATCAGAGGAAAGGTAAAGATAGGTACAGAACTGTTGTTTGATGATGCTCTTGTGGCTACTATTACCGGATTTAATGATGACGGTTCGCGTATCGTTACCTTTTTGCATTATGGCAAAACGATACGTTTTGAAGAGTTGGTTCTTGTATTAGACCAGATAGGACACATCCCACTGCCCCCCTACATGCAAAGAGAGGACAATAAAGAAGATGAAACAGACTACCAGACACTTTTTGCCAAAAATGCAGGTGCAGTAGCAGCACCGACTGCTTCTTTGCATTTTACACCTGAACTTCTTGCTGCATTGGAAGAAAAACATAAAACATATAAAGTCACCCTCCATGTGGGAGCAGGCACCTTTAAACCTGTAGAAGCCGAAGAGATTCTGGACCATCCTATGCATTCTGAGTATTTTGATATACCCCAATCATCTGCGGAAATACTGGACAGCCAAACACCTCTATTGGCTATAGGCACAACGGTTACAAGAACGATTGAATATTATGTACGAACCAAAAAAACGCAAGGGGAGTGCGACCTCTTTTTAAACCCTTCCAATCCTCCTCAAAGAGTCACCCATTTACTCACCAATTTCCATTTACCAAAAAGTACCCTCATTATGCTGGTAAGTTCATTTATAGGAAGAGAAAAAACGTTACACTTATATAAAGAGGCTATAGAAAAAAATTACAGATTTTTCTCTTATGGCGATACTATGCTAATACTATAGAAAGGCGCGATCATGACAGTGACATGGAAATATAGTTTTGCATTGCTATTGACACTATTGCTCTTTAGCGGATGCTCGGAGTCAAAACCAAAACCAAAACCATACAGTTATCCGAATTATGAAATTATCAAACCTGAAAAAACCTGTACGCCCAACAGAAAAAATATTCAAGAACTGTTAGATTCTTATCTGGATAAGCCTTATGTATGGGCAGAAGAAGGACCAGATGCATTTGACTGTTCTGGGCTTACCTACAATATTTATGGCTCTATGGGAATAGACATCCCCCGCGTAGCAAGAGATCAAGCAAAGATGGGAAAACAAGTTGCTTTTGGAAATCTGCATTATGGTGACCTGATATTCTTTGGATCAACAAACCAAAAAAGCACACGTATTAATCATGTAGGTATCTATCTTGGTGAAGGATGGTTCGCACATGCCAGTAGCAAAGACAGAAAAGTAACTATCAGCCATTTTAAAAAAGAACCTATTTATGCCAAACGAATGAAAGTCTGTAAACGCTATATGAGTCAAGATGAACGTGCCAAATATATGAATTGCGATGCGGGTCTTAGAGAAATGAAAACGACAAGCACTGTATACACAACACCGTGGAAATCAGGCATGAAACTACCCAAAAAAGCTGTGCCCAGCTAGGTATTTAAATAGAAAAAGAGTATTATTGATGAAAAGTATCGCCCTACCTGGAAAGAGAAAAAATGCAGCCTTCTAAACATGCCTATACCTTTATGGTGCTCATATTGGCTTTTATACTTAGCGCCTGCGGGCAAAAACCTCCACATCATCCTAAAAAACCTAACTATGGCATCAAAAAACCGAAGGTTAAATACAAACCAAGCAAAAATAGTCTAAATAAAATGGTAAAAGAACTTCAGGGAAGTCCTTATGTCTGGGCCGAAGAAGGGCCAAACAATTTTGACTGTTCTGGCTTTACCTACTACCTATATGGGAGTATGGGTATAGAAATACCGCGTGTAGCAAGAGAGCAGGCTAAAAATGGGAATAAAATTAAAATGCAAGAGTTGGCCTATGGTGATCTCATCTTTTTCGACACAGATGCAAGACGAAAGGGAAACATAACACATGTTGGCATGTATCTGGGTAACGGATGGTTTACACATGCAAGCACCAAGAACCATGAAGTAATCTATTCAAACCTTCATACTTCTCCCTATTATAAACAAAGATTACGCATCTGCCGAAGATATTTACCCGGCACTAAAACAAAAATTGCAAGCAAAAATGTCAGACCATGGAAAGCAAAAGAAGTCACAAGGGTAAAGTTGCCTCCTGTAGCACCCACAGCTAATGCTGTTCCTCTTTCGCCTAAAATAACTATGCCAAGCAGCACAGGTCACTATTATGTGCAAGTGGGTTCATTTTCAGGAAAACCAAAAAAAGAGTTGCTACACAAGATAACAAGCGCTGGCTATCATTACAAAATCATTCGATTTCCTATAAACGGCAGTGAGATCTCTAAGCTTCTCATAGGGCCATACAGTAAAAAAGACCAAGCCCTTAAAATACTACCAAATGTCAAAGACAAGATACAAAAAGATGCTTTCATTGCAGAAATTCGCTGATTAAGGGTTTTTTAAAAGCAAGAAATCCACTCCCAAAAGTAGAGCCAGGGAGTGTTTACGCGGACAATCAAACGGCAGTAAGATACTTGTTGATGGATTTGTTTAATGTTTGTATCTCAAAGATATATTTTTCTTGGTAGCTTACCAGTAATTCATACTTCTTGTAGAGTATTTGCTGGAGTATCTCCGTAACAAGTTCATGCATATCTTTTGCACCGATCGCTCCAGTTAAGCCTCGCATATCTACACACAGCATCCTTACTTGTTCGTAACGGTGTTCCCGTATCAATTTACTAAAAATAATATCACTTGTACCATAGGCTTCAATAAATTCTTTCAGTACTTCAATATAAAGCGCTTCACTTTTGTTTGCATGCCTGATGCCTTCGTCGATATTTATACCTGGATAATCAATCTTTTTCTTAGGTTCAACTTCTTTTTCCCGCACTTTAGCGACAGGAGAATCGGAAAGATAGATAGTAAGCGCCGTATAAAGTTTACCAATATTCAGAGGCTTTGCCAAAAATGCATTAATACCACTATTGAACATTTTTTGTATTTCACTATCTAAGACCAATGCCGTAAAAGCAACAATAGGGAGTCCGTCAAACTTACTATCAAGTCGTATCATCTGTGTAGCAGTATACCCATCCATAATAGGCATGTTAATATCCATAAGAACCAAATCAAAAGTGACTTTAGCGGCCCTTACAATGCTCACGGCTTCCTGTCCGTTATTTGCTATACTAATATTAATACCAGAAAGATGCAATAAATTGATGAGAACTTTTTGATTAATGAGATTGTCTTCAACAATAAGAATATTTTTTCCAGAAAAATCTTTAAAAGAATTTTGCGTTATGCCTTTGGTCTCAGCTATATGTGTTTTATGTGTCTGAACACGTTTTACTGTCTCTTTTTTATCTTCATGTATATATATAGAACTCTTGATGTCATACATATTCACAATCATTTCAAAAATACGTTCTTGATTTAATGGTTTAAAAAGATAAATATCTATCACTTCATTGACAAAACCCTTTTTGTCCGACTGCAGTAATGAGTTAAGTGCTATGACCTTAAGCTCTTTCCCCATTTTTATTTTATTAAAATACTCAACCAGTCTAACATTCAAAAGGCTCTCATGCAGCACAATAATATCATAAGGGGTGAGATTGGGAATATTTTTTACAAATTCTTCTTTAGAGAGAACTTTGACTTCATGTTTAAAGTATGCAAACATTTTTTTAATGGCCAAACCTGAATTATAATTACTATCTACAATTAAGACTTTTTTCTCCTTTAGTATTTTCTCTGGCAGCCTATACATTCTTTGATTTGATTTTTCCACTACATCAAAAGGCAAGGTTAGTGTAATTGTACTCCCCTTGCCAACCGTACTTTGAACTGATAGTTCTCCATCCATCATGCCAAGTAGCTCATTTGCTACAAAAAGTCCCAACCCTACATAAGCACCTGTTTTTTCGTCATAATAGGGAATAAACAGATTATTTAATGCTTCAGAATCAAGACCTCTACTCACATCAATAAACTGAAACTGTAGCTCCACTCCTTCTTCAAAGGTATCAAACATAGATATCTCTAATTTAACCTCACTCAAATCTTCCTGATCCATGATGTGCGCAAGTATGCTGCTAAGTATTTGTCCCAGATGTAGGGAGTCTCCCACCAGACTCCTTGGTATGTTTTTGTCAATATCAAAAATAAGTTCAACATAACTTCCAGCGAATTCCGAGCAGATAGAGCCGGATAACTCATTGAGTACGTTATTGATATTGAACTCTTCATTGATAATCTCAATTTTTTTTGACTTTAGCCTTAAAAAACCTATGAGATCATTGGTTACATCTAAAAGTCTGGTTTCAACGCTGCTCAAAATTTCCCCTCCGTATTTCAACGTCTGGGATGAGTTATCTATGCTTTTCTGGCCTCTATCAAGTGCCAACTTTGCCATACTGTGGATATTTTCACTCATATTGGTAAGCAGAATATTTTGATTCTTTTCCATTTGCAATTGTCTATCAAGCATAGCTTGATGCAGCTTCTGCATATTACGCGCTTGCTGAGATGAAATAAACAATATCGCTATTCCCACGACTCCTAAAGCAAAAAGAGCTATCCATATCCAGAAGGTTTCTATTTCTGAACCTTCGCCTGCTTGCGCATATGTCATCATACTAAAGCACATAGCCGCCATATTTCTCTTATTAAAATACATGTGATTTACCTTGTCTATTATAATTTTATATTCTTCTATTATTTTATCAAAGGATTTTGCATTTTTACTTATTTGAACGCATTAAATAAGAAGATATTATATTTTTGGTTAAGTTTAGACACTTCTATAAATAATGTATTTTTCAAAACTGCGTAGTCACACAAAAACCATAAAGGATGAGGAAGTTTTAGGTACAATTCCACCATGAAATTAGCCAGTATAGATGTAGGTCTGAAACGTATAGGTGTAGCGATTTGTCTAGGTGGCAGTATTGTTATACCCCAAAATGCAATCCTGCGTAAAAATCGTAATCAAGCCGCAAGAGATATTAGCATTTTCTTGAAAGAGTGGGAGATAGAAAAGCTTATTGTAGGCCTTCCAAAAGATGCTGACAATTCTGAAGAAATGCAAAGACGCATCAAACATTTTGTTGCACTTCTTGACCTACAAATAGAAGTAGACTACCAAGATGAACAAAATTCGAGTATCGAGGCTAAGGAACTCACCATGGGTGTGTTCAAACATAAAAAAGATGGCAAGATCGATTCAATCGCTGCAAAGATTATCTTAGAACGTTATATTAGCAGAGGCCTATAGGTTCTTCTTTAGTTTTTGTATGCGTGCATACGCGTTATCGATACTGGACTCTTTCACTTCTCCAGAACGTATTAGTGCACTAATGCTGTCTACCAGTTTTTTTGTACTTAGCACTTTCTTAGGGTCAAGTTGATTGCCAAAAAGTAAGATATCATCACCTGCATTGATGGCAAGTTTAAGAGTATTTTTCAATCCAAATTTCTCAGAAATTGCACCCATCTGAAGATCATCAGTGATTACTACACCATGGTAACCCAGTTTCCAGCGCAAAAGCTTTGTAATCGTCTCATAGGAGAGACTTGCAGGGTAATTGGCATCAATATTTTGATTAAAAACGTGTGCTACCATCACCGTATCGGCCCTATCTTTCAAAAGCCTATAGGGCTCTAACTCTATCTTTTTCCATACATTCGTCACATCCACAAAGCCTTTATGTGTGTCCCCTACTGAAGAACCGTGGCCGGGAAAATGTTTTATAGAAGTAAGTACGCCATTGCTGTGCATAGCATCTATGAAAGTACTCGCATAATTTGCTACCATTTTAGGATCTTTTCCAAATGAGCGGCCCAAACCGTGAATCACATGATTTTTCATATTGATATCCAAATCAACTACTGGTGCAAGATCGTAATTAATCCCCACATCCCTAAGCTCCCTACTCATTTTTGTATAGGTTTCTTTTATTTTACTCTGATCCATTTTAATGATCTCAGAAGCTTGAGGGAATCTGCCATAAAAACCATAGGCACTTTTAAGTCTTTGGACTTTGCCTCCCTCCTGATCAACTGCGATAAGCAACTTTCCATCAGAACTGCATGCCTGTAATTCTTTCGTCAATTCTCTTAATTGTTTTTTGGAAGCAATATTCTTGGGCTTATTTTTATCCACAGGATTATAGTCAAACAAAATGACTGCTCCCAGATTATACTGCTGTATATCTCGGCAAATCTGACTCTCTCTGGGTGCATGTGTACCATGAAATCCAACCATAAGCATTTGACCTATTCTGTTTTCCAACGTAGGCTCCTGTGCCCATACGTGAGTAAACAATAATAACAATACCGTCAATAAAACTTTTTTTATCATTAGAAATGTCCTTAATTAAATCTTTAGTCAGAATTATTACTATAGTATAACTACTTTTTATTTGCATACTGTTTACCTTCATCTATTATACTGCGCCTATAAGAGCATCGAGGGAAACCCTAAATACCCCCTTTTTTTTACATAGTTTTAGGACTCCTTTTACATATTTCTCCTTTTTCCCAAAGATGCTCTTTGGAAACCTCTCCTTATTCGTTTTTATCCATAACCACATCTTCTATTAGTATTCAGTTAACCTTATCGTATTATACTTATTTCATAAGAGCATCGGTAAATAAACCCTAGTTTCCCTTTTTATTTTACTTAAGGTTTATTTTAAATATCATATCCCTCCTCCCTTTTAGATTTACGATGCTCTTTGAAAAATCTTTTACACAATTACGAGCCACTACACGTTTTTTACACCTTCTATAGTGTATAATTAATAAAATTATAAAAAAGGTTCATTTTATGAAAAACATATTTAACGCCCTTCTACTTTTTTCACTTTTGACTTATGTACAGGCAGCTGAAAACGAAAAACCTTCAGTACAAATGACAATGACCGATGTAGCAGGACAAACTTATGATGTCGTTGGTACAGAACAGGGTCTCACCATTAAAGGACTTGAAGGAAAAATTGTCTTTTTGGAGTTTTTTGGTCACAAATGTCCCCCCTGTTTGGCCTCCATTCCACACTTGATTAATCTGCAAAATAAATACAAGGATACGCTAGCCATTGTGGCCATTGAAGTACAAGGATACAACAATCAGGAAGTAGCAGCATTCGTAAAAGAAAAAGGTATTAATTACATTGCCGTAGCAGAAGAGAAGGCTGGAGAACTTGTTGATTATATCTCTCAAAGAGCACAATGGAACGGCAGTATCCCTTTCCTTGTAGCACTAGACACCAAAGGTGATGTACAATTCGTACAAGCAGGAATGCTTCCAGAATCATCACTTGAAGAACTTATTTCACAACTTTCAAAAACTGCAAAATAATTCTCTTTAGCTAAGTCTCACGATACCATTTTGTATCGTGATGAACCCTTCGAGCTCTGCTTCATACACCCTGTCTCCAAACTTTTCAAGACTCTCATCAAACGTAGGTGTAGTTTGACAATAATAAAAGAAATCATCCTTTATTATAGAATCATCTGCTACCTGTCCAAAACGTAAAGCAAATGTTTCTATATCATGTATGGCTGTTGCCTGCAGTGTATTAAGCAAGGTGTTAGTTCCAGAGCTTTCGTCCAGTCTTTGAGGCAAAACAAATATCTTTTTACCCATCTTCAAAGCGTACTCTGCTGAACGCATTGATCCACTGTCTAATTCTGCTTCTGTGATGACGAGTATATCTCCAAGGGCTACCACCAGTTCATTTCGTACCACAAAACTCCACCCCGTTGCCCTAAACCCGTCATTAAACTGGCTAAGCAAAAGTCCCTTCTTCTCAATATCTGCTATAAGATTTTTGTTGACTGCCGGGTAGCGGATATCCAATCCGTTTGCCACAACTGCGATGGTGTTGCCTTCTCCTGCTCCGGAGTGCGCTATAGCATCTACGCCCATGGCTGCACCACTCACTACACATACCCCTCGTTTAGCTAAAGCTTTCGCAATGCTAAAAGTGAATTGGCGTGTATAATTTGAAGGTTTTCTTGTGCCGACTATTGAAACCATGGGTCGCTGTAGCAATCCAAGATTTCCCTCATAATAGAGTGTAGACGGGTATTTTTTCATCACTTCAAGTATGGGTATATACTGCGTAAGTATTTGGCTCATCACATGCCTTTTTCTTCTTAGCATATCATACATCCCAAACATCATGAAAAAATATTTCAAATTGTCATATTTGTAATTTGTACCTTATTAACGATCATCCTGCTAAAGCATTATGCTCCATAAGAAATATGCTACCAAAGAAAGTACTGCGACAGCAATAAAATTTAACTTCAATCCAATAGATGCCATTTGTTTAATACTTACAATACGTGAACTCATCGCAATCGCATTTGGCGGAGTAGCAATGGGAAGCATAAAGGCATAACTGGCCGAAACGGTGGCTACCATAAGGAGTATCGTGCCTTCATTTTGTGGCAACAGTTTGGAAAATTCATAAAATATAGGTATAACTATGGAAGTAAGCGCTGTATTGCTTGTGACTTCTGTAGCAAAAGTGACAAAAAGTGCCACGACCACTATCATCCAAAAAAATGCTAATGTAGAGATAAAGGCAAGTTTTCCTGCAATATCTTCAGCTAAACCTGTCTGAGAAAATGCAGCAGCTATACTAAAACCTGCACCAAAAAGAAAGATAATCTCATAAGGTAAGGCTCTCGTGTCCTCCCATTCCAAAAAACCCACCTTGGGCACAAACATCAAAAGTCCAAATCCGAGCAACACAAGCTTTTCATCTAGCTGCACAGCATATACTTCTTTTATGAAAGTATTTGCAACAAGTACCACCACGAGAAGGACAATGATTTTATAAAGTCTTTTTTGCAAAATACCAAGTTCTGGAATCTGCCGATGTACATCTTCCACGCTCTCATTAGACACGCCCAATGAGAGCACATAGGGGACAATAAGCAGCATGATTCCCACCACAGGAAGCATCATAATCATCCATTCACCAAATGCCAAAGCAGGAAGATGGTGTTGCTCTAAAAAACCAAACAATATAAGATTGGGTGGAGTACCGATAGGCGTCAAGACACCCCCGATACTTGCCCCATAGGCAGTTGCCAATAAAAAACGTATTTTAAGCTTGGCATTTTCACTTAAAAAAAGTGCAATAGGCATAAGCATCAGTGTTACTGTAGTATTTGAAAGCACGGAGCTTAAAAGTGCAGATGTAATGGCTAATGCATAAATGATGCCTCTAGCAGACTTAGGAAAAAAGCTGAGAAGTTTGGCAGAAAAGTACTTATGCAGTTCTGTTTTCTCTATAGCAATAGCAAGCATGAAACCGCCCAAAAAAAGAAAGATAATCGGATTGGCATAATTGTCGCTGACCATGTTAGTGTCCAATATCCCAAAAGTAGGGAAAAGAAGCAATGGAAGCAATGAAACCACGCCCAACGGCAAAGCTTCATTGGTCCAAAGTGTGACCAAAAAAGCTACAAGACCTATGATTATGGCATGTTGGGATGAAAATACAAGCAGTGCCAAGGCAAAAGATAGCATACCGATAAGTATTGCTACAATGACCCCTTTCAACTATTTTCCTTTTCTGTAGATTTCATCGATATATACAAGTTCTACTTCATCGAAAATATCTTTGGCACTTGTAAGTGCTTTCATAGTTATGGCATGAGGGTGCCCTATAGCTATAGCATATCCATTTTTTTTGGCATTTTGTACTGCTTTTTTGAGCTGTGCGTGTATGTAGGGTATGTTTTGCTTGTTGTCTATAAATATATCTCTGGCAATATAGGCATCACCAAAGTCATGAGCTATCTTGAGTACTTTTGTCATTCCTGTAGTACGACTGTCTACAAAGACAAACCCTTCATTACGTAAGGCAGTATAAAGTATTTTCATTGCATTGTAGTTATCTGTAAAAACAGATCCCGTATGATTATTGACATAACGTGCTGTAGGAAAAAGTCTTCTTAACTCTTTGACTCTGGCTTCCATCTTTTCTTGAGAGTCTGTCACCATCAAAGTTGCATACTGCTTATCATAGGACTTTCCTGACTGCATAGGAAGATGTATCATATAGTGTTCCAAGCCTTGTGCCAAGATATGATTTGATTTTGAGAGTTCATAAGGAGGAAAAATAGAAGGAGTGATCTTCATCGCCAGTGCTCTTATATTTGCCAACTGCTTTGTACTTGAAACGTCATCAATGATAATGACAAGTTTGGGTTTTTTACCCCTGTATGCCAATGCTGTACGCTTGGTATTTTTTACTTCACCGTGTACTTTTTTCTCAAATGTTTCAGCAGGATCCGATGCCTTTGGGGTAACTTTGGGTTCTGCAGAAACCATGGTGCCAACAGAAGGTTTTTTCTCTGCATTTTTTTCAGGATTTTTTGTTTTAGCAGCAGACAACTCTTTTTTGACAGAAGTACTTTTAATACTTACGGTATTTTTCTTATTCAGCCCCAAAAAATACCCAAATGCCACCAAAGAAATCATCAAAAAAACACCCAAGAACACAACAATATGCTTCCTAGAATTCGATGTTTTAGTATTGCTTCTTCGTCTGTTCTTTGGTGTGAGTATTTTTTTCTTCGCTGTACTTTTTGTAGGTTGAGTTGCCATATAAATCACTAGTTATTGAATTTTTAATCATTATAGCTAAAAGTATTGACGATCTATGTTTGCATAATTGGAGAAAGGGGTTACGCCGATGGATAATTACCTGTATCTACGAAAGATACAAGCAATCAATAAGAAGATTAGTTTTCGTCTTGGTTAACGATTTTGTTTTTTGATATCCATGGCATCATCGTTCTTAGCTTAACGCCCGTTTGCTCGATGAGTGAAGCTCTCGCGTTTGTGCGCTCAGCATTCATTCTTGGGTATCCTGCTTTACCTTCAAGTATGAAGTCTTTTGCAAATCTACCATCTTGGATTTCTTTTAAGATCTCTTTCATGGCAGCTTTTGATTCAGCATTGATAACGCGTTTACCCGAAACATAGTCACCATACTCTGCCGTGTTTGAAATAGAGTATCTCATATCAGCGATTCCGCCCTCAAACATAAGGTCAACGATAAGCTTAAGCTCATGAAGACACTCAAAGTATGCAAGCTCTGGCGCATAACCCGCTTCAGTCAAAGTCTCAAACCCAGCTTGTACTAACGCAGTGGCCCCACCACAAAGTACTGCTTGCTCTCCGAAAAGGTCTGTTTCTGTTTCATCTTTGAAAGTAGTTTCGATAATCGCTGTTCTACCGCCACCAATAGCTGATGCATAAGAAAGTGCCAATGCCTTAGTTGTGCCACTTGGATCTTGACCAATAGCAATAAGATCTGGAATACCGCCACCTCTTGCAAATTCAGAACGCACTGTATGGCCTGGTGCTTTTGGTGCAATCATAGTAACGTTGATATTTTTAGCTGGGTGAATACGTCCATAATGAATGTTAAATCCGTGACCAAAAGCGATAGTTGCACCATCTTTAAGGTTTGGAGCGATTTCTTCTGCATAGATTTCAGCCTGATTTTCATCCGGAAGAAGGATCATTACTACGTCTGCTTTAGCTGTTGCTTCAGCTACTGTAAGTACTTCAAAATTTTTAGCCGCAGCTTTGTTCCAAGATGAACCGTCTTTTCTCAAACCAACAACCACATTGACACCAGAATCTCTGAGGTTTTCTGCATGCGCGTGTCCCTGTGAACCGAAACCGATCATTGCTACTGTTTTTGATTTGATGATATTGATATCACAATCTTTGTCATAATATACATTTAAACTTGACATTTGTTATCCTTCATGAATGAAAATTTTCGCGATTATATCCAAATAATACTTATTACTTTAAATCTTATCTCCAACAATATAGTTATGGTATAATAAATTTTCATACTAAAGGAGTAACTTTGATCCATTTTCTCAACGAAACAATTTTATGGTGGCATTGGATTGTTTTTGGTATTGCCTTACTTATTTTAGATATGAGCTTGGGCACATTTTTTATCTTAGGGTTGGGTGTTGCTGCCATTACTGTGGGGGTGATAGACGTCTTTATGGAAACAACTTTTACTGTAGAGCTGAGTATTTGGATGATACTTTCGATACTTGCTATTGCTTCATGGTTTAGGTGGTTTAGGGAAAATCCTATCACAGACAGCGGACAGTCCAACTATAGACTCGACACTTTAGGCACAGTCATAGAAGACATACAGCCTCACAGTAGAGGCAAAGTTACCTTTGATACACCAGTCCTTGGCAACACCTCCTGGCATGCCACATCCAAAGTAGATATAGACAAAGATACGCGCGTTAAAATTGTTCAAATCAACGGTCAGCTTATAGAAGTTGCGCCACTACATAAAGCATAAGGAAACTACATGGAAGCATTAAATATAGTAATTGTTTTAGTCATTGGTATCATCATTACCCTCTATAAGGGTATCAATATTGTCCCTCAAGGTGAAGAATGGGTGGTAGAGCGTTTGGGTAAATTTTCACGTACGCTTACCCCTGGTCTCAACATCATCATACCTTATATTGAAGCAGTACGTCAGCGCATCACCACAAGAGACATCATTTTAGATATCCCCCAACAAGAGGTCATCACAAGAGATAATGCCGTCATTCTCACCAATGCCGTAACCTTCATACGTGTCACCAACCCAAGAGATGCACTCTACGGCATAGAAGATTTTAAACTGGCCATACAGCAACTGGTAATGACGACATTACGTTCTATATTAGGTGAAATGACACTTGATGAAGCACTCTCAAACCGTGATCAGATTAAAACAAGACTCAAAGACCAGATAGTTGATGATGTCGCCGACTGGGGCGTCACGGTCAAATCTGTTGAGATACAAGACATTGCACCGAGCCAATCGATGCAAGCCTCTATGGAAAGACAGGCTGCGGCTGAACGAGAAAGAAGAGCTATAGAAACGACCGCTGAGGGTAACAAAAATGCTGCTATTTTAGAGGCAGACGGTAAGCTCGCCGCAGCAGAACGTGAAGCCAAAGCACAAATTGTTTTAGCCAATGCCTCAGCCGAAGCCATCCGTATGATAAGTGAAAACATCAAAGATCAGGAACTCCCGGCCATGTTCTTGCTAGGTGACAGATATATCACTTCCTTGGAAAAGATAAGTAAAAGTGCCAACTCGAAATTTGTAATCTATCCTGCAGATTTACAAGGTGCCATTAAAGGTATGCTGGGAAATGTATTTAAAAAATAAAGTACGCTAAGCTGACTTTGAACTGCTTCATGTGCGCAATGTCAGAACCAAAGATGACGTGCAAACTTGCATATGCATCTTTAGGATCTTTCATTTTAACCACAACCTTGAAAAACAACACAAACTTTAAAAACGGAAAAAAATGAAAAAAACAATGTGGGGACTAATGCTCTTAATGCTCACCATTGTGAGATTAAACGCGGACGTTAAAATGCATGCATCACTGCCAGAAGAGCCAACAATCGAAAGGCCAGAAAGACCTATCGCTCCGGTAGTTGTTCCTGTTCCCCTGTATGGCATAAACTATAACACTTATGTTACAACAAATGAATCCAATTGTGACCCATACATAAATATCATCAAGGCAAAAGAGGAGGAAATCCAAACCTTGCTAAAAGAGATTGCTAGTTTAAAAAACAAAGAACAGATACGCAAACAAAAAGAACTCAAAGAAGAATACGACAAACAATTAGAAAAATTTGAAGCAAGAGGGAAGTAACATTTCCATTTGATGATCGTGTTTTTGAAAGAATCATCGCCTCCAATGTGGGTCGTCCTGATTTGATGCAGGGCAGGACTTCTCTGACGTTGGCCGAGGGAATGACAGGCATGACAGAAAATGTCTTTTTAAGTCTTAAAAATAAATCCCACAGCATTACGGCTGAAGATGTATGTCAATGACCGCAAAGTTGCTAAAGGACGCATTGAGCGTACTCAGCCGGCTATTTTCTCTATTTCTCTCCTTGACGGGGAGGAATGATTTTCAAAAACCCTATAAAAAAATATCATTAAAATATCATTTAAGGATATAATAATATCAAATACAGAGAAATAAAATCGTAGAAGGACAGTGGAATGAAAAAGGAAGTCTATAAAAAAGAACTTTATGATCTGCAGGTTCAGTTGGTGAAATTTCAAAAGCATGTGCTTGAAAATAATCTGCAAGTATGTCTTGTTCTCGAAGGGCGTGATGCTGCCGGGAAAGATGGAACAATTAAACGTTTTACTGAACATTTGAGTCCACGAGAGGCACGAACAGTTGCTTTGGGAAAACCTTCGGACAAAGATAAAATGTCATGGTATTTTCAGCGCTTTGTTCCGCATCTGCCTACTGGAGAAGAAATTGTATTTTTCAATCGGAGCTGGTACAACCGTGCAGGTGTTGAAAAAGTGATGGGATTTTGCAGTAAAGAAGAGCATAAAAGATTTATGAATGAGGTTGGCAGTTTTGAACAGATGTTGACACATTCAGGTATGCTTTTTTTTAAGTATTATCTTGATATTTCAGAAAAAGAACAAAAAAAGCGCTTGGATGCCAGAAAGACTGATCCGCTCAAGCAATGGAAACTAAGTCCGATCGATGCACAGGCACAAAAGTACTGGCATGAATATTCAGAGGCCAGAGATGAAATGTTTGCCAAAACATCGTTTGTTTTTGCCCCATGGCATATTGTTCATACTGATGATAAAAAAACGGCAAGGATCAATATGATCAAACATTTTCTTAGCTCTGTGGATTATCCGGGCAAAGATGACAAATTATTGATATATGAACATAAGGTCATCTGCATGTTTGATGCAGCTTGTCATGAAAAAAGCATGATCGAGCCATGAATTTCAATCCGGATTTGATTCATTTTATCGTCACGATTGTACTGAGTTTTCTTATAGGGTTGGAGTGGAGATTAAAGCATACAGACTAGAGTTCCATGCTGATGCACCCAAAAACTTTTTTGGTACCACTCGTACCTTTACGTTTATCAGTATACTTATAGTATACACTATAGGACCATTGACGCTGATATATCCTTTATAGATGTTTGCGCTACTTTTTTGTATTGATAGTTTTTATTCTGAATGCAAAAAAAGCCATTCTTAGTTTGGTTGATAGTTGTTGTGATTTCAGGCATTTCTTATAGTGGATATATGGTGCATAAGTATCTTCTTCCTTCTAAAAGTTTTTTTATAACGGGCATCATCGGGGGTCTTTATTCTTCTACGGCAACTACTGTAGTATTGGCTAAAAAAGCCAGGGAGTTAGAACCCAATGGAATGATCACAGCATCCATCATTGCAGCAACCTCTGTGATGTATCTTCGCCTCATTGTTATTGCCTTGGTATTCAATATAGGCATTGCCAAAAATATTTATCTGCCACTTTTATTTTTCGCATTATTTGGTTTTATGGTGGCATTTGATTATTATAGATTAGGCACCAAGACACAAAATTCTTTGAAAATAGAAGACAAGAATCCTCTTGAACTCGGTACAGCTTTTGTCTTTTCGGCACTTTTTGTCATAATGATTGTGGCAACACACTTTGTAACGGAATTTTATGGCTCCAGTGGATTAAAAATGCTTTCTTTTATTGTAGGATTTACAGATATTGATCCATTTATTCTTTCACTGCTTACTGGAAAGTATGCAGTAACGCAGCATGAGATTTACGCTGCAATCTTAATCTCAATAGGAAGCAATAATATTCTCAAAGGAGTCTATTCCCTTTGGTTTGGCAGTTGGTCAAAAACATCACATGCCTTTATGTGGCTAGTTGTGTTGGGTATCGCTGCAATATCTGCAGGACTGCTGAATTAAATTTTAAGTGAATGAAAATTTAACTCTCTTACTTCGAAAAATGCTGATAATCCTTCACGCCATGCCAGTCACCGCCCCACTCCCAGTCATATTTTTTAAACAATTGGACAATTTGATCATTTTTCAATAAAATTGCTTTATCTTTAAATGTAGCATTTGTGTGAGCTCTTTTTCTATAAGTCAAAGATGCCTTATGTGAGATATGCCCTTGTCTGGAAACATAAGGATTTTCTATGGGGTTAATGTCTATAGCTTTGCCGTAAGAATGCTTCGACCACTGTTTAGATCCTGTTGCATTTCTACAGTTAAAGGCTGAAGTATTGTCAGCTTCTATGGACTGCCAATCATTCCCCTTGTAGCTACTCACTAACTTCATTTTTTTAACAGGATAAGCCATCTCATAAAGGTTTTTAAAAATCTCTGTTACCTCAACAGCAACCCCCTTATGTACAACGATTTCACCCATCATTTCTTTGCCTCTGAAATCTATATGTTTTACACGAAGATAACGCAAATCTTCTAAAGAAACGGGACAGCTATTTCTCCAAGAATTTCCTTCTATCATACGCTTTTTAATTTGGGGTGTGATCTGCGAAATGCTCGACTGATAGTCAGCAAAAAGACCTATAGTTAACATAAGTGACATTAGCGTTATTTTTATCATAAAATTATTATAACATATTGTATGATTTACTTTCGATTTACGCTATTAGATTAATATATATAAAATGCGCACCATAAAGGAAACAAATGGAACAATTTAAAACCTATGCTCTCATGACAGGGCTTACCCTACTTTTTATCTGGTTTGGAGGTATGATTGCAGGGCAAACGGGGATGATTATCGCTTTTATTGCAGCTGCAGGGATGAATTTTTATGCGTATTATTATAGCGACACACAAATATTGAAACACTACCATGCCATACCTGTAGACCACGACCATGCTACAGGACTTTATAAAATAGTAGAAAGGCTCACACAGCGCGCCAATTTGCCAATGCCCGCACTTTATATTATACCTGAAGCACAGCCTAATGCTTTTGCAACGGGGCGCAACTATGAACACGCGGCCGTAGCAGTCACAGAAGGCTTGCTTGACCTTATGACAGAAGAAGAGATAGAAGCCGTCATCGCACATGAGCTTAGTCACATTAAGCATTATGACATGCTCATAGGCACTGTGACTGCGACCATTGCAGGAGCTATCGCTATGCTTGCGCAATTTGGTATGTTTTTTGGTGGCGGAGATAGAAATAGACCAAACCCTATAGTAATGATAGCGCTCATGCTCATCATGCCTTTGGCTGCAAGCATCATACAAATGACCGTAAGCAGAAACCGTGAATTTATGGCTGATGAAGGATCGGCCAAAATGACAGGTCACCCCGAGTGGTTACAAAGTGCGTTGGCAAAGTTAGATAGTTATGCACGAGGTACCGCTATGCATGATGCAGATCCACAAACAGCGCATATGTTCATCATCAATCCTTTTACAGGTAAAGATGTGTCATTTAAACAACTTTTCAGTACACACCCGAGTACTGAACAAAGAATTGAAAGACTTGAAGCACTAAAATAAAATCTGTGATATAATTCACACATGATAACAATAATACAAATTCTTACTTTTAACCCCTCTCAAAGGAGTAACTAAACATGTCTCCATTTGCCATACAGCTCATGCACGGATGTCTCTCCTGTGACATCGAACAAAAAGACCAAAATAATTTTCAGGCTTTACAAAAACTGGGTGCCATAGAAGAAGTCAATGGGTTATGGAAGCTGGGAAGTCTTTACCGCGTGGGAAGACTCTACGTAGGCAATGACGGCAGAGGGTATGTGGAGGCAGAATTTAAAGAACAAAAAGATTTACTCATCGAACCTGACCATTTTGGAGATGCCAAGCGGGGAGATGTGGTAGTTGCCAAACGCATCATTGCAAGACGCGGTCGTGCCAGTGGGAAGATACAACTCGTCATAGAAAAAGCCTATCTTTTTACTATTGCCTATACCCACAGAGATGAACAAGGTCATTTTTCTATACTAAACATCCGCACAGGCGAACATACACACGCTGTCATGAAAGGCATGGATTTAAAAGCTTTTAAGCTGGGTACTGTTCTAAAAGTAGATGTAGACAATGACAAAGTTTTAGAAGTCATGGGAACACTGGATGATCCTAAAGTAGATGAGAAGATTTCACTTGCCCTGTATGGGCGTGAGGATGCTTTTCCTGAAGAATGTCTGAAGGATGCGAGGGAAGTAGAGTCTGAAGTGAACAAAGAAGAACACCCAAACCGCGTAGATCTCACCCATTTGGACTTTTGTACCATTGACCCCGTCACTGCAAAAGATTTTGATGATGCCATTTACTTTGACATGGAAGCCTATACGCTTTATCTTGCCATCGCTGATGTAAGTCATTATGTACCTTTCTTTACTCCTATCGATAAAGAAGCAAAAAAGCGTGGTTTTACCACCTATTTACCACATAAGTCTTTTCCTATGCTTCCGCGTGAGTTGAGTGAAAACATTTGTTCACTTAAACCCAATGTAGATAGACTTGCATTTGTAGCCAAAATAGCTTTGGACAGAACAACATTGCAACCGCTTAAAGAAGAGTTTTTTGAAGCTATTATTCATTCAAAATTTCGTTTTAACTATGAAAACATAGATGCTATCTTGGAAAATAAAGGTGAAAAAAACACTGGTATCGTAGCCCAAATTTTAATATGGTTGCTTCCTTTGCAAAAAATCACCGTTAGACTACACCACAAAAGACTCAAAAATGGATTTGATTTTAGATCTGAAGAAACCAAATTAAGCATCGATGCAAATCATCTGCTTTTAAGTACACAGATAGAAACAGGGACACCTTCACATTCACTCATAGAAGAATGTATGCTCCTTGCCAATCAAGCTTCAGCTAAGCGTTTTACAGGAGAAGGTGATGGTATTTTTCGTATACACGAGCCGCCACAGCTTACCAAGATGGAAACTTTACTTGCTGAATTGGCAACTATAGGACTTTATGTAGAGGAGTATGAAGACTCTCCTACTCTCATACGTGCCATACAAAAAGAAGCAGCAAAAATGGGTCTTGCTTCTGAAGTCGATTCTATGATTATCAAGTCTTTACGCAGAGCTTCCTATTCGGCACAAAACGTAGGACATTTTGGACTTGGATTTAGCCATTACAGTCATTTCACCTCTCCTATCCGTAGGTATTCTGACCTTATCCTTCACCGCCTCATTAAAACGCAATTGCGTGAAGAGGGAGAAGAAGCCAGCTATCTTTTACGCAACATAGAGCCTCTGTGTGCAAGAGTCTCTGAACTTGAACGTGAAGCCACAAAATGTGAGTGGGATTTTAGAGACCGTAAGTTTGCACGTTGGGCCGCAGAGCACTTAGGTGAAATCTTCGAAGCAGAGATTATTGAAGCAGGAGAAAGTGCCAAAGCTTTACTTAAAGGTGAGATTCAAGGCATTACCGTGCATCTTATGGGTAATGATGTCATGCTTTTTGATAAAGTCAAAGTCAAATTAAACGAAGCAAATATACCCCAGGCTCTTATTATGGCTGAACTGATTGAGAAGTTGAGCAAAGAAGAGATGGAGTTAGTCTAATGTACCAAAAGGAGTTTGATCAGAAACTTAAACAGGCTTTACCCAAAGCTATTTTATTTTATGGTGAGAATGACTACCTTTCAGACTTTTATGTCGATGCATATACTCAAAAAACAGAAGCTAAAGAGAGTATGCTTAGTCTGTACCATGATGAGTGGAATTTTGATCAGGCGAAAGATTTTCTTTCTCAAACCTCTTTATTTGGCGGAACCAATCTTCTGGTTGTCAAGCATGATAAGAAAATACCAAAAAAAGAATTAGATATCCTCGTAGAACTTGCCAATAAAAACAATGACAACTACTTCCTTTACGTTTACGGTGGTACAGCCAATGACGCCAAGAGTATACAAACAGCCTTTAGCGACAAAAAGGGTGGTATATGGGTACGATTTTTCGAAACGAATATTCGCGAGGGCATAGTCATCCTGCAACAAAAAGCACAAAAGATACAATTAGATATTGACCACTATGCCTTACAGCATCTCATGCTTGTACTTAACAACAATCTCGCACTTTGTACCAACGAATTAGATAAACTTGCCATTTTGGATATGAAAGTAACCAGCAAAGATATAGATAGACTTGTTTACTCCGCTTCTCCTTTGGCAACCGAACAACTACTCATAGATCTTTTTAATAAAAAGCCTATTACAGCCACTATTGCCAAACTACTTGAGCTAGGCGAAGATGAAGCCTCGCTACTTCGCTCAATACAGTACTTTGTGAACCAAATCTTTCTCTTTCATGCCTACATCAAACTTCATGGACATGTAGATTCCGTAGCCATACTTGGATATAAGCTTCCTAAACCCATAGAAGATCAAAAAGCGCAATTAGCCTTACGTGTCAAATCAGCTGCACTTCTAAAAATATTTGAACATTTATTGGAAAGTGAAATCATCATGAAAAAAGCTCCCTCTATGCAAAAAGAAGTTTTGCTTTACGGCATATTTATAAAATTACAAAGTTATCTGTAGAAGTTTCAGTTTGTACGAATTTAAATGATGGGCGTGTTTAAGGAGTATCGGTATTTTCTGTAAGAATTTACACCCACCTTTCAAAGATGAGCGCAAACCGTTTAAAATAGACCCACTAAGAGAACATCTCTCTCATAACTCCGCCAAACCACCCTCTAGCAGCTTTTGCAGTGCCTGCTGATCTGAATTTACCGTTTCCATCCTTTGGCTTAGGTACATTTCCTTCACTTATAAGTGAGCCATTTGGACCTGCCATAAATGTGTGTGTGACCATGATTGCTTCTTCAGGTTTACCCCCTACCATGGAGAAACATACATTTGCTGCATTTGCTGGGTAACCTGCAGCAGGATCATTTACTTTTCCGTTAAGCTGATCTGCGATTTGCCCTGCTGCTTTATGTGCACACCAAATAGCTGCTTGCCCACTTGGCGGAATACCATGTGACACAGCATCCCCGATCACATAAATATTTTTATCACTTTCAGACCTAAAGCTCATACCGTCCATCATGGCAAACCCTACACCATTCGCTTTGATGCCTGCCATAGTAATCACAGGCGAACATTTGTTATTTGGCATAAGGTTACATACTTCATATTTTTCAGTTTTCACTACGCCTTTATTGTCATCAAGACTTGCATATTCTATATACGTAATTGTTTTTGCTTTTGGGTCTATGTCTGTTACTTCAGTAATGCCTTTGTATTCGATGATATCCGGGAAAATGTCTGCCCATGATTCTTTAAATGCTGCGCCTTTGGCAAATGCACCATCTTTGCTGTCAAGTACAATGACTTTTCCTTTGATACCTTCATTTTTCATATAGTTTGCCACCATAGATGTTCTCTCATATGGTGCCGGAGGACATCTAAATTTACCTTTTGCAGGTGGTACGATAATAATATTACCATCATCCATATTTTCAAGTTGACTCTTGAGTGCTATATGCTCATTACCAGGAATCAAACCAGCCGGACAAGCCTGTGAAACCTCTGCAATTTTCTCTTTGGACCATTTTGGAAACTGTCCTTCATAATCATAGGCAATACCCGGAGACAACACAAGGATATCATAAGACATAACGCCCTCTGTAGTAGTCACCGTTTTGGCAGCCTTATCGATGGCTGTCACTGTTGCATTCATAAAACTATACTCATACGTAGCCGATGGCTGATAGTAGTCACCTATAAAGTTGTCTAGCGCCACATTGTCAAGTCCGCCAAGCAGCGTATTACTAAATGGACATGCCATGAAAATGTTATTTTTCTCAATCACTGTTACTTCAATACTCTTATCGAGTTTTCTCAATGCTTTAGCTATAGTAAGGCCGCCGAAGCCTCCCCCTATAACCACTACAGATTTGCCACTGGCTTTTTTAACAGGTGCTTCTTTTTCACTTGCCATAGCTGTTCCTGGCATTACCGCCACTGCAGCGGCAACCCCGGCCAATTTAAATGTATCCCTTCTGTTCATTGCCATAATGTCTCTCCCATTTTAATTATTGTTAATCTCTTTATATTACTGAAGGAAATAAATTATGGCATATATTTCCGAACTTAACAATCTTTCTGAACTAATTTATGATTTATTTTGAAGATGTAACTAAAGGGTACAAGGTGAAATTTGGTTGATTTAAGTACATTACCATCAGCATCTTTTAGCTGCACTTTCTCAAACGTCTAAAACAAACTTCCATCTTCTTCATAAAGCCTTTTTTATAAATTAACTTAATTTTGGTAACACAAAAAGAGTGTTTAAAATTAAGCGTTTTCTCAAACAATAAAAGTTTTTCATCTTCAAATCAAGTAAAAATTTATCTGGGCCTGCACCTAAGAAATATTATGGTAAAATAACGCTTCCAAAATTCTTGCTCATTTTTGGACAGTGCGTCATGCGCTGCAGACATGGGCTATTAAACCAAAAGGAAACAATATGACTTGTTATGAAACACTGTTTGTAGTTAAACCTACGCTAACAGAAGAAGAGATTGCTACACAAATTACGAAAGTAAAAGATGTTCTTGTCAAAGAAGGTGCCGAACTTGTTGGTATCAATGATATGGGTATGAGAAAACTTGCCTATCCCGTAGAAAAACATGCCAGAGGGTATTACACTGTTCTTTTTTATAAAGCTGCGGGTACAACTATAGAAGAACTTGAGAGAAACATTAAGAACAATGAAGATATCATTAAATTCTTAACTGTAAAATACAGCAAAAACAAAGAGATCGTACAATTTGACAAACTTGTTGCAAGCGCAAATAAAAAAGCTGCACCGGAAGCAAAAGCACCGGAAGTAGCAGTAGAAGAAGTAGAAGAAGTAGAAGAAGTAGTAGTAGAAGCACCGGAAGTAGCAGAAGTAGTAGTAGAAAAAGCATAATCAACCATAGATTAGGAGCAACCTTATGTACAACAAGATTATTTTAGCCGGAAACCTTACAAGAGACATTGAGATTAAATACACACAGGGTGGATCTGCCATTGGCAACACAGCCATAGCTACATCACGCAAATTTAAAGCTCAAGATGGAACACAAAAAGAAGAAATTCTTTTTATAGACATCACCTTTTTTGGTAGAACCGCTGAAATTGCAAATCAGTATTTACGTAAAGGTAGCAAAGTTTTAGTAGATGGAAGATTGAAGCTAGATCAGTGGACAGCACAGGACGGAAGCAAAAGAAGCAAACACTCAGTAACAGTGGAAAGTCTTCAGATGCTAGGAGGTAAAGACGAAGCAGCACCTATGGGTGGCAACGGGTATAGTCAACAAGGTGAATCAGAGCATAGTGCTCCATCAAATGATCATTATAGCCAACCTGCACCGTCTGCGCCCAGAAATGCACCACAACCTACATCAAACATCCCAGAAATTGACATCAATGAAGATGAAATACCGTTTTAGGAGAACACCATGGCAGAAAGAAGAAAATTTAAAAAAAGATTTTGCAAATATTGTGAATTAAAAGTAGACTTTATAGACTACAAAGATTTGGGACAACTTAAATTCTCATTGAGTGAGAGATTTAAAATTATGCCAAGAAGACTTACTGGTAACTGTAAAAAACACCAGGAACTTGTCACAATAGCTATAAAAAGAGCTAGACAGACAGCTTTGATTCCGTATATCGTAGACAGAAAAAATGTTGTTGAAAATCCATTCGAAAACGTAAGATAGGTTTTAACCTTATCTTAGAAAAAGTCCATCTATTATACGATGGGCTTCTTCCTTTACACTTTCCCTAAGACAAGAAATACTTTATCCGCTTCATCAAAATCATACAAATTTACCTCATCACTCTGCAGCAGCTCCAAACCACTTAATGTCAGCATGTCATCTATTGTATGATAATATTGTCTAATGACTTCCTGAGACTTTTTAAACACAGTGCCCTCTTTTTCAAAAAGTGTGAATTCCGAAATATACTCACCGTCTTCAAAATCACTGTCTATAGTTAAAAAACGCTCTTCGTCATCGACTATAAAAGAACCTACAGCAACATTTTCAAACCCATACAAAGTGTTTATGTCACACAGAAAGTATCCTCCCTCAGATAAATGCTCTTTGACGCAATGTAAAAATCGCTCTAATTGTTCTTTGTCCAGATAATTCAACATATCAAAAACCGCCGTTACTACATCATAACGGCCATTTAAATCACATAAGTCTATACACTGGGCATCATAACCTTGTTCAAGCGTTTTGGAAACCATAAGAGGACTGAGGTCCAGGCCTTTAACCTGAGGTATTTCCAAGGCACCTTGCATTTGACGCAAAAAATCTCCAGAACCGCAACCCACATCCAAAAGGCTATCAAATTTTACTGTATTTAGGAAAAGGAGGTAGTGTGCATAAAGAGTGGGAGCAGCCTCTTTTACACCAAGTAGATCTTCTACTTTTGCATAGAGGTCAAGAGAGTCCGTTGTAAAATTAGCCACGGCTTTCTACAATGGCTCTAATCTTTTCATACAAAAAAAGAATCTCTTCTTTTTTAGCATAAAAACTGTTTTTATTGGAGATGAGATGCGCAGAGGAATCCATAATATTTTCTGCCACTTTCAATCCATTTTCCCGCATGGTTGAACCTGTCTCTACAATGTCCACGATGGCATCAGCTAACCCTACAAGAGGAGCTAGTTCTATGGAGCCATACAGCTTAACCACTTCCACGCCTACAGCTTTTTGGGCAAAATAGTTTTTAGTAATATTTACCATTTTGGTAGCTACTTTTATATGCGGACGTGACCAGTCAAGCTCATCTTCATTTCTAATGCCAATAGCAACCTTACATTTACCTAACTGCATATCAAGAAGTTGGATAATATCGAGTTCTTTTTCGGTAATCACATCAAGCCCCACCACGCCAATGTCTGCTGCACCATGTTCTACATAAGTCGGAACATCCTGGTTACGTACATTTAAAAAACGAAAACCGCCCCTTTCCAAAATTAGTTCTCTGCCTTCAAACTTGAATTCTCCACCAAAAATCTCAGCAAATATTTCAAGTGTCTCTTCTGCTATTCTTCCCTTTGGAAGTGCTACTGTCAACATCTTTCTGATTCCTTCATCACTTTTCGTATCCCATTAAATACCAACATTTCATCGTAAATGGCTTCAGGGAAAAAACCCGATAGAAATTTTCCGTCCCCACCTGTAAAATAGAGCTTTTTACCATCGCTATGCTTATCTATGATTGCTTTTATGGACGCGATTATACCATAGCTTATCCCATCTTTTGTTGTGATGGGTAATCTCTCCAAGGATACCATCTCGTTCAATTGTGTGTCGAGCATAGAAGAGATATGCGCATAGGTTTGAAGCATGGCATTTACACCTGGCAATATAAATCCTCCCATATAATACCCTCCCTGCATAACATCAACCGTAATAGCTGAACCTGCGTCTACAAAGACACCATCTTCATGGCTCAGACACAAAGCCTTTCTATCTACACCCATCGTCTCATAGGTACCTTTCAGCCGTATCTGTTCAGAGATGTTTTTCCATGGCTCTATAGTGGCCACAATGCTATCCAAATCCTTCTTGACTGAAATATAGTAGAGTTTCTCTTTGCTGTATTTACCTATGGCATCTTCATGAGACATATGCTCAATGTTTTCTCCATTATAGATATGAAAGTGTGTATTGCCAATATCGGCAAGCAATAGCTTATCCTTCATGCCATACCTTCCATCCATGTTCCTGCAGTATCATTTTAGCATGAGAACAAAGCGGTGCTTTAATCATAATATATTTTTTTGTAACCCTGCTGTCAATATATGTTTCAACTTTTTCATGCAGCCTAATAAGATCAGCAACCTCTTTCCTTAGTACCCTGCTTTTCTTTTCAACTTGCATCACCAAAGCATAATAGCCCTTTAGATCAACACCCAAATAAAGTAAAATCTTTTTACGAGAGTGTAATTCTTTTGGCATGATTTGTGTAAAAGATTTAAAAATGATGTTTTTGTGATTCAGAAATTCAACCATCGCTTTCATGAAACTCCCTTTAAAGGATGATAGCTATGCATAGTATCTGCCAAATTTTGTTTCTGTATATGCGTGTATATCTGTGTGGTTTCAAGTGAGCTGTGTCCCAACAACTCTTGAACTACACGTAAATCCGCTCCACCTATAATGAGAGAAGAGGCAAACGAATGTCTCAACACGTGAGGTGATACCCCTAAATATTTCTTGACTATTTTGTAGGCAGAAATACGGCTGAGCACATCACCTTTGTAATTTAACCAGATATAAGAACTGGACATACCCTGTTCTTGCATATATAACTCCAATGCATCGACCGCGATTGGGGCAAGAGGAATAATACGCTCTTTTTCACCTTTGGCAAAACGAATTTTAAGCCATCCGTCTATAATGTCTGTCCTCTCTATGCTTAATGCTTCAGATATACGACAGCCGCTTGCATATAAAAAAAGTATTAATGCATAATCTCGTAAGCCCATTATTGTAGAGCGGTCAATATGATTTAAACTTTGCAGTATCTCATTGCTATCCATATATTTTGGTAGATTTTTGGGGATTTTTGCCATGGGGATTTTAATTTTATCATGTGCAAAATTCTGCTTATGGCAAAAATGAAAAAAGGCATTAATTGAAGAGAGTTTTCGGTTCAGTGTTCTTTTATTTTTAAAAGAAGCTAAGAATTTTAGCACATCTGCTGTGTCTAGTTTGGTAAGTATTTTCAGAGTATACACTTCCAGTTGCCTAAGGTCACCCAAATAAGAAGAGACCGTCAGTGTATCAAGTGCTTTGGTAACACTTAGATACTCTTCAAAAGCAAGTAGCAGATTACTCATAACCTAATTTTGACAACTCGACAATATCGCCATCTTTATAAAGTTTAGTTCCTGCAATCAATGCCGGCTCTTCCACTTCTCCAAGATCATAAATCTTATGTTTGCTTAACGCACTGTTCATTACGATGAGTGAACCCTGCTGATCCAATGCATATACTCTCCCGCTGAACGCAGTCCCTGCAGAAAAGTGTGCAAATTTATACTTTGATGTTCTAGTGACCTTAAGATTGTTATCCAAAGCAAGAACTTCTCCCTCTTTAGTGAAGAGATAAATGGTGCCATTATCTACTGCTACTTCAGAAATGTTTGCCGTGTACTCTTGCTTTCCGTCATCACCCAGGGTAATAAGTCTTTTTGGTGTTGCCCCTATCATTGTATTGCCCATACGTGATAAATATATTACGTTATTGAATACTTTTTCACTACTTAGATAGACAACTTTTGCATTCTCAGCATCTGCAACATCTATGACAATGAGTTTGCCATCAAGCATAGGCATGACAATTAGGTTGTCTATGAAGATTGGGCTGGCTGCTCTTGTATCTATAGCATAGGTTTTTTCAGAACGACTTTCAACCACTTTTTTATTGTCTGACATTTGGTAGATTCCAAAGGTATTGTTATTAAGTACATATGCTATTGTGTCCTGCTTGATACTTGCAGACACAACAGGCACTTCCAAAGAAACTGTTCGAACAGTTTCTTTCGTTTTTTTATCAATAACCTTTAAGATACCCTCAGTATTTGCTGCCAAAACATAGGTATTACTTTCATTTAAAAATCTATACCCTTCTCCTAATGTGATATTGCCTAATCCTGCTTTACCGATATAGCGACCATTTTCAAGCGTTCCTCCATCACGGCTGATATCAACCATATTGCCACCGTATGAAGTTGAAGCATTTGACGCGGAAAATGTCTGAGCTGGTTCAAAATATTTTTTACTGCTGCATCCTGAAAAAAACAATGCAGTTATTGCAAGTGCAACAAATGTGACTCTCTTCATTATTGTGCCTTTATAGTAGAATGTTTAAGGAATCCTGAAATAACCGAAAGAGATGAACGTTCATCTATAAGTTCAAGTTTATCTTTGGCCATCTTGACATTGCCTGCGCCAATCGCCAGGTATGCATCTACGAACAATGCCATCTCGTTATAGAGTTTTGAATCAGTCGGTTTTTTATTGAGTATTGCTGCAGTGTAGTTGCTTGCATCCGCAATAACCGTATTGCGGCTTGCACTCAAAGACTCCAATGCCTTCATATCCTGTTTTTGGACAGCCTGTGCAAAACTGTAAAGTTCAAAAAGTTCAAAATTGTTCTCCTTAAGTATCTTCAGTGCATTTGCATCATCACTTTTGTTCTGGAGTGTCAAGAAAGCCTCATTTGCTTCTGCAAGCTTTGTTTCATGTATAGCAGTCATTGCCAACTGGACCCCGAAATATAAAACAACTACAACAACTGCGCCCCATAATTTAACCTTATGCTTTCTGTAAAGTGATTCGAGCCTAAAAGCACTCTCAAGTACTTTTTCATCTCCGCTTAACTCTGTTTTTACAAAATTTACATTGTCTTTAATGCTCACCTAATTCTCCTGCAACATTTTAATGCTACTATTATACCCTTTGGAGTTAAAAGAGGGGTTATAGTTCTACGACTGTAATCCCTAAGTTTCCAGGCATTCTATAAAATTTTTCTATTTTAGGATGATTTTTAAGATAATCGCCCACCATTTTCGATAAAACACCTCCACCTGTACCATGAATAATCTGCACCTCATGTAATCCATGAACCAGTGCATCAGAGAGAAATTTATCTACTGTGTCTATGGCTTCATCTGCATACATACCCAACAATTTCAGAGACAACGCTGCTCCAGCTTTTTCAACAGTTACTTGTATCTCTTTTGCTTTAGGCTTTACTTTTATTGAGGGTGTATCGCCTCTTCTTTTAAGCTGTACTGACGGTACTCTCATCTTCAAACCATCCACAATAATAGTGGCATCTTTTCCATGGATACTGAGTATCTCACCTTTATGGGATCGGTACTTCACCTTATCGCCCTCTTTAAGCGGGATTTCATCTAGCAATTGTACTTCTTTTTGCTTATAATCTTTATGTTTATGTGCCACATTAAGCAGACGTCTCCCCTCTGTTGACTCCTGTACTTTCAAGGCTTCTCTTGCTTTTTTAGTCGCTGCATTGTAGCGGTTTTCAAGTGTAGCTATGGCTTTTCTGTGACTCTCTTGCAGCTTAAATTCTTCCTCTTGTAATTTCTCTTTCAGTTTTTCTACTGACTTCAATTCCTCATCTATTTTGGCTATTTTCATACGCATTTCACGCTCAAGTGAGGTAGATTTTTCTATGAGCTCATTAAGGTTTTCCTTGTCTTCCCCATAAACCTCTTTTGCTTTATGAACGATGGATGCAGGTACGCCATAGCGCTGTGCTGTCTCAAAAGCATAACTTTTGCCGATGCTTCCTTGTAAAAACGTATAAGTAGGCAATCTTCGCTCTTCGTCGTACAGTGCTGCGATCAGCTCCACCTCTTCATCGCTCGCCATCAGTGAAGCCAAACGTTTATGATGTGTAGTCACAATAAAAGAAATGCCTTTTTTACGAAGCTCATCAAGCATGACACGAAAAAGACTTGCTGCTTCATCGGAGTCTGTGCCAAGTTCTATCTCATCTACTCCCACTATGGCATCTTCTTTGCCAAACAACTTTGCAAACTCTTGCATACGTCCTGCAAAGGTGGAGATGTCATTCTTTACAGACTGAGGGTCATCTATAATTGCTTCGATGCTTTTATAGTGTCCCACCTCTGTTTTGGCTGGATCACACTTAAAAGGAAGTAGGTATTTACTCATATACACAGCAGAAAGCATGGACTTGAGTAGCATGGTCTTTCCTCCCGCATTCACACCCGTGACAAGCATAATTTGTTTAGAAAAATCCATTGTTATGGGCACAGGATTCTCTATGGCAGGGTGGGCAAAATCCTGTAATTTGATACGCTTATGTTTAGAGGGCAAAATAAACTCGTACTCTTTTGCTCTTGCAAAACTTACACGTGCCTGATAATGGTCAAACCTGTCATACTCTTTGTTAATAAAAGCCAAAAAACGTTCCCATTTAAAAAAAATTGCCGACATATTTTTACAGTAGCGATAAATGATTTCCTCTTTGCTTGAGAGCAGTGCAGACTCTTTCTCTTTTAGGTGAGAAATGCTTTGTGGAATAATATAAAAAAAGCCTCCCGGACTACGTGCGGCTACCGTAGCTTTGATGGCATTATTGAACCCGCCACGCACAAGTAAAGTTTCTTCTCCGCCATTAAAATGCACCTGCGTGTCCACAAGGTAATCCCTTAGTTTAGAAGAGTGTGCCAGCTTGTAGAGTGTTTCTTTGATATCTATCTTGTTTTGTTTGATGGCACGTTCAAGTTTAAAAAGCTCCGGGTCACGCTCAGGATTGATGTCGCCTTCAGCAGTAAAATATCCTATAATCTCTACTATCTCTTCAGGCATCTCTATGCCTTGTATCCAAGAGGCGATCGGTTCTGCAAAGCCTATTGCACTCAGTTTGTTAAAGTACGAAAACATCGTTACAAAAGCATAAATCTCATCCAAACTAAGTACTGCCTGCTTTTGAATACGCGCGAGTTCTCTGTCTAAGTTCGGTACAGACGATGGGGTGGGAAACTGTGCGTTTGAGAGTGCCTGTATATAACGATAATGCTGGTTAATGTCGCCCATCATAGCTACAGGTTTTTCTCTGGCCAAAAATTGTTTAAACTGCTGGATATAGCCATCTAAGTCCAGTTTTTGGATGATAGACTTATCGCTCTTATCCTGTGAGCCCATTGACTTACGCTTCTCCACGGATCTGATAGGTTATATCGCCTGCGCCAAAAGCTGCGATGAGACCTTCGCTGTACTCTCTTATGATATGACCATCTTTGGAAATTTTTACGATTCCATCTTCTTTGGTCACCCAATCTGCCATAAGGAGCTTATAGCGTGAAAATGCGCCTTTTAAGTCTATGTCAACTTCAAGTTCTCCTGCCGACCAGATAGGGAGTAGCACCAACTCGTCCACTCCCTCAAAGCACTCTACAAATGCTTGAAGATTGTCCATCGTTCTTGAATATTTGTGCGGCTGCCATATCACATTAAGCTCTGTGAAACCTCTTAGGTCTCTATACGTTTGCAGTGAAGTAATCGTTACTTTAATTTCTGTGGGATGGTGCCCGTAATCATCTATAACTACACATTTTTCTCTGTTTTGCACAATATCGAAACGCTTTTTGATTCCTTTATAGTTCAAAAGGTTTGCACGTACATCTTCAAGATTCTCTTTCAGCTCCAAAGCGCCCAAAATGGCCAGTGCAGCATCAAGTGCGATGTGATGCCCAAAGCCAAAAACTTCAAAAGCACCCAGGTCTAAAAGCTCAAATTTGGTGTGCGGCTTTCCGTCCACTAAAATAAATGATACATTTTTAATATCTTTAGATGGGTAAAGCTTGACACTCGGCATGTCCAAAGAAGCAAGAAACGTATCTTCTGCATTAATCACGCGTATTTTTGCCAAGGACAAGAAATTTTTGTACGCATTATAGAAACGTTCTTCATCATAGCCATAATATTCCATGTGCTCTGGTTCCACATTGGTGACTATGGCAAGATAAGGATTTGAATTTAAAAAACTTTCATCACTTTCATCTGCTTCAAATACCACCTTATTGTTCGCATAAGGGCGCACGTTGGATCCAAATTCTTTCGAGATAGCTCCTATGAGCGCGTTGGATTGCGGAACAATAGATGCAAGCATTGCAGAAGTGGTACTTTTACCGTGCGCACCGCCTACGGCATAGACTTCTTTTTTTTCCAAAATACTTTTTAACGCCTCTTTACGTGAAAGAAGTTCTATGCCTAATACTTTTGCTTTTTGATACTCAGGGTTGGTAGGTCGTACCGCTGCTGAATAAATGACCCTATCTACTCCCTCCACTGCATCTTCATGGTGCGGGATAGTTATTTTAGCATCAAAATTGGTTGCCAGATCGTTGGTAATCTCTGTCTGCTTGATATCTGAACCAGAGATCTTGTGACCGTCATTCGCTAAAAATTTTGCGAGTGCGGAAAGTCCGATACCACCTATACCTATAAAATGAATTTTAAGATTTTCCATTTTATTTACTTTCATCCAAAATACGCAGCTCTTCTTTGCCTTCCTTCACCTGCTTTGCAAACGTGTCAAGCAAAATATCCGTCGGCTGTGTAAATGTTTGAATAAAAAATGCTAAAGGATCATGCTCATCTACCCCGTCAACATCCACAAGGTTTTCTATAAAATCTTCAAAACTATGTCCTGCCATCACTGCTGCTGCATGAATCATCATAGCATCTTTAAGATCCGCATGGTCTATGGTGTAGTTGAGTACTAGAAATATCTCTTTGGCACCTTTTTTATCGTTCTCGCTGTAGCGTTGGATCCCGTGTTCATAAATGGCTCTGGCAGTCGCCATGTCTTCAGCATCACTCATGTCAAATAACTGGGAAGTAGTGAGTTTTTCCGCTAGTCTGTCAAACGCAGTGTTAACAATAAAAGTAAAGATCTCATTGATCTCATCTTCGGATGCTTCGATGATGAGCTGTGCGTCTAAAAGCTGATACCCTTTTGCAATGCTTTCTTCTACTTTGCACTCCGCTTCAAGTCTTGCAATATTTGCCAAAAACTCTGGGTCTTTTTTTAATTCTTCGACGTGTATTTCAGGGTTTTGCATTTAATTGTTCTCCAAACAGTGTTTAATTCTTGTGAGCGCTTCTCTTGTTTTATCAGCTTCATACACAAGTGCCAGCCTTACATAGTTTTGGCCTTCGCCTTGGCGTCCCAAAAAAGAGCCCGGTATGACTTTTAGGTTATACTCTTTATAGAGTCTTAGGGTAAATGCTATCTCATCTTCCACCTTGAGCCAAATATAAAATGTTGCTTCTGGCATAGGTACACCCAATACCTCATGAGCAATGCGAAAGTTTTCTTTATATTTTTGTCTAAAGCCTTCTACATGTTTTTGGTCTGCCCATGCTGCAGCTGCTGCATACTGCAAAGGCAAGGGTGAAGCGCACCCCACATAGGTTCTATAAACCATATATGCCCTGAGTATATCTGCATCACCTGCTATGAACCCGGAACGAAGTCCGGGAGCAGAAGAGCGCTTGGAGATAGAATTGATGACCAAAATATTTTTAAAACTCTCATTGCCTGCTTCCACACTTGCATTCAGCAAAGAAGGTAAAGGTTCATTCAGATAAAGGTCTATATAGCATTCATCATTAAGGAGCACAAAGTCATGTTTGAGTGCCAGTTTAACCCATTGCTTCAGCGCATCCATAGGCATCACTGAGGAGGTAGGGTTATTGGGAGAGTTAAGTATCACAAAGTCTGCTCTGCCTAATGATTCTTCGTCTACAATGGGCTGAAAATGATTGTCTTCATTCAGATTAAGATAGATCACCTCGGCCCTGCATGCCCTTGCTGCACCCTCATAAATCTGATAAAAAGGATTTGGGTACACCATCACGGGATCTTTCACATCATGAAGTAAAAACTGTGGAAAATTAAACAGCACTTCTCTTGTACCAAAAGTGGGGATAATCTGGTCACCCCCCAGACTGAGTCCAAACCGTCCCTCAATATAAGAAAGCATCCCTTCTCTAAGGACTGTTTCTCCTGCTGTTTTGGGGTATTTATTGAGTAGTGCACTGTGTTGATTTAAGACGTCCAAAATGAATGCCGGTGTGTCAAACTGTGGCTCTCCTATGGTAAGACTCAGTTCTTTGTAAAAACTGTTTGGGATAACACCTTCAAGTAAAGTAGCCAGTTTCTCAAAAGGATATGTTTCGAAGTTCATAGTTGCCCTGATTTTTTAGAAAGATTATAGCGAAGTTGCTGTTAAAACTTTAACCCCGGTCGAGAAACATAAACTGTAAAATTACTGCACAGTAAGAAAAGCGCCTTTACTTATATGTTGCCGTACTTTTTGTAACGCTTTTTCTGCAGCATTTTTATCCTCATAGGCACCTACAAGCACTTTATATATATTGGAATATTCTACTTTATAAGACATTCCCAAGCGTTCAATTCGCAGCAGGTAGTCTCTTTTAGGCGCTTGGGTAAAAGAACCTGCCTGTACATAATATCTTTCGTGTTTTCCTGTTGGATGATTTTGATTCGTTTGGAAAGTTTTACTTTGTGCTGACTTTGCTGTAGTACTTAGCTCTACTCTTTGTCTCTTTTGTTTCAGCCCGCTCCCCTTATAGTCTATAAGCCACTTTATAATGTCATTTTGAACCTGTGCCCCTCTCCATGTACCATTTTTTGTCTCCACGAGTATTACTACTGTATAGAGTTGTCCCGATCTGCTCTGTACATACCCTACAATATTTTTTACCCCATTCACAGTACCTGTTTTCATCCATGCCCTGTTTCTAACTGTGCTGCCCGCAAAACGTCTTTTAATAGTACCGTCTACGCCTGCAACAGAAAGTGTATTCATCCATCGCTTACCATAACGGCTGTGCGCATCGTCACACATATCTCCAAGTTCTTTGGCTGTAACTTTTGCGATGCGGGAGAGTCCGCTTCCATTGTCTATCTTTACATTTCCGCGTATTGCTCCATTTTTTTTCAAAATTTCCACAACAGCTTTTCTTCCTTTGGTCAGTCTGGCGGGCGCACCATACATTTTTGCTCCTAAAAAAAGCATCAAATGTCTCGCATAAAGGTTGTTACTTTTTTTGGCTGTTTCCGAAACAATTGACTCCAAAGGTTTGGAATAATGGGTAAACAACATTTTCGAATTTCCCGGCACCTTACGTAAATGCATTACCCCATTGACCTTGACACCTTTTTTTTGTAGCTGGTCCTTAAGTGCATAATAAAAAGAGAGATAAGGTTTGGTTATGACTTGACAAATGTTAGTTGTTCCACAATTTTGTGATATGGGGCCATACAGTGAAACTACGGGGATGTTTGTACTTTTATCCACCCTAACTGCTGGCCATGAATATCTTCCTGAACATGGTTGGTTCACACGTTTTAATTTATTGACCAGCTTATAGCTGCCATCAATCGTTTTTTGCCTCACTTCATTTTTCCTAGGCGTGACACATACGGTGCTAATGCGTTCATTAAACATCATTCCATCAGGCATGGCATTATAAGGACTGTAAGTATTATTGTCAAACCCTGAGTTATCCTTGCTTCCCACATCAAAATAGCTTCTGTCGATCACGATGTTTCCGGTGATTTGTTTGATGCCCTGCTCACGTATACGCTGCACAATACTGCTCATATCTTTGTCCGAAAGTGTCGGATCGCCATAGCCTTTAACCACAAGATCACCATTGAGTACCCCATCACGTAGCACACCATCCATATAAAACTGTGTAGGCCAACGATAGTCAAAACCTAGCTTCAATATGGACGCGTAGGTGGTCATTACTTTAATCACTGAAGCGGGCACGCGCGATTGGTCTTCACGGTGAGATGCCACCATGCGGCCATCTTTTCCCGTTTCTTTAATGTAAATACTCACATCTTTTCTGTCTAATCCCGATTTTCTCAGTTGTGCCTCTATGCCTTCTGGCATAGCCAAAAGCCAAGCAGACAACACAAAATACATAAAAATAATAACTCTCAATCTCTATCCTTATAAGCATCATGCAATCTTTGCATGGCCTCTTCCAATACTGTTTTTGATGTGCCTATGTTTAAACGCATAAACCCTTCACCCGCTTTTCCAAAACTCTCTCCATCATTGAGTCCTAATCTTGCTTTAAATACAAAGAAGTCTACGAGTTCCTTGTGGCCAAGTCCCAATGCTCTACAGTCTAGCCACATGAGAAAAGTAGCCTCCGTAGGGACAGGAAAGATTGGTATATCTTTGTGCACAAGGAATTGGCTCACATACGCTATATTTGCCTTCAAATGCTTCTTGAGCGCTTCAAGCCACTCTTCACCATTCTCATAGGCGGAGATAAGTGCCTCTATACCAAAAGGGTTGCCGTTGCTAATGCCTGATTTGTTCTGCTCTAGCACGTATGCCTGACGTAATTTTGGATCACGAATAATAGCATAAGAGGTATTAAGTCCTGCGATATTAAACGTTTTTGAGGGTGCATTGAGGACAATACACTGCTTTGCTGTCTTTTCAAAGGTTCCAAGGCTATGGTATATTTTATCATAAACAACGTCCGCATGAATCTCATCTGAAATAATGAGCACATCATGCCTTATGCAAATATCTATAATCCTTCCCAACTCTTCTTTGCTCCAGATACGCCCGGTGGGATTGTGTGGAGAGCAGAGTAAAAACAGTGTTGCTGCTGATGCTTTTGCCTCAAAATCATCATAATCTATATGATAACTCCCATTTTCATACACCAGTGTATTGTCAAGTATTTGTCTGTTTTTATGTTTGACCGAAGAGGCGAAAGGAGGATACAAAGGTGTTTGAATAATAATACCGTCTCCTTCTTTACTATAAGCAGAAATAGCAAAGTTTATAGACGGTACCACACCATAACAAGGCACTGTCCACTCTTTTTCTACATGCCAAGAAAAACGTTTGTGCATCCAGTGCCTTATAGCATCAAAATAGGTATCAGGATACACAGTATAGCCATACAGCGGATGGGAAGCTCTTTTCACCATGCTATCCTGCACACAAGAGGGAGAAGCCAGATCCATATCTGCCACCCACAAAGGAAGCAGTTCGTCCGTACCGAACTTATCCTTGGCCTCATCCAACTTTACAGTGTAGGTTCCCTTGCGGTCTATGGCTTCAAATATCTGCATCTTATTTTTTTTGCCACACCGTCATATGCGCGATGGTATGTTGGTGTTTTCTGGCTGTCTCTTGTATGACAAAAGGTACATTCTGTGTTCCTATAAGCTCAAAGTCTTTACCCAGTATCTCTTCTAAGCCCTGCAGTGTAGTGACATTTTCACCGTCCCTTTTATATCCGCCTACCCATTTTTCTTTAGGTGTAGATTCTTCTTGCCAAGTATAAGGAGAGGTCAAGATGAGCATGCCGCCATCGTTAAGACGCGGCGCCACATCATCTAAGAATTTTTGAGGGTCATAAAGCCTGTCTATGAGATTCCCGCCAAAAATAAGGTCGAAATCTTTATGGGTAGGTTTTAGGTTGCATGCATCTGCCTGCTGGAATGACACTTTTTTGCGTTCTTCTTTCAAATCAAAATCTGCAAGATTTACTTCATAAAAATTTTCCAAATCTCCCTCAGTTTTCATCGCATAACGCAGTATCCCATTTTTTCTGAATGCTTCAGCTTCCTGTATAAAATGTGCCGAAAAATCTACTCCTATGACCTCATCAAAGCCACGTGCGAGCTCAAAGGTGCTGCGCCCTATAGCACAGCCAATATCAAAGGCTTTTTTTCTGGGTTTGTCTTTCATGTACGCTAAAGCTATCCGGCCGCAAACCTCTGGGTAGTTTTCGACACCTAAAGCATTTTCGCCCCAGCCAAAATGACAATACTGAGAAATGACGCTATCTGTATTGTAAATATTGGTTGTTACTTTTTCTTCATATTCACTTTGTATATATCTAAAGCCTGCATGTTGATAAAAATGCCGTCTGAAACCATAGCGACTCTTTTGCGTAGCAAGATTACCACAACTTATCCATGAACCTCCATTGATAAGGTTGTGTTTAGCATCAAATATAGGTACAGTAAAATCATCATACACAGGATGTATCTTAAAACCTTCAAAGGGGTACATGGGTGTACGTGACCACTGCCAAACGTTCCCTATAATATCATAAAAATTACCATGCCTATAGGTATCAACAGGAACACAGGAAGCAAAATATTCAAGATTAATATTTGCAATCATTTCACCTTTGGCTGTCCATTCCAGATAGGAGGGTACTCTGCTTTCATCACGTAATCTTACATATTCGTCTTCTGTAGGTAAAGTGATAGTTATGCCCTCTCTTTGGCTCTTCCACTTACAAAATGCTGCGGCTTCAAGATGATTGACTTCTACTGGCCAGCTCAATGGAAGATCTATCTCTCTACTTAATGTTCGAAGGTTGTACCCCTGTAGTGTTTTCTTCCAGAACTTAGGGTGGTTTGCCTTTGTATATGCTTTCCATGCTTTGCCCTCTTCACACCAAAAAGCATCATTGCCATACCCTGCATCTTGTACAAAATCCAAAAACTCCGCATTGGATGTAAGGTATTTAGCAGCCTTAAATGCAGGTATGTACGACTGATGACTTCCATATTCATTGTCCCATCCAAAAAGTTTCGCCTCTTTATTTTTCCCTAGTATCGCAGTGCCGGCACTCACATCCAAAAGCATATTTTTAGGTGCAGCACCATATGTTTCACACTCTTTCCATGCTGCATCCTCCTGTACTGATTCAAAAGGAAGCTGGCGTATAAGCACCGAAGAGGTTTCAAGATGGATGTTTTCATGTTCTATGCCCATTAAAATGACCCACCATGGCGATTCTTCTGTTATAGGGAGTACCAAAGGAAGTGTATCTATCAGATCAACAACCATGGAGTAAACTTGGTCGCGGTATGCCTGCGTTCTTTCGAGGCTGGGCCATCCATAATTTTTTTCATTCAAATCATCCCAACTCATCTCATCAACCCCGACAGCAAAAATAGATTCTAATTCAGGATCTATACGTTTATCGATAATTTTGGCAAGTTTGAATTTATTAATAAAAAAAGTAGCCGTATGTCCATAGTAAAAAATGATAGGGTGTCGAAGAGGGTCTGCTTTTTGAAAATAAGCGCTTTGCTTTGCAACGATATGAAATAGTGACTCATACCGTTTATAGCATGTTTGAAAATAGGCTTTGATCTCTTTTCGTTTATGTTCTATGTCGGTTCCATTAAGCGTAGGCATGCTTACCATGTCTGATTCCTTTTATGTAATATCCATGCAAGATACCAAACTAGCCTTAAAAATCTGCCTTTTCTTTGGCACTCTCTATCATGGAGATAAAAATAGTATAAAGGTTCGCAATTACAGCACCTATTACTAGTCCTGTAGCTAACGAATCATTCGCATAAAACTGTAAAGCAAAAAAAGCAGGCAGAAGATGCAAGTCTGCTACCAAAGAACCTGCCAAAAGCTCAGCAGAAAGCAGATTTCTTACCCCTATTTTCAATAAAGTAGAAATCACATTCACTGAACCTGCTATAAACAATGCTACTATAGAATGGTCATACAAAAACGCTGCAGATGTCGTAAGTGACATCAATGTAAAAAACATATAAAAAACTTTTCCCCAATTCATTACTACTCCTTAAAAAAATAAATTATATCACACATGCTCTCTCTTGCACAAGAGTAAGAAGAATCAGATAGTCCCATTTTCATACATAGAACGCATTTTTTCTTTCTCTTTGTCTCTTTTGAGCTTGTTTGCTTCTTTTTCTCTGAAGTCTCCTACTGAGAAACCAAGCCACATCAAGATAGGTGAGGCCACAAAGATAGAAGAGTATGTACCAACAATAATTCCTACAAGCAAAGTAAAACTGAATCCCTTAATGATCTCTCCGCCAAATAAGAAAAGCATCAGGATTACAAAAAATGTTGTCAGTGAGGTAAGTGTGGTACGTGAAAGTGTACGTGTAACCGATTCATCAATAATAACACCCAAATCCGGATTTTTAATGGTACGTATCCCCTCGCGTATACGGTCAAATACAATGATGGTATCATTAAGTGAGTATCCAAGGAGTGTAAGCATCGCTGCCAAAATATCTAAATTCACTTCAATATTGAAAAGCACTATCATCCCCATAGCAATACTAATATCATGCAACAATGCCAATACTGAAGCTACAGCAAAACGCCACTCAAATCTAAATGAAACATAAGCAAGAATACCAATGATCGCCAACACCATAGCCATAAGTCCCTGTTCGCGTAACTCGGAGCCTACTTTGGCACCTACCATATCAACACGTCTTACTTCAAAGTTTCCTGTATCTTTAAGCAATGTACGTATTTTGTCTGCAACATCTTCGCCTAAGGCTTTCGAGCTCATCTTTGTTCGAATGACCACTTCATCTTCTCCGCCAAAGAATGTTACAGTTGCGCCCTCATAGCTTTTCTCTGCATCTATGACTTTTCTTATCTCACCTATGGGCGCTTTGCCTTCATACTGTACTTGTATGAGAGTACCCCCGGCAAAGTCAATACCATAGTTAAACCCTTTAGTTAAAATAATACCCAAAGCAAGAACTACCATCACAATAGAGAGTAAACCAAAACGCTTGCTCTTGCCCATGAACGAAAGAGGGTTATCATATTTAAAAACTTCCATTATTTCGCTCCTTCTGTTCTAATACCAAACCAGAAATTTAGTTTTTTCTTATCAATGCGAGGCAGTATCCATTGGTAAATACCATGTGTGCCCACAATAGCCGTCAGCATAGATGCCAAAATACCGATACTCATCGTAAGTGCAAACCCTTTGATGGCGCCTGTACCATAAGCATAAAGCACAGCCGCTGCAATAAGTGTAGTAATGTTGGCATCCCAAATAGCAGTAAATGCATTACTATATCCATCTTCTATGGATTTGCCTATAGACTTTCCTTCTAATAGCAGTTCACGAATACGTTCGTTGATAATGACATTCGCATCCACCGCCATACCGACCGTAAGTACGATACCTGCCATACCTGGGAGCGTAAGCGTTGCTCCAAAAAGCGACATTACCGCAAGCACAAGAAAGAGGTTTCCTACAAGTGCGACATTCGCAACTATTCCAGCCATTCCATAATAAAGTATCATGAAAATGACGACCAGCATAAACCCAAGCATCAGTGCCATAGAACTTGATTTGATGCTATCTGCACCCAAACTTGGTCCAACAGAACGTTTTTCCATGACATACACAGGTGCAAGCAAAGCTCCTGAGCGAAGTGCAATAGCAAGATCATGTGCTTCTGAGAGTTCAAAACTTCCGCTTATCTGCACGTGCCCACCGCCAATTCTCTCATTGATGTTTGGTGCAGAATAGACCTTATTATCTAGAACAACTGCCATACGTTTACCTACACTCATCCCTGTAAAGTCACCAAAGATTTTGGCGCCCTGACCATTGAGCGTGAAATTGATGACGGGTTGGTTATTCTCATCAAACCCAACCTTTGCATCCGTGAGCATAGAACCATCCAGTACAGGAATGGCGCGCAGAAGATACTTTTCAGGTGTGCTTACATCTTCAAATATCACATCACCAAAACTTTTGGCTTCATCTGCGCTCATCGTATTGACCCTTGCTATTCTGTCTTCATCTACTGCCATAAGCTGCAAGTGTGCAGCACGGGCTATGAGTTCACGTATACGTTGCTCATCTTCCTGCGTTTTGATACCTGGCACCTCTACAAGGATCTTATCTTCGCCCTGTTTTGCTACCGTTGGTTCTGCAAGTCCAAACTCATTGAGTCTATTTCTAATGGTATCTACTGCCTGCCCAATAGCATTTTGCTTCGTACGCTCTACCTCTTCTTCTGTCATCGATAATGAAAATTTTAATCCGTTTTCACTAAGCACTGTACCCTCAAGCTCTTTTTTGAGCAGTGCTTTGGCTTTTGCCACATCATCTCCATCAAGTAACTCAAAAGTAATCTTCTCGCCATCTTCCATGCGTAGCTCATCAAAGATAATCTCTTCATCATCAAAAATATATTTCACCGATGCAGCCATAAACTTAATGCGTGACTCAATAGCAACTTCGCTTTTGATACCAAGAAGCATGTGAAGTCCACCTTGAAGGTCAAGCCCTAAAGTGATTTTCTTTCCACTTTCACTTTGCGTCAAAGAAGGAATAGAAAAAACTACTCCAAAAATGAGCGCAAAGATGAAAATGAGAATTCTAAAATTAAGCATTTTCACCAGATTCAACCTTTTTTGCTACATATGCTCTATCAAGTTTTACAATTGTGTCATCATTTAATTTGATTTTGATAAAATCTGCTTCAGGTTTAACAATGATCGCCATAAGGCCGCCCGTTGTGACAATATTATCACCTTTTTCAAGGCTTTCAAGCATTGCTTTATGCTTTTTTTGATGTTGCTGCTGTGGTCTAATGATTAAAAAGTAAAAAATTGCAAATAATATAATGAGAGGTAAAAATGAGCCGAGTTGTTCCATGTAAAGCCTTTATGAATAAAATTAGCCATTATTTTAACACTTTTGTACTAACAAGAGGCTTGCTTATCGCTCTTTTAAGTTCTACGTTTATTTATCTTGCCTATTGGAATTTATCAACACTTTTTGCAAACACCATCTTAGGACTCACTGCACTCTATTTGTTACTTCAGGAAGATAAAAAGGTTTGGTTTGTCTCCGGAGCGTTCATCGGGTTATTCTGGTTTTGGTGGATTGCCCTGAGTCTTCAACATTATGGTATGACGTGGGCAGTTCCCATAGAAATACTTATTATTATGCTAAGTTACGGAGCATTATTCTGGTTTATAGCATGGTTATCTGAAAAAGTATCATCAAAATTTTCTATACCTGCTGTTTTCATTAAAGCTTTTGGTCTTCTGGGTCTCAGCTACATCCACCCATTCTCTTTTGATTGGCTCAAGCCAGAATTAATGTTTATAGAGAGCTACCTGGGCATAGAAAAGTGGCAATTTGCATTGATACTGCTTGCCATCAGTTTAAGTATTCAAAAACAACGGCTTTTATACCTTTTGCTTATTGTATTTGCATACCAACCCCACTTAGGAAGAGTGGAGATAGATACCCAAAACATTGCACTGATCACTACTCACACAAACGTACAGGACAAATGGAATGAAACTATGCAGCCAAAGCAGTTTAACGTTATTTTTAAAGCTATTGACCGTGCCATTGCTGCCAAAAAAAGATTGGTTATTTTGCCTGAATCTGTTTTTCCTGTTTTCTTAAACCGCTCACAAGCTATGATTGATACACTGCAGGAAAAAGCAAAACATATCTCTATTGTTACAGGTGGACTTTATTGGGATGGCAAAACACCTCGAAACTCTAGCTATATTTTTACAAGCAATACTATCACTGTTGCCAATAAAGTTGTGCTTGTTCCCTTTGGAGAAAGCAATCCCCTGCCCGATTTTTTAAGTGACTGGGTCAATAAGGTTTTTTACGATGGCGCGGTAGACTATAAAGCAAGCAGCAAAATCACAGACTACGCCATAGATGGCACAACCTACAGAAATGCCATCTGTTTTGAAGCCACTTCAGAGAGACTCTATGCCAAAGACCAACACGGGAACAGACCAAAAAATATGATAGCCTTAAGCAACAACGGCTGGTTCACACCATCCACAGAACCAACACTCCAAAAACTGCTGTTACAGTATTATAGTAAAAAGTACGGTACAAAGATTTATCATGCTGTCAATATGTCTAAATCGTGTATCATTCAAAACGGGCAGTATTTAAATGTAGAATTTTGAACTCCTTAACAACTTTAAGGCATTTTCTATTTTTTCTTCAAGCACCTTTACATCTTCACACATGAGCGGGTCTGTATCGAGTGTTGAATTCTCCGACTGCTCTTTGATATGCTTCAAAATAATGGCACGCTCTTTGCAGTTTCGGTACTCGCGCAAAGGCTTTAAAAGGATATTTAACTCATCCACAATCATTTGCGCCTCTTTTTCTCCTATGATATGGAAAAAATCTTCCAAATGTGTCTGCAGAGAGTCCAGAGAAATATAGATCTGTTCAAGCAAGTCCTCATCATACCCCTCTTTTGTTTTAGAAAGTAGTATTTCAAATGCTTTCAAATGCTTTCTTACTGCTTTCTTAACCTCTTGTTTTAAAGACTTAAATTGCTGATGCTCTTGTTCGTGGAGTTCTCTTGCAAGTATCTGAATCAAATGCATAAAAGGTTTTGATAACAGCATTTGTGTAACAGCTACTTCCTCTTGGATAGTGAGGCTTTTCAGTTCGCTATAAAGGCTTAGCTTTGCATCTTCTCTTGTAGAGCAAAGTTCATCCAAAAAGTAGAGATAACGCAAAAGTTTTGTTTCTTCATGATAACGTAACAATAAATTCGTACAAAAGCGCTGAATATAAGGGCTGAAAAGGTCTGAAAAGGTTTCCAAAATTGTAGCTGTGCGGCGCATGAGTACACGTAGGCGGTGCAGTGTCGCACTCAAGTGTTTCTGCTGATATACCATTTTGTAATAATTCAAAAGACGCAGATTTTTATACACTATCAATGCCACTCCGTCACGAACATATAAGCGATTCGGTACTTGCCAAAAAAAGAGATTTGCAGGTTCAAAAGCATCAATTTTTTCGAACAATTTGCTTAAATTATACTCCATAGGTTTAACATATAAAGAGAGTGGCCTGTCATTGTATTTTTCATCTTTATCGATCTCTTTAAGAATAAAAGGTTGCAATGTCTCCATGGTTTCAGACTCCCCCATTGCCTTTTCATCTTTAAAATATGCAACAAGAATGTAAAGTCCTTCAAGCGTTTTTGAATATTCAGAAAAAACAAAGGTTTCCTCATGGGTACAGACCGTATATATGTTTTTTACGACCTTTCTGCCAATGTGGTTTTTACGTTGCGACAGATATATTTCTTCGCAAACAGGCACTATGTTTTCTTTACCTTCCCTGCTAATTGTCACTTTGGTATATGTGTCAGGAAAATGCTTAAGATAGTAACACTGCGTATCTATGTCAGGTTTTACATAAAACTGCTCTATTTTCTCGGTGTTAACTATCTTTTTTTTTAGCCAACGTTGAATGTCGGTTGATATCAAAAACTTGTGTTGTATCTTATTCATGGCGATGATTATAGCAAAGAATACTTCAGTTGTTATATGCATTCTGGCATGGTAATTTAAAGGTCAAAAATTGACATGAAGCCAATATTAAACTATAATCCACACCATGCTTTAGGCCAAAGGAATGTTATGCGGGTTGCTCATTATTTTACTATACAAAAGGCTCTAAAATCCACACTATCAACATGAACATAAAAAAATTCTATCTTGCGCCCATCAAAGGCTACCAATACATTTCAAAAATGCTCCCTGCTTCTTGCCGTTATTATCCTAGTTGTTCTGAGTATGCTGCCTGGCAGTTTGAGTTTAATGCACCACACAAAGCATTTGTGGCAAGTTCTTTGCGAATTTTACGTTGCAATCAGCTTTTTAAGGGAGGTATTGACTATCCACTATTAGAATTCCTGCCTCACAAAACCTCCTGTTTACTCAATCTTAATACATTTTGTGGCAAAATCAAAATCATGTATTGGTTGGTGCCTAAAAGTACGGGCAAGGCCAATAGACTCTACTATGTACTAAAGGACTTCAATGCCATTAACGTTAAACGCTCCACTTGATATGCACCTGCACCTCAGAGATGGGGAGATGCTCAAAAACATTGCCAAAGAAAGCGCACATACTTTCTCGGGCGCACTCATCATGCCCAACCTTGTACCCCCTGTAAGTACTAAAGATGAGATAATTGCCTATAGGCAGCGTATCATGGCTGCCATAGGAAATGAAAAGTTCACACCTTACATGACACTTTTTTTCAAGCCCTCTTATGACAGAGCTTTTTTAGAATCAGTCAAAGAGGAGATCACCGCGATCAAACTCTACCCTGCAGGGATCACCACCAACTCAGAGGGCGGTGTCAGTGGTTTTGATGTAGAAGAGTTGCGTCCTGCCCTTCAAGCGATGAGTGATCTTAACATCCCACTGTGCGTACATGGGGAGACTAACGGTTTTGTGATGGACAGAGAGGCAGAGTTTGTCTCTATCTATGAAAAGTTAGCAAGCGCTTTTCCAAAACTAAAGATTATTATGGAGCATATTACAACCAAAGAGAGTGTCGCGGCACTTGACAGATTTGACAATCTTTATGCTACCATCACCGTGCATCATCTGCTCATCACATTGGATGACGTAGCAGGAGGCATGCTAAAGCCTCACTTGTTCTGTAAGCCTATTGCCAAGCGCCCAGAAGACAAAGACGCGTTGCTTAAGGTTGTGCTTTCAGGACACCCCAAAGTAATGTTTGGTTCAGACTCCGCTCCCCATCCTAAGCATGCAAAAGAATCCTGTGGCTGTGCTGCAGGTGTTTTTACTGCGCCTATAGCTTTACAGATTTTGGCTGAACTTTTCGAAAAAGAAAATGCAGCGCTTGAAAACCTTCAAGCATTCATTTCGACAAATGCCCAGAGGATTTATGGACTTAGGCCTGTTGCAAAAACAGTCACTCTTGAGAAAAAAAGTTTTCACGTTCCCTCAAACTATAAGGGCGTAGTGCCCATGTATGCAGATGAGCAAATAGCATACAGTATCAAAGAAGTATGCAATGTGTAGTAAAAACTCCGGTTTGCGAAAGCTTATTAATAACAAAAAGTGACAACATTATCCATGATAAAAAGCATGAACCACATTCAGAATACTAAGTAATTAAAGAGAAAAAGGACAGCGTATGATTGCAAACAATATAGAAGAGCTTATAGGCAATACGCCTTTGGTGAAAATTAATTCACTTTCAAATGAAACAGGTACCACAATCCTGGGAAAATGTGAATTTATGAATCCAACAAGTTCTGTCAAAGACCGTATTGCATTCAATATGATCAATGAAGCACTAAAATCAGGGGAGATTAACAAAGATACAACAATCATAGAACCTACAAGTGGCAACACGGGTATAGGATTGGCTGCAATTTGTGCAGCCAAAGGCTTAAAACTTATTTTAACCATGCCTGAATCCATGAGTATAGAACGCCGGAAAATTCTTACACACTTGGGTGCTAAACTTGTTCTTACGCCTGCAGTCGAAGGCATGTCTGGAGCCATAAGTAAAGCATCCTCTTTAGAAAAAGAGCTTGAAAACGCCAAAGTGCTTCAACAATTTAACAACCCTAATAACCCAGACATTCACCGAAAAACAACTGCTCCTGAGATACTAAAAGATACGGAAGGGAATATCGATATCTTCGTAGCTTCAGTAGGTACAGGCGGTACACTTACAGGTACTGCTGAAGTACTCAAAGCACACATACCCAGGCTTCAAACAATTGCAGTAGAGCCCTCCAATTCTCCTGTTTTAGGAGGAGGAAAAGCAGGGGCACACAAAATTCAGGGCATCGGAGCAGGGTTTATACCGGAAATACTCAATACAGAGATCTACGATGAAGTCCTCGCAGTAAGTGACGAAGCCTCTTTTGCTATGGCGCAAAAAATTGCCAAAACAGAAGGATTACTGGTTGGTATATCTGCAGGAGCGAACCTGCATGCAGCCTATATCATAGCAAGCAGGCCCGAAAACAAAGGCAAAACCATCGTAACTATACTTTGCGATACCGCTGAACGTTATCTTTCAACGGAACTGTTTGACAACTGATGCCACAGATTCATACCCCCTTACCTCTTTTACTAGAGACCGTCAAGATAGAAAACGGGCAGATACATAATCTATCTTACCATCAAGCCCGCTGCGATCAGAGCCGTCAAACACTTTTTTGCAGTACCGATACACTTGATTTATCGGCCATTATCAATCCGCCCAAACAAGATCTATATCGCTGTCGAATCCTTTACGCAGAGTCGCTTCACTCTATAGAGTATATTCCTTATATCCCTAAAGAAATACGTTCACTGAAAGTAATCTCATCAAATATTGACTATGATTTTAAATATGCCAACAGAACGTCTTTGGAGGCGTTGCTTGCATCAAACAAAGACGTCGATGAAGTCCTCATAGAGAAAGATGGTTATCTTAGCGATACTACCATGGCAAATATCGCACTTTATGATGGCAAACAATGGTTCACTCCAGAAGTACCTCTGCTCAAAGGCACCATGAGAGCCAAGCTTATAGAGGAAGGTTTTCTTCAGACAAGAAACATCAAAAAGGAAGACCTTCGTCAATACTCACAAGTAGCTCTAATGAATGCTATGATAGGATTTACAATCTTAAAACATTTTAATATACACTACGAATAAAGGTAGCCGCTATGACTATGAATCTTTTTCAAACCCACGAGTATCGAACGCTCATGCAGGAACATCTTTCTGAAACTATAGATTATTTATTTAAAAAAAACCAGGAATTTGCACTTGCGTGTGAAATAAAATATATTACTTTTTCGCCAGAACTGCCCTCAAGTATTAAAGACTCATTTGATCATACAGTACTCTTTATACTGAGCGGTTTTACACTTGAAACTGCTCAGCTAGAAGAAGAATACTTCTCATTTGAAGCAGGGTTTGGAAGTGATAATTTTGGCTCTGTAGTCTCTGTACCGCTACTTGCTATAAAACAGATTTTTGTAGGCGAAAACCCTATAGTCATAAATTTTGCAGATCCGCTAATAAAAGATAGAGAGAAGAGAGAGGAAAGTGCATCCAAAAAATCTTCAATGGAAGCACTTTTAAATAATCCTGAGAATAAAAAACTTCTCAAGAATAAAAAATAAAACGTAGATCTTAGCACTGTCCCGCTAAGATAAAATTGACTACCTTATCTACATAGGCATTATGTTTATTTTCTTTTGAATACACAATGTAAAACTTTCGTGTCATAGTATAGCCTCTAAGTCTTGCCTCAAAAAGTTCACCATTGGCAACCTCATCCATAATGGCAAATTTTGACAAAATAGATACTACAGGTCTGTCCAGATTTTTATCGCATTTTTTAATCGTTTGCAGTACTGTAATTGTATTGCTTACTTCAGAAAGCACATTAAGACTTTTACAGGAAACACCTAGCTCATCAAAAACTTCACCAACCACTTTTCTTGTATGGGAAGCTTCATCGCGACAAATCCAGTCAAAGTCATACAACTCTTCTGTTTTGAGTATTTTAGGTATAGGCACATTGCTCACCAGTACCAGTTCATCCTCTAGCCACTCTCTATAAATAAGCTCATTGTCTATGATTGGAGACTCGATAAGTCCAACGTCCAACTTCCTGTCTTTAAGTTTATTTATAATCCTATCACTACGGTCTATGTCTAAATGAACACTGTTGTTAATTGCTTCGCCAACAGTATTGAGGCATTGTCCCGGAATAACGTAGGTACCTATAGTATAAGAAGCGCCTAATCTAAAGGTAATCTCTTTATTGATGATCTTAAGTATATCTTGCTCTGAAGAGTGAATCTCCTTCTCAATTCTTGTTGCTACCTTGTAAAGTTCTTCACCTTCATTGGTAAGCTTAATGCCATTCTTTTTACGTTCAATCACCTTGCACCCAAGATATTTCTCAATAAATTTAATCTGTTGCGTTACTGCCGGTTGTGAAATACCCAACTTTGCCGATGCTTTAGAAAAACTTCTTTCGCGTGCAACCGTCAAAAAAGTTTCTAACTTTACAAAATCTTTTAACATTTATATTTTCCTTAATGCTACATATACATAGCTTTATAATTAACTCTATTATATCAAATTATACTTAATTAAACATAAGTTGTACTTATTAGAATAATTTTATTTTAGTCAAGAATTTCTAATTCCTTTGTTTATGTGACCTCTAATCAATTTAAAGGTATAATTAATATACTAACCAGGAGCTAAAGATCTTAATGGAAACAATTTTAAATTCTCTAAACCCGTCACAGCGTGAAGCCGTTGAACACATAGATGGTGCCATGCTTATCCTCGCAGGAGCAGGAAGTGGGAAAACCAAAACCCTCACGACTAGACTAGCTTACCTGGTAGGCGAAATAGGCATAGACCCTGCCAATACCCTCACTCTCACTTTTACAAACAAATCTGCAGCCGAGATGAGAGAGCGCGCTCTTAAGTTGATGCCAAACAAAGTAAGCTATCCTCCGCTTCTATGCACCTTTCATAAGTTTGGTTTACTTTTTTTAAAATTCCATATCGAAAAACTTGGCAGAAGCAATACTTTTGTTATCATAGACAGTGACGATAAAAAACGCCTTTTGCGCTCCATAGCCAAAGAGTTGAAAGTAGATCTTAACATTGCTTTTATCGCTTCTGAGATTTCAAAATACAAAAACTCCATCCTTTCGCCCGAGCTGGTTTTAGAAAAAGCTGAGCTCCCTGATTACAAACAAATAGCCGCTATTTATCTGAAATACCAGGCAAACATTGAAGAAAACAATCTTGTTGACTTTGATGACCTCCTCATGCTTACCTACAAAATACTCTCTGAAAATGATACACTCAGGCGCGAGACAAGTAACCGTTACAAATACATCATGGTGGACGAATACCAAGATACCAACGAGTTGCAGTTTCAGCTTCTTCAGCTTCTTTCTTCTGAACATAACAACCTTTGTGTCGTTGGAGATGATGACCAGAGTATTTATGGCTGGAGGGGGGCAAATATTCGTAATATTTTGGAGTTTGCCAACAACTTTGAAACCTGCAAAACCGTCAAGCTCGAAACAAACTACCGTTCCACTGAACCCATACTTAAGGCTGCCAATACCCTTATAGAGCATAACTCTACACGATTGGGGAAAAAACTGACTTCCCACAAAGGTGCCGGAGAAGAGATTAAACTGCTCCACTCGCTTGATGAGTCCATGGAAGCAAGAGCTATTGCACGAGCAATAAAAAAACTGCTTGAAGAAGGAACTGATCCCGATGAGATAGCCGTACTTTACCGTATAAATGCACTTTCACGTTCACTCGAAGAAGGTTTTACTAAAGAAGGTGTAGGGTTTAAGCTCATAGGGGGTATGCGCTTTTATGAACGTGCGGAGATAAAAGATCTCATCTCTTATCTTAGGGTGCTTTCCAATCCTCATGATGACTTTTCACTGATACGCATTATAAACAAGCCCAAAAGAGGCATAGGCAAAGCATCTATAGAAAAACTGCAAAAAGCTGCTTTTGATGCAGGGTCTTCACTCTATGGGTACATACAAAAAAATAGGGATGGCGAACTCACATCTGCCGTCAGCAAAAAGGTTGCGACAGCCCTGGGTAAACTGCTTGAAGATATAGAAGTCTTACAAGGCGAAATAAAAAATACGCTTGGTAACTTCATTACACTATTTGAGGAACGTATCAAACTTAAAGATCATTATGTGGGTATGCCAGATGGATTTGAACGCATCTTGAACATAGATGAATTTTATGGATACTTCAGAGATGCCGTCATTAAAAACCCTGATCTTTCACTGGACGAATTTCTCAATGACATTTCACTGCAAAGTGACCAGGACCAAATAGAAGAAAATGCCATTACCATCATGAGTATCCACGCGGCCAAAGGCTTAGAGTTTGAACACCTCTTTGTCATAGGTCTAGAAGAGGAGTTCTTTCCCTTGCTTGGCGAAGGTTCAAATATGGAAGAAGAGCGTCGTCTGGGCTATGTAGCCATTACCAGAGCCAAGTCCGACCTTACCCTTTGCTATGTTGATAGCCGTTTTTACAAGGGTCGCCGTAAGATGATAGACAAAAGTCGTTTTTTAGGGGAAGCAGGACTTATCCAGGATACTAGTCTTAAGATCACTAAAAGTTCAGCATTCAAAAAAGGTGACCTTGTCAAACACAAGATCTTTGGCATAGGGCGCGTTCAGGAAGCCAACAAATCAGGAAAAGAGTACAAGCTTTTGATTAATTTTGGCGGAAATAAAAAAGAGATTTTGAGCTCTTTTGTTCAGTCTATTTAAAGAATGTAAAATGAACAGATTATTTGTAGTAAACAAACCTATTTTCAGATCCTCCAATGGCTATATGGGCTACGTCAAAAGAAAATATGGCACTAAAAAAGTAGGCTTCTCTGGTACATTAGATCCTTTTGCTACAGGCTGTCTCATTGTGGCCACAGGTCAATACACAAAACTCTTCCAGTACCTCAACAAAACCCCTAAAAGCTACAAAGCAACACTGTGGCTAGGGGCAAACTCTCCAAGTCTTGATATAGAGAAAGTAGATAGCATAAAAGAAGTAGAGGTCTTCAGCAAAAGTCACATAGAAGACACTCTACACTCTTTAAAAGGCGAACTAACCTATTATCCCCCTAAATTTTGTGCCAAAAAGATAAATGGAAAACGCGCTTACGAACTCGCACGTGAAGGGCTGGAGGTAGAACTTAAAACTATCACTTCTACCATCCATGATATCAAATTGCTTAACTATAACCACCCTTTTGTACACTTTGAAGCTAAAGTAAGTGAAGGTACTTACATACGTAGTTTGGGTACATTGATAGCAGACAAACTAGGTGTTGACGGCACCCTCTCCAGCCTGCACCGTGTCAACGAAGGTCAGTTTTATTATGATGGAGAAAAAGCCATAAACCCCTTCACTCATTTAGCCATACCCTCTAATGTCTATACAGGAGACGAAGAATACATAGAATTGGGTAAAAAACTTTCCGTAGCGTATTTTGAAACCAAAAAAGATGGCATATACCTCATAGAGACCTCAAACTTTTTTTCCATCATTCAGATAGCAGGTGAAAAAGTAATATACGGATTTAACCGTATCCCAAAGTTTGAAGAAAGCTAACTATTAAATAGTGCTTGGAATATAAATTCTCAAAAAGTTGTGCATGACATGACATTCTCCTTTTTCCATGAAGTCTTATTTTCAGTATTTTTTTATAGTATAATAGCCATGCAATTTTTATAAGAAGGGTTTAGTTATGGGTGGTTTTGCTGGTGGTGATGAGGGTGGATATTGGGATATCGACAGTCTTCCTAAATGGATGAATAAAGAAAAAGAAGCTATTCAAAATAACAAGAAGTCTAATGGTACAAGTAGAGGAAAATCATATATAGAAAAAAGTGACTCGGGGTACAGTATCAAAGCCCACGCAAAAGTCAACATCTTTCTAAAGATTGCTGGCCACAAAGATGGTTACCATACATTGCTTTCGAGATTTATGAGAGTAGAAGATCTTTATGACACTATAACTTTTGAACCATCTGAGTGTGATACCTTTACCATAGAAGGTTGTGATGATATACCGCTTGAATCAAATACCATATACAAAGCCTATAAAGCCCTCAATGAACACACAGGGGATTTGGATATTCTCAACTTCTTTTATAAACATAAAGTTGTGGTTATCAAACGCATCCCCTCTCAGGCAGGATTAGGCGGGGGGAGTTCTGACGGGGCTGCTTTTATGCGTCTGGTCAAAGAAGTATGTAATCTTTTAATAAGTACCAAAGAATTAGCGCGCATAGGAAGTACCGTAGGAGCTGATTTTCCATTTTTCATCTACAACTATCCATCTGCAAATGTAAGTGGTTTCGGAGAAATAGTTGAACCTTTTGAAGAAGAGCTGCTCCCTTTAGAACTCCACACTCCCGACATAAGATGCGATACCTCTGTAGTCTATAAAACATTCAAAGAACATCTTCTTAATGACATTAGCTTAAGCTCTTTCATAGGATGGGACAAATTGGATTCTAACACTTTACTAGAACACATTTCAGACCCCATTATGCTTAACGACCTCTATAGCGCTGCACTTATGGCCTATCCTGAGCTAAAAAAAGTTGACGCAAATGGATGGTTCTTTTCTGGAAGTGGAAGTACATTTTTTAAGATAAAACACAGAGTATATTAATCTTTAACGGTTATAATCATTTTCATTTTAAAAACAGAAAAGCAATAATGACAACTCCATATACTGATATTTTCGATGAGCTCAAAGCGCAAGTACACAAGGCTGGTCTACTTGAGCGCGTACCTGTGCGCGGTACCCTAGAAATGATTGCCATTCTTCTGTCTATTGTAGCTACTCTTACTACTGCAGCGCTTTGGAATCCCATACTTTTAGGACTTTTTTAACCTTGTTGTTTACGCGTTCCGTGTTTGTTTCTCACGACATTCTACATACGCAGTATTTTAAAAACAAAGTTCTTTCAAAAAAACTTTCTTACCCTTTTTCTGCGCTTATACTCTTCAGCTCCTCATCGTGGTGGGACCACAAACACAATGTCAATCACCATACCTATCCCCATCCTTCTTACTGATCATCATTAAATACAATGCTTCAACTTTGCTTCGTGCCCAAGGTGTTTTTCTTAAAAACTTTAAACATGAGTTGATGCTGGGATCATAGGTAAAACATCGTATATTTACAAACTGTCCCAAAAGTTCCCAACCGTATTTGGCCTGAAGTTCTTCAAGTATCTGCTTTAATTTAATTCCATGCAGTGGATTATTTTTGTGTTCATCGTTCATCACTTAGTCTTGTCCTTTGCCCTCTATTCTTATTTGCTCCAATGGATCTGTTTTGCTTTATATACTTTTGCATAACCCTCTAACAGTTTCTGATGTCTGTGAAAACCTTGTAGCCCAAGCCCCGGACTATGCAAGCCAAAAAAGGATTCTTTACCTTCCATGATATCTATACACAGCGTCAGTGTATCTTCTCCATACATTTGCACCAAGGCATTTTTATACTGGATGTATGACTTTTCTTCGTCTAGCTTTATCTCTATCAAAGCATGTATGCATCGGTAGAATTTCTTTCTATCTTCTCCCATTTGACCTATGTGCAAACACCAGTTATGCCATTCATTTGCCTGCTCATACTCCTTGAGTGCCACACATAGCATCGCTTTAAGCTCTCCTATCTGTAAGCTCTCCCACGCAGTTTTAGGGTCTGGCGCAACACCTATAAACTCTGCCACTTTTTGCATGTCATTATACTCTCCCTCATTCAGATCTTCCAGCATTTCCTGCCATTTGTTCTGTGTAAGATGCTTAAGGTTTAGTATACTTTCTCGAAAGCGTGCACCTTCGTTATTGTTACTCCATACCAGATCATCTACCGGATATATCTCAGACATACCGGGCACAATAATACGACAGGCATACACCATCAAGTGCTCATACTCTGCAATATAAATATCATGTCCCAAGTCATGTATGGCTTCACTCAAATAGTCAAACTCACCTTGTGTGTCTAAGTCATGATTCCAGTCTACAAAATCATAGTCAGGGGTTTCTTTGAAGAAGTCATAAGAGAGTAAACCCGTAGCATTGATAAAATGTGTTTCCAGATTATCAGGGTCTGCAACTTCGTCTCTATTGAAACTGGGTGCCTGAAACTCATTCAAGTCATTGATTCCTGCGAGTTCTCTTCCCTGCAAAAGTTCAGTTACCGTTCTCTCAAGTGCCACCTCAAAACAAGGATGTGCCCCAAAAGAAGCAAAAACTGAAGCATCTTTTGGATTAATAAGCGTCACAGAAACAACAGGATACCTTCCCCCCAGTGATGCATCCGCTATACGCAAATGATATCCCTGCGCCACCAATGCATCCATGGATGATTTAATCTGAGGGAAGCGGTTAATGACTTCCTCGGGGATTTGAGGCAGACAAATACCTTCAGAGATAATTTTATTTTTCACATAACGTTCAAATATCTCTGACAAGGCTTGAACTCTAGCTTCATGCATCGTATTGCCTGAGGACATACCATTACTCACATAGAGATTGCCAATAATGTTTACAGGAAAATAAATCTTTTCTGCATCACGTAAACGGGTAAATGGTAAAGCACAGATTCCCCGCTCCCCTGCACCTGAATTCAGATCAAATATCTGCTCAGGATGAAGTTCTTCATGCGGATCGTAATACTTCCAAAGTGTATTATCCAAAAGACCCTCTGGCATCTCATCAGATTCTATGGCAAACCAGCGTTCATCGGGGTAATGCACAAACTCACTCTTGGAAAATGTTTCACCAAAATAATAATCTGCAAAAAAATAGTTACAGGATATTCTCTCAAAATATTCGCCCAAAGCACTCGCAAGAGAAGATTTACTGCAGGCTCCTTTTCCATTTGTAAACATCAGTCCACATTCTTGATCATGAATATGTACAGAATATACGTAAGGCACAGGGTTCAGTGACGATGCTTCTTCTATTTTAATGTCCAACACATCCAATTTGTCCAACATGGTTTGGATGGAAGATTCCAAATCCCTGTCTTTACCTTTTATAAATGTCTTGCCTGTCATACGGTGACTCCATCATTTTATTTTCTATTCTCAAATATTTCTGTGCCTCTACTCTTAGCTTCTTTCTATCATACTTTCTTCTTCTTTTGAGGCTTTTGAGGCTTAAAGCGATATCTTTTTGCAATATCTACAATAAAGCTGTCCCGTAAAAAATTGCGTCCTATGAGTATGGGGTAGGTATAGGCATCTCTATTATTCAAATTTACCTCAACAAGCTGAGAAACATCTCCTAGTGTAATACGCATTTTCACCACAAAACGGGTTTGCGGACTTTTGTGGTGACGCTTGATTTGCACCGTACATATCACTTTTTTCTTTATGGTATATACTTTTTTGCCAGACACGCAGTCAAACCTTACCCACTGTTTGCCCTCGTGATAAAAAGGGGTGATATTTCGTGCGTCTATAGATGTTGTTTTCGCTCCGGTATCTATCCGTGCTTTCAAAACAATATTAGGGGGAACAAGTCTGACATTCTCAACAGCACCTATAATCTTTTTTTTGACAATAGGTTTTTCTATAGGTTTTTCTACAGAAGTGTTTTGCTCCATGATATGTGCTGTATTTTCTTTAGCATCCATGAAGGTTACAGAGCACAATAAAAACATAACAAGCATGCCTAAGTGCCATCTCATTTTTAAATCCACAGCTATTCTCCATATAATATTTGCGGCATTATACCATAGGAAAAATCTTATGTAATTTGCATAGCATAATCTGGGACACTTTGTTTTATATTTTACAGCTCTCTAGGCCAGCTATCTAATAAACAATATTTTTCCATCCAAAATGTTCAAAAAGTCCACATAGTGCATCACTAACCGGGGCATCAATCACTAAAAATTCTTTGCTTACAGGATGCACAAAAGAGACTCTGCAAGAATGCAATAAAAGCCGGTATATACCAAACTTCTCTCTAAAAAGAGTGTTATGCTCTCCTCTTCCGTGTTTAGTATCTCCAACTATGGGATGAAATATATGCTTCATATGACGTCTGAGTTGATGTTTTCTGCCTGTTTTAGGAAGAAGTTTAACCAGAGAGTAACGTGCAACCGGGTAACGGCTAACGGGAAAGGGCAGCTCCACTGTCGCTAAACGCTGAAAGTTGGTTTGCGCTTCTTGGGCTTCTTTTGTGACGCCTAGTTTTTTCTGCTCTTTAGTGTCCAGCATTTGCTTAAGCGGATAGTCTATTTCTGAATTAGCTTCAGTAAAACCACGCACTACAGCGATATATTCTTTATGTACTTCAGAGGTACGAAAAAGCAGTGACAATGATTGGGCAATTTGGGCACTGAGTCCAAAAATAAGTACTCCTGAGGTAGGCTTATCTAAACGGTGTACAGGGTAAACATATTGCCCTATCTGATCACGTATAAGTTGCAGTGCAAATCGTGTTTCATGTTTGTCTATAGGTGACTTATGCACGAGCAAACCTGAGGGTTTGTTAATGGCTACCAAATACTTATCCTGATAAAGTATTTCCAATGATGCTGTTTCTGTATTTTCCATGGTGAATTATATGATATAATTCACCAAAAAGAGCATAGTCCAAAGGATAGCAGTGGGTATTAACATCGTAGCACAAAACAAAAAAGCAAGACATGACTATGAAATACTTGAAAAATTTGAGGCAGGCATGGTACTGGTTGGGGCAGAGGTCAAAGCCCTACGGGCAAAACGTGCCAACCTTGCAGATTCTTTTTGTCGCTTTATTCAAGGCGAATTGTACCTCATGAATGCACACATTGCCCACCTTGAGACAACAGTGAAACACTACATTCCGGATACAAGAACACCCAGAAAACTGCTTTTACATAAAAAAGAATTGGAAAAACTCTATGTCAAAGTACACAAAGACGGTTACACCATAGTTCCACTCATGATTTATTTTAATGAACGAAACTTAGTCAAAGTAAGTATCGCCATAGCAAAAGGTAAACAGCTCCACGACAAACGTGCAGACATGAAGGCCAAAACCCTTGACCGTGAAGCCCAACAGTCTATAAAAAACAGAGAGTACTAAATGCAAAAACTTATAGAATTACTAGAAGACTACCAGAGTGTTGTATTGGCGACCATCTCAAACAATGGTTATCCATTTTCCTCTTATGCGCCTTTTTATTATGATGGTGAGAAAATATATATCTTCATTTCAAACATTGCCACCCATGCTAAAAATATGCAGGAAATACCTAGATCTTCTGCATTCTTCATAGAAGACGAAAGTAAAACACAGCAGATATTTGCAAGAAAACGTATCTCATTGCAGTGCGATGTTTACCTCATTGACAGAGACAATAACTCTTTTGAACCTATTATGAAAGCCTTTGTGGCCAAACGGGGAGAAATGCTCTCCATGCTTATGGGAATGAATGACTTTAACCTTTATGTCCTTACACCTATATACGGCGAAGCAACCTTTGGTTTTGGTGAAGCCTATAACATAGGAGGAGAAAAAATGAATGAACTTGTGCCCAGAACAACTACGGGCGGCCACAAATAACTTTGATAGTGGCCTGAAAATCAAGACAACGAATGAGCATAAAATTTACTTTTTCATATGCTATAACTATTTTCTAAGTGAATTTTTTACTGTCCTGTAGAGATGTCTTATTTTCTCTATAAAAAGACTTTTATTGGAAAAGTAATTTTCTTTAAACGCTTTAATACGCACTTTAACCTGCATCAAACGCTCCATGGTCTTCTTGTGTATCTCACATGATTTTATCCAGTCAGTAGCCTTCATTAACCAGTCATATATCCATTTAAACCATCCAAACTGCATAAGCTTGTTTTCAGTCACTCTAAAAAGCCAAAAAGTAAATGCCGCTATAGGTATTTTAGAGATATACAGAGTCGTACCCAAAAGTACCTGCCCACTTACAAATAAAATCCCCGCATAGATGCCAAATGCCTCCACCAGAACAAGCAAAATAACAAAAATGGCAAGTATAACAAAAGGGTTCACAGACTGTAGCCATATTTCCGCCTTCTGAAGAATTTTAAGCGCATGAATAGCCTCATAGATAGGCTTAGCAATTCCCTCCCAGATTAGCTCTTCAAAAATGATGTATATCATGACAATAAAAAGCTGTAAGAGCAAAATAAGTCTGTTCTTCATGGCTGAAAACATCGTGTGGTATATACTGCACCCCTTTGTCAAGACCATAAAAAAAGTTTTTTTATTCCCAGCACCTAAGCTACCTTTAGTAGCATTGATTCATCTAAATTATTAACTACTTTGCAATAAGCCTCATGAGGAGTTTTGTATCCAATAGCTGA
>JAGXFO010000013.1 GCA_024637255.1 Sulfurovum sp.
GCAACAATTATGGAAGAACTTCTTGCAGTTGAAGGCAAACCTCAGGATGTTGGCGGATACTTCCATCCAAATGATGAGTTGGCTGCTAAGGCAATGAGACCATCTGCAACACTTAATGCTGTTATTGATGCTATTTAAGTAAAAATTACTGCGCATTGCACCCTATCGGTACAATGCTCCTTAAAAAATCTTTTTAGGAGACACAGAACATGAATATAGATTTAATACTTCAAAATATTTTAAATCCGCCCATACTCTTCTTTTTACTTGGTATGTTAGCGGTTTTTTTCAAATCAGACCTCTCTATTCCGCAACCTTTGCCTAAGCTTTTCTCACTCTATCTTTTGATAGCTATTGGGCTTCATGGAGGATATGAGCTTTCCCATAGTGGCATAAACACCTATATATTCACAGCACTTTCCTTAGCAATTCTCATGGCAATCATTGTGCCAATATACAGCTATTTTATTTTACGCATTAAGTTAGATAACTATAATGCTATTGCAATTGCAGCCACATATGGGTCTATCAGTGCGGTGACTTTTATCACAGGTATCACCTATCTTCAAACCATTGGTGTGGAGTATGGAGGTTATATGGTTGCAGGTATGGCACTCATGGAGTCTCCGGCTATTGTTGTTGGACTTGTCTTTGCAGCACTATTTGCTAAGGGTTCTGAAGATGGAGAGAAAAAGAAGACAGATTGGAAAGAAATTTTTAGAGAGGCATTTTTAAATCCATCTGTCTATTTATTAGTAGGTGCTTTGATCATTGGTATATTGACCGGACAAAAAGGCTGGGACTCGATGGAGCCACTGTTTGGAAATTTATTTAAAGGAATGCTTGCATTTTTTCTTCTTGATATGGGATTAGTTGCAGCAAAAAGAATTTATGAACTCAAAAAAGTGGGTTTGTTTCTCATACTATTTGCTATTGCCATGCCTGTATTTAATGCCTCTGTTGCTATTCTTTTAGGGTACTTCTTTGAACTAACAAAAGGAGATACTTTTTTACTAGCATTACTTGCCGGAAGTGCTTCTTATATTGCAGTTCCTGCAGCTATGAGACTCTCTGTACCTGAAGCCAATCCTGGTCTCTATTTACCATTAGCTTTAGCGGTAACTTTCCCTTTTAATATCTCTTTAGGGATACCGCTTTACTACTATTTTATAACTATCTTGTGGAGTTAAAAATGAAAAAAATGAAAAAAGTTGAAGTCATAATTGAATCTATTTATTTAAAGAGATTAGTGGAGTTACTTAAAAAAAGTGAAGTAACCGGCTATACAATAATTAAAGATATTGAGGGGTATGGAGGTCATGGACTAAAAACGGCAGATGAAGCCAATGATCTCCTCAGTAATACATATATATTTACTCTGTGTGAAGAGGAGAAGATTGAAAAGTTGATAGAAAAAATTAGATCTTTTATCAATAAATATGGCGGAAAATGTATTATCAGTGATTCCCTTGTATTATTAAGTTCAAAAGCGTAAAGTTAACCTTAAAAGGTTCTTTTTAAAGATTTTTAACAATAATTTGTATCAATCTTCACCTCAATAATTGAACCTAAATGTACACTTTTAAAAGTGTACATTTCACCCAAGTTAATCCTAAATCTTTATTGACAGATAAAAACTGATTGCAAATTTCTCATCATTGTCAAGATAATGGTTTTTATGATAGATTGCATAAGGTGGTTTCGTTGTTGTTTGATACTCACTTTTAGGTAGCCACTCATGATATACCCAGTGAATAAACTTCAGTAGATCTCCCCGTGTACCTTCCAGATCAAATTTAGCATAAACACCACCTGTGATATTAAATTTTGGCAAACGTTCATCTTTTATCTCTTTTTCTTCATTCGGTACTACACATGCCACATAATGACACTCATCTAAGGGTGTGATGGTTGGGTTATCATGAAAAAGTGACATCTGCGCATAGTCCTTTAACTCATTCTGGTAAATCCAAGTTTGAATTTTTTGCCATGTGAGTTTTGATTTGTCATACCCATAGCCTCTGTGACGGATATAATAGGCGCTCTGATGCGGCATCTTCACGATTTGAGGCTGGATTAGTTCAAAATTGGCCGTAGAAGCTTGTGCATTTGGTGATTGCAAAAGAATTTTTTGTGAATATTCCTTATACCCGCCCTTTCTCCAATTGTTAGGGGTCATGGAAAAACGTTCTTTAAATGCACGGATGAAAGAAGTTTGAGAACTGTAGCCACACTCATTAGCTATTTTAGAAATAGTGGAGTATTTATTTGTCAATAAAAGATTAGAAGCCTTTTGAAGACGAATAGATTTAATACTTTCATAAATATTACGCCCAAACACTTCTTTAAAGATCTTATGCATATAAAATTTATTGATCTTGAAATCATCTGCAAGTTCATCAATGTTGATATCTGTCTCAATATGTTTATAGATATAGAACATTAAGTCATTTGAGATTTTTATTTTTTTATCTAACGTTTCTTGTTTCATACCCAAATAATACCAACTTTAGATAACAATCATATTAAAAATAGGAAGTTTTTTTCTCAAAAACACCCTTTTTAATCATTCTTATCAAAAAAATACTATTTTTATACCAATTATAGATAACTTATAAATCACAAAAAGTAAATAAATAGTCCAATAACAGTGAAGAGTTTAATCTCACAAATTTATATAATACGCCTACAAACAGAGAATGAGGTGGAGACTATCCAGGTCTCCTTTCTAGGGTTTATAATTAATTTATTACAAAAGGAAAAAAAATGGCAAAGACAACAATTACAGTAGCAAGAGGTGACGGTATCGGTCCTGAGATCATGGATGCAAGTATTAGAGTACTTGATGCTGCTGGTGCTGATGTAGAATGGGAACATATTGAAGTGGGTGAACAGGTTTATCTTGCTGGTAACAGTTCTGGTATTGCTCCAGAAGCTTGGGATACTATCAAAAAGAACAAAGTTCTTTTTAAAGCACCTATCACAACACCTCAAGGTGGTGGATACAAAAGTTTGAATGTTACTATTCGTAAAACATTAGGTCTTTACGCTAACGTCCGTCCTGCTATCTCTTATACGCCGTTTATACCTTCAAGATACCCAGGTATGGATGTTCTTACTATTCGTGAAAATGAAGAGGATTTATATGCAGGAATTGAGCACCAGCAGACTCCAGAAGTAACTCAGTGTCTAAAAATCATCACAAGACCGGGTTGTGAAAAAATATGTCAATATGCATTTGAGTATGCAAAAGCATATGGCAGAAAAAGAATCACTTGTATGATTAAAGATAACATCATGAAGTTAACTGATGGTCTTTTTGTAAAAGTATTCTATGAAACAGCTAAAAACTATCCTGAAATTCAAGCTGATGATTGGATTATCGATATCGGTATGGCTAAACTAGTAGATGCTCCTGAAGACTTTGATATGGTTCTAATGCCTAACCTTTATGGTGATGTTGCAACGGATATTCTTGGACTTATGACAGGTTCAGTTGGTATTGCACCTGGAGCTAATGTTGGTGATGACTTTGCAATGTATGAAGCGATCCACGGTTCTGCTCCACGTCATGCTGGTCAAAACAAAGCGAATCCATCAGGACTTTTACTTTCAGGTGTCATGATGATGGTACAAGCAGGTCAACCCGAAGTGGCCCAAAAAGTTCACAATGCTTGGCTTAAAACTATTGAAGACGGTATCGTAACTTATGACCTTGCTAGAAAACTTAAAGCTGAAGGTAAAGCGCATACAGAAGTTGGAACAAAAGAGTTTGCCGATGCAGTCATCGAAAGACTTGGTCAAAAACCATCAACACTAGCAGCTGTAAAATATGACAAAGCGATCAAAATCAAAAAACCTGTGCTTACAAATGTAAGAAGTGAAAAAATGGATCTGATCGGTGTAGATATCTTTACTAGAGATGATTGTGATGCAAATACAATTGGTGATCAACTGGTTAAAATCGCAGAAAGTACAGGTATGGCACTTAAAATGATCTCTAACCGTGGTCAAAAAGTATATCCACATGGTCACCCAGAAACGTTCCTTACCGATCACTGGAGATGTAGATACTATGCTAAAAATCAAGGTGACATCCTTACAAATGGTGATGTTACAGATATGATGAACAGAATTTCTGATGCAGGTATTGAAGTAATTAAAACTGAAAACCTTTATATGCTTAAAGGTGAGCGCGCTTACTCTCTAGGACAAGGCGAGTAAGCAAACGCCTATAATGGATTAAACTCGAAAACCTCTACTTGTTAGAAAGAGTAAGAGCTTACAGCTTAGGTCAATAACCAATATCTTCCCCTCTCTTTAAAAGAGGGGGAGTATCTCTGTACTTTTTGAATTGCCTCCTTTTTGAAATATTTTGAGGGGGCAATCCAAAAAGTATGTATGATAGAAAATGCATAGAAACATAGTAATACAAGCACAACTTAGGTCGAGATAAATAACAATATCTTTATTTATTTAGTTAAGTGAGTGATACTTACACATAATACTAATGTTGTAATTATTTTTATAAAAATTGCAAAAGTCAAACAAAGGAGTTGCAATGATTGATGAAGCAGTTAGGATACTTCAAGCGGGTGGACTTGTTGCCTTCCCAACAGAAACTGTCTACGGTCTGGGTACAGATGCACGCAACAGTGAAGCTGTAGGGCGGATTTTCGCTGCCAAAGGCCGGCCTGCAGATCACCCTTTGATCGTGCATCTCTACGATGCAAAAGAGATGAGCGAGTGGGCACAAGATATTCCAGAGGTTGCCTGGCAATTAGCAGAAATTTTTTGGCCTGGACCACTTACCCTGATTTTGCGTCGTCTACCCAATGTGCCAGATGCAGTGACTGGAGGTCTTGACACGGTGGCGTTGCGGGTTCCGAACCATCCCGTATCTTTAGAACTATTGCGTGCATTTGGGGGTGGCATTGCAGCACCCTCTGCCAACCGCTACGGAAGCGTAAGTCCTACTTCGGCTGAGGATGTGAGAGAAGAGCTTAAAGATAGTGTGGATCTCATTCTGGATGGCGGACGCTGCTCCATTGGAATAGAATCTACTATTGTTGATTTGTCAACATCAACGCCTAAGATTCTACGTCCAGGCAAGATTACTGAAGAGGAATTGTATCGTGTGCTGGGAAGTCCGGTGGCCACAGTCTCTAATACGCCCGTACGCTATCCAGGAGGTAATCCATCGCACTACTCGCCAAGGGCACGTGTAGTCCTTGCATCGTGGGATAACGTAGAACAATGCATAGAGGAATGGCAACAGCGCGGACAACGAGTGGGCTTATTGGCGTCGCGTCTGTCAAATCTACTACCAGAAAATGTTATCTGGCTACGCCTCACCCAAAATATTGATGAACAAGCACACGAACTCTATCACTCTCTGCGCCAGGCCGATCACCTGGGATTAGAGGTGCTTGTGGCGGTGATGCCGGAAGACGTCGGGATTGGTCACGCATTGCGTGACCGACTTCGCCGGGCAGCCGGTCTTGGAGACTGCGCGGACGTATGATTCTCTGCGTTATCGGCTTGAAGGCACCTCTAAAAATGAAAGACGTGCTATCGTTCAAAAAATTTAAACATGTATAAAGGAAAATAACTAAATGGACTTATTGTCATTCATCGTAAATATGCTCTTTGTAATAGCATTGGGATGGTATTTACTCACTAATCTACAATGGTATAATTATCGGATTGAACGTGTTGTTTTGAATCATCATAAAACATGGTGGCATGTCATTTATTTTATCATCCCTTTTACGCTTTATTGCGTTTCTGGGAGTTATGGTGTCTATGTTGTTGGTATTTATATACCTTTATTATATTTTTGGCACCGTCGTTTGGATAAAAAACTTATATTGACATGGCGTGTAAAGCGATTTTTAATTATACTTGTATCCTTAACACTTGTTGTAAATTTTTTATTTTCATTCAAAGAGATTGGCACTGTTTATAGTCTATTCCTGCCATTGGCTTTTACGTATCTATTTTCAATGGGAATCGAGAAACTTTTATTTCTATTGTATAAACGCGAAGCTAAGAAAAAAATCGCTTCCATGAAACATCTAACCATCATCTGCATCACTGGAAGCTACGGTAAAACATCGATGAAAAACTTTGTAGCACAATTATTGAGCCATAAATACAAAGTGTATGCTACTCCACGCAGTGTAAACACATTGGGAGGGATTATCCAAGATGTAAATCAATCCCTTCCTACCGATACACAGGTTTATGTCTGTGAAGCTGGCGCACGTTTAGAGGGGGATATTTATGCAATTGCCCAATTTTTACATCCTCAAATTGTTGTTGTAGGTAAAATTGGGCCACAGCATATAGAATACTTTAAAACAATCGAGCGTATAAAGCGAACCAAGTTAGAGCTAATCCGTTCCAATCGACTCGAAAGGGCATTTGTTCATACTTCAGCAACAGACAAAGCACAGCAAAAAGTGACGTTTTTTGGAGATGAACTTCTCAATATGAATGCAACACTCGAAGGAACGGACTTTGATCTTAATATTGGTGGAGAATTACACCATTTCCACACATCGGTTTTGGGCGGGTTTCAGAGTATTAATCTTAATGCAGCGATTCTAATAGCAGATAAGATGGGTATGCAGGCTTTGGAGATTATTCAAGCAGTAGAAAACCTTAAAAGCGTTGAACATCGTCTTGAGCGGATTGATACTGGTGGGAAAATCATACTTGATGATAGCTATAATGGAAACATCGATGGTATGCTGGAAGGAATACGTCTTTGCTCACTACATAAGGGAAGAAAAGTAATTGTAACCCCAGGGCTTGTGGAAAGCACAGAGGAGCTTAATACCGAACTGATCAATGCGATTAACACTGTTTTTGACATTGCGATCATTACCGGACAGTTAAATGCAGCTCAGTTTGATACAGAGCTCAATGTTCCTGAGAAGATTTTGCTTGCAGATAAATCTCAGATGCAAGCAAAATTAAAAGAAGTAACGAGAGCTGGTGATATCATCCTCTTTGCGAATGATGCTCCAAATTTTATCTGAGAATAATAGTTAAGCTTTTTTCCCAGATATATGGTTTTCATACTCTTTGACTACAGTGAAAATGGCTGTAGTCAAATGCGTTAACTCCTCTTTTGTTATTACAAACGGAGGCATAATATAGACAAGATTTAAAAATGGTCTTACCCAGACACCTTCTCTTATAAATGCCGGAGTCATAAAACCCAAGTCAACCTCTTCGTTTAACTCCACAACACCAATCGCCCCAAGAATGCGAACCTCTTTTACTATCGTAAGCTCTTCACATTTTGTCAGCTCTTCATTTAACTGTGTTTGAATGTTTTGTATTCTTTCTTTCCATGGAGAATTTAGCAGTAGCTCAAGCGAAGCATTTGCAACGGCACACGCTAAAGGGTTTGCCATAAAGGTCGGTCCATGCATAAGCACATTCCCGTTTGCTTCAACACCCTGCATCACTTTTTTACTGGTGAGCGTTGCTGCAAGTGACATATATCCACCCGTAAGAGCCTTGCCAATACATAAAATATCTGGAGCCACTCCGGCATGTTCATAAGCGAAAAGTTTCCCCGTGCGTCCAAAACCAGTAGCTATCTCATCGAGTATTAGAAGTACATCATACTCATCACAAAGCTCTCTTACTCTTTTTAAAAACTCTGGCGAATAGATTCTCATACCACCGGCACCTTGAACTATTGGTTCGAGTATAACAGCTGCTATTTGAGCATGATTTTGTTGGAGTTTTGTTTTAAAATCTTCTATATATTTCTCGTCCCACTGCTCGCCAAACATACATGCCGGTGCCTGCGCAAAGATATTTTTATTAAGTACATCTTCAAATGCACTATGCATTCCCGTTACAGGGTCACAGACACTCATCGCTCCAAAAGTGTCCCCATGATAACCATTTCTAAACGCCAATATCTTACTCTTTTGCTTATTGCCCTGGGAGTTCCAATACTGAAATGCCATCTTCAAAGCCACTTCTACACTTACACTTCCAGAGTCACTAAAGAAGATATAGTCTAGGCTTTCATCCGTAATCTCCAGTAGAGTTTGGGAAAGCTTTATTGCGGGCTCGTGCGTTAAACCGCCAAACATCACATGACTCATTTTTGAGAGTTGCTCTGTAGCTGCAGCATTTAATTCAGGTACATTATAACCGTGAATGACAGACCACCAAGATGACATACCATCTATTATCTTCTTCCCGTCTTCCAACTCAAGATACACTCCCTTCGCTGATTTTACAAATGTCATATTTGATGATGGATTTGAAGGCGCATAAGGATGAAGAATATGCTCTCTATCGTACTCTAACATAAAATTTATCCTTATATTTTTGTGTATTATACAATCTTTCTTCCAGTTGTCTTTATGCATACTCTATTTTGAATATGGCCTACGTTTTATATAATAAAAGCACAGAGGAATAATGTAAAGATTGACAACGATCGCAATGGCTAATTTTTTGGCTTCTTCTCTCATCCACAAGAGACGCTAACTTATCACCTTTATTTAGTGTTTTGGCTTTTGTGTTTGCATAAGAAGCATCAAGAGAAAAATTCGCATATCTGCTATAAGATATACCTTCTTATGATATGCTGTTTTAGTGTTTATATAAAGAGTATGTTTTACCATAAGAGGGTGTTTTTACGGTATTTTTAAAAAGTGACTCTATCTGCATGAAGAACAGCAGATAAAGTGGCTAAGAGTAGAATTATTTTTCTCATCGTATTATCATTTATCTCTAAATCCCATAGGAAGAAAACCTAAAGCTTACACTCTCCAAGCTCAACCTCTCTATACTCCACATCCATGAGTTTACAGGCACGTTTCATGATGCCTTCTTTGGTCAATCCAAACTTTTCAAAGAGTAACTCCGCAGGTGCTGAAGCGCCAAATGTTGTCATGCCTAAAACATCATCGGCGTAACGGTAGTACTCTGTGGCAGTTCCTGCTTCTACGGCTAAGACTTTTGTATTTGCATGAATCACTCTTCCTTTGTAGTCTGCATCTTGTTCATTGAAGAGGTCAAGACAGGGTACAGAGACGACGTTTGCTTTGATACCAAGAGGGGCTAAAAAACAGGCGGCATGAAGACAAGGCATAAGCTCTGACCCTGAAGCCATCAGTGTAAGTGTCGCATCTTTTCTTTCTTTAACAAGATACCCACCACGCCCCACTTCTCCATAGTCACGTTTAGGTTTAAGCGTTTTAAGTTTTTGCCGACTCAATACAAAGCCATGAGGTGCCGTTTTCATACTCAGCGCTGTTTTCCATGCTTCCACATTTTCTGTAGCATCCGCAGGTCTCCATACATAAAAGTTTGGTAAAGCCCTAAACTGGCTTAAATGCTCTATTGGCTCATGTGTTGGGCCATCTTCACCCACCCCAATGCTGTCATGTGTCCAGATAAAAAAGTTTTGGATACCTGTCAGTGCTGCGATACGTGCTGCGGGTTTGAGATAATCTGAAAACACAAAGAATGTCGCATTAAAAGGAATCGTTGTACCATAAAGTGCCATCGCATTGGTAATGGCAGCCATAGCGTGCTCACGAATACCAAAGTGCAGGTTTCTTCCTTTGGGAAAGTCTCCCATGTTTTTAAGCTCTGTTTTATTAGAGGGTGCAAGGTCAGCAGAACCTCCTAGAAAAGAAGGGACTGCTTTTGCAATGGCATTGAGTATGACCCCGTTTGAGTCTCTTGTTGCCATCTCTTTATCATTAGAGAAATCAGGGAATTCGATAGCGCTAAAATCAGGATTAAGCAGTTTTTCTAAGGCAATATTTTGCTCTATTAGTGGTGCTTCTTTATGTCTGTGAATCCATTCTTTTTCTGCCAGTTCACCCTGCTCCAATGCACATCTAAATCTTAGCAGTACATCTTCTGGAATCTGAAAGAAGGCTTCAGGATCAAAGCCTTCTTTTTCTTTTGACTCAGCAATAATTTTTTCACCCAAAGGTGCACCATGGGTATGGTGTGTACCTTCAAGCTCACCTGCACCCTTACCAATGATAGTATTGGCGATGATAATCGTCGGTTTCACAGCAAATTTTACTTCATCCAGTGCTTTTTCAATGTCATCATAACAGTGCCCGTTAATCTCCATCACATTCCAGTTTTGTGCCCTAAATCGCCCTGCCACATCTTCGCTCCACGCGATGCTTGTATCGCCCTCAATGGTAATACAATTTGAATCATAAATCAGTACCAAATCTTTGAGCTTCAAGTGACCTGCCAATGCACAGGCTTCATACGAAATACCCTCTTGTAAATCACCATCTCCACAAAGACAGTAGACTTTGTGGTCTACAAGGGCACACGTCTCAGAATTTACCTGATGTGCCGTGTAAACTTCTGCCATCGCAAAACCAACCGCATTGGCAATACCTTGACCTAAAGGACCCGTGGTTATCTCTATCCCTTCAGTGTGTCCATACTCTGGGTGTCCGGGTGTTTTAGAGTCAAGTTGACGGAAGTTTTTTAAATCATCAAGGCTTACATTATAGCCCCAAAGGTGAAGCAGTGAATAAATCAGTGCAGAGCCATGCCCACCTGAGAAAACCAAACGGTCACGGTTGAGCCATTTTGGATTTTTAGGATTATGGCTTAGTTTTTCACTCAATACCACTGCGATATCTGCAAGACCCATAGGTGCACCCGGGTGTCCAGAGTTTGCTTTTTGTACCATATCTGCAGCTAAAAACCTGATGGTGTTTGCCATCTTTTTACGCATTCTGTTCTGCTCTGTCATTGCCATTGTTATTCCTTTAGTTGTGTCTGTTTAGATAAGTGCTCATCAAGGGTTGTAAAGCTGTTTGTAACTTTTCATCGAAGTCTTCAAATCGTCTTTGTAAATCTTTTGCCAAAGTATCTGCTTCTTTTACAGTCTGTTCCAGTCCCAAAAGATTGACAAAGCTATTTTTATCGCCGTCATTTCCTGTGGTTTTGCCCGCTTCTTCTTCGCTCTGTGTTTCATCTATGATGTCGTCTTGTATCTGAAAAAGTAAACCCAAATCAATGCCAAAATCATACAGTGCATCTTGTGCTTTTTTCTCAAGTCCTACGATGACTGCTCCCATCTGCAGGGAAACAGCTATGAGTTTAGCTGTTTTATTTTTATGCAGTGTCTTTATCTGCTCAAGCCCAAGCGGTATGTTTTCAAAATAGCAGTCCATAGCTTGTCCAAGTACCATACCCCGACTGCCTCCGTCTCGCGCAAGCAGTTCAATCAGTTTTATTTTTATATCTGCACGCAGTGGTGCTTTGGCGATAAGATAAAATGCATCTGTATTGAGTGCATCTCCTGCCAAAATGGCCGTAACCTCATCAAAACGTTTATGCAAGGTCAAATGTCCACGGCGCAGATCTGCATTATCCATCGCAGGCAAATCATCGTGTATCAGCGAATACGTATGGAACATTTCAAGGGCCAAAGCAACAGGGAGTGTAGAGCTATAAAGCATCGGCTCATAGGCATCAATGATGTTTAAAAGCAGCATAGGACGAAAACGTTTGCCCCCAGCAGACAGCATCACACCCAATGCTTCTTCATATACGGGGTGAAAGCTTGGTACTTGTGGTAAGTTTTCGTTGAGATACTGCTCAAATCTTTGCATGCTAACCCTAGGTTTTTTATTGGTGAAATTATATCTAAATAGGATAAAATACTTCTATGAACAAAGAAACTATACAACAGGCAGTCATCTGGACAAAAAGATTACTCGGATTCATCGCTTTCTTGCTTTGGGGATATGTCATCTTCACCATATCACATTCCCCTATACCCTTCATGGAGCAGGCACCCTACTGCATGGGAAGTACCATGCTCATTTTCGGGCTACTGACTGCTGCATATAAGGGCTTAGATTATTGGGGTTTACAACATAAATCATAGTACTTTAACAAACACTAAACCTTGCATTTTTTGGCTATAAATTCTATCTGCTCAGCAAGCGTCAACTTCTCAACATCCACTACAACATCTGCCAATTTTCTATACGCTTTCTCACGTTCATTATAAAGCTTTTTGGCTTTTTTCTCTTCTGAAAAGAGTGGGCGCTTTGCAAGTTTTGCTTTGGCATTTTTGGCTGTTTTTAGACGCTTATGTATCCACTCAAATGAGGCATCAAGCAATACTACCGTACCCAGTTTTTTAAGATTATCCACCTTATAAAACCCGCCCCCGCACGAGACAAAAGTACCGTGGACACATTTTTCTATCCAGTCGGCAGTTTCCTGTTCCTGTTTTCTAAAATACGCTTCGCCGTGTTTTTCAAATATTTTTTTTACTTCTTTGTTCTCTTTAGATTCTATAAGGTCATCCGTATCAATATTGTATACTTTATATTTTTTGGCAAAAGCACGTGCAGTCGTTCCCTTACCCACCCCCATAAAACCTATAAGAATAATATTATTTTTCAAAGCTCATACCATATTGTAACGATCTATAATCTTTGAAAGTCTTTTACGAAGATTTTTCAATGCATCCACTGCACTTTCACCTTCAGCAGCAAGAGATTCAAACTCATCAAACTGTATCTTGGCAACCCAACCTATCTTAGTATGTTTTTTAATGCCTACAAAACGTACTTCTCCGAAATGCTCTTGTGCCATTTTATAAATACGTTCGATTCTTTCATCCAAGGTTTTAACATCTTTGCTGCTCATCTTTGTCCTTTTGTATTTAATAAATTTCATCTCATGCGAGACCTTTACTTTCTGTTATAATTATAACATATCAACAGAACAAAACTGCTACAAGCGGAAGCTTTTTAGACGTACGAACGATGGATTAGTGTGCATTTATATTTTTATCTTTTGCCATTCGCCTTTATTGAAGGTAAGCCATAGCCATAGGGCTTTGACAAAAGTGTCTGCTATCATAGCGAGATACACAACAAAAATAGACTGAAAATACCAACTGAGTACAAAGGCGGGAATAATACGCACAAACCACAAGGAGATAAGATTAATCTTCAAGGTTCTCTTGGTATCTCCTGCTCCTCTCAATGCACCCGAAATGACAAAATTATAGGCTAAGGGTATTTGCGAAAATCCCACAATACGCAAATAAAGACTCGCTTCCTCAATAGTCTGTGCATCATCGGTAAAAAACCATACGATCTTTTCAGGTACAGCTATCATAAAAAACGAAAGAAAAAACATGAATCCTATAGTATATTTGAGCACAAGAATGACATCTTTTTTGGCCTGTTCAGGCCTCTTTGCTCCAAGTCCCTGCCCCATAAGCGCCATTGCCGCAATGGTAAATCCGATGCCGGGCATAAACGCCAAACCTTCTACACGCAATCCTATCTGATAGCCCGCCAGCGCCTCCGTGCCATAGTGTGCGATAATTACCGTAAAAAGCATAAAGCTTCCAAAAGTCAAAGAGCGTTCAAATGAAGCCGGAATACCCACTTTCAGCGCACGCTTCAACAAGGACTGTGAATAATGCCATGCAGGAATATAGGGCGTTTTAAGCCTAAGGTAGAGAACCGCGTACACGACGAATTCTAAGATATTGACTATTACCGTACCCACAGCTGCACCCATCACACCTAACTCCGGAAACCCATAATTACCAAATATAAGCAAATAATTTAAAAGCACATTCAGTATGATGGAAGCGCACTTTATATACATGGGTGTTTTGATATCTCCTGCAGCGTTGAGCGCGGTGACAAATACCAATTTCACAAATACAAACGGCAGCATCCATGTAAGCGTCTGCACATAATCTGCGCCCAGTGCCACCACCTCAGTAGCAGTACCAAACCACACATAGACATGTGATGCCATAATATACCATAGCAGCATCATAGGCAAAGACAAAAAGAAAGCAAAACGAAGCAAAGTAGAAAGTCCGGTAGATGCGCGTGTCATCTGTCCTGCACCCATAAAACGTGAAAGCAAGGCAGAAGTACCCACATGCAGTAAAGTGAGTATGGCAAAGACAAACATCAGTGACTGAAGTCCAAGCCCTACAGCAGCCACGGCAAAAGCAGAGATACGTCCTACCATGATGAGATCTGTAATAATCTGTAGCATGTCCAGCAAAGAATTGATCGCTGCGGGAATGGAAAGTTTGAGTATTTTTTGATGTTTTTTAGGAAATAATTGTATCACAAAAATCTTATCTGCTAATCTGAGCGATATACGCATAGAGCAAAACAATGGTCAAAGACGCTGTGCCCATCATCCATGTTGCTGCCACAAGCATTTTACCGGCATTGAACATTTGCCTGTATTTGTAAAGCATCGCCGGAAAAGCAACCAAGGCCACAAATACAGGAAAATACATCACAGGGCTTACATCATACTGTTCAATGGCATACTTCACAGCCATAAAAGAAGTATACACAAAGATATAAACGATAGAAAGCACAAGCATTTGTGCAAACATAAAGATGATTCTTATGCCCGACTGGTTTTGCTTATCATTGTAGTACTGCATCTCCATATTCCGCCTTTTTTAGAATGGCAGAATTATAGCACAGAGTTTTCTAGGCATTGGGCCAATCGCCTGAGGGCCAAGGCTTTTCATCTGTATTGAAACCTACATAAGAGACAAGCTGTTTAGCGTACTCTGCCAAATTTTCTGTAAATTGTAAGATTTTTTCATTGGGCTCACCTGTCAACCAACAGTAGATAAGTTGGGTAATGGCAATGATAAAAAGCACCATAGAGATAAATCTACCTATGATTAAATATAAAATCGTATAGAGTACTCTTAATACTCCTGGTTTTCCACATTTATTTGTTTTAATTTCTTCCATAGTTTCTCTCTTTCTTTTTACTTTGATTATATCAGATTTTTTCATCTTTATCCAAACAGCAGATGTATGCAAGATAAGGTTTAGCGCAGCACAACCCTGATGGCTTCTGTCAGTGCCTCTTTTTCGATACTTCGCACTTTTGCATCATAGGCTTCAAAGGTAAGCCCTGCTTTAGTAACTTCTTTTTGCAAAACAATCTCACCACCGTCAAGTTCGGAGCTGACATAATGCACACTTACTCCACCGTTTGGATACCTATCTTCATAACTTTTTTCTATGGCTTTTAAGCCTTTATGCCTGGGAAGCAAGGAGGGATGCAGGTTAATACTTTTGATCTGTTCTGTAAATACCGGTGTCAAGATACGCATGAAGCCTGCAAGCACTGTCAAATCAGGACTGTAGTTTTGTAGGCATTCCACTACTGCCGTGTCAAAAGCTTCTCTACTCTCATATACTTTAGGATCTATAATTTCAAGAGGGATAGACGCTGCTTTAGCAATGTTGGTGCCATGGGCAACTGGATTATTTGTCAAGGCAACAACCACCTCAAACTCTTTACCATGTAAAGTATTGACAATATGTGCAAAGTTAGATCCTCTGCCACTAAATAAAACCGCTATTTTTTTCATGCCCGAATTTTACTCTATTTTACCTCTAGTTTGGCTATTTCATTTACCAAATCTGTGGGCAACATCGCATACGATGCTCCGCTATACTGATCTGCAGCCATAACCAAAGCCAGTGAAGCATGAATCGCAGCATCCACCCCGGTGTATCCTTGTGCAAGGAGTGAAACGATGAGTCCAGAGAGCACATCGCCGCTGCCGCCTTTACTTAACTTTGAACAGCCCAGAGGATTAATGTAAAGTCGTTCTTCCTGCATGATGATTGTGTTTGCCCCTTTAAGCAAAAGAGTTACATGCGGATACTCCTTATTGAACATACGTACCATATCAAAGCGTTTTGCCTGTACTTGCATGACGCTAAGCTGTTCGCCTGTGAGGATTTTCCACAATACCACAAACTCTTTAGGATGTGGGGTAATGACGATTTCTCTGTCTCTTTGCTGCAAAAGAGAGAGGATTTCTTCACTGTAAAAACTGTCTGCATCCAAAACTATGGGCAAGTGACTTTTGATGACATACTTCTGTAAAAATTCGCTCTCAAAATGACATCCCAGACCCATACCTATGGCGAGTGCAGAAACATTGTCCGGCACGACATTTGAGTGCATCAGATACGCAGGAGGGGTAATTTTTTCATGCACCACCAGTGTCGTAAGCCCTGCTCCGAATATAGCCGAAGCCATACCTGAGATAATACCTGCTCCCTCTTTCTCTCCACAAAAGACTGCTGCGTGTCCGAAGTTTCCTTTATGGGTGGCCTGCTGTGTTCTGCTAGGGAGCTTCAAGTCAGATTTTTCAAGCATATAACTTTGGCTCTGCCCTTCATAAAATAGTGAACTCACTCCAAGGTCAACACGTATAACTTTGCCCACAACATCTTTGCACGCATCTAAAAACAGTGCCTCCTTGTAGGCTCCCATGGTCACTGTAGTATCTGCATGAAACGCTATCGGCATAAGCGTACCTTTGGCTCCAACTCCTGTGGGAATGTCACAGGCAATCTTATGTGCCCTAAGCGCATTGAGCTGGTGCAGTATATGTTCTGTAGTGTTGTCTATATTCCGATTTAAGCCTGTACCAAAAAGTGCATCTACGACTACCTCAACGTCAGAAATGGCATCGACCACCTTCACTCCCAAAAAAGTAGCGCGCTCAAACTGTACTTTTGCCATAGCAGAATGTAATTCAAAAGGCACATAAAGTTTTACTTCATATTCACCATGAAGCTGACGTGCCAAGGCGATCCCGTCTGCTCCATTATTCCCTGTGCCCGCTGCTATGAGCACAGAAGCGCCTTGAGAAAAATGCCTGCGAATATACTGTGCCATCCCGGCTGCAGCATGCTCCATAAGGATGTCTTCACTCAATCCGTACTGCTCATAACATCTTTTGTCCAATCCATAACAATTTTCAAATACTTTTTGCATCATCACTCCTTCTGCTATTTTAATTTTATCACAATTTAATCCTAACTCGATATAATTCTGCACTTTATTGTCCTCCATACCCATTTTTTGGGACTTCGCTTTCTCGACAATTGTCGTAGCTTTAGTGAGAGAAATTGACGTGTGGCTTCGCTATACGTCAAGGAGAAATTTCAATAGGAAGGGGGTGCTTTTTCGATGCCAGGAATTATTATAACACAACGTGACTCTTTTGATGACGCTTATAGAAAATTCAAAAGACAATGTGACAGAAACCTTATCGTGACTGAAGCTAGAGCTAGACAAAACCACGAAACTGAGACTGAAAAGAGAAAAAAAGAGAAAATTGCAACGCGCAAGAAAATCCTTAAAAAACTTTTCATGCTTAGAAGATACGAGTCTAGACTGTAATTATTTACAGCAGTGGGGCATTTGCCCTGCTACTCAACCTACTTTTAAACCAAAACACCAACAATTTTCCCTTAACTCATCAGGCCTTGCCAAACTTTTTGCTAAAATAATCCTACTATTTTTTTTAAGGTTTTCCTATGACATTTACAACGACATTACAAAAAGACGCTATCAAAATCATGCTGCTGGGTTCTGGTGAACTTGGTAAAGAGGTTGCCATCGAAGCACAAAGACTGGGCATAGAAGTCATCGCAGTTGACAAATACGAGAACGCGCCTGCACACCTCGTAGCCAACCGTTCCTATGCCATTAATATGCAAGACAAAGAAGCACTACTTGCGCTCATAGAAAAAGAGCAGCCTACCTACATCCTGCCAGAAGTTGAAGCGATTAGCATTGCAGCGCTTTTTGAAGCAGAAGCTAGAGGTTTTCATGTCATCCCAAATGCTGAAGCGGTAAACAAAACTATGAACCGTAAGAACATCCGTGTGTTTGCCACAGAAGAACTAGGACTCAAAACAAGCAAATATGAATTTGTCACTACCCTCGATGGCCTTAAAGAAGCCGGTGAACGCATCGGTTTTCCTTGTGTCATTAAGCCGGTGATGAGTTCTTCAGGTCACGGACAAAGCATTGCTAGAACAAAAGATGACATAAAAAAGTCCTGGGAGAGTGCCAAAGAGGCTCGTGGCGATGCAAGCGAACTCATCGTAGAAGCGTTTGTGCCTTTTGACTATGAGATTACGCTTTTAACGGTGCGTAACGAAACAGGTACTACTTTTTGTGATGCCATCGGACACGTGCAAAAAGACGGGGATTTCATCTTGTCATGGCAACCTATGCAGATGAGTGAAACAGCACTTCAAAAAGCCAAAGACATCGCAAAAACAGTGACAGACGGTCTTGGCGGCAGAGGGATTTTTGGGGTTGAGTTTTTTGTGAAAGGCGAAGAGGTCTATTTTTCAGAACTAAGCCCTCGTCCGCATGACACAGGCATGGTCACGCTCATTACCCAAAGCCAAAGCCAGTTTGCTTTACATGTCAGAGCCATACTCGGTCTCCCGCTGGATTATACCACCTATGACTCAGGTGCCTGCGGTGCATACAAGGCAAAAAATGAAAGCCATACCCCCAGACTTGAAGTGCCGGACAACGCCTTTACCAAAAACTCTTTTGTAAGAGTATTTGGGAAGCCAGAATCACACGTAGGCCGCCGTATGGCGGTGAGTCTTGTACTGGGTGAGGTCGAAAAAGCAAAAGAACGTGCACTTGAGATCGTAGCAAATATAAGTGACTCTTAGGCAAGACTAGCAGTGACTAAAACCTGCTACACAACATGAAGGAAACATATGAACATTATATTACTTGACGCCAAAACACTGGGTGACGACTTAGACATCACTGCTCTTGAGTCTTTTGGCACGCTTACTGTATACCCCAGTACTTCTACTGATCAGACGCTTGAGCGCATACAGATAGCCGACATTATCATTACAAACAAGGTGGTCATCACTGCAAATATGATGGAGGAAGCACCTAAGCTCAAACTGATTTGTATCGCTGCAACAGGCATGAACAATGTGGACTTGGATGCTGCCAAACTTAAAGGCATAGAGGTCAAAAATGTAGCCGGATACTCCACAAAAAGCGTGGTACAGCATACCTTTGCTATGGCACTGTATCTACTTGAAAAAATGGCCTATTATGATGCAGCCGTGAAGAGTGCTGCCTGGAGCAACTCGGGGCTTTTCACAGATGTAAGCCGCTCTTTTTATGAAATTTCAGGAAAAAAGTGGGGAATTATCGGGCTAGGGAACATCGGTCAGGAAGTAGCCAAAATTGCTACTGCATTTGGTGCAGAGGTAAGTTACCATTCTACCAGTGGCAAGAACCTGCATCATGACTATCCTCACAAAAGCCTGGAATTCATACTTAAAGACTGCGATATCATTTCTATCCATGCACCACTTAATGAAGACACGATGAATCTCATCAATGAAGACAATCTTCCTTATATTAAAGAGGATGCCCTCTTACTCAATCTGGGTCGCGGGGGAATTATTAACGAAACCGACCTTGCTTTTGAACTGGAAAGAAAAAGATTTTATGCAGGACTGGATGTACTCACTCATGAGCCTATCCATACAGACAATCCCTTAATGACCATCAAGCATAAAGACCGGCTCCTCATCACACCTCACATGGCTTGGGCAAGCATTGAAGCTAGAAAAAAGCTTCTTGAGGGTATCGTAAAGAATATTCAAACTTTTATGGAGAGATAATGACAGATATACTCATCATCGGTTCTGGAGGTGCTGGACTCACAGCCGCACTTGCAGCAAAAAATACAGGTGTCTCTGTCACCGTAGTAGGCAAAGCTTACCCTACCAACTCACAAACCTCTATGGCACAAGGCGGCATCAATGCTGCACTTGGCAATGCAGGAGAAGATAATGTAAACGCGCATATCGCAGATACTATCAAATCTGCCCATGGGCTTTGTGACGAAGTAATGGTCCGCAAAATGTGTACCGATGCGCCCCAGACCATGGCATGGCTAGAGAGTTTGGGTGTGCCTTTTTCACGCCTTGAGAACCAAGGAACAGGTATTCAAACCATTGCCCAGCGTCAAATGGGCGGGGCTTCAGCAAAACGTGCATGTTATGCCCAAGACTATACAGGACTTAAAATCCTCCATACACTGTATGATACTTGTCTAAAAGAAAACATAGATTTTCTAGATGAACACTATTTTCTAAACCTCATTGTTGAAAACACTACTGTCAAAGGTGCGACCTTCCTAGACATTCGCACGGGAGACATCAAGCAGATCAATGCGAAATCTGTCATCGTCGCTACAGGTGGGTATGGGAGTCTCTATCATGGCTATACCACTAATGCTTATGGCTCTACGGGTGACGGTATCGCGGCCGTACTTCGTGCAGGTGGGGCAGTGAGCGACATGGAGTTTGTGCAGTTTCACCCTACCGCACTTAAAAGTTCCAGTATACTCATCTCTGAAAGTGCCAGAGGAGAGGGTGGATATCTGGTAAATTCCGAGGGCAAAAGATTTGTTGACGAGCTTAAACCCAGAGATATAGTGGCTCGTGCCATTTTTTTAGAGTTTCAAAAAGGACAGGAGGTGTTCCTGGATGTACGTCACCTGGGAGAAGAAAAGCTTATGGAACTACTCCCTCAAGAAGTAGCACTCTGTAAGCTGCACGAGCATGTAGACCCGTCTTCTGAACTTATACCCATCAAGCCGGTTGCACACTATTCTATGGGCGGCATAGACGTGGATAACAATTTGGCAGTGAATGGACTAAAAGGGTGTTATGCAGTTGGTGAGTGTTCCAATGCCAAAGTACATGGTGCCAACCGTCTTGGAGGAAACTCATTGCTGGAGATCACCACCTTTGGTAAGCTAGCAGCACAACATGCTGCTAGCTATGCTTTGCAGACAAATGACAAAGAAGCCAACAATACGCAACTAAACCAGGATAAACTTGCTATAGAAGCACTTTATGCACAAGAACACAGTATCAATTTCTATGAGCAAAGAGAAATTTTGGGAAAACTATTTTACGAAAATGTCGGTATAGTTAGGGATAATGGCAAGCTTGCACAAGCACTGGAGGCTCTAAAAGCCATGCAAGAGCACTCAAAAAAAATGGGTCTAACAGACAAAAGTTTAACAAACAATACTAATCTTACAGACTTTTTAGAGTTTAGCAATGCGCTTATACTTGCTCCTATGATTATCTCTTCAGCTATCGCGCGAAATGAAAGTCGCGGTGCACACTTTAAGGTAGGCTTTGAATCACAAGATGATGCACATTTCAAACATTCCATTGTACTACAAAATGAGAAGGAGGCGGTGACATGAAAATAAGTATTTTACGAAGTCAGGCACATACACATCAAGACTACAAACTTGAAGATAAAGAGACAACACTTTTAGGAGCTCTGGGCCACATCAAAGCCTATGAAGATGCTACGCTTACTTTTAGTGCGGGCTGTCGTGCTTCTGTGTGTGGCACATGTGCCGTGAGGGTCAATGGTAAAGAAGTATTGGCCTGTGCCTACAAAATAAAAGAGGGTGATGTGGTAGAACCGCTGCAATATCACCCGGTGCTTCGTGACCTCAAGGTAGACAAACAAAAAGCCAAAGAGACACTCATCAAGAGTACTGCCTGGCTGCAAGGTTATCAGGAGGCTTCTCTCGCACATAAAGATGAAAAACTCAGCGAAAGACAAACAGACTGCATACTCTGTGACTCATGCTACTCTGCTTGCCCTGTGTATGCCGTAAATCCTGACTTTTTAGGGCCTTTTGCCTTGACGCGTGCCTACCGCTACAGTTCAGACAAGCGTGAAAGTGAAGCTAAAAGTATCATCGACACCATCCAAACCAATGGCGTGTGGGATTGTACTTTATGTGGAGAGTGTACCGCGGTTTGCCCCAAAGGCATAGACCCAAAAATGGATATTATGATGTTAAGAGGCAGTTCCATCCAGTTTGGCTACTCTGACCCTTCTTTTGCAACACAGAGTTTTGGTACACCGAATTTTGGCGGTGGTGGATTTGGATTTTAAGATAAATTGAGCCAAAGCCAAGAGAACATATGGTTGTGGCGTGAGGAGTGGCTTCTAATGGCGGGGCTGATCTCTTTGCATAAAAGCGACAGCATCACTCTTATTAAAATAAAACCGAACTGGCTGAACCTTTTTTCCGTCTGCCCAATTTACTGTACGCAGATATTTGTTTGTTACACTTTCCAGTCTGCTTCGAGTACTGCCTACTGAAAACATTCCCACAGTGACATGAAGATCATTATTTATGAGTTTATATTGTGTGACAATAGGTGGTATCTCCATCATTTCAGATGAGTAGGTGATAAATTTTTGATTAAAGACTGCTTTTACTACGGGTTTTGCCGTCCCTTTTGTATTGCCTTCATAGCAAAGATAAAATATTTTTCGTTTCAATTCCTCGGAAAATGAAAGTTTACCCTGTTTTATTGGTATCTCTTTTGCAGGCTCATCCAATACCGGTGGTTTAGAGCGTACCGACTGCCACAATGATGACTCTGATACTGATCTTTCCTCTTGCACTGCTTCGATCACACTATCCTTGGTTCTGGTATCAACACCATCTTCCCTGATAAACGCATCTTTAAACACCTCTCTGTAAGCATGCAAAGCACTCTGTACTTCGGACTGTTTCTCATAAACTCTTGAGTAAACATTATATATTTCACCCTCTTGTTCAATACTGATCTTACTCTTGTAGCTTTCATCTTCGATCTTAGAAATGGAAGCTATCAGTGCATCATAGTTTCCAAAACTCCCCAGCTGCACCTGATAAGAGCTTCCAAATGAATTGCTTAGAAAAAGAAGTGAAATAATAATCAATCTGAACATATTTTTACTCCTGATACCTTAAATATCTCTGGGATCCACTATTTTCCCAGCAATAGCTGAGGCAGCCGCCACAGCAGAGTTAGCCAAATAAATCTCTGAAGTTCTAGCGCCCATACGTCCAACGAAGTTTCGATTGGTTGTGGCGACACAACGTTCGCCATCGCCCAAGATACCCATATACCCACCCAAGCATGCTCCACAGGTAGGGTTAGAAACCACTGCACCTGCTTCGATGAGGATGTCCATCAAACCTTCATGCTGTGCCTGAAGGAATATCTTCTGTGTGGCAGGCGTAACAATCATGCGTGTATGGCGTGCCACTCTTTTTCCCTTCATAATCTCAGCCGCAATACGTAGATCTTCTATACGTCCGTTTGTACATGAGCCTATCATCACCTGGTCTATCTTAAGGTCATCTGCCACTGCTTGTTCTACAGGCTTGCCGTTAGATGGCAAGAAAGGATACGCTATGACAGGTGAAAGTACTGAAGTGTCTATAGAAATCACTTGACAGTATGTCGCATCTGGATCTGAGACATGTATTTTAGGTTCAGCTCGGAGGCCGTCATTGGCTTCTTTTCTGTCTTCAAGGTATGCCAAAGTAACCTCATCCACAGCAAAGATACCATTTTTAGCGCCTGCTTCAATCACCATATTGGCAATAGAAAACCTGTCTGCCATACCAAGATGCTGTATGGCATCACCCGTAAATTCAATCGCCTTATAAAGAGCGCCATCCACACCTATCTTACGGATAAGTTCCAAAATGATGTCTTTTCCATAAATATGTTTACCCGGCTTACCTGTGAGCTCCACTTTAATCGTCTCGGGCACCTTAAACCAGTTGCCTCCGGTAATCATTGCGAACGAAAGGTCTGTACTTCCCATACCTGTAGAAAATGCCCCAAGTGCTCCATGTGTGCAGGTATGGCTGTCTGCCCCGATAATCACATCCCCAGGAAGCACAAGTCCTTTTTCCGGAAGCAAAGCATGTTCGATACCCATATCTTTTTCATCAAAAAAGTATTTCATGTCGTGTTTGTAGGCAAAGTCCCTGGAGATCTTAGCCTGGTTGGCCGAGGCGATATCTTTTGCAGGGATGTAGTGATCCATTACGATACAAAAACTATCAGGTCTAGCCAACTTCTGTGCGCCGGACTCTTCGAATGCCCGAATCGAAATAGGCGTAGTGATGTCATTACCGATAATCATATCAATCTCTACCCTAACAATCTCTCCCGCATACACTTTACGTTCTGCATGTTCTGAAAAAATCTTTTCTGTCATAGTTTGTGCCATAGCTTGTCCTTTGTATACATGATGTATAGAATATGCTGCGCATTATAGCGAAAAGTTTTTTAATGCGTATTTTGGGTAAAATTCTACAAGAAAATTAAAATAATTCTCTCACTAGGCCTGTAGCTTCAGTGAGAAGGATTTTTAAGGGGCTTACCCTTTAAAAAGGAGACTCCCATTATGAAACTCTACGAACTCAAAGCCATTGCCAAACACTTAAACAACTTCACATTCATCTCACGTGCCAGACGCATAGAAGACAATACTTTGGAGATCATGTTTGACAAATCACAAAGCTACTTTTTTAACATGACCAAGGGCCACAGCTTTATTTACAAGGCTCCCTCGCAAAGACCTCTGCAAAGTTACAACGCACCCTTTGATACTCTTCTGCACTCCTTGCTGAGTGGGTCTAAACTCATTTCTGTAGAGGTACCAAACCAAGACCGGATTTTGCGTTTTACCCTAGCCCCTAAAAGTTCTTACAAAAACAAGATCATCTACTTGCAACTTGAGTTTACAGGCAAAAACACCAATGCCATACTCATTGATGACAATGAGGTCATTATCGAGGCACTTAGGCACATTGATGCAGACAGTTCTTTTCGTGTTATTCGTCCGGGCATGGAGCTAGCAGCTATACCTCCTTTTGAATATGCAGAAGAAACAAAAGAGATAGCTGACACAGATGCCTATCTTGAAGACAAATATACACAGATTCAGGCTGAAAAACTTTTGGTTCTTAAAAAACAGAAGCTCATCATGACCGCTAAAAAAAGTCAAAAGCTAAGCCAGCTTCTAAAAAAGTTGCCCGACGAAAAGAGTCTGGCTCTACAAGCCAAAGAATACAATGGCTACGGAAACCTCATCTTGGCAAACCTCCACCAGATCAAACCTTATGATACAGGCTTAAATACCCATGATTTTGAGGGGAACGAGATCAGTATTGAATTACCTAAAAACATCAAGTTCAACCGAATAAGTGACTATTATTTTAATCTCGCCAAACGCGCAAAAAGCAAGGCAAAGAATGTGCACATAGAAAGAGAAAATCTACAAAGTAAAAAAGACTTCTATGATAACATCTACTATGCCCTGGAACAAGCCAAAGAACCTTATGAACTTGAACTCCTTGTGCCCAAGCGTGCAAAATCCCTACGTAAAAAGGAGAAGCTCAGAGAGGGCGAACTTTTCTGGATAGAAGACTATAAGGTTTTTGTAGGAAGAAACAGTAGCGAAAATCAAAAATTGCTTGCCCTTGCCAAAGCCAATGACCTCTGGATGCACATACGAGACATCCCTTCCAGTCATGTCACTATACGAACCGACAAACAAAACTTGCCAGACTCTGTCGTACAAGCTGCGGCAAAACTCTGTGTAGATTTTTCAGTCAAAAATCCGGGTGATTACGAGGTTGACTATACTAAACGAAAATTTGTAAAAGTACAAGAGGGATCAAATGTACTTTATAATAAATATGATACCATCAGAGTAACAAAAGAGGGTGTGGAAATCAGAATATAATCCGAGTCATGCTATAATCATTTCTCATACAAAAGGGGTTCATTTTATGACTAAAATTTTTACAGACTACCAAGAACGTTGGCTTACGGGCATTGGATTACTTGCATTAGTGGGACTCATTGGCTGGGTAGATAATTTTTTTGTGATGTGGGTTTTTTTGGGTGTCATTTACCTCTTTGCTTTTTATGAGGCAATGAAACTTTTCAAACTCACCTCTGCCTCAATGTATGTGTGGGCTGTACTCCTATGGATTGTCGCATATTTTTACCCCAACCCTGATGATTTATTCTTCTTTATAGCAGTGATATTTGCTTCTTCTCTTGCCTATTTTCACAACTTTGACAAAAGACTGTTGCTTCCTTTCCTCTATCCCGTAAGTGGCATACTATTTTTTCTTATACTCTATCAAGATTTTGGAATCGCCTATATGTTTTGGCTTCTTGTCACTGTAGCACTCACCGATGTAGGTGCTTTTTTTACCGGCAAAGCTATAGGGAAAACAAAATTTTCAGATACCTCGCCCAATAAAACACTTGAAGGTGTTTTTGGTGGCATTATCCTTGCTACTATCGCAGGATCTTTTGTTGGACTCTACGTGGTTGATTTGTGGATCTCCATCATCATAACATTTGTCACTGCTATTTCTTCAATATTTGGAGACCTTTTTGAATCACATCTTAAGCGTGAGGCAGGCGTAAAAGACTCTGGCGACCTACTTCCGGGACATGGCGGCATTCTAGACAGAATTGATGGCTACCTTTTTGCCGCAGTCATCATGGTTGTTGCATTAAGAGCCCTCACCTAATCCATGTCAAGTATTGTCCTTTTAGGTTCTACAGGCTCCATAGGGGTCAATACCCTCATCATTGCAAAACGCTACAATATTGGCATAGAAGCACTCGTAGCAGGGTCAAATATTGATCTTCTCAATAAACAGATCAAAGAGCATCGGCCTAAATTTGTAGCGATTGCCAATGAAGCAGATAGGGCAAGAGTCAATCATCCTTCTGTACTGTGTGGCACACAAGGCATCCTCGAACTCATAGAAAGGTCTCAGAGTACCACTGTCGTTAATGCGCTTGTAGGCTACGCAGGACTTGCACCTACGCTCAAAGCCACAAGCCTAGGCAAAAGAGTTGCACTGGCAAACAAAGAGTCCCTAGTGGTCGCGGGGGAGTTTATAGACATGTCACTCATCACGCCCATAGACTCCGAGCACTTTGGACTCTGGTACCTCATCAATGAACGTCCGGTCTCCAAACTTTACATCACTGCAAGCGGTGGCGCCTTTAGGGAATGGGAACTTGAGCGGATGAAAGATGCTACTTTTTCAGATGCACTCAAACACCCAAACTGGGCTATGGGAGACAAGATTACTATTGATTCAGCCACTATGACCAATAAATTGTTTGAACTTTTAGAAGCAAAATGGCTTTTTAATACAAACAACATTGATGCAATCATAGAAAGAAAATCTATCATCCATGCACTCGCAGAATTTAGAGATGGTTCCACTACTGCACATTTTGCAGGAGTGGATATGAAACTGCCTATTGCATTTGCGCTCAGAGGCGAAGTGGAGGAACCCATCTTGCCTCCTATGGATCTGCTTAGCATAGGTAGTTTGGAATTCCTCCCTATTGAAGCAACGCGCTACCCTATCTGGGAGATTAAAGAACATATATTAAACCATCCACATTTGGGTGTAGTGGTAAATGCAGCAAACGAAGAAGCCATTAAAGCATTTCAAAAAGAGCAGTGTTCCTTTTTTGGAATGAGTAAGATGGTTTTGGATGCCTACAAGGAATTTGAGACTATCCAAGCATCAAACATAAACGATATCATACAAATAGATACTGAGGTAAGAGCCTATGCCAACACAAGATAAAGTACTTATACTTCACGGCTGGGGTGGCAGTGATACGCCTCATTGGCAGGCAGAGCTTGCAGCAACTGTGGCCAAAAACTACGGCACGGTTTCTTTCCCTTTGCTTGACAATTGCCACTTTCCCTCCAAAAATAGATGGGTCAAGCAACTTAGGGGCATACTTCAAGATTTTAAGCCAGATACTGTCGTTTGCCATTCTTTGGCAAACACGCTTTGGTTTTGGCTCTGTCAAGAAGAAATACCTGAAGTAAAAAGACTTTTTATGGTCTCCCCGCCAAGCCTTAGCACTGAAATTGATATTATCAAGACTTTTTTTCCCTGTGCACTGCCAAAAAAACTCTATGCACAAAAAGTACAGATGATAGTCTCCGACAATGATCCCTATATCAAAGCAGAAGAAGCAGAAACTATAGCAAAACAGTATAACATCCCTTTAACTATTGTCAAAAATGCTGGACACATTAATGCAGACAGCGGTTATGGAAAATGGGAATTTATAGAAAATTTAGTACGGCACACAAAATGATATTAAGCATAGAAAGTTCTTGCGATGACAGTTCCATAGCCATCACCGAAATCTCCACCAAAAAAGTACTATACCATAAGAAAATTTCTCAAGAAGCAGAGCATTCCCTCTATGGTGGCGTGGTTCCAGAGCTAGCCTCCAGACTTCATGCGGTGGCACTTCCTGAGATATTGAAAGAGACCAAGCCCTACACTGATAAGCTCAAAGCTGTTGCGGTTACGAATCAGCCCGGCCTGGGCGTAACGCTCCTTGAAGGTATAGCGATGGCAAAGACTTTGAGCGTCTTACTTGACATACCCCTCATCCCTGTGCATCATCTTAAAGGGCATATCTACTCACTTTTTATAGAGAAGGAGTCTATTCTGCCCCTACTTGTACTTCTTATCTCAGGAGGGCATACACAAATCATAAGGGTTGAAAGTTTTGAACGCATGGAAATTCTGGCCACCAGCATGGACGATTCGGTGGGTGAGAGCTTTGACAAATGCGCAAAGATGATGGGCCTGGGTTATCCTGGTGGTCCGCTTATCGAAGCCTTGGCACTAGGAGGAGACGAAAACAGATTTGAACTTCCTGTACCCTTACGCAACTCTCCCCTTATCGCTTTTTCCCTCTCTGGGCTTAAAAATGCCGTACGTCTTCAAGTGGAAGCTTTAGGTGGCACAGAAGGTATGAACGAACAAGACCGTGCAGACCTTGCCGCGGCATTTCAAAAAGCAGTCAAGCTTCACCTCATTCAAAAAAGCAAGAAAATCTTTGCCGAAGAAGAAATCAAAGACTTTGCCATTGTAGGTGGTGCATCTGCAAACAAGTACCTCCGGAATGCCTACCAAAACCTCTGTGATGAGTTTGGCAAAAAACTACATGTGGCAGCACTTGAATATTGTTCAGATAATGCGGCTATGATAGGACGATATGCCATAGAAGCCTATGAAAAAAAGCTATTTATAGACCCAAATACCATAGACATTGTAAGTACAAAAAAACAACAAAGCGGAATGCTGCTGTAAGCCCCTGATATTGCCCCTTTCCTAAGCTACTTTTAGCTAAAATATATATACTTATATAGTATGCAAAAGCGACTGGTTGCATAAACTTTTGACAAAGAAAAACAGGCGCTGGCGTGATAAAATGGATTTTGTTCATTTTGTGTTATTAATAAAAATATGGAGTCTATACATGGCAGAATATGGTGCTAGTAATATTAAAGTCCTTAAAGGGCTAGAAGCGGTAAGAAAACGACCAGGTATGTACATTGGTGACACCTCTACGAAAGGTCTTCACCACCTTGTATATGAAGTCGTAGATAACTCGATCGATGAAGCAATGGCAGGATACTGTGATACCATCAAAGTCACACTGACCAAAGCAGGTTCAGCTATTGTTGAAGATAATGGTCGTGGTATCCCTGTGTCAGAGCACCCTGGCGAAAAGATCTCTGCAGCTACCGTTGTAATGACCGTTTTGCATGCGGGTGGCAAATTCGACAAAGACACTTACAAAGTGTCCGGTGGACTTCATGGAGTGGGTGTTTCTGTTGTAAATGCACTTTCAAAAGACTTAAAACTTATCATAAACCGTGATGGGCACTCCTATGAACAAGATTTTAAAGGAGGTATCCCTCAAGGAATCTTGGTGGAAACGGGCACTTCTCGCAAAAGAGGTACAAAAATAGAGTTCTGGCCGGATGACAGTATCTTTACAGAATCTGTCCTTTTCCAAAAAGAAATCCTGATGAAACGCTTCAAAGAACTTTGTTACCTTAACCCAAAAATCTCTATTGATTTTAAAGATGAACGTGACGGGACAAAAGAGCTCTATCATTTTGAGGGGGGTATCAAACAATTTGTTGAAGACATGAACAACAAAACACCTCTTTCAAGCGCACAATTCTTCCAGGGCAAAGCGGATGATATCGAGATAGATATCGCTTTGATGTACTGCGATTCGGATTATGACAAATCGCTCTCTTTTGTAAACAATATTAAAACGGCTGACGGCGGTACCCATGAAGCAGGATTTAGAGCAGGTCTTACCCGTTCTATGGCGAGCTACATCGCCAAAAATGCCAATGCCAAAGAAAAAGGTACCAAAATAACGGGAGATGACTGCAAAGAAGGTCTTATTTCCATTGTTTCTGTTCGTGTGCCTGACCCTCAGTTTGAGGGTCAAATCAAAGGGAAGCTTGGTTCTTCCTATGTTCGTCCTTTGGTACAAAAATTCTTTTCTGACAACTTCAACAAATACCTTGAAGAGCAGCCTATAGAAGCAAAAGCGATTATGGCACAGATACTGCTCGCAGCCAGAGGTCGAGATGCAGCTAAGCGTGCGAAAGACTTAGTCAAACGTAAAGATTCTATGAGTATCGGGACTCTTCCGGGTAAACTGGCAGACTGCCAGAGCAAAGACCCTGTCATTTCCGAGATATATCTTGTGGAAGGGGATTCCGCAGGTGGTTCGGCGAAACAAGGACGAGATAGAGTATTCCAGGCGATTCTGCCGCTTAAAGGTAAGATCCTTAATGTTGAAAAAGCACGTTTGGAGAAAATACTCAAGTCTGATGAAATTAAAAACATGATTACAGCACTGGGATGTGGTATTGGCGATGAGTTTGATGAAGACAAACTCAGATATCACAAAGTGATTATCATGACCGATGCTGATGTTGACGGTAGTCATATTCAAACACTGCTAATGACCTTCTTCTTCAGATTCTTAAAACCTGTCATAGAAAAAGGATACCTTTATCTTGCGCAGCCTCCACTTTACCGCTATAAAAAAGGTAAAAATGAAGTCTATCTTAAAGATGAAAAAGCATTAAATGATTACCTTATAGAAAATGGTATCTCAGTCATTGAAAGTACTACCATGGGCCAAGCTGACCTTATAGAACTTTTTAAACTGGTAGCCTACTACCGTATGACACTCAAAGAGATAGAAAAGCGTTTTGCCTTGCCTGAAGTACTTCGCTATATGATTGAAAATCCTGACGTCGTAGGCACAAACAATAAAGAGCTTGCGCAAACCATAGAAGCGTACATTGCCAAACTCGGATACAATATCCTAAACAAAACTATTACAGATGACACGATCCATTTATTTGTTCAAACCAAAGACGGACTAGAAGAACTTATCGTGGATGAAGTACTCTTTACTAATCCTCACTACAATGAAGCCATACATATACACCAGAAAATCTCTGAATATAGTACGGATGAGTTTAAAGAACAGGATTTGCTTGCCGTTTTTGAAGAAGTGGAAAGTTCTGCAAAAAAAGGTGCCTATATCCAACGCTACAAAGGTTTGGGAGAGATGAACCCTGAACAGCTTTGGGAAACAACCATGACGCCGGAGAACAGAAGACTCTTGCAGGTCACCATTGGAGATGATGAAACTGCCAGTGATACTTTTGTGCTGTTCATGGGAGATGAAGTAGAGCCTAGAAGAAACTATATTGAAAGCCATGCCAAAGATGTCAAGCATTTGGATGTCTAATGTTATATTCCCAAAAAGAAGAAAGAGGGCGGCGTTTTAGCTTAGCACTTAGAGCAGGTATTCCCGTACTGGCTCTTGTTTTTCTTGTTTTTTATAACACTATTGACAAAAGTGAGGCTTTTAATCTCAGTATGGAAGATGGTGTACTGCTGACAGCAATAACCTTTATTGCCATTTATTTTATCTATTTCTTAATGAACCTTAGTGTTCAGGAAACACTGCTGGACCAAACAACCCAAACTTTTAACAAAAAAGCATTTATCAAAAACCTGGAACACTATCAGCCCAAATCACTTGCCTGTATCAGCATAGAAAACCTTCCTTCATTAAATGAAAACTACAGCAGTGACCAAACAGATACACTTCTCTATAGCATTTCTAGAAAATTAAATCTACTCTTTAAACAAAATGGATTAAAAACAGTTCTCATCGGACGAAACCGCGGCTCAGAGTTTTTGGTTGCACTCAATGAAAACCACGAGCATGTACAAAACATGCTAGAAAACATGATAACAGAAAATAGTCGCATTAATGGCATAGAAGTAGAGTATAAATTTGCCATTATCACCAATACCAATCAAGACTATGAAAAAGCCATATTACAATTAAGAGATCTCATCGCAGGCCAATCCGTCAATGATGACAAAGAGGAGAATGCCTCCACAACAAAAGATGCAAAGGAGCTTTCAGATATTGAAAGAGATGTAATTACCTCCATTAGAGAGAAAAAACTGCTATTGTCTTTTAGAGCTCTTCTCAATACGCACAGCGACACGATAGATGCGTATGAAATAGCAATCAAACTTCAATCGCAGATTCATCAGGACATCTTGCCTCGCGTCTTTTTACCTATCATAAACCGTTTAGGGCTGGGAAGAGAGTATGATTTTATGCTGATAAAGCATATTATTGATTTCTTGCCTTTAATAGATGATTCTGTTGCATTCACATTTAATCTTTCGCCTTTTTCTTTACGCGACAGTGCTTTTCAGGGAAAACTTTTCAAATATATGGATGAGGCGCACATAGACCCTTCTCGTCTTATCATTCAGCTTTACGAACGCAAGACGCACCATGACCTTAGTGGGTATCTTGGTACCCTCAAAAGCTACAGAGCCAAAGGATTGCGCATCTGCATTGACAATTTTGGCTCATCCAATGCTTCTTTGGAATATATGAAACATTTTAAATTTGATATGGTTCAATTCGATAGGGACTACAGCAGCAATCTGGAAGATGAAACAACCTATGCTATGCTATATTCTTTAGTCAAGATGCTAAACAGCTTAAAGGTTCAAACCGTTGCAAAATGGGTTGATAGTGAAGCACAAAAAAAGAAACTAAAAAAACTTGGTATTGGCTACATACAAGGTTTTGGAGTAAGCAAGCCGCTCACAGAAGAAGAATTGATCGACAAATATAATTAAGCGTCTGTTTTAAAATATATTACAATTTGACATATATTTTAACTCTCTTCTGAAAATATATTATGATATCTTTATACTAATTTCAAGGATTTCCATGATAGATTTTTATGATGTGATGGAAAGAGTCAAGCAGATTCTCTCTACACAAAGCAAAAAAACAAAAATACTGGACAGAGATATCGCAGACTCGCTGATGCTTGGCCCGCAATATTTTGCAGTCATAAAAAGACGCAAGAAGATTCCTTATGAATCTCTTGCTCTTTTCTGCAAACGCCACAATATCAGTATGAACTGGATACTTTTGGCACAAAAGCCCCAATACTTAACCTAAGTCACACTTCTATGGAGAGTTTTATATTTTGATAAACAAGATATATTTCTTCTCTGTCATAGACTTCCCAAATCCGACTACTTCGATATCGGAATACTTTGCATTCACATCCATTCTAAGCTCATACATCATATCAGCTATAGGAAGTATAAGTAATTTCTTTACAAGCTCGCCTACAGTGCTAGCAGATCTGCTACCGTCTATCTTGAATAGAAGTTGTTTGTGCTTCTCATCTAAAAGGTATTGACTAATTGGTGATTCACCTGCATATATCAATTTCTCTGCATTCTCAGGATCCTCTCTCAAAAGCATGGCCGTCAAAACAAAGTCTTCCTGATTGCCTATCTCTTCTCGTATATCTTCTATGAGATCTATGACAACTTTCATGTTTTTCCTTTGCCTGAAACTATATATTCAATAGTGATACTTTAGCTATCAATTTGGTTTGATGTGATTCATGAGGAGGAGTTTGCTAGATACTATGTGACCGAATGAATAAAGCCCATTCGGTCGAAGTTGCAGTAAAATACTGCGAAATATTAACTATTTCTTTTTAAAATTATCTCTTTTGCTACATTTTGCGGAACTTCTTCATAGTGGTCAAATTCCATAGCATACGTCGCACGACCTTGAGTCATTGAACGCAAGTCTGTCGAGTATCCGAACATTTCAGAAAGTGGGACAAATGCATTCACAATTTTGTGTCCAGCTCTGTCATCCATACCTGTTACTTGACCACGTCTTTTGGCAATATCACCAATAACGTCACCCATATTCTCTTCAGGTGTCTCAACTTCAACTTTCATCAAAGGTTCCAAGATAACTGGACTAGCTTCTCTACAACCTTCTCTGAAACCCATTGAACCAGCCAATTTAAATGCCATTTCAGATGAATCGACATCATGGTAAGAACCATCATAAAGTGTCACTTTGATATCTTCAACAGGGTAGCCTGCCTGAATACCTCTAGCCATTGCTTCCTGGATACCTTTATTGACCGGCTGGATAAATTCTTTTGGAATAGCTCCACCTTTAACTGCATCAACAAACTCATAGCCAGCTCCAGCTTCTTGTGGTTCAATCTCAAGATAAACATGGCCAAATTGTCCACGTCCTCCAGATTGCTTAGCATACTTGTACTCTTTTTTCACTGCTTTTCTAATTGTTTCTCTATATGAAACTTGTGGCGCGCCTACATCTGCTTCTACTTTGAATTCTCTTTTCATTCTGTCAACAAGAATTTCTAGGTGAAGTTCACCCATTCCTGAGATAATAGTCTGGCCAGTTTCTTCATCTGTATTTACTCTGAATGATGGATCCTCAGCAGCTAGTTTACCCAGTGCGATACCCATTTTTTCTTGGTCAGCTTTTGTTTTTGGCTCAACTGCAACAGAGATAACCGGCTCAGGAAAGTCCATTCTTTCAAGTACTACCTGATCTGATGGGTCACATAGTGTATCTCCTGTTGTCGAATATTTAAGTCCAACAACTGCGCCAATCTCTCCAGCATAAATCTCTGCCACTTCTTCACGTTTAATCGCATGCATTTTCATGATACGACCGATACGCTCTTTTTTGTCTTTTGTTGTGTTGTGCACATGCGAACCTGACTCTAAAGAACCTCGGTATACACGGATAAAAGTCAGTGTTCCGACAAAAGGGTCGGTCATGATTTTAAATGCTAAAGCTGCAAATGGACCATTGTCTGTTGACGGTACAATTACTTCTTTGGTTTCATCATCCATCATTGTACCCTTAATTGGAGGGGCCTCTACCGGAGATGGAAGATAAGCAACAACTGCGTCAAGTAAAGTTTGAACACCTTTGTTTTTAAATGCAGTACCTGGAATCATTGGTACTACGTGCATACCAATTGTTGCAGCTTTAATACCGGCAACAATTTCTTCTTCAGTCAATGCTTCACCCTCAAGGAATTTTTCCATGAGGCTGTCATTGCCTTCAGCTTCAGAAATGCCTTCAATCATTTTTTCTCTAAACTCTTCAGCTTGCGCCTGAAGTTCAGGACGGATCTCTTGCTCATGGTAGTTAGAACCCATTTCAGCATCTTTATCCCAAACGATTTCTTTCATTTTAACAAGGTCAACCACACCTTCAAAACCTTCTTCAGCTCCGATAGGAAGTTGGATCACAAGTGGGTTACCTTTAAGTCTGTCTCTTATTTGTCTTTCAACTTCTAGGAAATCAGCTCCTGTTCTATCCATTTTATTTACAAATACCAATGAAGGTACGCCATAACGGTTTCTTTGTCTCCAAACAGTTTCTGATTGTGGCTGAACTCCACCAACGGCACAGAAGACTGAGACAGCGCCATCAAGTACTCTCATAGAACGCTCCACTTCAATCGTGAAGTCAACGTGTCCCGGAGTATCGATGATGTTGATCTGTTTACCTAACCACTCACAAGTAGTAGCAGCAGAAGTAATCGTAATACCTCTTTCCTGCTCCTGCTCCATCCAGTCCATAGTTGCAGCACCATCATGTACTTCGCCTATCTTATGCTCTACACCTGTGTAGAAAAGGATTCTTTCAGTGGTGGTTGTTTTACCCGCATCAATGTGAGCAGCAATACCGATATTTCTTACGTCTTCAAGTTTGTGCGTTCTTGCCATAACCTAATTCCTTACCATCTATAGTGAGCAAATGCTTTGTTTGCTTCAGCCATTCTGTACGTATCTTCTTTCTTTTTGAAAGCAGAACCTTTTTCAGTAGCAGCCTCCATAAGTTCATTACTTAGACGCTCCATCATAGTTCTTTCATTTCTTTTTCTAGCTGCATCAACGATCCATCTGATTCCCAGTGATTGCTGTCTTACAGGTCTAACTTCGATAGGCACCTGATATGTTGCGCCACCTACTCTTCTACTTTTTACTTCTATTACAGGCTTGACGTTATCCATTGCTTTGTTGAATACATCAATACTTTTTTCACCAGATTTTGATTCAATTCTCTCTAACGCAGCATACATTACTCTTTGTGCTGTGCTTTTCTTACCACCAAGCATAATTGCGTTGATGAACTTTGTTAATACTTTAGAACCATGTATTGGATCTGGCAATACTGGTCTAACGGGAGCTTTTCTTCTTCTCATTGTGTTTCCTCTTCAATCTTATATAGTTGATTTACTCAAGTCTTGTCCCCTAAGGATTCTGACAACACCTGTTTCAAGCTTATTGCTAAGCTAAACTTTTACTCTAATGCATTTAAATAATCTAGTGATTATTTTTTAGGTCTTTTAGTACCGTACTTAGAACGTGCAACAGTTCTGCCATTTACACCTGAAGCATCTAGTGCACCACGAACAATATGATACTTAACACCAGGTAAATCTTTAATTCTTCCGCCCCTTACGAGTACGATTGAGTGTTCCTGAAGGTTGTGACCCTCTCCACCAATATATGAGATTACTTCAAAGCCACTTGTCAATCTTACTTTGGCAACTTTTCTAAGTGCTGAGTTAGGTTTCTTTGGTGTTGTAGTATAAACTCTTGTACATACGCCTCTTCTTTGAGGACATTTTACGAGCGCAGGTGATTTTGATTTTTTCACTTGCTTTTGACGTTCTTTACGAATCAATTGGTTAATTGTAGGCAAATCGTTTCCTTTCTTTCTGGTTAGTTTGAATTGAGATCATCTCTCTTGAATCTGGGTTCTTACACCACATAAAAGTACTTAAATCAAGTATTTTTATGTACCGTAAACCACAAAAATTACCAGTCATTTGAGCCCACTGCTGAAGTGAACCTAGTGTTAACGTAGTCTTTTAGAGCTTTACTCTTCAAGTCGTTCTGCACATAATTTTGGAGGCATATTATATCGAAAAATTCTTTAAAAATTCTTATATCTAGAAGAGAGGAGAAACAATGAGGGGGGGGGGTTAACCTGTTTCTAGCCTCAACTAGAAACAGTGTGCTACGATTACTCCGCAACTGTGAGTTTAATGTTATCATTATTTATCATACCCGTACCCACTGGGATAAGGCGACCAATAACAACGTTTTCCTTAAGATCTTCAAGCATATCTATTGTTCCTGCAATAGATGCAGAAGTAAGTACCTTGGTTGTATCCTGGAATGATGCAGCAGAAATAATACTATCTGCACCAACAGCCGAACGTGTAATACCTACAAGCATCGGTTCAGCAATAGAAGGTTCACCACCAAGGGCAATAACACTCTTATTTTCTTCTTGGAATTTACGACGGGAAACAATGTCTCCGGCGATAAATTTAGAGTCTCCACTCTCAATGACTTTTACCTGTCTCATCATTTGAGAAGTAACGATCTCGATGTGTTTATCCGAGATATTAACCCCTTGTCTACGGTAAACCATTTGTACTTCAGACACAATATATTCATACAATGCTTTTTCGCCAAGTGCTGCAAGGATATCATGACTTGAGACAATACCATCTGTCAATTTTTCACCGGCATGAACATATTCTCCAACATTCACAAGTGCCACTTTGTTTTTATCAACAAACTGTTCAGTTACCTGGCCATTGTCACCTGAAATAATAAGTCTCTGTTTACCGCGTAATTCCTTACCAAAACTTACGACACCATCTATTTGGGCAATCAGTGCAATGTCTTTAGGACGTCTGGCTTCAAAGAGCTCAGAAACTCTTGGTAGACCCCCGGTAATATCTTTTGACTTGATTGCCGCTTTTGGTGTTTTTGCCAAAATATCTGCAATACTTACTTCATCACCATCCCTAACAAATAAAATCGTCTTCGCATCAAGCTGATAACGAATCAATTCTCCACCTTCAGTTGCAAGAATAATCGTCGGCTTATAGGCTGCAGGGATATATTCATTCAATTCAAGTCTTGTATCTCCCGTCACTTCATCAAACTGTTCAACAACAGTGACACCTGGAATAATATCTTCAAACTTCAGTGTTCCCTTCTGTTCAGCAATAATAGGCTCAGAGTATGGATCCCACTCAGCAATAATAACATGGGCAGATGTCTCTGGCGCAGAGATAAGATCTCCTCTTTGCATCATCGCATCATTGTCTACTTTAACCACCGAACCTCTTGAAATATAATGTCTGGCAGCCTCTCTGTTGTTCTCATCAACAATTACCGCAAAAAGACCTTTTTCTTCTACTTTTGTGCCTTCCTTGATGCCCGTATGCGCGTCAAGATAATCTCCTTTAAGCAAGAAGAACTTCACTCTACCTTTTGACTCAGATATGACATTTTGTGTCACTGGAGCGCCATCTTGCACTTTAAGTTCAGACGCAAACGGTACACGACTTGGTACGGACCAGCCTTCATTAATCACTTCTACAATAGAATCACCTTGTTTGACTTTATCACCATCATTGAGTGGCAAGAAAAGTTTTCCCTCAATTTTACCTGCAACCCCTGCAAGTTCATTGGATTTGGCCACATCGGATTTTCTAAGATTGTACTTCACTTCATTGGCGCTGCCATCGTTGACAGAGATAACATACTCATCATGGGTCACCACTAGAGAAATTGTACCATCAGTAATCGCTTTAATCTTAGGCTCAACCAAAAGAACACTCGCATTTCTTCTGTTTGCAACAATAAGGTTTCCATCTCTGTTACGATATACATTAAGGTTATAGTATCTGATAAACCCTTCTTTAGTCGCGATAACTTGTCTATCTTCCTTGCCTGCTGTTGCAGTACCACCCGTGTGGAAAGTACGTAGCGTAAGCTGTGTACCAGGTTCACCAATGGATTGTGCCGCAATAACCCCAACAGCTTCTCCACGTTTAACCATCTTATTATCAGCCATATTCAAACCGTAACATTTTGAACACAGACCTTTTGGTGCCTTACATGTTGATGGTGCTCTTATCACTACTGAACGCACTCCTGCATCCTGTACTCTTGAAGCAGTCTCTTCATCTATCATCGTACCTTCGCTTACAAGCACTTCAGAAGTAATAGGGTCGATAATATCTTCAGCAAGTACTCTACCATAGATACGATCTGCCAACGGCTCAATCATTTCATTTCCTACAACGATATCAGATACTTCTACACCTTCGTGCGTACCGCAATCTACCATAGTGATCTTCACATTCTGTGCAACATCGATCAGTTTTCTGGTCAAATAACCCGCATTCGCTGTCTTAAGTGCTGTATCCGCAAGACCTTTTCTCGCACCGTGTGTTGAAATAAAGTACTCAAGTACATTCAAACCTTCACGGAAGTTTGATGTAATAGGTGTTTCAATAATAGACCCGTCAGATTTCGCCATAAGACCCCTCATACCAGAGAGTTGTCTGATCTGAGCTGCTGAACCTCTTGCCCCTGAGTCCGCCATCATGTGAACAGAGTTAAATCCATCTTTATCTGCCCTGATGAGTCCCATAAGCTCTTCAGCAATGCCATTATTCGCATCTGTCCAGATATCAATAATTTTGTTATAACGTTCTTGATCAGTTAAAAGTCCCGCACCATATTGTCTCTGGATCTCTTTTACTTCGGCTTTGGCCGCGATAACAAGTCCCTCTTTAAGTGCAGGAATTTTAATATCATCAATAGAGATAGAAACCCCTACTTTAGTGGCATATTTGAAACCCATGTCCTTCAGATTATCAAGAAAACCTGCAGTCTCAGAAACACCGCCTATTTTGTAGATGTAGTCAACCAATACACCAATATCTTTTTTCTTCAAGATTTTATTCCAGTATTTTTCTGGTACATAATCAGGGATAATAGATTTTAGGATTAATCTACCTGCGGTTGATTTAGCAATGTGGCCATCAATAACCGTTCTGATACGTGCATTTAAATCCAGTGCATTTTGCTCAAAGGCGATCTCGACTTCTTCTACGTTTGCAAAAAGTTTATTTTCACCTTTTACATCATTCTTCTCAAGTGTTAGGTAATAAAGGCCTAAAATCATATCTTGTGAAGGTACGGCGATTGCTTTACCTGATGCTGGAAGCAAAATATTCATCGAGCCAAGCATTAACACTTTTGCTTCAGCTATCGCTTCGTCTGAAAGTGGTACGTGTACCGCCATCTGATCCCCATCAAAGTCGGCGTTGAACGCAGAACATACCAATGGGTGCAATTGAATCGCTTTACCCTCAATCAGTCTTGGGTGGAACGCTTGAATCGAAAGTTTGTGAAGCGTTGGGGCACGGTTCAACAGAATTGGATAATTTTCTACCACTTCTTCTAAACATTCCCATACTTCATTTTCTTTCTTTTCTATCATTTTTTTTGCTTGTTTAAGTGTAGTCGCATACCCTTTTTCTTCAAGCTTTGCCATCAAATGTGGCTTAAATAGTTCAATTGCCATAACCTTAGGAAGACCACACTGATCCATTCGCAAGTCAGGGCCAACAACGATAACAGAACGGCCGGAGAAGTCAACACGTTTTCCAAGAAGGTTTTGTCTAAAACGACCTTGTTTACCTTTGATTACTTCAGAAAGTGACTTCAGTGGTCTTTTATTTGCGCCCTTAACTGCATTTCCTCTTCTACCATTATCAAAAAGTGCATCTACTGCTTCTTGAAGCATACGTTTTTCGTTTCTAACGATAATTTCAGGTGCATCAAGTTCTACAAGTCTTTTAAGCCTCTGGTTCCTGTTTATCACCCTTCTGTACAGGTCATTCACATCAGAAACAGCGAACTTACCGCCATCAAGACTTACAAGAGGTCTCAAATCTGGTGGGAGTACTGGCAATTGTGTCAACATCATCCACTCTGGTCTGTTCCCTGAATGAAGAAATGCTTCAATCACTTTAAGACGTTTAACAATGGTCTTTCTTTTAGCTTCAGATTTTGTTGCTAATATATCAAGCTTAAGCTGTGTGAACATTTCAACCAAATCAAGGTCTGCAAGAAGTTCCTGAATGATTTCTCCACCCATTCTTGCATCCAGATCTGTATCACCAAAACGTTGGATAATTTGCTGATATTGCTCTTCGTTCAGTACATCATATTTTGCCAGCGGATTCAATCCCTCACTGTCATAACATGCTTCACCTGCAGTTTTAACAATATATGCTTCATAATATAATACTCTTTCAAGATCTTTCATCTTAACACCCAAAAGAGTACCGATACGTGAAGGAAGTGAAGATACGTACCAAATATGTGCCACTGGAGCGATGAGATCAATGTGTCCCATGCGGGTTCTTCTTACTTTTGAAGTGGTTACTTCAACCCCACATTTTTCACACACTACACCTTTATAACGCATTTTTTTGTACTTACCACAAAGACATTCATAGTCTCTAATAGGTCCAAAGATTTTAGCGCAGAAAAGGCCGTCTCTTTCTGGTTTTAGGGTTCTATAGTTGATGGTTTCAGGTTTTTTTACTTCACCATAACTCCATGAAAGTACTTTCTCGGGACTTGCAATTCTCAGTTGTAGCGCCGCTATATCCTTTGGTCTATTTTCACTATTAAGATCTATTGGTGTTAAATTCTCTAAAAACTTACTCATTTTCACCCTCCACTTCTTTATTGCTCTCATATAATTCTGCATCAAGACCCAAAGCCTGAAGCTCTTTTGTCAATACAAACATCGTTTCAGGCACACCCGATGCCGGTACGGATTCACCTTTGGTAATCGCTCTGTATGCTCTTGCTCTACCTTCAACATCATCAGATTTGATCGTCAGCATTTCTTTAAGCGTGTGTGCTGCACCGTATGCTTCGAGTGCCCATACTTCCATTTCTCCAAATCTTTGTCCACCAAAGAGTGCTTTACCGCCTACTGGCTGCTGCGTCACAAGCGAGTAAGGTCCCGTTGAACGTGCGTGTACTTTTTCATCAACCAAGTGATGAAGTTTAAGCATATACATATATCCGACATTGACTCTTTCTATCATTTGCTCACCTGTTTTACCATCAAACAATACCATCTTGCCATCACTGTCCATTTTGGCCATCTCGAAAAGTTTGTCAAATTCGGCTTGATTGGTTCCCTCAAATACTGGTGCTGCAAATTTTACACCCTTAGCCCAGTCTCTTCCGTATTTAATCAAATCTTCATCACTCATAGCGGTCAATACTTCTTTTGCATTCATCAGTTTTGCCACATCTGCAATCTCAATCATCTTGGCTCTAAGATCCTGAATAAAACTTTCTTGCTGATTTACAAACATCTCTTCAATCTGCTCACCAAGATTTTTACCAATCAATCCTAAATGCACTTCGAGGATCTGTCCTATGTTCATACGTGAAGGTACACCCAGTGGGTTCAAAATAAGATCTACCGGTCTTCCGTCCTCTTGGTATGGCATATCAATTTCTGGAACGATGTTGGAGACAATACCTTTGTTTCCGTGGCGCCCTGCCATTTTGTCGCCTACTTTGAGTTTTCTCTTTGTAGCGATATAAATTTTGACCAGCTTGGTTACACCTGAAGGAAGAATATCATCTTTATCAAGTACAACCAGTTTCTCTTCATGATCTGTTTTAAGTCTTTTCTTTTGTTTTAAGAAATAATTTTTCAGTGATTCATACTCATTTTGTACATCATCAGAATAAGACTGAACTACACCCCTAAGGGCAAATCTATTCACTCCCCTGATAATCTCTTCTGGAATTTTAGATCCCGCTATATATTCAGTTTCACCGATGGTTACAGCTTTGGCCAGCCCCTGCCCTGAAAGATAGTTTGCGATACGCAGGATCTCTTCTCTGTCTATCATAAGAAGCTGATCATGGTGATCGCCGTCCAAAACAGATTTCTCTTCTTCATAGGCCTGAATAGCACGCGCATCTTTTTCATAGCCTTTTTTCGTAAAGACTTTTATATCAACAATCACACCTTCCATAGTTGCCGGGCAGTAAAGTGATTTATTTACTACATGTCCTGCTTTTTCCCCAAAGATAGCTCTAAGCAATCTCTCTTCTGGTGTTGGCTTAATCTCACCTTTAGGGCTCACCTTACCTACAAGAATCATACCCGGCTTCACGTAAGTACCTATCTGAACAATACCGCTTTCATCCAAGTGAAGCAATTCGTCTTCACGTATATTTGGAATGTCACGGGTAATCTCTTCTGTACCATGCTTAAGCTCTCTTGCTTCTACTTCTTTTTCATAAGTATGCACTGAAGTAAATGTATCTTCGCGTATAAGTCTTTCAGAAATAACAACCGCATCCTCATAATTATATCCATACCAAGGCATAAATGCCACACGAATATTTTTACCAATAGCAAGTTCGCCCTGGTCCATATTTGCACCATCTGCTATGACTTGACTTGCCTTAATTTTATCGCCCAGTTTAACAATAGGCACTTGAGTAAAGGTAGTGTTCTGGTTGGTTCTCATATTCTTTTCAAGTGGATAGTGGTCTATAAATACACCACTTTCATCCTCGCCCATGATGTAAATATTTTTACCATCTATTTTTTCAACCGTACCTGCTCTTCCTGCTTTGACACATTCCCAGGCATCACGGCTCACAATAGCTTCCATTCCTGTTCCAACCATCGGTGCCTCTGTTTTAATAAGAGGAACTGCTTGACGTTGCATGTTTGAACCCATCAGTGCACGGTTGGCATCATCATGCTCCAAGAATGGAATCAATGCCGCAGCAGAGCCAGAAATCATCAGTGGAGATATATCTATAAGGTCAACTCTTTTTGCCTCATTAAGTTCAATATTACCATTAAGTCTAGTCTCAATAAGATCTTCTACAATACGCCCATCTTCACTTACGACAGTGGATGCAGGAGCGATACACTTATCTTCTTCCTGTGTTGCAGTAATATAGACAATCTCATTTGTAACCTGGCAATCTTTTACCACTTTATACGGTGCCTCAATAAATCCATGCTCATTTACTTTTGAGTAGGTTGCAAGCGTATTGATAAGACCAATATTTTGTCCTTCTGGTGTCTCAATCGGACAAATACGTCCATAATGCGTAGGGTGCACATCCCTTACTTCAAATCCGGCTCTTTCTTTGACAAGACCGCCCTCGCCCAATGCAGAAAGTCTTCTTTTGTGTGTCACTTCTGAAAGTGGATTCGTCTGGTCCATAAACTGAGAAAGCTGTCCAGAAGAGAAAAATTCCAAAATGGTATTGGTAATCATTTTAGAGTTTACCAAATCATGAGGCATCAACTCATCCAAAGTTCCCGATACTGTTGTCATCTTGTCTTTAATGGCTTTTTGCATTTTCACAAGACCATTATGAAGTTCATTGCCCAAAAGCTCACCGATGGCTCTGATTCTTCTGTTACCCAGGTGATCTCTGTCATCTATATGACCTTGGCCATTCTTCACTTTAATAAGATATTTAACCGTATTGATAAGATCTTCTGTTGTAAGTATAGTCGCATACTCAGGAATATCAAGACCAAGCTTGTGGTTCATTTTCATACGACCCACTTTAGTAAGATCATATCTTTCAGGGTCAAAGAAAAGTTGTTTTAAAAACGATTTTGCAGCCTCAGGTGTTACAGGCTCACCCGGTCTCATCACCTTATAAATACGTATGGCCGAAAGTATATTCTCGTCATCTATACGCTCTGTTTGCTTTAAAAGTCTTAAACTTTCACCGTCTGCAATAAAAGCATTGATAATAGACATATCCGCACCCTCAGCAAGGTCGTTAATAATCTCAACCGTATCAATACCCTGCTCAATCATCTTTTTAAGTTTACCTTCATCCAAAGGCGTTACAACATCATAAAGCACTTCTCCGCTTTCTTGATCGATAATAGGTTTTGCCAAGTGTCTTTCCATGAGAATTTCGAGGGGATATTCAATCCACTCCAAGCCATCTTCAATCAGTTTCTCTGCTTTCTTCTTTGTCAGTCTTTTGCCTGCATTGACCACTGTATTGCCATCCATGTCTTTTACATCATAGTCGGCTCTACCTGAAAAATCATTTGCTTCAAACTTTACAAGGAACCTATTTTCTTTAATGGTAATCACTTTTGTTGAATAAAATAGTTTTACAATATCATCTTTAGAGTAGTCCAACGCTCTAAAAAGAATCGTTACAGGAATCTTTCTTCTTTTGTTGATACGTGCGTAAAGAATGCCCTTAGAGTCATATTCAAAATACAGCCATGATCCACGATCTGGTATGATCTGTGCAGAGTAAAGCATTCCGCTTCCAACTGTAGTTCCTTCTTCTTCTTTAAAAATAACCCCAGGAGATCTGTGAAGCTGGTTTACGATAACCCTTTCAACGCCATTTACAACAAAAGAGGTTCTCTCTGTCATCAAAGGAATATCACGCACAAAAACCGCTTGCTCTTTAATCTCTTTGGGATCAAGTTTTTCACCTGTTTTTTCATCTCTGTTCCAGATAGTCAGTGAAATATTCATCTTAAGTGACACAGAGTAGGTTAATCCTCTCTCCATACACTCTCTTACAGTATATTTAGGCTTAACGATTTCAGAGTTTTTATAGTTTAGCGTAAGTCTGTTTTGCTGGTCAGTTATAGGGAAAGCTGATCTAAATACTTTTTCTAGTGTAGAATTTTTTCTGTCTTTTTCACCTAACATTAAAAAGTTTTCATAACTTTTTTGTTGAAGTTGGAGCAGGTTTGGAATTTCAATTTCTCTTGGTGTCTTGGAAAAGTCAACACGGAGTCTGTTACCAGAATGTAAAGAATTTAACATGGGGTTATCCTTATTTCGGTTTAGTTTGGTTTATGTAGTTGGTTAATGTGCATATTGGGTACACAAAGAAACTATTGACATGAGGGTATGAAATGTCTCCGAATAGTTTATCACTATATCCAATGAGGTTTGTAATATGAGCTTAGGCAGACTGCCTAAGCTCGCTTAAATAATGATTATTTAAGCTCGCAAGTAGCGCCTGCTTCTTCGATTTCTTTTTTGAAAGCTTCAGCTTCTTCTTTAGATACGCCTTCTTTAAGTATAGATGGTGTTTCTTCAACAGCAGCTTTTGCTTCTTTAAGCCCAAGACCAGTGATTGCTCTTACCACTTTAATGGCATTGATTTTTTTGTCACCAGCAGATGTAAGAACTACTGTAAATTCTGTTTGCTCTTCAGCCGCTTCAGTAGCTGCAGCAGGACCGCCAGCTACTACAGTAGCTTGAGCAGATACACCAAATTTTTCTTCAAATTCTTTTACAAGCTCTGAGAGCTCAAGTACTGACATGTTTGAGATAAACTCAAGAACATCTTCTTTAGTTGTTGCCATAATATTTTCCTTAATATCAAAATTAGTTAAAACTGCCATTGCAGTTTTAAATTAAAAGAGCCTTGTGGCTCTCACCACTCTATGCTTCTTCTTTTTTAGCAGCCAATGCATTCAATCCGATTGTAAAGTTTTGTACTGGTGCATTCCAAACATTAAGAAGCATACCAATAAGTACTTCTTTACTAGGAAGTTTAGCCATTGCATTAATTGTTTGCAAGCTGGCAACTTCACCCTGGATCAAACCAGTTTTGATTGAAAACTTATCTTTGAATTGAGTTGCAGCCTGATCAGCAATTTTACAAGGTGTTATTTGAGCATCGCCCCAGATTACAAGGTTTGTTTCAGTTAAACTTATTGCCTCACATCCTGCATTTTGCAATGCAATCTGTGCTAGTTTATTGTTGATAACCTTAACTTTTGTATCTTCATCTTTTGCAAGATTTCTTACAATTTCAAGTTTATCAACAGTCATGCCCTTATAATCACAAACGATGATAGCGCCAGCAGCTTTAAACTCAGCTGTCATTTCTGCAACTAATTCTTCTTTTCTAGTTCTAGTCATATATTCTCCTTCCGACCTCTAAAAGGGTGTTGTAAATCCTATTGGACATATTCAACGCATATATTTTTTCAAATATATTAATTAAGCTTACGCCCCTATTATCTTTGATCTAAGATTATGAGTTTCCTCAAAAGACAACTATTCTATAGTTTTCTTTTGAAAATACTTTAACGCATATATTGCTTGGGTTAGCTGTTTATGCTAACCCAATGCAATAATCTATTATTTCATATCCATTAATTCTGATGTATTCAGCGTAATCGATGGACTCATGGTAAGTGATAGTGCGCCATTAGAAATATATCTACCTTTTGCAGATGCTGGTTTTGCCTTGTTGATGGCCTTAACTAATGTTGCAAAATTTTCTTTAATCTGATCTTCAGAAAAAGATATCTTGCCAATTCCAGCATGGATGTTACCTTTTTTGTCTACTCTAAAGTTAACTTGTCCACCCTTTGCATTTTCAACTGCTTTTGCCACATCCATAGTAACTGTACCAGTCTTAGGATTAGGCATAAGACCTTTTGGTCCAAGTATTCTTGCTACTTTACCAAGAACACCCATCATATCAGGTGTTGAGATAACGATATCAAAATCAATATTGCCTGCCTGAATTGCCTCGATAAGATCTGTAGAGCCTACTATGTCTGCACCCGCTGCCTTAGCTTCGTCCGCTTTTGCGTCTTTTGCAAATACTGCTACTCTTACTGTTTTACCAGTTCCGTTAGGAAGAACCACTGATCCTCTAATCATTTGATCTGCATGTCTTGGGTCAACATTTAAGTTAAGTGCCACTACAACAGTTTCATCAAATTTAGCTGATTTAAGGTTTTTAAGTGTAGTCATTGCTTCATCAATACTATATATTTTAGTAGTATCTACTACTTTAAGTAGTGCTTCTCTTCTTTTACTTGGTTTTTTTGCCATTTTATTCTCCGCTTTATATGCTCCCACACTTTTAAATCATGTGGTTATGATTTGTACTCTTCAAATACGATCAGTCACTGAGTTAACAGCCGAAGCTGTCTTGGTGACAACGTAGTTATTTGAACTTAATCAAATAACGTTCTTGAATCCTAGACTAGTCTACGATTTCAACACCCATACTTCTACATGAGCCAGCAATGATTTTTGCCGCCATGTCTTTATCATTCGTATTAAGGTCAACAATTTTTTGAGCAACAATTTCGTCTAGTTTTGCTCTTGTGATTGTTCCAACTTTGTTAAGAATCGGATTATCTGTACCTTTTTTAAGGCCTGCTGCTTTTAAAATGAGATCACTTGCAGGTGGTTGTTTTGTCTCAAACGTAAAACTTTTATCTGCATATACTGTAATTACAACAGGAACTTTAAATCCCATTTTATCCTTTGTTTTCTCATTAAAAGCTTTACAAAATTCCATAATATTTACACCACGTTGTCCCAATGCAGGACCTACCGGTGGTGATGGGTTTGCTGCTCCAGCTGGGATCATTAGTTTAAACTTAAACGCTATCTTTTTTGCCATCTGTTCTTCCTTTGTTTGATTTGACCCTTAGGTCTTATATTATTTTTTCTACTTGTGTATAGAGGATTTCAACCGGTGTATTTCTACCAAAGATCGAAACATTTAATCTTAACTTTCCATGGTCAAGATCATACTCTTCCACCATAGCCGTAAAGTTGGCAAATGGACCATCTACGATACGTACCATTTCCCCTGTTTCAAAATCAACTTTAGGACGAGGTGCAGATTTTTTCTCCATCTTGTCCAAAATCACTTTAATATCTGCCGCGCTAAGTGCAGTTGGTGTCTTTTGTTCACCGATAAATCTAGATACTCTTGGCAAAGACTGTATCTTGTGCCAAAGATCAGTATCCAGGTCTATATGTGCGAAAGCATACCCAGAATACAATGTTCGTTCTGTAATCTTTTTTTTGCCATCTTTTACTTCGATAACTTCTTCTGTAGGAACGACGATACGTTCAAGTTTCTCTTCAATACCATAATCAACAACCAATTGTTCAATCGCTCTTTTTACAGATTGTTCAGATCCTGAATATGTTTGTATTGCATACCATTGATAAGCCATGATTTGTCCTATAAAACTGATGATACGATTGATGACATTAAAAAGTCAACCAATGCTAAAAATATTGATATTACAGTTACTACCAGAACAACTGCTAAAAATGCTTGTCTTACTTGTACTTTTGTTGGAAATATAACTTTATGTATCTCCGCTCTCGCGTCTGCAATAAATGTTGAAATTTTTTCCATATCTATGTTACCTTTAATTGTGGCAGGCCAAGAGGGACTCGAACCCCCGGCACCTGGTTTTGGAGACCAGTGCTCTACCAACTGAGCTATTGGCCTAAAAATATATCTTTGGACATTGTCCAAAGATATCTAACAAAAGTCTACGATTATAGCTTCATCTCTTTGTGTACTGTATGGCATTGACACCATTTGCAGTACTTTTTAAGAGCAAGTTTTTCTGTTGTCGTTTTTTTGTTTTTATTGGTGTGATAGTTACGTCTTGTACACTTTTCACAACCTAGGTGAACTGTTTCTCTCATCGTTATCTCCTATGATAAACTGTAAGAGGAAAACCTCTTACAATGGTGTTGTTATGCAATTACCTTAGAAACAACACCAGCACCAACTGTTCTACCACCTTCACGGATAGCGAATCTAGTACCATCTTCAAGTGCTACTGGCGCGATAAGTTCAACATTTACTTTAACATTATCCCCAGGCATAACCATTTCAGTACCCTCTAGAAGTTGAACAGAACCTGTTACGTCTGTTGTTCTAACATAAAACTGTGGTCTATAGTTGTTAAAGAATGGAGTGTGTCTACCGCCCTCTTCTTTAGTAAGAACATATACTTCAGCTTCAAATTTTGTATGTGGAGTAATTGAACCTGGCTTTACAAGAACCATTCCTCTTTGTACATTATCTTTCTCAATACCACGGATAAGAACACCACAGTTATCACCAGCTTCTCCACAATCCATTTCTTTACGGAACATTTCAACACCAGTTACTGTTGTTTTTTGTGTGTCTTTTAGACCAACGATTTCAACTTGGTCTCCAATACATACTTTACCTTTTTCGATTTTACCAGTTACAACTGTACCACGACCTTGAATTGTAAAGATATCTTCAATTGCCATAAGTAAATCTTTATCCGTTTCTCTAATTGGTTCAGGGATATATGTATCCACTGCATCCATAAGTGCAAAGATTTTATCTGACCACTCACCAAGAGCTCCAGCTTTTGCTTCTTCAAGCGCCCTGAATGCAGAACCTGCGATAACTGGAGTATCATCACCCGGGAAGTCATATTCGCTAAGAAGTTCACGAACTTCCATCTCTACAAGCTCTAGCATCTCTTCTTTGTCTTCATCATCAAGTTGGTCTTCTTTGTTCAAGAAAACAACGATGTATGGAACACCTACTTGCTTAGAAAGAAGGATATGCTCTCTAGTTTGTGCCATTGGACCATCGGTCGCAGCTATAACAAGAATAGCACCATCCATTTGAGCAGCACCAGTAATCATGTTTTTAACATAATCCGCGTGACCTGGACAGTCTACGTGAGCATAGTGACGTTTCTCTGTTTCGTACTCTACGTGAGAAGTAGCAATAGTGATCCCTCTTTCTCTTTCTTCCGGTGCATTATCGATTGCATCGTAATCCATAAATTTTGAGCCATTTTTAGTAGCGAGTACTGCTGTAATCGCTGCTGTCAATGTCGTTTTTCCGTGGTCAACGTGACCAATAGTACCGATGTTAACATGCGGTTTGTTTCGTTCGAATTTTGCTTTAGCCATGCTATTCTCCTAGCGTAAAATGTTTTAAAGGCAGTATTATACCTAAATTTTCTTAACCCATATGGACAGAACTATTACATTATTGTAACACTTTTGTCCATACCCGGTTGTGGAGCCCAGAAGCGGAATAGAACCGCCGACCTCTTCCTTACCAAGGAAGTGCTCTGCCACTGAGCTATCTGGGCAAATCATTAAATAAAATGAATATATTCAATATCTAGTATGTCAAGTCGTAAATGGTTAAAATAGGAAAGCTTTATATGTGAAGTTATTATCCGTTAAGTACACAATTCACACAGCTCCCAGTTTATGGAGCGGGCGAAGAGATTCGAACTCTCGACAGCCTGCTTGGAAGGCAGGAACTCTAGCCACTGAGCTACGCCCGCGTCATTATGCGACTTAAATGGTGGTGAGTGAAGGATTCGAACCTTCGAAGACATAGTCAGCAGATTTACAGTCTGCCCTCGTTGGCCGCTTGAGTAACTCACCTTAATGTTTTAAGTCTAATACTGGTCAAACACTGATAATTATATTTTATGGAGCTGGCAAAGGGACTCGAACCCCCGACCTGCTGATTACAAATCAGCTGCTCTAGCCAACTGAGCTACGCCAGCACCATCATTTGAAGCGATTACACTTAAAATGGACGGGAATTATAGGCAAATACATTTTAAATGTCAAGTGTTTTGGTAAAATAGTTTAAAATTCTTCTTTTTTAGGTAATTTAAATAGAATATCCCCATAATAAATGCAAGGATATTTCTTTAATGAAAATACTATTAGCCCCAAGTGAAACAAAAAAATCCGGTGGTACTGCCTCTTTTCAGCCCAATACTTTGCTTTTTGGATCACTGTTGCCCTATAGAACAAAACTTTTACATAGTTACATGAATGTTTTACAAAAAGGGCACATGCCTACGCTTTCTAAGATGTTTGGCATCAAAAAAGAAGCTGAAATACTTGCGTATAAGACTGATATCATTCATGAACTCACCATGAAGGCGATTGAAAGATATACGGGTGTGGCCTTTGACTATCTGGCATATGAGAGCATGGATGCCGCTGCACAACAATATGTAGACGAGAATGTTATACTTTTCTCAAATCTATTTGGGCCCATCCGTGCCTCAGATCATATACCTGAGTACAAACTCAAACAGGGGGAAGCCGTAGGAGATATTAAACCAGAAAAATTTTACCACGAATATGCTGCTTCACTTATGGAGGAATATCTGGGCGATGATGAGATACTTGACCTGCGCGCAGGTTTTTATGACAAGTTTTACAAACCCGCGAAACCCTACACTGCGCTCAAGTTCATCAAAGAGGGTAAAGTAGTCAGTCATTGGGCAAAAGCCTATAGAGGTATCGTCTTGCGAGAGATCGCGAAAGCAGGGGTGGAAACCCTGGAAGAGTTTATGAAGCTGCCCATAGAGGGGTTAAGCGTGCAAGAGATTCAAACGAAGAAAAACAGAACTGAAATTATATATGCGATAGGATAACCATGAAACTCCTCAGCGAAGACACACTCTATAAGATATTTATTTTTCTTCTGGTACTTATGGTGGTACTTGGGATACTTTTTGATACAGACTACAGTTAGGAGCATTTCTTGAAAGAAAATCTATTTGAAATGGGTGCAGACTTTAAGGATGGGTGGAGTGCTGACAATAAAGAGAAGCTTTCTCAAGGTGTTTCCACAGAGATTCTACCTTCAGATAAACACAAACTCCATTTTGCAAAAGAAAAACGAAGAGGAAAGGTTGTAACCATCGTAAAGTCCTTCCATTTAGAGAAAAAAACTTTAGAAGATTTACTCAAAAACCTCAAAAAAAAGTTAGGCGTGGGAGGCACAATCAAGGAAGACAGTTTGGAATTCCAAGGAGACATTCCTGAGGCATTACGCAAACATTTAGAAATATTGGGATATACATTCAAGAAATAATCAGCCGCTACTTGCCTATAGCCAAAGCATATAAAACCATCTCGTGATTGCCTACAAATTCATTGACTTCATCGTCATAATACGCTCCGATACCGGAGCATCCTATACCCAAATACAAAGAAGCCACATAGAGCCTGTGTCCTATGATACCTGCTTTTTGGTAAAGCCCCTGATAGTTCTTGGCCTTGGAAGTAAGGAAGAATGCCAGGGCTCCTTGCTGAGATAGGCTATACTGTTCCAGCGAGAGATAGCCTGCTTTTCTGGCAAAGTCTCCATACTTGATGTATATACCGTCTTTGTAGAGCCCCAGGGGCATGTCGAGCACTCTGTTCACTACAATGTATACAGAAACATCTTCATCACAGTCAGAGGGTATGGGCTGATGTATAGCATCTATAATATAGTTAAATTGTGCCTTAGTGATTGCGCCTCCCTCAAAGCCTCTTTGTGACCTACGTGTAAACAGGGTCTCTTTAAGCCTTAGAGGTTTATAGCCAAACTGTGGTAGTTCATTTTCTCTTTTGCACCCTACCATGTGCATCGTTTCAGTGTACCCCTGCTCTATGAGTGCATTGGGTTCAAAACTTCTGCTTCCGTCCACAAAGGGTAGTGAAAACTCAATGGCATTCACTTCCTGCCCCAAAAGAGGTACAGCTATGGCGCACCCTGAGAGCATCCACTCTCTGCCTTCAAACCCAAACATAAGGTTCAGTTTTTCTCTATCTATGGCGTATAGCATCTCTACCGCACGATCCCTAAGCAGCGCTGAGGCTTCTATGCTCCCTAGCATATGTCCTGCATCCAAAAGACAGTAGCGCAAAGCACGATTTTTATATTTCCATGATGAGCGGTAGTATACGGCTGACACTAAAAATAAGTAACCTTTCATGGCCATTTTGAACCCCAAATATGGCTCAATACCTTCCTCGTCACCAATGCCCTGCAATAACGTCAGCGAAGAAGTACTCACTTCATAATGATAAATCCCATTCTCTATGCCTTCCACCCCGCGTGCTTGGAAATAAAGTTCATTAGGGTAGAGTGCCCCAGCACTTGGATTGATGCGAAGGTAATACTCTCCACTTGGGTAAGTCTTTTTGGCTGTTAACCCAGCGATATGATAAAGAAAATTATCTTCGCTCTTATCTAAATCTATTTTACTCTTATGGTAGCTGTCTGGATAATTTTTATAGGTACGAGGCTGATCTTCCCATGAGAGTTCGTTTGGGTTTGTGCGTACTGAATTATATGAATGCTTTGTAGCGCTATGGTACCAAAACATCAAATATCTCTACATGCTTTATTTTTAAGTCTTCTATCTTTTGACTTGCTTTCTTAAATAATGCTGCATATTCCATCTCCTCAGTACACAAGTGCTTATATCTTTCATAAGAAGCAATCACCTTTACCGCCTTTTCCCGTGCGTTTTTTCTATTGAGTTTTATGTGTTCAAAGGTAATAGCCGCGTTAATGAACCCTTTTGCCAAATTCTTCAACGGATCATTACGTAAACGTAAAGGATGCCACGCTTCTTCCATTACTTCATGCGCTTCAAAATATTCTTCCCGGTCAAGTAGTTCAATATACTCTTTTAGTGCGCCCTCTAAGTCATCATTCATTCTTAACATTTATTTCATACTCCCGTTTTTTTATCCATAAGCACCGTAAAGTTCAGTATCATACACAAAAATAGCAACTGGCTTTAGAGGCAAGATACTTACCGTTTTCTTCCGGCTTGCTTAAAATAAAAAATACATCATCCCTTCTCTTTACTTTGCTACTTTTTGGCCTTAGCCTGGAGACGACATTTCCCCACACCTTTAAAAGCTGTACTACAAACTTTCTATATTTCCTACAACCTTGCCCACGATAGTCACTTCGTCAGGCGCAATAGCCTGGGGAGGATACATGCTGTTGTCAGATATAAGTTCTATCATTCCATCCGCACGCTGCTGAATTCGTTTGATAAACAGACCTCCTGTGGTTGAGGCAATAAAGATACCGTTTTTATTAATATTTGTTTGTGTTCTATCTATAAAAACGATGCTGCCGTCCTGAAGTGTGGGCTCCATAGATTCCCCATCCACGTGTATTGCTTCAAGCTCAGTGTTGCCCATGCCAACCATATTACGCATAATCTTTTCATCAATACTTATCATTTCATGGTTTTCGCTAAACACTTCTGCTCCGCCTCCTGCAGATGCACAAATATCTGAAAAGTAACGCACATGAAAAAACTTTTCTGTTTCTTCTTTAAGCATATCTACTGCCTGGTCAAAAAAAAGCCAATTGACAGAAATCTTTTTTAACGCACAAAATTCCAATATCTCCTCATAAGGAATAGAGTTTCGTTTTTTCATTGTTGCAAATGTAGCCTGAGGGATGTTTAGTGCAGTAGCCACATCTTTATCAAATACTTTCCTCCCTATAGTACTCCCAGAGAGCACATCTTTTAACTTTTCTATAATTTCACCTAAAATCAACATTTCAACTCCTTTTTTACTATTTATATTGCTATTATAAGATATCTTTCTTAAAAGTATGGCAATTTGTCATACTTTTAAATTATTTTATGACTAATTAATACAATATGAAATATTTAAAGTAAAGGATTTAAAATGATTTACTCAGAAAACAAAGAATTATTAAGTTATGCTATCAAAATGGGCTGTAAGACAGCCGCAGAGTTTGCGCTGTTTTTAAAAGCAAGAGCATCTATTCTCGCACTTTAACATAAAGTAGGATTTTAACCAAAAAGCAAAATACTCACTTCGTCTCCGGTCTCCTTGGAGGTATCGTCTTCTGAAGTAAACAAGAGTGCTACGTCTCCAAGCATATTGGTGAGAATAGCCGATGAGCCGACCTTTTTGTCTTTAAAATCAACATAGTATTCACCCTGAAGAAGAGAAAAATTACATGCGGTAAACTCAGCTTTCTTGGTACGTTTAACAAAAGGCTCTTTTAATTTAGCTTTCACTTTATGTAAAGAATATTTTCCTTGTTGAAACTTTTCTATAAGCGGGACAAGATAAAGAAGAGCAGTGACAGTGGAAGAGTAGGCAAAGCCTGGCAAACCGACAATAAACTTATCATCCTTGCGTGCCACAACAATATGCTGCCCAGGCTTTACCCGTACACCTTTAAATACAATCTCACAGCCAAGCTCAGAAATCACATCTTTTACAAAATCAAAATCGCCCACGCTGACACCGCCTGTGGTGACAACAATGTCAGATTTCTCCAAAGCAGCAGACATTTTCTTCTTTATGGTTTCCTTATCATCTTTTATACACCCCAGCTGCATAGGTATACCGTCATATTTTTTAACGATTGCTTCGAGTATATAATTATTGGAAGAACGAATTTGTGCATCATTTGTTTGCTCTTCTCCCAGCTCAAGTAATTCTGAGCCCGTAGAAAGTATAGCTACCGTTGGTTTTTCATATACAAGTACATTGGCTATATTTAAAGAGCTTATGACCCCTATTTGAGGAAAGTCTATTTTGCTGCCCTTTGGTATGAGCATTTGCCCTTTGGTATAATTCTCACCGACTTCTCGTACAGAAAACCCCTGGGGCACTTCTTCCTTGATAATGATTTCCTCACCATCGACTTCAACATTTTCTATAGGAATGAGTGTATCTGCTCCATGAGGCATGAGTGAGCCGGTAAATGTCTTAATGCACGTTCCGCCTATCACTTCATATTTTAAGGCAGAGCCCGCAGGGTTAATGCTGTCGACATTCAATCTCCCTAATGCCATATCTTCGTGTATAATAGCATAGCCATCCATGGCAGAAGTAGGAAACTCTGGCGAGTTATGGTCTGCGACTATATCTTCTGCCAATATATATCCCAAAGCATCCAGCAAATAAAGTTTTTTTGTTTTATAATTGTTTATCTTAAGATTTTGTATCATCTCTATTGATTCATCAAAATGTAGCATTGCCATTATCCTTCTTCTGTGAAACAAACAAAATCTGCTTCACATTCATCCTACAAAAGCCTCAGTAGAAGCCTCAGCAGTAGTTATATTATTTTAAAAGTCCCGCACCATTCATCGGAGTGCTTCTGTCTGCTGCATAAATACGTTCACCATTTCTAACATCATACTTCCAAATAGGGGCATTGGCTTTAAAATCTTCTACAAATTCATCTATGAGTTCTAATGCGACTCTGCGCTTAGGTGAAAAGACTGCTGAGATATATGAAGAAGTATGCACTGGCACATCACCTATGGAATGCGCCATCTTAACCACAGCTCCTAATGTTTTAGCTTTTTCTTCCCACTCATTAAACCACTGCTGAAGTATAGGCTCGTAAATATCAAAGCTAAGTGCCTCTATATCGTCTTCTGCCCGTATTGTTCCTATAAAAGGAATATACGCACCATAATTTGACTGTGCCTGTTCATCAAGCCAACGCCCAAATATCTCTTTACTGTCCAGCGGCCCATGATACAGTTCCACTACTTAGCCACCGCACACAGGAGGCAAAATTGAAACCCTGTCTCCATCTTTCAATTCTATATTCAAATCATTAACCATAGTGTCATTAAGTGCAACCGCACACTTGCCTAACCACTCAGATAAACCCGCAACTTCTTTAAGCTGCGCTGAGACATCCGCGAGCGTAGTGGCTTCTATCTCCATGGGTGCCTTACCTATGGGGCCTAAAAATTCTACTTTTACCATAAACGACTCTTTCAAAATAAGTATTATTTACCCTCTATAATGACGCGATTATAAAAGTTGTTTGCTATAATTACGCTTAAACTGGACATAGGGAGGCGCTATACTGTGTTATTTGGTTCTATCTCTTATCTTAATCTTCTTCCTTTTCAAGTCTTTCTTAAACGCCACATAAAGAGCAATGCCCAGAAGATGAGTTTTGGCTACAAGCGTGCTGTTCCTTCACAAATCAACAAAGCGTTCAAAAGACGAGAAGTCAACGCAGCGTTCATCTCTTCTATTGCCTCAGCCAAACATAGGTGTACAAATCTTGGCATCATCGCAAATAAAAAAGTCTATAGTGTTTTACTTTTGAAAGGGCCAAACCAAATTGATCCAGCTTCGGCAACGTCCAATCAACTTGCACGTGTATTAAATCTGCAAGGCAGAGTTCTCATAGGTGACGAAGCGCTCAAGTATTACATAAAAGGAGGAGAGGGCATTGACTTAGCAGAAGCTTGGTATGAAAAAACCGGGCTTCCTTTTGTCTTTGCCAGACTCTGCTACAACAAGCATGAAGAAGCTGTGCAAAAACTCGCGAACTCTTTTTCTCGTACAAAAGTAAACATCCCTCAGTATATCTTAAAAAAAGAGGCAAAAAAAAGAGGCATTACTTCAAAGCAACTTACTTGGTATTTGGAGCATATACGCTATAAGATGGATGACAAAGCGAAGAAATCTTTGAAGTTATTTTTAAATAAAGCCAAGCGCTTATAGGTCACCCAGAAACTATTCTATAGTCGTTATCGCCTTCTCTATACGAGCGACCGTTTCATCCACACCTAAAATAGCCATAATCTCATCAAGTCCAGAACCTGTCATGCTTCCAAGAAGACTGACACGAAGTGGCATACCTATCATGCCAAAACCTATCTCTTTTCCTGCTACGAGTCTCTCCATCACTTCATGGTAGTCACATGGCAAATGTAGAGGTTTTTCCCATGTTTGAAGTAGCGCTATGAAGTCAGTCAAAATCTCTTTTGCATCACCTTTGAATGCTTTTTTAGATGCTTTTTCATCATACTCGCTTGGTGCAGCAAGAATAAGATTGATCTGCTCTGCCAGCTCTACAAGGGTCTTTCCTCTCTCTTTGGTCGCATCAAGAAGCAATTCTAACTTGTCATGCCCATGGACATCTACCCCAAACTCTTTAAGTAGCATCGCTAGTTCATCGTTTGGTGTATTCTTAATGTAGTGCGCATTCAGCCATAGGAGTTTATCAAGATTGTAGTTTGATGAGCTTTTATTAATGTTTTTAGGGTCAAAAAGCGCTATCATCTCTTCTATGCTAAATATCTCCTGGTCTCCATGACTCCAGCCAAGACGTACCAAAAAGTTTAAAAGCGCCTCAGGAAGATATCCTAAAGCCTTATATTCCATCACATCTGTTGCTCCATCTCTTTTAGAAAGTTTTTTACCTTGTTCATTGTTTATCATCGCAACATGGTTAAAATTTGGAATCGTAAATCCAAGTGCTTTGTACACCGCAATTTGCTTAGGCGTATTGTAGAGGTGGTCATCTCCACGGATAACATCTGTCATTCCCATCAGTGCATCATCTATGGCAACTACAAAGTTATAGGTTGGCGCACCATCCGCTCTAGCGATGACAAAATCATCCACTTCAGACGCAGCGATATTTATCTCACCTTTTATGCCGTCTTTGAAACTGATTATTCCCTCTTGTGGTGCTTTGATACGGATCACCGGCTCAACACCCTCTGGCGGGATACCTGTAAAGTCACGGTAACGTCCATCATAGCGCGTACGTTCTTTTTTTGCCATCTGCTCTTCTCTAAGCGCGCTCAGCTCCTCTTTACTCATGTAGCACTTATAGGCTTTACCCTCTTCAAGAAGCTGGTCTATATACTTGTGGTAAATATCAAAACGTTTAGACTGGTACACCACTTCCCCATCGTGACTCATCCCTACCCATTCAAATGCTTTAAGTATAGCTGCTGTGGCTTCTTCAGAATTTCGCGCCATATCAGTGTCTTCTATGCGGAGTAGGAACTTGCCCTTGTTGTGTTGTGCGCACAGCCAAGAAAAAAGTGCTGTTCTAAGCCCACCAATATGAAGATAGCCTGTTGGACTTGGGGCAAAACGTGTAACTGTCATAATAGTACCTTAATGTTAATTGCTAGAATTGTAGCGAAAATGTGGTTAAAGGGGATTATATATACGGGGCAAGAAGAGCCGGAGCCCTTGCTTTATTTCATTTTCAAGACTCAGTTTTTTCTTTTTCAACATCTTTGGTCTTAGAAACTTTTTTGTCACCCGCAGAAGATTTTGCATCATTTTTTACATTTTCCGCTGTCTGCTCACCGATACCGTCAACTCTCTGAAAATCCTCAAAAGATTTGAACTCACCTTTTTCTCTCTCATTTATAATCGCTGTTGCCTTAGCCTCACCAATACCATTAATCTCCATCAGCTTTTCTTTGGAAGCACTGTTCAATTCGTTTAAACTCATTCCAAATGCCATTGATGTGGCAAGTACTAAAAATCCTGCTACTATTCTTTTAACCATGTACATATCCTTTAGTAAATTTATTTTTAGTTATATATTTTCATAACTAAAAATATTATATCTAATTATTTCTTATATATTCAGGGACAATGTCCTGAAGTGCTTTTACCTTGTCTTTTGCTTCTAGCAGCGCCTCTATATCATGCTTTAGTTTTAAGATATCGTATTGAGTAGGTTTTGCGATAAAAATGGAGCTGTATCTGGTTTCCTGTTCACTCTCGTCAATCAACAGTTCTTCATACAGCTTCTCTCCTGGGCGCAATCCGGTAAATAGAATTTCAATTTCATTTTCTTTAGCATAAAGTTGTATCATCTGCTTGGCTAAATCCACAATCTTAATAGGCTCGCCCATATCTAAGATAAATAATTCCCCGCCTTTTGCTATGGCTGCTGTTTGAAGTACTAACTGACAGGCTTCAGGAATCAACATAAAATACCGAGTAATGTCAGGATGTGTGACCGTCACAGGTCCACCCTCTTCTATTTGCTGCTTAAACTTAGGAATGACTGATCCACTCGATCCCAAAACATTGCCAAAGCGTACCGCCACTATTTCTGTATTTTTTGCATCCACGTTGTTTGCATAGAGTTCTGTTACACGCTTAGTAGCCCCCATTACATTGGTAGGACGTACGGCCTTGTCAGTGGAGATGATTACTGCTTTTTCTACGCCACTTTCTATACTTACATCTATGACATTTTTAGTGCCTAGTACATTATTGAACACTGCTACTTCTTGATTGTTTTCACACAGCGGAACATGTTTGTACGCAGCAGCATGAATGACGATTTGAGGAGAGGCTTCCTGAAAAATCTCTTCCAATAAACTTTTATCTGTGACATTCACCAACTTTAGATGCGCACTTTTTATTTGTTCTCCAATTTGATACAAATTATATTCACTGTTATCGACCAAGGTCAAATCTGAAGCACCAAATTTCTGACATTGTCGAGCGATCTCAGAACCTATGCTGCCTCCTGCGCCGGTGATAAGTACTGATTTATTTTTAATGAATGCCGATATAAGGTTCAGATCAAGATCTTTAGGATGACGGGCAAGAAGGTCTTCAATAGAAAGATCATCAAGTTTTTCATGATCTGAGCCTAAGATCTTAACCTGCTTAATCTCCATAATACCAGCTTTATTTAATTCATCCACTAACTTTCTGAGTTCATTTTGAGGCAATTTCTCAGTAATGATTGCTGCCATAATTTTCTTTCTCTTTACGACATCCTGTAAGGAAGCTATGTCAAAAACTTTCACATTATTGATGTATGCATCTGCCATTCTTTCATCTTCTTCTGTGGAAATAATAGCAACTGGGTAATAGTCTATCTCTTTTTTAAGCGCACTCTGAATAATAGTATTGGTCTTACTGTTGGCTCCAATGATCAGTGTTAGTTTCAGTGAGCGTGTCCCTCTGCCTTCTGTGGCGATGCGCTTAACGACTCTTGTAGCGCCTATAAAGATGAGAGACAAAAAGAAATCAATCACAATAACACTACGCGGAAATGGTGCAAAATATTCTTTAAAAAATAGATAAAAAACAATAAAAAATAGATATGCCAAGATATGTGCTTTCACAATATTCTTTGCATCATAAAAACTGAAAAATCGCCAGATAATAAAGTAGTTTCTAAAAAGAAAAAGGGAAAAAAGTTTTGCTCCTGTCAGCACTCCATACGTCATCCAAAATGAGCCTAAAAATTCTTCCGGTATTTGAAAATTAAACCGTAACAAATATGAAAGGCAAAGTGTCACTCCTGAAAGTATTGCATCAACAACCAGAAAAAATACCATTCTTTTTAAAGAAGTCGGCCGAAACAAGGCTTTCATCGTATTGCCTTTTTAATCGTATCGCACACTCTTATAACATCTTCATCACCCATGTTACTGCCACTTGGCAAACAAATACCCTGCTCAAAAAGTTTCTGTGATGTGCCGTCTTCTGCCACTAAATCATCTTTAAACAATGGTTGCATATGCATAGGCTTCCAAAGGGGTCTGCTTTCTATGTTGGATTGTTCCAGAAGGTCTATTATCTCTTGGGGCTTAGTACTTCGAAGTGTTAAAGCGGTTAGCCATCGGTTCCCTCTACTTTCACTTATCTCTGGCATAAATTGTATCTCATCATATTCAGAAAGTATATGCTGGTACAGGGCAAATATTTCTCTTCGTCTATCCACCCTGGCATCTAACACTTCCATCTGCGCTACTCCGATAGCTGCCAACACATTGGACATGCGATAGTTATATCCGAATTCTTTATGCTCATAATATAAGTGGTCCTCTTTGGCCTGCGTTGAAAGAAACTTTGCTTTGGCTATCCATGCTTCATTATTGCTCATGAGCATGCCGCCGCCAGAAGTTGTGAGAATTTTATTACCATTAAAACTATATACTCCCATATCCCCAAAAGTGCCACTTTGTGCACCTTTGTAGCGTGCTCCCAAAGATTCTGCCGCATCTTCTATTAGAAATATATTTTCTTCTTTGCATATTGCCATAATTTCATCCAGTTTACACACTTGTCCATAAAGATGTGTGACGATGAGAGCTTTAGGCTTTTTTGGTGCTTTTTTAATAGCTTCCTTCAAAAGTACAGGTGAAATATTCCAACTCTCATCACTGTCCACAAATAGTGGTTTTGCATTCTGATACAAAATAGCATTGACAGAACCTATAAACGTAAAACTCGACGCCAACACATAGTCGCCCTCTCCAACGCCCAGCACGCGCAATGCTAAATGAAGCCCTGCGGTCGCGGAAGAAAGAGCCAAGGCATTCGAAGTTCCCGTATACGCTTTAATACTCTCTTCAAAACGATTCACAAAGGCTCCAAGAGGAGCAATATAATTGCCTTCAAACACTTCAGCAATATACTGCTGCTCTTTACCGCTCATATGCGGAGGAGAGAGAAAAAGTCTCTTGCTCACGTTTTCTTTCCTTTTTCTACACAAGGATTGCCATATGCTATTTGTGCAGATCCTATATCTCTAAGCACAACCGAACCAATCCCTATGATGCTGTTTTCTCCTATTGTCACACCTTGTATCACGGATGATCCGACACCTATATGCACATAGTCCAACACGGTTACATTTCCGGAAAGTGCTACATTTGGGGAAATATGCACAAAATCTCCTATCATATTTTCATGTTCTATCACCGAAGACGAATTGAGAATACAAGCATTGCCTATCTTTGATTCTGCATTGATGACCACATTTGGCATCACGACAGTACCTTGCCCGATGGTAGCGCTTTGAGACACAATCGCGGAAGGATGAATCAATGTTGTAAGTTTCATATTTGATTGAAGTACCTTATGGAAAATTTGAGACCGTATTTTATTGTCGCCTATTCCAATTACAATTGGACTATAGATCGTTTTATCCACTTCCTCAAAAGATGGGTGTGCATTGTCTCCATCATCAATCCAAAGTACTGTATCATATCCACATGATCTTGCTACATCAGCAACAACAAGACCATGACCACTTGCACCATATATATAGATACTTTTCATCTATTTTGTTCCTTGAAATTTTTCCATAGTTACAGATGTCTCTGAACTGATATCGCTTCTTCTGAGAACATTTTTAAATGTTCTCCACAATATCTTCATGTCCAATGCAAAAGATTGGTGCTTAACATACCAAACATCATATATAAATTTTTCTTCCCAAGAAATAGCATTTCTGCCATTAACCTGTGCCCACCCCGTAATGCCTGGTTTTACATTATGTCTTTTTTTTTGCTCATCATTATAAAGAGTGAGATACTCCACAAGCAATGGTCGAGGCCCCACAAAACTCATATCACCCTTTAGAATGTTAAAAAGCTGTGGTAATTCATCTAATGAAAGTGCTCTTATCTGTTTGCCAACTCCGCCAAGCCTCACCTCATCAGGCAATAGCTCTCCACCTTCTTTTTTTTCATTGTTCATTGTCCTAAATTTAATTATTTCAAATATTTTAGCATGAAATCCCGGTCTTTGTTGTCTGAAAAATACAGGAGATCCCAAGTTAAAATAGATCAACAATCCCAATATGGCCATAAGAGGAGAAAATACTACTATAAGAAATAGAGCAAGAAATTTATCTCCTAATGGCTTAACTATCTCCTGATACACCGTCTTACTTCTTGAGTTTATAAATTTTACTATAAGGCGATGAGACCACCAACTCAAAGAGATTTTTATCATACTTCTCAAGCATAAACATTTGTACATACGCTGAGTTAAAAGTTTCATTGTCCATGACGATAAACTGTCCGTAACTTTTCATATACACAACAGTATATTCACCATCAGCCTGATATAGTTGTGACTGCGATTGGGTTATGTTCTGCTCCGTATTTTGTGTCACTACAAAATATTTTACAGATTTTTTCTGTTCGCCTAAAGTAATCTCGCCTTTTTGTGCATCAAACTGAATTCCATTATCAAGTGTAATTAATCCATTCTGACTACTGACGGCATGAGCCGGATAAAAAGAAATCTTTCTTTCTTCTTTTCCTGTTGTCAGATCAAGGTTTCCAAATATAGCAACTGTAGGAAATATACTTAACATTCTAGAAGGAAGGTAAATATAGATATCTCTTGTTTTTGCAGGAAGCGCATAGGCGGGATCTTCAAGTTCAGACAGCAAAATGCTTGGTTCAAGCTGATCTTTTTTCCCATTTTTAAATAAGGTATCTGCTACCTCTGTATAGTTTGAATCCACATATGTTTCCACCGCCAATCGACTTAGATTTGCTACAAGGTCTTGTGACGTTGTTTGCATTATCTTTGAAATGATGAAATTGTCATTATTGTGCTTTCCTCCATCAATAAGCGTATTTGTATTGGAGTAATACCAAATCGGATACCCATAATCCCACCAGGCTAAGGTGTAATCTTTAGCATTCGCCATCTGATCAAGTTTCGCAAGGTCATTTGCCTCCGTTTCGTTAAGAACAGTTGGAACTTTATAATCAATGATGTGTGTAATGTTTGGATAAAGCATAGCTACTGTGGCTACCACTATGAATGCATATTTAAGCTTACTGTCTTTAAAAAAGGTATTTGCTATCACATAAAAGAGATATATCGCGGAGATGGCAGCTACGGGAACAGCATACACAGTAAAACGAAGCCCTGCCCATAGAGACAAAACACCCACACCAATCAAGGGTAAAGCTATCACAAAAGGCTTATGCCGCATCACCAATACGAGATACCCAATAAGGCCCGCTATCATACCTGCCTGTGAGCCAGAAATTCTCTCTGCCATCATCTCAAAAGAAATTGCGCCGGCTTCTCTGACTGTTTGTATCACTTGGTAAAAATGCAATCCTTCTGACTCCACTCCTCTACTTAAATAGCCTAATACATTAGTGAGGATAACGCTGAAGACATTACCAAAAAATAAAAACCCTGCAAAAAATGCAAGTGCTGTGTAAAATAGCTGTTTTTCTTTTAGTTTCATTTTAAAAAGCAAGGCAAAAGCCAAGAGAAAGAGTACTGCCCTTACCATCATAGGCAAACCAAGCATCAAAGGGATACTTAAAAGTATTACACTATTATAAGGAGAAGCAAAAAAGCCTTCCTTGAACTCATCTGTCTCAGCTACGACAATGATACGTCTATGTTCCAGAATCAAATAAAATGCAAGCATTATAAACATCGCATAAATAATTGTCATTCCCTGAGGATAGAAAAAAGGGTATGCAAACATCAAAAGTGCTGCAAATACAACACCTCTTATCTCTTTTTTGTAGGCTACATACAAGAAAGAATAAAAGATTGTAAATTGCAACAATACGGAGAACATATCCGTATCATAATACCCCACCATGGTACGATTGTAATAACTCAAAGAAACAGAGCCAAGAAGTGCGGCAAAAAAACCCAACGACGTATGCCCCATTAAGCACCCTGTTAAGATGACAGGAATGACAATTAGACTGGAAATGACTGCGGGCATGTACAGAATGATTGTCTCAAATGAAAAGGGCAACAGCTTGGCCGCATATACCGTAAGCATAACCATTCCTTGGCTTACTCCAAAGGCACTTGCTCTTTGTTTGTCTACAGCAACAACACCATCAAGAATATCTCTGGCCCCCGTGGCAAAATAGTATCCATCATTGGTGTTGATCATCAACTGTCCCGCATAAAACATTGAAGCATTATCAGCAAAATACATTGGCCAATAGAGCCTAACGCCTATACTAAAAAGATACGCCAAAAGCATAAAGAGCAACAATACCTTTATATTATTTTTAGTAAGATTTTCTTTTATCATCTGTTTCCTTCAATCTTGCGATAGAGCTCCATATACTGTTCTACCACTCTTTTTATATCAAATTCTCTAATGGCCCTTATTCTACCATTTTCACCCATAATCTTTCGCTTATCTGGGTGCTCTACTAGATACTCTATCTTTTTCGCTAACCTAACCGCATCCTTCACGGGAACAAGATAACCATTTTCCCCCTCCAAAACAACTTCGCGACACCCTACCGTATCTGTAGCTATGATAGGTTTTGCCATAGAAGCAGCTTCCAGCAAAGTACGAGGTAAGCCTTCCAGGTAACTAGGAAGCACATAGATATCACTCATTGCTGTCAATTGCAATATATCATTCCTGTGCCCCAACCACAACACATCACCTCTTTCAAGGTATGCTTTATCTGCGCTGCTGGGATTCCCTTCGTCAACCTCACCCACCAAAATAAATTGTACACTTTTATTTTTCGACAATAGTACCGCTGCTTCATAGAATTCACGGACTCCCTTATGCCAAATCGCGCGAGCCACCATAAGCACTATGATTTTACCTTCCACTCCCAGCTCAACCTTAAGAGCATCTATCTCCTCTTTTTTGATGCTGTCAGGGCTAAATTCATTTGTATCAATACCAACACTTTTGATAATAGTTGTTTTGTCAATTGTTATCACTTTTTTCTCTTGCAGATATCTAGGATCATCGCTGTTGACGAAGACCACTTGATCGGAAACAAAAAACACTATTTCATAAAGCTTCTCTATGAGCATACGTACCGCTATGCTTTTCCAAGTGTTTTCTATATAAAATGACCCCAACCCTTCTACAAGGTTGATAATAGTGGGCACTTTTGCCATTTTCCCAGCGATAGTTCCATAGATATTTGGCTTGACCGTAAAGGTATGAAGCATGTCTAAATCCAATGGTTTGATGGCACGATAGATATTATAGATTGCCTTGATCTCTTTAAGCGGATTCAGACTACTGCGCTGTATTTCATATGCTACTGCTTTGATACCATACTGTGAAAAAGAATCAAACTTTTCGCCTTTGGGACAAATAGCATAGACTTCATGGCCTTCATCAACTAACTTTTGCATTATTGGTAAACGGAAAAGGTAGAGGTTTAGGTCTAAATGTGATAGAAACCCTATTTTCACAGTTCAATCCTTTGCTTCTCAAACGTAGAATCTATAAAATCTTTATAAAGAGGAAAATATTTCTGAATTGAATAGTTATATGCATCTTTTTGACAATTTATTGCAATCTCTTCAGACAATAATTTATCCTGGTAAAGTAATTCAATCTTCTCAATCCATTGCTCATCAGTAGAAACCAGAAAACCATTTACTCCATCTTGTATGACATGGCTGTTTTCACCAATAGCACTCCCTATCAAGGGAATACTCGCTGCTAGATATTGGATCAATTTAAAAGAAGACTTCCCCTGACTAAACATATCTTTATCCAAAGGCATAATTCCTATATGTGCCTGTTTTAAATAATGCACTTCGTTTTCTGTTGACCACTCAACAAATTTCATATTCACCCCATCAATGGCTCGCGAACCCAACCCTTCAGTAGCGACAATGCACAGCTCATACTTTATCTTTTTTGCTAACTCTTTAAATACTTCAGCATGTGATTCAATATAGCGATAGGTAACAGGGGTGCCTATCCAAACAAGTGTAAAAACTTTGTTTTTCTCTGTTGTATCCGTGTAGTCTTCCAAATCAATAGCAGTTGGAATTTTAATAATATTACTATTTAAAGATTTTACTTTTTCAAACAAAAAGTCATTGGCCACGATAGCGCCATTTGCATGCTGTACCAACTTATCATATTTGGTATTGAGCCAAAACTTATCTTTGTAATTTTCCCAAACATTATCGTCAAAATTTAAAACATACTGTTTCTTTTTCAAAAAAAGTTTTTCAAACCAATAAGGCAAGTATGGGAAAAGTTCATTTTCAATGATAAGGTTTTTTGATGCAGTAAATAATGAAAAAAAACGACTCAAATAAGCAATTATAATCTTGGACTTTTTACGCGGCTTTTTAGCATAAAGGTTCTCCAAATATTCACTATCTAAAAAAGAATGGATAGATATGTTGTAATCTTTATTTAACATCTGACGCATAAAGAAAAAACTTCTGTAGCGACTTGTTGCACCTTGCGAAGTGTATTTTGTAAAAAAAGATATGTTTTTCATTTGTTAACAAGCCCCCATAATTTTCGCTGTATTTTTTCTCCAAACAATGACAATAAAAGACCAAATAAACGGTAACTTATCTTTTTATCATCATGAAAATATTTAAAATACTTTATGTGCGTATAGAAAGCAACTATTCGAATATTCTTATCAAAATAAGTTTGGTAATAATAAATTAAATCATCCAAGGCTTCAGTCTCATTTGTACTCGAGTCCATTGCCTGACGAAGGGTTTGCAAAAAAAGTAGTTTTTTTTGATGGGCCGAAACCCTTACTGTGTGACTACTTATTTTTGCTGTGTTAATTGCACCGATTTGATTATTTTGATGTTGGCGATAACGAATAAGTGGTTCAGGAACGTAAATAATTTTTTCTCTTTTTTTTGCCTGTATAGCAATCCACCAATCATGCGAAATACTATTTGAAGGGATAGGTATAATGGATGATAAAAGCTTTTTTGAAAACATCATCGTACATCCTGTTGCATCATTGTTAAAAAAGTACCCTATAATATCTTTACGAAAAACTTTATGTGAGCTTTGTGCATACGAAGTATTAATTATTTCTCCTTCTGCATCAATAAGTGATGCATCAGAATGAATAAGTAAGGCCTCTCCTACGTGATGATAGAGTATTTGAATTTTATTTTTTTTCCAGATATCATCTTGGTCCGCCAGTGCGACATACTCACCCTGACATAAAGTAATGGCTTTTTCAAAATTTTTTACAAATCCCAAGTTTTGCTTATTGACAAAATATTTTAGCCCATGTGATTTGGAATATTGCTCCAAAATTTCTACAGTTTTATCGGTAGAACAGTCATCTGCGACTACAACTTCAATATTTTTATACGTTTGTGCATAAATAGAATCAAGTTGCTCTTCTAAATATTTTTCGCCATTATAAGTTGCTATTGCAATTGAGATTAATACATTATCCATAGTGCTATACTTTTTTCTGCTTGTGAGAAAGAAACTGATATGTTTTCTGTACTTTTTTATAGATACGGACATCTGATAATATGAGTATATATTTAAGTAATAATTTAAAATTCAAAGGATTAACTTTATATGCTTTCCACAAATAGTATTTCCCTTCTTTGTCATTTCCATTCAAATAAGATTGTATTCCCAAGTTTTCATGACTTCTTATAAGTAATTTTTTATCTTTAGAAAAATCATTATAATATTTTTCAAAAATCATTTTATATGCAATAAGCTGTGCTTGTTGGTTTGAAGTTAAGCTGTCAGTTTGAATATATGCATTCATAGTTGCTTCATTAATATACTTAAAGTGATAATGCTTTGAAAGTCTAATTGCTAATTCCCAATCTTGAAAACGGGGAAGCTTTTCATCAAATGTACCAACTTTCTTAAAGCATTCTTTTCGTATCAACATTGTTGGAGTGCCTATAAAATTCTGTTTTAATAATTCAGATGAGATATCCCCTTCTAATTGAGCAGTACTCTTAGTTGGAATATAAGTTTTTTTATTGTCTTCAACTCTCCAATATCCACTATAGACAACGCCTACAGAAGATAAAGAATTTTGCATAATTTTAATTTGCTTTTCTAATTTATCAATATACCATTCATCATCACTATCTTGAAATGCTATATAATCACATTGTGCAACCTGTATGCCTATATTTCTTGCTGCATTAGCACCTTTGTTTTCTACACACTTTATGTATTTTATTCTAGGGTCTTCAATATTTTTCACAACAATATCTGTATTGTCGATAGAAGCATCATCTACAATAAGCAATTCAAAATTTGTAAAAGTTTGCTGTAATACACTTCTTATGGATCTTTCTATTATATCTGCTCTATTATATGTTGGTAATATTACACTGACAATCGGTTCTTGATATTTCATAATTTTTTCCTAAATCTTTATATTTTTCGCTGAAACAAATCAAGTAGTGTAACTAAAAATTCTCGATTAAATAAAACATTTAATACAATCAGCACAACCCCCATCGTCATGCTGATTATCATCGCATCCAAAAACATATCTTCAATATCAAACATAAGACTCATTCCATAAGCAAATATTCCACTAATTACAGTAAGAGTAAGAGGTTTTAAAATTTGCCAAAAATATTCTTTGAATTCTGCTCCACATAAAGGCTTTACCAGAAAATACCAATTTGGTATATATAAGACAATGGTTTGCAAAAGTAAACTGTATGCCACACCTATGAGTCCCCAAAAACTTCCAATATATATCGCCAAGGGAATAATAAAAAACAAACCTAAATTCCAATAAAAACCAAGATCAGCCCTTCCTTTTGATAAGAGTAAAGAACCTATAGGATTAGTGGTAGCTCGGAAAGCACCATATATGGATAAGATTTGTAAAATTATTATACTGTCATGCCATTTTTCTCCAAACAACATCAAAATAATCGGCTCAGCAAAAATTGCCAATAAAATATAAATTGGAAAATTTATGGAGGATAGATAGTTAATAGTTTTCAAATAGATACTTTTCAATCGCAAAGTATCATTTTGTACTTTAGCCATGATAGGAAAAGTCACTTTAGTGATAATGGGATTGATGATCTCTGCCGGACGCATAGAAAGATTCTTTGCCACACTATAAATACCTAGAGTCTCTGTTCCAAGAAGCTTACCTATCAAGATAACATCAAACTGTGAATTAAAATAATTGATGCTTCTTTCCCCCATTTGAAACACTCCAAAAGAGATCATTGGCATCACTTCATGGTGCTGATAAACTAACGAAGGTCTATGGTCTCGCATACCTATTAAAACATTCATAAACGTTGATACAAAAACACTTGCAAGTGCTGCATATACCAAAGCATACACTCCAAATCCATATATTGCCAGGCTTACTGCTGCAACAAAGCCTGTTAGAGCAGAAACAATACTTATTTTTGCCATCAAATTAAATCTCAGTGCTTTTTGTAGTAAAATCCCATACTGATTTCCAATCCCAGAAATAACAAAAGTAACTGCCAGTATTTGTACCATTGGCATGAGTTCAGTCTCATTATAAAAAGATGCCAATATTGGCGCTAAGCAATAGACAAGAAAAAAAAGTAATACCCCTGAAGCAATATTCAACCAATATAAACTTGATAACTCTTCATGCGTAATACTTTGTCTGTGTATAATGGAAGCACTAATTCCCATATCCATGAACAGGGCACTAAAGCCTATAATAACAGCAACAATAGCCATTAAACCAAAATCTGAAGGTTCTAGATAATGTGCTAAAATAGCTAATTGAGCTAATTGGATAATTGCAATAATTATGGATGAAATACTAGTCCATTTAACACCACTTAGTGCTTGCTGCTTTAATAACAATTATTTTTTCCTCGCAAGAACAAAATAGCCTTGTGCTTCAGCCTGCCAATTTTTATCAAGCTTATCTAAATAGGGTGCGGCTTTTTGAGTTAAATACCATATAATTTGCAATAGCCCCCTAATTAACCATCTCATTAGCCTAGGACCGCGAATAAAATTTAATGAAAAATAGTTCATTTTCAAAATCCAGGTTGTAAAGAACCCTGAGGTTGATTCAACCTTTACATCTTGAAAACCAGCTTTTTCAAACATATACTTCAAACCATAAGGAGTATATCGGAAATAGTCATGAGGGGCCTCATGTATCCACCATTGCCAAGGTACTTGCAAAATAAAGTAACCATCTTTTTTTAATATTCGATACGATTCGTTTAAAAAAACTTGAGGTTCACATAAATGTTCCATCACAGATATTGAAATCAGAGTATCAGCAACTTCATCATCAAGATCGATCTTCTTGTTAAGATCAGATACTATATCTGCTTTTGAATTGTGTAATGTTTTTGTCCAATCAACTCCAGTATAACTACCTGAAAACTGTAAAAAGAAGTCTTTAAAAGGTGCTTCCCCACATCCAAGATCATATAAATCACCTTTATAATAATTTGAATATTTTTTAAGATACTTATCTCCAATATCATAAATAAGCCAATTGTATGCCTTGCGATTACTATGATTCAAGCTAATCATTTATAAAATCTTTTAATTGTGTCTACAATATATTCTATAGTCTCTATCTCAAGACCATAATACATTGGTAAACGTATCAAACGTTCACTCTCTTTGGTTGTATATTCATCCTCTCCATCAAACGATCCAAATACCAATCCCGCAGGTGCAGAATGTAAAGGAACATAATGGAATACTGCTAAAATTTCATTTTCTTTTAAATGCTCCAACACTTTACTTCTCTCTTCTAAATCTTTTACTTTAATGTAAAACATATGTCCATTATGTGTACAGTTCTCAGGTACAGTTGGTAGCTCTAGTAGCCTTTTATTCTCAAGATCTTTTAGTCCATCATTGTACGTTTTCCAATTTAGGAGTCTGCTTATATTGATTTCACCAGATCTTTCTAGCTGACCCCAAAGATAAGCAGCACTGACATCATTCATAAGATAACTACTCCCGATATCTACCCATGAATATTTATCTACCATGCCTCTAAAAAATTGACTTCTATTCGTTCCCTTTTCTCGGATAATCTCAGCACGTTCACTAAAACGATCATCATTGATAATTAAAAGTCCACCTTCACCTGCACTTGTATAGTTTTTTGTCTCATGGAAACTAAACGTGCCAAGATGCCCTATAGTACCAAGTGCTTTTCCTTTATAGTTGCTCATCATACCTTGAGCTGCATCTTCTACGACAAAAAGGCTATATTTGTCAGCCAATGCCATGATGACATCCATCTCACAAGCAACGCCCGCATAGTGAACAACCACTATAGCTTTTGTTTTTTCTGTGATGGCTTGTTCAATTTTTGATTCATCAATATTCATAGTGTCTGGACGAATATCAACAAAAATGATCTTGGCCCCACGTAATACAAATGCATTGGCTGTCGATACAAATGTATAACTCGGCATTATCACCTCATCACCCTCTTGAATATCGAGTAAGATTGCAGCCATCTCTAATGCATGAGTACAAGAAGGTGTCAAAAGTGTTTTCTTGCATCTTAATTTATTTTCAAACCATTGATGACATCTTTTTGTAAACTGCCCATCTCCTGAAATTTTAGGACTTTTCATAGACTCTAAAACATACTTTTCTTCATTTCCTGTTAAGGGAGGCTTGTTAAATGGTATCATATTATTTATCTTCATTTACTAAATACTGTTTTTCTAGTACCAATAAGTCATTTTTTCTATTTTTTAATCTTTTTGCCGGATTTCCAATATATATGCCCCATGGCTCGGTTGATTTTCGCACCAATGACATTGCGCCCACAGAAGTTCCTTCAGCCAATACAACTCCCGGCATAATCATTGAACCAGCGCCAACAATAGAATGTTTGCCTATGTAAATAGCTTTTTTCGTTTCATGTTTATATTGTTTCGGAATAGTTGGGTTTGTCATCGTTTTACCACTATAATCATCCGATTGCGTAAAAATCTGAACGCTATAAGCAAGCCCTGAAAAATCTTCCATAGATATACCCAACTCACCACCGGCCAACAAACAATATGGTGCAATATGAACATTACGACCGATTTTTACTTTTCCAGATACGACGCAAAAATCATCAATTCTTGAATTATCTCCAATTTCTATTTGATCACAATCATAAATACTTGCTTTATCGCTTATCTTTACATTATCCCCTATATACTTAAATCCCATTTGTTCTAATTGTTTTTCAGTGTAATAAGCCATTTTAACCCTCAAATAATTTGTCTAATTGTCTCAAATAATTTTCTTTTGAAAAATATTCTTTAACTTTTTGTTGGTTCTGTTTTTTGGTATCTTCAGATAACAAATCAATCTTCACGTTAGATACATCAAAAACATTTATTCCGGTATCTTCAAACATTTTCCAAGGTGTAATATCATGTCTCATATAAACTTTTTTTCCAAGTCCAAGTAAAGTTATTATATTCCCCATAGCTTGCTGTCTATTATGATTGAAAATAGCAATATCTATATTCGACAAAATGTCTAAATATTTATCAAAAGGTATAAACTCCGTCAAAGGTACAAGTTTAACACCAAATATTTTCTTGCCTTGCTCAATTACTTCTTTTGCATAATCTTGATTACCATATGAAAGAGGAACTATTATCTTAATATCTTTATATTTATATTTTTCTAGTTTATTAAATACTTCTATATGATTGTTAGTAGGATCTGCAGAATTACCAACTTGTATAGTAATAGTACTATGTTCTTTTGGCTTCATACCGTACTCTTTATATAGATTGCTGGGGTACATAAAACATTCATAATATTCCCCTTGTGCGCCGTACCATTTTTGAGCTAACTCATAATCACCTTTGATGTAGGTGATGAGTCCAACAATACGCCTGATAACTGTTTTTTTTCTATGTCGACCAAAAGCATTTCCTATAGTTTTGCTAGAAAGCACATGTGAATATAAATCTCCTCCCCACATCACCCAATAACATTTTTTTAAAAACTTTTGATGCAAATATAAATAATTTATTAAATCATATGAAAACAAACCATGTAAGATAACTTTTTCTGCATTCAACATCAATTGATTAAGTACTTTCGCTAATCTCAGGATATTCTTTTTCCCAATATATTTGTTATTGATATTAATTACATTATTAGCTTTTGGAATAGGAAAATTTCGTTCATCTCCACCATACAAAAAAACAAATAAATGCTCATTACCTTCAAAATTATTTTCTATAAACTCCATAAATGGTTTTATAAATTTATCATTATTGATTATATGTACAATTTTATAACTTTTCATATTTCTTTATATACTACCATTCAATAGTTTTTACAATACCAAAATCAAAATTCTCCGCTTTCTCACCAAGTTCATTTTCAATCTTTTTTGTATCTATAGCATAATGTTTATCATGTACTGCACAATATTCTAGCACATAAAAAATATTTGTCATCCATGAAGCCCTTTAAAAAAAATTATATATTATATCCGATAATAATATAAATTTACACTCCCGGTGCTTTCCACATAGATCGTGTTAGTCCTCTATCTACAAGGCTTAACTGATTTTCATAGACTTCTTGCCACTGTTCTTTTATAGTAGAATATTTACTGAAGTTTCCACTGTTTGACAGATACTCTTTATCCCATACAACTAAATCTTCCGCTGCATGGACAATGCTCTCATAGATACCGGCACCTACCCCTGCTGCCATAGCAGCACCTAGAGCTGTGGCTTCTGTGACTTTAGGTACTTTTATCTTGCATCCTGTTACGTCTGCTAATATCTGGCACCAAAGTGTTCCTTTGCTTGCACCTCCGGCAAAAACTATCTCGTCTATGTCTATATGACTAAAGGCTTTGATCTTTTCTAAGTTAATGGCTGAGACGATGCAGGCATTCTCTTGGAGACTTCTGAACATCGATGCTCTGTTGCATACCTTTGGATCTATGGATAGATTTAAAAAGCTAGGTGCTGCATGGTACCATTTACCGTACTTCATACTATCAGAGAAGATAGGGAGTATCCCATAGGAGCCTACTGGTACTTTTTTCGCTTTTTCTTCTAGAATGATGTACGTGTCTAAACCTCGTTCAAGAGCTTCTAGTTTTTCCATTTCACAAAAAGCATCTCTAAACCAACGCATGACCAAACCGGAAAAGAACGTGATACCTTCAGCCTGAGAGAGTCCTTTGACAACATGCGGATTGACACGGATACTCATATCTTTAGGTGGCAAAACATCACTTCTTATGTTGACAACCTGCTGCCAAAAAGAACCGCCGAGTATGGCAACCTGTCCTTCTTTGACCACACCCAAGCCAGCAGCGCCTAACTGTACATCGCCACCACCCATCACTACTTTTGTGGCTGTAGATAATCCGCTTACTTCTGAAGCCTCTTGCGTCACTGTTCCCATGACTGTTCCCGGCTCTAATGAAAGAGGAAATATATCTGCTTTTAACCCCACCTTCTCTGCCATTTCAGGCGCCCAATCTCTTTTCTTTAAAGAGTAGATACCCGTAGTGCCTCCATTGCTCGGATCCGTTGCGATGACTCCGCTTAACTTTGCCAAGATCCAATCTCCTATCATAGAAACACAGGCTACCTTTTCATAGACCTCAGGTCTGTTGTTTTTCAGCCATAAGATTCTAGGCAATGCTCCCAGTGCAAACGTTTGTCCTGACATTTGATAAAATGCCTCTTCTATGCCTGGATATTGTCTTTTGAGAAATCGTACTTCTTTGTCTGCTCTGGCATCCACATTTGCAACACCCCACAAAGTTTCACCCTCTTTGTCATAAAGTACAATGCCCTCACGCATACTCGTAGCACTCACCGCAACAATGTCGCTGCCTTGTAAATGAGCATTTTTGAGTGATTCCTGTATACACCAAACCGTTAAATCCCAATTGGCTTTAGTATCAAAACCCATGCTGCCTGGAACGCCTGCTTCTTCAAGATGTGTCCACTCTTTCTGCGCAACGGATATTTGATTGCCCTTTATATCAAATATCACTGCCCTAACGGACCCCGTACCTGCATCTATGGCCATGAGATATTGCATGTATTATCCTACTTTTAAAACTATTTCTTTAACTTGGCTTGTTCCAGTTCCCAGTATTCCATATCAAAACTGTCTGGCACAGAGATACTTTTATACCCTCCCAACTTATCTGCACGTAACACTGCCATCATGGTATGCTCTACTACATCGTTAATAACATCTGCTTCTTTTTGCGTTTTCCCAAAAGTCACTACACCGAACTCTTTGATGACAGCATACTTCGGATTAGAATCCAACATGATTTCATCTGTTTTGTAGGCATTAAAATACGCTTCATATGCCACTTTAAAATACTTGAGGGCATCTTCTGCATCGCAATCTTCTATCACTAGAGGCACTCGTTTAGTACGAATGATATGTTCAGGCGTTAAAACACCCCGTGCCACAGAAGCTCTTAGATTCTCTTGTGATGCATAATACACAGCCAAAGGTGTTTGATTGATATGCATAAATTTATCTATATTTAGCTCGCTCACATCAAAATATTTTGGCTCTACTGTTTTGAATTCTACAGGTGCATTTTCTTTTAAAAATGATTCTGCGAGACTCACCGCTGCTATCATCTTGTCATAAGACTTTTTGGCATCATCATCAAAAGTAAAAATCCCATGATGATGCAAGATAATCCCCTCACATGTACCCCAGTCAAAATCTTGTGTCATTTCATAAATCTTTTGTGCAAGTATAAATCCGGGCATCACATAAGGGATGATGAGAAAATTGGGGAAAAGTTTAGCTATCAACTCCTCGCCGTGTTTAGAATTGGAAATTGTCACGACAGCATCTGCATGCGTATGGTCCACCACTTTAAAAGGGATAATCGCATGCAAGATAGCTTCCACCGAAGGATTGGGTGCATCGTTGTCTATCATCGCTGCTTTTTGCTGTGCAACCATGTCACTGTCTGACAACTGTTTACATTTTGCCATGTCAAGCAGTGTTGACATCTTTACAGGTGCAAAACCTTCAGCTTTAATGGAAACCAAATCCCAACCGCTTCCCTTCACATACAAGATCTCTTCATCCCCAACCATGCTCTTCACAGAGGTGTTCCCACCGCCATGAAGTACCAGTTCATCACTACGTCCCAAAAGATTTGAAGTATACACCCTTAAGTCCAAATCACTCTTGCATTGACTTGCTTCTGCATCATTCCATAAATTTTGCAAAGCTTAACCCAACATTTCTAATTCGTCTGAATATTTATCTTCACAATAAGGCTCATAGCTTGATTTATAGACTTCATAATGCGCTGAGGCTTTGTGGCCATCAAGTGCCGCTTCATTTTCCCAACTCTCTACTGCCATAAATTTTCTTGGGTTATTTTCATACTGAAATATATCATAAAAGACACACCCCTTGGATGCTTTGCTTGGCTTGACCATCGCTGAAAGAAGCTCTTTCATCTTTGCTTCAGAGCCCTCTTTTGCTATAAAAGTTACCCGTTTTGTGATTGTCATTATGTTCTCCTGCTTTTGTGCTATATTCTAACCAAAAGCCCTTTATTTTTTAGCCTTTTTGTGCATTTAATACTTAATTTAGTTTTTTGCGTCGCATCTGTTTTTCAGCGTCGCATATTAATGATAGGGGATTGTATCCTAAAAGAATGATGGTATTCATACTACATTTACACGATTATGTTATAATTTTCAAACTTGACGATTATGTTATAATTTTTCAAACTTAACAAATGAATGGAAACACATATGAGAAAACTTGTTTTACTTGGATGCATCACACTAATAACATTACTACAGGCGACTATGATAGACGGTATCGCGCTTGTCGTTGAAGGCGAGCCTGTTACTATTGCAGAAATGCGCGCCGTGCAAAAACAGATGAATGTCTCCAAAGAGCAGGCTACTGATCTTCTTATACAAGACAGGCTCCAAAAATCTGCGATGAAAGATATTGACATTCTTGAAGCAGACATCGATGCCAAAACAGAATCGATTGCCACCCAAAACAATCTCACCGTTCCTCAAATGCAGAAGATCCTAAAAGAACAGGGCACCACATGGAACAAGTATCGTTCAAGTGTTAAAGATGCGATGAAAAAAGAAAAATTTTATCAAGAGAACATAGCAAAATTTATTCCTTCCCCTAGCGAAGACGAGCTGAAGATTTTCTATACAAATCATAAAAATGAATTTATTATTCCCTCAAGCATCAGTATGATTGAGTATTCCGCCCTAAGCGAAGAGGCCATGAAAAAATTTCTTCAAAGCAAAAATACCAAAGGCATTCAAAGCAGTCCGGTAACCAAATCTACCAAAGACCTCAACCCTGCATTACTTGGCAGTATTTTACAAACACAAGACGGCTCGTTTACCCGCCCTCTCAATGCAGGAGACCGTTTCATAAGCTACAAAGTTCTCTCCAAGAAAGGTCAAGCAACTATGCCTTTTGAAGCGGCAAAAGGCGCTGTTGCGGCAAAATGGAAACAGCAACAGCAGGGCAAAGCGCTTAAAGATTATTTTGAAAAACTCAAAACAAATGCGGATATACAAGTAATAAGATAAGGAAAGACATGGGATTAAAATCAGACAAATGGATACGTGAAAAATCAATAAAAGAAGCAATGATAACCCCTTTTTGTGAAGGGCTTGTGGGTGAAGGTGTGGTAAGTTACGGGCTAAGCTCTTATGGCTACGACATACGCGTAACAGATGAGTTCAAAATCTTTACCAACATCAATGCATCCATTGTTGACCCAAAAGATTTCAGCCAAAACAATGTTGTAGATTTTAAGGGTGATGTATGCATCGTACCTCCTAACTCTTTTGCTCTTGCAAGAACGGTGGAGTACTTTAAGATGCCTAGTGACACCTTGGCTATCTGCCTAGGTAAAAGTACTTATGCGCGCTGCGGTATCATAGTCAATGTTACACCCTTTGAGCCTGGCTTTGAAGGTCATATCACCATAGAAATATCTAACACAACGCCTCTGCCTGCCAAGATTTATGCAAACGAGGGAATAGCGCAAGTGCTTTTTCTGCAGGGAGACGAGCAGTGCGAGACAACATACAGTGATAGAAAAGGCAAATACCAAAGCCAAACAGGAATTACACTTCCAAGAATTCTCAAAAAAAGCTAGTTCAATACCAACGATTTCTTTTACACGCTCAAGCTCAGTTTTAGCGTGCAAATAGACAATATTTCCACGTTTCATCCCTGCGCTGTCTTGCCACCATCCAACACAGAAAAATACAGCTATAATGCCGCATCTATTTACAAGGATACATATGCGTTATTTTTACAGTTCGTTCGCCATAATGGCGATGGGTATTGTTGCAGCTTACTTTTTGGGCGGCATTGCCGCGGTCTATATCACTTTTTTACTTATCATACTTGAAATCTCCCTTTCATTTGATAATGCCGTAGTCAACGCCAAAGTGCTTGAAACCATGGAACCCATATGGCAAAAAAGATTTATCCTTTTTGGTATACCTATTGCCGTATTCGGAATGAGGCTCGTCTTTCCTTTGGCCATTGTTTCTGTAGCATCAGGCATGGGCCTCCTTGAGACTCTTGACGTTGCAATGCATCAGCCACAGCAGTATGAATCTATACTTAAAACGACCCAAAGCAGTATCTTCGCATTTGGTGGAGCTTTCTTGCTTATGGTCTTTTTGGATTTCTTTTTTGAAGAACGAGAGATAAAATGGGTCAGGTTTATCGAGGGTTCAAAGATTGTTGAACGTTTTTCTGCAGTGTCAAACATTGAATTAATCATAGCCATTCTTGCAGGAATCATCCTTGGACATATCACTCAAGATTTTAATGTACTGTTGGCATTTATGTATGGTGTATTCCTCCATTCGCTGCTTGGAATGGTAGATCACTTTCTCTCATCCGAGACAGTCAAAAGCGGTATTGCAGGTTTTATCTATCTGGAAGTACTTGATGCGAGTTTCAGTTTTGATGGAGTGATAGGAGCCTTTGCTCTGACAAGCAATATCTTTATCATAATGATTGGTCTTGGTGTAGGAGCGATGTTTGTGCGGAGTCTCACGCTATACTTTGTCGAGCATAAAACCCTCTCAGTATTTCGCTATTTGGAGCACGGTGCGCATTACGCTATAGGTATTTTGGCCTTGATTATGCTCATTAAAATCAACGTACATGTCAGCGAAGTAGTGACAGGAACCATTGGTATCGGGCTCATTTCTCTGGCTTTTTTACATTCTATATGGGAAAATAAAAAAATATAGAACAAATAGAAGAAGTCATAAAGGAGAATGGCAAAGATTAAGCCATCCCTTTTTGCTCCAGCCATTTACACAGCATATACAACGAAAAAATATGCTGCTTAAACATTCCCTGTTTTCCTTTTTCCAAATACATTTCAAGTTCACTTGCACTAAATAGATTCATTTTTGCCTGTATACGGCCAATGACTTCCAGCTCTCCACTTTCCTCCAGCCACTCCATATACGGGTAGTTAAAGCCTTTTTTCTTACGATTGACTATCTCTTCGGGAAGATACTTCCTTGCAACAAGCTTCACCAGTCTTTTAGGTGCATCCGCCATACGAAGCTCTGGTGCACATGCAAATGCCATAGCCACCACTTCCTTGTCCACAAAAGGGCTCCTTGCTTCTACGCCATGCGCCATACTCATTCTATCAAGCTTGCGCAAAAACACATTGCCCAGCATTATTTTCAAATCTAAAAAACTGTACCAATCAATAGCCGAGGTACGTCCGCTTCGTGCAAATTCCTCCCAGTAAGGCTCAAGGGCCTTTAAAGAGTGGTTATCTTTGACATTCATCCGTAAAAGCCTGTTTTGTTGAAGATCGGTAAACACTTCTGCTGTTGAGCGAAACAACATGCTCTCCTCAAAAATGCGCTTATACCACTCCCACTCTTTATGCAAAGAAAAATTTGACTTAAAATAATGCTGCAGCCACCCCTTGAACTTTAACTCCTTGGCCTGCTCCAGATCATAGAACTCTTTATAAGTTCTGTAGCCCATGAACAGTTCATCGCTGCCGTCGCCTGTCAACACCACTTTAAATCCCTCTTTATGTACTTCTTTCATCAAATAATGCAGAGGCAGCATTGCCGGATCAGCCAAAGGTTCATCCAAAGAGGAAATAACCTCTTCTATCGTCTGTAAGAATATTTCTTTGTTAAAAAGTACTTCATGATGAATCGAGCCTATATGTTTTGCCACTGTTCTGGCGAAAGGACGCTCATCATAGTTATCGTATCCTTCATACCCTATGCTAAAAGTATGCACCTTTTGCTTCAGGGATGACATCGCAGAGACAAGAGAGGAGTCCAGGCCCCCAGAAAGTAAACAGGCAAACCTCACTTCTTTGGGCAGACGCAAGGCCACAGATTCCAAAAGCACTTTTTCCAGCGCATCTTCTGCTTCCTTTATCTGTGTTATCATTTGAGGCTGCGCCAATAATGCATCATACTTTTCTCTGCTCACCTTCTGTTCAGCCAAAGTAAATATTAACATTTCCCCTGCATCCACTTGATGGATCTTAGCATCAAAAGTCTGGGGCGAAAGAGGTGTTTGAAAAGAGAGATACTGAGGAATAATTTGCCTATCAAATGTAAGTGGGACGAGAGAATGAATGGCTTTCATTTCACTAGCAAACACAAATCTTTCTTCATCAAAAGCATAAAAGAGCGGCTTCTTTCCAAAAGGATCACGAAACAATTTTACTTCTGCCTCTTTTACCACAGCAATAGCGAACATTCCACGAAGATGTTTTACAAAGTCATCTCCCCATTTAACATAGGCTGCATATAAAACATCGATCTCTCCCCGCACCTCAACCTGAAGCTCTTGCGCCAATATGTGATAATTATAGATTTCACCATTGAACAGTATGCGCGTGCCTTTATGCATTTGCATTTGTGTAAATGCTTCATCAGTATCTGTCACGGCGAGCCGATGCACTCCAAGGAAATAATTGCCATCAACCAAAGTATAACTTGCATCGATACCTCTATGTGCCAATGTTTGAAAGGCTTTTTCAGCCTCTTCTTGTTCATAGGTTCCGATAATACCAAATATTGCACACACCTATGGATTCCTTCTTAATCACTTAATTTTTTAAATTATACTTACATAAAATAAATACTCTTCTCTTGCTTTTACTCTCTTTTGTGTTACAATGCCAAAAATCCATGCCACTTTTTACTTGCCTGCTTGGGCGAGCCTTTAGTGAGATGAATAGAATTAGGGGCTTTGCTCATACCCAAGAAGACAGAAGGACAATCACGCATATATGAAAAATTTAATTATAGTCGAATCGCCAGCCAAAGCAAGAACCATAACAAACTTTTTAAGCAAGGACTACAAAGTCATCGCCTCAAAAGGGCATATACGTGACCTTCCTAAGAGTACTTTTGGAATCACCCTGGATGATGAGACCGGTGACCTTATCCCTAAATATTCGATTCCCAGAGAAGCAAACCCCACAGTTAAGGAACTAAAAAAACTTGCCAAAGAAGCCGAAACGATCTTTATCGCGACCGATGAAGACCGTGAGGGTGAAGCCATAGGGTATCACATCGCCATGGCCATAGGGAAAGAGCCTACCGAGCTCCCCCGTATCGTATTTCATGAGATTACCAAGACTGCCATACAGCATGCGCTTGAAACACCGCGCAAGATAGATATGCACTCCGTAGATGCACAGCAGACAAGAAGACTTCTTGACCGTATAGTAGGATATAAGCTCTCCCCTTTGCTTGCAAGTAAGATACAAAAAGGTCTAAGCGCAGGTAGGGTCCAGAGTTCTACACTTAAGATAGTTGTGGACAGAGAACGTGAAATCAAAGCCTTCATCCCTGAAGAATTTTGGACGATAGATGCACTTTTTGAAAAAGACATCGATGCCTCAATTTACGACTATAATGGCCTTAAGATAGATAAGCTCACCATCAAGACAGAAGCGGAGGCTACAGAGATAGTCACTTCAGCCAAAGCGGAGTCTTTTGTGGTTGTTTCTCTTGAAAAAACCCAAAGAAAAACCAAAACACCTCCCCCTTTTATGACATCTACTCTTCAGCAAGCAGCTTCAACCCAACTTGGATTTTCACCTAAAAAAACGATGATGGTTGCACAAAAGCTTTATGAAGGCGTGAAGACAGACAAAGGAACCAGTGGTGTCATTACCTATATGAGAACCGACTCCCTCAATCTTGCAAAAGAAGCTGTAACCTCTGCGCGTGAATACATAAAAACTACCTATGGGGACAAATATCTCCCTTCTGAACCCAAGAACTATGTAAGCAAATCAAAAGGCGCACAGGAAGCCCACGAGGCAATACGTCCCACCATGATTGAGTTCGACAGCAAACTAGCTTCGAGCTACCTCTCTGCAGATGAACTTAAACTTTATAAACTCATATACAATCGTTTTTTAGCCTGCCAGATGACTGAAGCTGAAATGGAATCCCAGACACTCTTATTTAAGGGCGGCAAATGTACCTTTAAGGCAAGTGGAAGAAAGTTACTTTTTGATGGGTTTTATAAAGTAACAGGACATGGGGACAAAGACAAACTTTTGCCGGAATTAGAAAAAGGCCAGGCAGTAAGTATGGATGGCATCAAGCAAGAACAGCACTTTACCGAACCGCCTGCACGCTACAATGAGGCCAGCCTCATTAAAAAACTGGAGTCGCTAGGGATTGGTCGTCCAAGCACCTATGCGCCCACGGTTACTACACTTCAAACACGTAAGTACATAGAACTTGAACAAAAACGAATCCACCCGACCGAAATTGCTTTTACGGTAACCGAAATACTTGAAGAACATTTCCCCGAGATAGTCGATAGCGGCTTTACTGCAAACATGGAAGAGACGCTTGATGAAGTAGCCGAAGGGCATGTTAACTGGCAGACTATCCTGAAAGCATTTTACACACCTTTTTTACAAAAAGTAGAAGAGGGAAAAACAAAGATTAAAAGTCTTAAAGTTGCCATTCCTACGGGGGAGAATTGCCCCAAATGTGACTCTGAACTACTCTTGCGAAAAGGAAAGTATGGGGAATTTATCGCATGTAGTAACTTTCCCAAATGCAAATATACTAAAAATACCGACGGTACCGAAATAGAGGGCCCCGAAGAAACTGACGAAAAATGTGAGAAGTGCGGTTCGACCATGGTCATAAAAGACTCTAAAAGGGGTAAATTCCTTGCCTGTTCCGCTTATCCAAAATGCAAAAATGCAAAATCACTTGAGCCTGCCAAAGAACTTACCGTACCCTGTCCCGAATGTGGAGGAAAACTACAGGAAAGGGAAGGCAAAAGAGGTAAATTCTTTGGTTGCGTACACTACCCAAAATGTAAATTCATCGCCAATTTTGAACCGGTGGATAAAAAGTGTTCCGAGTGCGGCTACGCCATGGGCAAAAAAACCCTCAAAAGCGGTGATGTCTATGAGTGTTTTAAATGCAAACATAAAGAAGAGGCTAAGTAAACCACAATGAAACAAATATTTTTATGCGCCATTAACAACATTCTTAGCGGTACCTGTCAAGAGGACTGTAAATTCTGTACGCAAAGCGTAAGATACCATGCCAATATCGAACGCTACAACTACAAAAGTATTGAGCAAATTGTATCTGAAGCAAAAGTTGCAAAAGCCAACGGTGCACTTGGATACTGCCTTGTCACTGCAGGCAAAGGACTTGATGACAAAAAAGTGGACTTTGTTGCACGTGCTGCCCAGGCCATCAAAGCTGAAGTCGAGGGTCTCAACCTTATTGCCTGCAACGGTACCGCAAACAAAGATCAACTCAAACATCTACAGCGCCACGGCATCGACAGCTACAACCACAACCTTGAAACTTCTGAGCGTTATTATGCAGACATCTGCCAGACACATCCCTGGAGCGAGCGCTATGAGACATGTGAAAATGTTAAGTCTGTAGGTTTGGCCCTTTGCTCTGGTGGCATATTTGGTATGGGAGAAACGCGCGAGGACAGAGATTCTCTTCTTGACTCTATCGCATCACTTTCCCCAGAATCGACTCCTCTAAACTTCTATCATCCCAACCCTGCGCTTCCTATACAAACAAGAAATATAGACCTTGATGAGGCTGTAGCCATCATCAAAAAGGCTCGTAAACTCTTAGGAGAAGACAAGCTGCTCATGGTAGCAGGAGGACGTGAACTTTTATTTGACAAAAAAGAAGCTCTTATGTTCGAAGCAGGAGCAAATGCTATGGTTATAGGGAACTACTTAACCACTCAAGGCACAGAAGTAAGCAACGACAAAAAAATGCTTGATACACTAGGCTACCGGATAGCAACCAGTTGTGATACACACTAATATTACCCTCATCCTTGTGCTGTCATTGCTCATATGGGGGAGTCCCTTTGTAGCAAAACTCTTACGTCTGCCCATACCCCCTGTAGAAATCATTTTAGGGTCTCTGGTAGCATACGTTGGTCTAGACTGGCACAATCAATATTTTGCCCTCATTGCTGAAGTAGGATTCCTTTATCTCATATTCCTAGCCGGCATGGAAGTAGATTTAAAGCAAATAACCAAAAGTCCAAAAATAATTATACACAAATCCATACTTTTTTTATCCTTATTGGTACTATTTTCCATAGGTTTTGGGCTACTCTTTGATTTAAATGCCGTTGTTATTGTCTCAATGCCACTTATATCCATTGGACTACTTGCATCCTTATCAAAAGTATACGGTAAAGAAGAGCCATGGATACGCCTAGCTTTTATCGCTGGCGTATTGGGAGAGATTTTAAGTATTGCTGCATTGACGGTATTTGATGCTGCCATCACAACAGGGTTTAACATCAATCTGGTTTTAAAAATAGGATATCTGCTCTTATTTATGTTTATTGCTTACATACTTTACAAAACTATACACTTACTTTTTTGGTGGTTTCCGGAGTTAAAAAGTATCCTGCTTCCGAAGCTAGATACGTCCTCTCAGGATATACGACTCTCTATGGCACTCTTTTTTATCTAATAGCTGTGATGTTATTCTTGGGGCTTGAACTAGCTTTAGGTGCCTTTATGGCAGGGGTAGCTATATCGGCATTCTTTCACCATGAAAAAGAACTGGAAGAGAAAATGTCAAGTCTTGGTTTTGGGTTTTTGGTGCCTCTTTTCTTTATACATGTAGGGGCATCTTTTGATTTACATGCACTTTCGCTCGAAGGTGTTGTCTCGGGAGCAATGCTTATTACTGTATTGATGATCATTTCTAGAGTGCTTGCTGCATTTGCGTTAAGGAGCATTAGTGGGGCCGAAAATGCCTTGCTGATTGCACTCTCACTTTCTATGCCATTGACCCTTCTTGTTGCTGTTGCAACGATTGGATACAATACAAAGCTACTAGATCTACTCACCTATTATCAGCTTATCTTGGCGAGTATTTTTGAAACTTTAATCTCTATGACTATTATCAAAATACTGCAAAGCAGACGACAAAAAAGATAGGCAAACAAAAGATAAAAAGGTCTCTAGCAAGACTACTTTTCTCTTCTCATTTCCTGTACGGCCTCCCAATAGGCTATATCTGCTGCATCTTTTGCTTCTTTTGCTTCACGCGTAGTATTTATGTCAACAATATCCTCACTTAAAGATGTATTTTGTTCTTGTGTCACTTCATTTCTCACCTTAGCCACTTCTGATTCTTTTTTGACTGATTTTTCTTTTTCTAACGTTTTTTCTTCGGTAGCTTTGTTTGCTTTGGCAAGTTTCTTGGCTCTTTTTTTCTCATATGCTTCTACTTCACGTAGTTCTGACTCACGATTTTCTTTTTCAACTTTTGCTTTTTCTTTTTTTGCTTTTTCAAGTTCTTCTTTTTTGGTATTTATCTGATTTAATAGCTCTTCTTTTTCTTTTTCAGCTCGTGCATCTTCAGCTTTTTTGGCCTCTAAAATCTTTGCATTGGCAGTATCTTGCTTTTTTTGTTCTTGCTCTTTTATCTCAGCTTCTTCCATGGCCTTTTTTCGGATGGCTTCTGCTTTTTCATTCTGCATATTGTTTTCTTTGCTGTTGCCGTCATCACTGGTATCTGCTTCCTCTATTTTCTGCTCTGGGGTCTCTTGCAAAGTGCTGGGTGTCTCATGCTTTTCTTCCTCCCTGCCATTATCTTCACTGAATTCATCAGATCCTGACGAACTTTTTATATCAGAAAGAAATGTCTCCTGGTCTTGGTCGATTACCATAAGCCCTTCCTTTAGCCCAGAGGCATGTGCACCCACCAACATTATCATTATCCATAGACATAGTTTCATATTTACTCCTTAGGTTCTAGTTGCTTTAATTCAAAATACTCTTTTTGAAGTCTTTGATTATCAACTTGTAATACCTTCTTTTCAAAAGACAGGCCTTGTTTTTTTTCTTTTAGCTGATTTAAAATAGTCAATGAGTTCTCTCCATATATCAAAACTCCTACATAGATACCAAAAAGCAAGATGCCTATAGCCGTCACCAATAAGGCTTTTAGTGAAAATCCGGCTATCCCTTCTTCTTTTCTAATATCTAACATATTCATAACTCTTTATTTTGCAAAAAGTGACGTACCTAGATACTCAAATTGCCCAAGTTCAGCTTCAATCTCAAGGAGTCTGTTGTATTTAGCGATTCTGTCAGATCTTGCAGTTGAACCTGTTTTAATCTCACCCGTATTCAATGCCACAGCAAAGTCTGCAATAAACGTATCTTCACTCTCTCCAGAACGGTGTGACATCACACATTTGTACCCGCTCCTCTGCGCAAGACGCACCGTTTGCATTGTTTCAGAAACCGTGCCAATCTGGTTTGGCTTGATCAAAATAGAGTTTGCTATATTTTTTTCAATTCCCTCGGCCAAAATAACCACATTGGTAACAAACAGGTCATCTCCCACAAGCTGAACTTTGTCGCCGAGCACTTCTGTAAGCTCTTTCCATCCATCCCAGTCCTCTTCACTCAATCCGTCTTCGATGGAAACGATAGGATATTTCTCACACATATCGGCATAGTATGCAATGAGTTCTGAGCTTGTAATCTCTCTGTTTTCAGACTTCAGTACATACTTCCCTTCTTTATTGATAAGCTCACTTGCTGCCACGTCAAGAGCAATGGCTATCTGCTCTCCAGGCTTGTATCCAGCTTTTTCAATAGCCTGCATAATCACCTGAATAGGTTCTTCATTGCTCTTAAGATTTGGTGCGAAGCCACCTTCATCTCCAACTGCTGTACTTTCACCCATTTCATCGATAATCTTTTTAAGGGTGTGGTACACTTCAGCACAGGCACGAAGGCCTTCTGAAAATCTGTCAAATCCAATAGGCATTACCATATATTCCTGAAAGTCAACAGAATTGTTTGCATGCTCTCCGCCGTTAATAATATTCAACATTGGCACAGGCATCACTACTGCATTTGCTCCACCAAGATAACGGTAAAGTGGCATGCCCATACTTTTTGCAGCTGCTCGTGCTACAGCCATGGATACACCAAGCACAGCGTTTGCGCCCAGGTTTCCATAGTTCTCTGTACCGTCTGCTTCTTTCATTATAAGGTCAATTTCAGCCTGATTAAAAGGGCTAAGTCCTACAAGAGCATCACAGATGGCACCATTTACATTTTCACAAGCTTGGAGTACGCCTTTCCCCATATATCGGCTGCCCCCGTCTCTAAGCTCAAGGGCTTCTCGCTTGCCCGTACTTGCACCACTGGGGACAATTGCGCTCTCCACTGTCCCGTCACTTAAACTTACAGTAGCTTTTACCGTAGGGTTTCCCCTACTGTCCATTACCTCAGTTGCTACAATCTCATCGATATAAACCATCTGTTTCCTTTATATATTCAATATCTTATGTTTGTCTATTTATTTTATCAAAATTTACCCTATACTTAAATGATTCTGTTGTTCAAAAAAAGTATTGATGACTGAATGTTTATTTTTGATAGCTCAATGAGATGCTTGTGTAGTGGAAAAAAAACTGACTTATTATAATTAAACCCAAATTCTTGCAATTATATTAGATAATCTATCTTGGGTGGAATGTTCATGCAGGGCATCAATTACATCTTGATGCCTTATGGATGGATAAAACCTTAATCTTCTTCGTTCATTTCAGTCTCGCCTACCGTGAGGAGTGCACCACAGCCAAGTGCTTCTTTAATTTTAGCTTCTATCTCAGCCATCATTGCAGGGTTTTCTTTGATGGTAATTTTTGCATTTTCTTTCCCTTGACCCAATTTCTCAGAGCCGTAGCTGAACCATGCACCTGATTTATCTATGATGTCCAACTTTACACCATAATCAACAAGTTCGCCCACAAAAGAGATACCCTCTCCAAACATAATGTCAAACTCTGCCTGTCTAAATGGTGGTGCTACTTTGTTTTTTACAACCTTTGCTTTGACACGATTACCTATGGAAGATTCACCTTGTTTTAATGTTGCAATACGACGTACATCAATTCTTACTGAGCAGTAAAACTTCAATGCGTTACCGCCAGTTGTTGTCTCGGGAGATCCATACCCCATCGTGCCTATTTTCATACGAATCTGGTTGATAAAAATCACTGTAGTATTGGTCTTGTGCAAAATAGCTGTAAGCTTACGCAGTGCCTGAGACATCAGTCTTGCCTGAAGTCCAACATGCGTGTCTCCCATGTCACCCTCTATTTCACTCTTTGGTGTCAATGCCGCCACTGAATCGACCACTATCAAATCAACTGCGCCTGATCTTGTTAATGTTTCCAACACATCAAGAGCCTGCTCGCCAAAATCTGGTTGGGAAACAAGCAGGTTGTCCGTATCAACCCCAAGATTTTTTGCATACACGACATCCAATGCATGCTCTGCATCAATAAAAGCGCAAACCATATCATTTTTTTGAGCAGAAGCAATAGTTTGCAGAGCCAATGTTGTCTTACCTGAAGACTCTGGTCCATACACTTCAATAATACGACCTTGTGGAATACCGCCTATCCCTAAAGCCATATCTAACCCGAGAGAGCCTGTTGAGATGGATTCGATTGGTTCAAATGCCTTATCTCCAAGTCTCATGAGCGTTCCCTTACCAAACGTTTTGTCTATCTGTTTGATTGCCATATCCAGTGCTTTTTGTTTGTTTGCGTCCATTGCCATTGTCATATCCTTAGCCTTAATATTGAATTCTAGCACCATTCTAATACGTTTCATATGCTAGAAGCAAAAATATGTCAAATTGACATATTTTTAGTAAAATCTATTCAAAAGTTACCCCAAATACAAACAATGATAAAATACATAATATTTAAAAAAAGTGAGTACCTAACCTAAATGAACCCTATACAATTAGCCCATTCTCCGGATGCAGATGATATTTTTATGTATTTTGCTATTAAATTTGGCTGGGTTGACACCAAGGGGTATGCTTTCGAAAATATTGGGCTAGACATTGAGACACTTAATGTGGAAGCCCTAAAGGGCACCTATGATGTTTCTGCTATCAGTTTTGGGATGTATCCGCTCATTAAAGATGAATATGCCCTACTTCGTACTGCTGTAAGTTTTGGAGAAGGTTATGGGCCCAAACTTATCCGCCGCAAAGACAAAAAGCTCAAACGCAACTTCAAAGTAGCCCTTTCAGGGAAATATACTACCAATGCTATGCTCTTTCGCATCTATTATCCTGATGCGAAGCCTGTATATATGGATTTTTTGGAGATCGAAGGTGCTGTTGTATCAGGTCTGGTCGATGCAGGGGTGCTCATTCATGAATCTATTTTGGACTTTGATGAGAGTTTAGAGGTGGAAAAAGAAGTGTGGGATATCTGGGTAGGGCTGGCAGGAGAAGGGCTTCCTTTGCCTCTTGGCGGTATGGCTGTACGAAGAAGTCTACCCCTGAACAAGGCCATAGACATAGAAAATATTTTGATAGATGGTGTCAAAATAGCCAATGAACGCAAAGAAGAACTCTGTGCCAAACTCGAAGCAGAGAATCTTGTACGCATCTCAAGTGAAATGCTTAAAAAATATCTTGATATGTATGCTTCAGACGAATCAGTTGAACTCTCTACTCTGCAACTTAAAGCACTTGATACACTTTATGACATAGGCCTCAAGCATGCATTATGGGAGTCCCCTATCCAAACAGAAACGTACCTGATACCAAAAGAATATGATGCGCTGCGGAACAGCTAAATGTTTTTCAAAACTATAGACTTCTCCAAATATTCAAGTATAAAAGTAGGGCAACCAACCCGGGTGCTCATGATAGAGGAAGGTGATGCAATACCTCACGATAAATACCTTATTGGTGGAGCAAACAACCTGCTTGTATCCCCCGCACCTCCTCCCCTCATGATGCTAGCAAAAGACTTCGCCACAATTATGCAGGAAGACAATATGTTGACCATTGGGGCAGCGATGCCGACAGGACGTATGGTTTCCTATACTAAAAAACACAATATTGCTGGTTTTGAATTTTGTTCAAAACTCCCAGGCACTCTTGGCGGAGTACTTGCTATGAACGCAGGAGTCAAGGAGTATGAAATATTTAACATTTTGCACTCCGTCAAAATTAATAATAAATGGATTTTAGCGCAAAAGATAGATCATGGTTATCGTTTTGCAAAACTAGATGGTGTTGCCACACATGCCAGATTTGAAATACAGCATGGTTTTAACCAGACTCTGCTTTATGATTTACTGAATCTTCGATCCAACCAGCCAAACGAACCAAGCGCCGGTTCTGCATTTAAAAACCCTCCGGGTGAGCATGCTGGTCGTCTCATTGAGGCGGTGGGACTAAAAGGGGTGCAAAAAGGTCAGATGCAATGGAGTGCCGTGCATGCCAATTTCTTGGTAAATTTAGGGGGAGGAACATTTGAAGACGCCAAGTCTCTTATAGATTTGGCAAAAAATGAAGTTTTGAATAAATTTGGTATCTGTCTCCAGGAAGAGATTAAGCTCCTCTAGAATAAAGTCTATCTGACCTCTTTTGATCCAGGAGCCATACTCTCTTCGCCCATGCAACGTACGCATCTTATATAATTAGACTCATTGGGGCTTCGTTTATACGGGTATGCATCCGCAGTATACACTACATAATACCGAGAAGGATCCGCAGGGGTGGAAGACCAGTAATCTGATCCACGATAATATACAAAGGGGTTATATTGTTTGTCATGTATATAAGTTAATTCCGCCGAAGTAGGCAATCTCCAGTCGTTGTAACCTGCATAATTAAGTGAACGACAATAATTTATTGCATGTGCAAACTTACCGGCTTTAGACACAGAATATTCACGCTTATAGGCACCATCTTCCGCATCGGTATATTCCTGGTCTTGCCACATAAGTTTTGTATCGCCCTCTATATATACCTTATCTTTTTTGCAAGAAGCGTCTGATATATTTACCATAGCAGGAAGACTTGGGTCAACATTACCGCCAGCTACAAGTAAAGTTGTTAACATGGTTAGGCATGCTGATATAACTATTTTTTTCATCTTTCTCTCCTTCTTATCTTATATTATTCAATATCATAATATAAGATACATCAAAACAAGCTAAATTTTGTGTATTATTTTAAATTATACCACATCTGGCATTTTCCTATGCATTTATTTCTATTTGCACACCTTTTTCAACGGCGCTCCAAAGCTTATCCATGGCAAAATTGGGTACAGCCATGCAACCTTCTGTCCAGTCACGTGAAAGCGTATAATTATCGCCACGCCCGTCTGCATTCCATTTTGGTTGCCCGTGAATCGTAATATATCCTCCTGCATCCACCCCTTTTGTGCGGGCCATTGCTTTGTCTGCTTCACTTGGATATGAAATCATTAAAGATTTATAGAGTCTTGCGTCACATTTCTTTCTAACAATATTATAAGAACCCTCTGGTGTTCTATAGTCTCCAGCTTTTGCCTTATTTCCCTTGTTGGCATTCTTCCCCAAAGAGATACGGAACTCATCAATAACCTTACCATTTTTGTATGCGTACATCATTCTCTTCTTCTTATACACCACAAGCTTATCTATTTTCCCACTATGGTCTATCTCCGTACCTTTTGACAACTCTTTGATACACTCTTTTGTTTCATAGGGAGTTTTGTCCAGCTTGCCGTAATTAGTTTTATCTTCGACACACCCCACCATCAAAAACACTATTATTCCAGCAAGCATGGCCCATTGAGTTTTCATTGCATCCTTCCTTTCTTTACGCAAAAATCAACCCCAATCTTCATTTTGTCGTCTTGACTTATGTTTATCTTTTTTATAAGATGTACCATTTTTTAACTTTTGTAAACGATTGAGATTACTCATCTCTGCATCTCGCATATCTTCAAACTCTTTGTCCGTAAATACTTCGGCCAAACATGTTCTCTCATGAATACGTACAATATACTCCTTGAGTTGCTGATGATATTCTGACTCAAGATGAACTTCTATTTTTTCATCAAACTTCTTTTTAAGTTGTCCAAATTTTAGCACAAAATCCTCTGCGAGTACATTTTTATCTCTAAACATACGAAAAAGATTTTTACTTATTTTTTCTAATTCAACTATATATTTTTGACGGTTAAATTTATCAATCTGTTTTTGCGTATATCTCAAAATGTACCTTTACTGTATAACAATTGGCACGCCCTCGCGTACTGCATACCACAACTCTTTCATTGCAGAATTTGTCACAGCGACACAGCCATGGGTCCAATTTTGCGAAAGTGTATCTTTGTCCCCTTTTCCGTCCGCATTCCACGCAGGCTGTGCATGGATAGTAACGTCCCCTCCTGGATTGAGCCCTTTTTTGGCGGCTTTAGCTGTATCTTCTGGGCGCGGATAAGAGATGCAAAGAGAACGATAATATTTGGGAGAGCAGAGCTTTCTGGAAATCCAAAATTCTCCTTCTGGGGTTTTATTGTCTCCTTGTTTTTCTTTTGTTCCTACAGGGTCTTTTCCTAAAGAAACAGGCAGTGTATTTTGTATTTGATTGTTTTTATATAGATACATTTTTCGTTCTTTTTTAATAACAACGATTTTATCTATACTTCCCCCTGAAGAAAAATCTTTAGCTTCCAATAATTCTTCTTTACACTCTTCTAGTGTATACTGGTTTTCCACAACCTCATTCTTGGGCCCAGGACCATCGCAGCCAGCCAAAAATAATAATACAGTCATTAAAAATACATACATATATCCCATCAAACAAATAATCCTTCAGTAAAATAATATATATTTTAACACATATTTTGTATAGAGAAAATAATAAACAAGAGAAAAGAAGGGGAGATAAACGAAAGGGAGATAAGTCACTTCTTTTGAAGGGACTTATCTAAAGCGAAAAAAGCTAATTAGCAAGCTGCCCTAGCTGCTGCAAGTGCTTCTTCGTAATTTGGTTCAGTTGTGATTTCAGGAACAACTTGCTTGTAAGCAACTTTACCGTCTTTTCCTATTACAAAGATCACTCTTGCAGTAAGGCCGGCCAAAGGACCATCAGCCAAAAGAACACCATAAGCGTTAGCAAAATCTTTGTTTCTGAAGTCTGAACATACTTTGATGTTTTCAATTCCAGCTGCGCCACACCATCTTGCTGCTGCAAATGGTAAATCCATAGAAACTGTGATTACTTCTACGCCCTGAAGTGATGCTGCTTCTGTATTAAATCTTCTTGTTTCTGCATCACACACACCTGTATCCAATGACGGTACTGCTATAACAAGTTGAACCTTACCTTCTCCACCAATTGTCTCATTTTGAAGCATTGGGTTACTGTTTACTACTGTTACTACCGGCGCTGTGTCGCCTACGTTAATTTCTGTACCTGCAAGATTACACACGATGTCATTTTTAAATGTTACTGTTGCCATTTTAATATCCTTAAATTTTTTATAGATGTATTGTGACTTAAAAAAAATAAATTTAGTCTTAAATAGGATAATATTTATCTTATTTATTCACACAATGGCCTATTGTACTCTTGTTCCCAGCCATAGAGAAAATTTTACCTTCTTCAAAGCAGATGTCCCGCAGCAATATTTTTGCCATCAGCCTCTCCTAATATTTAATTATGCCGGTTTTCTCTTTGTCTGCCAGCACATCAGGTACCGTCGAACTGACCGATATGATGCCATAAATAGCTCCCATCAGCAGTACTGATAAAATCACGATCCATATCGTTAATCTTTTTTCTTTGCTTTCGCCACCATTATAATCTTCTATCTTTTCAAGCGTTGGCTCAATATCATCCATCATTTTTCCTTATCTTTTTACCAAATCAGCGCGGGGGTAGAAAAACACCACCTCCCTGTCTACTGCAATCTTCTCTTTCTCGTCTACTGCAAATGCTCTTACCGTTATAGGCACAGGAACATCTTTTCTTGCATTGTCTGCAAGCACTTCACTCGTTTCCAAAATGACAACTTTTTTCTTCTTTTGCCCTGCTCCAAGTTTAAATGCTTCGCTAGGTCTATTGATGGTGATTTTATCATTTCCTACAATTTCAAAGTAGTATGTATGTTCTTTGCTATCAGTATTTGTAAACATAAAAATGTAGTCATTTTGCACCACGCCGCCATCAAGTATTTTATACAGTCTTTGCCCTTTATTGATGTTTAAAAGCATATGTTCTTTCTTGCTTCCCATCACAAGCAGAGCAATAAGTACGATAGCCAGCACAACAAAGTATGCAATCACTTTTCCTCTGAAGTAGTTGGTTTTACCTTCATGCTTCACTGCCTCTTTTTCGCTGGACCATCGTACCAAACTTGGCTTACCCAGGGCCCCCATCACCGAGGTGCAGGCATCCACACATTCAAGGCAGTTGATACACTCAAGCTGAAGACCTTTTCTAATGTCGATGTGCGTAGGACATACCGTTACACAGCTCTCACAAGTGGTACACTCAGCAGAAGTATCTACTTTGAGCAACTCTTTTTGTTTCGTAAACTTCTTTTCTCTCTCATAGCCATGTCCTTCATAAATGTCTCCGCCACGGACAGGATCATAGACTGCCATAATGGTATCGTCATCATAGAGTACTGACTGCACACGGCTATAAGGGCAAATATATACACAGAAGTTCTCTTTTATAAAAACCACATCAAGTATGATAAACACTGCTACACTGACCAATGTGCCTACAAGTACCATATGTTCAATAGGATTAGCCAAATATGAGAAAAAATCTTCAGGAGGCACAAAGAACCATAAAAAGTCGGCAGCGGCTACAAAAGCGATGACAGACCAGAGCAATATTGCAATGAGACTTTTCACTTTATTTTCCATCTTGGACATATCCGGATCTTGTTGCTTGTTCTTGATACGTTTTCTCAGCCCCAAAAGCTTCGTCTCTATGCCATCCCTAAAAATTACCCTAAAAATAGTCTGTGGGCAGGCCCAGCCGCACCATGCTCTTCCTCCAACCGCGGTAACTGCAAAGATTCCAAGAAATAGCAGCATAAGCAGGAATGGCATAAGATAAAGTTCCTGCATATCAAAAGCAATACCTGCCAAATGCAGTTTTTTCTGATCAAAACTCAATAAAAAAAGATGATTGCCGTTAATAGTGATCCATGGCATCGCCAATGCCACTAATGTTGCAGCGCCATATACCCAGTATCTCTTAATTCGGTAAGGAATCCAGCCTTTCAAATACTCTTTTGCCTGATTCTTTTTAGGTTGTTCTCTTGTAATTGTTGTTTCCACTCATGATACCTTCTGTTCTTTTGCTTTTCTTGCTTTTTCAAATGGACAAATGAGTACTGTGTTGTCCATATCTCTGACATTTAGTGATTCACTCATCTCTATCCATGCTCCGTCTACTAGTTCTTTAATCCCGCGTGATTCTATATAATCCTTTAAAGAACTGCGTGTAACGTCTAGCTCTCTAGCTATGGCACTTACGCTCATTCCTTTCTCCAAAAGAGCAATGATCTCACCTCTATAAACATCAAACTTAGAACTTGACTTGCTACCTTTTGGACGCCCGATATGGTTTGTTTTTTCTTTCTCTTCTTTCCTGAGTGCATTGAGTAGAGGAAAGATCTCAACCATGTTAGTTTCTTTATTCATAAGCGTATTGGAATCCACAATCCAAAGATTTATGCTATGACTCAACATGCAGTTGATCACTTTTATCAGTTCTTCTACTCTGTCGCTCAATATATATAGAGAAGGGACGATAACTGTATTTCCCTCTTGCATAGTTTGCAAAAAGTCTTCAAAATCTTTTCTGGCATCCAAGAGAAGGTTTTTGGTCGCATATTCAACCACTTCTTTGTCGATTCTCAATTCTTTTTTTAACGAAAAGGAAAGAATATCATTTTGTTGCGCAGTCAGATGTGGAAAATCTGACGCTTGTCTCATATAAGCATAAACCATACAGCTCCCTTTGCTATAATTTTTATTATAATATCTTATATGATGATAAAAGTCAAGTAATTTTATATTATTATCGTCATTTATTTTATTTTATCGTCACCCATTCTTTACATGGCCCTATTTTATGTTAAAATACACAGATAGAATCAAAAAAGCACGAGGACAAAAAGTGAATCTTACGCACCTGGACGAACAAAACAAGCCTAAAATGGTAGATGTCTCAGATAAGGCCAATACCACGCGTATTGCCACAGCAAGCGGCATAATAGAAGTAGGTCAAGCGGCTTTTGACGCAGTCATAAAAAACACGGCCAAAAAAGGACCTGTCCTGCAAACTGCTGTTATTGCAGCCATACAGGCGACCAAACAAACCTCTACGCTTATTCCTATGTGTCACCCCCTAATGCTTACCTCGGTCAAAACAAACATAGAAGAACTCCCCAGTTTGCCAGGCTTTAGGCTCACAGTCACAGCAAAGCTTAACGGACAAACAGGGGTCGAAATGGAAGCGCTTACCGGTGTAAGTGTAGGTCTGCTGACTATTTACGATATGCTCAAGGCCATCGACAAAGGCATGGTCATTAAAAATGTCCAACTCGAAAATAAATCCGGCGGTAACAGCGGTGATTTTAACCGCTTATAAATTTCAACAGGAGAACCGATGATTCTAGATGACAAATCACCAGAAAAACCAAAAATAGAATATCCGACCCAGTGGGGGTTTAAGCTCATAGGCAGAGACAAAGAAGCACTTTTAAGATGTATCAAAGAAGCAATGGGAGGAAAAGAGCATTTATGCTCATTGGGTAATGCTTCCAAAACGGGTAAGTTTCATAGCTATAACGCCTCTTGTCTTGTAGAGACTCAAGAAGAGAGAGATCGCATCTTTAAATACTGTCAAGATCATGATGATGTAGATATGGTGATTTAATTCACCCTATCCTTTTGCTTGATAACATTTTATCTGCACTCACGCTCAGCAACATGGAAACAATCACATACGCCAAAAAGAAATAAAGTCCCACCTCAACCTCTGCGCGGCTAATGTCTGTATTGTTGCTAGTAAGATGAACTAGAAAAACCGCCACAACAAAGACATCCACCATTGACCATTTCCCTATCATCTTGAAAAACCTGATGACTCCATATGCAAATTTGTTTTCCATAAAGACAGACACAAATAACAACGAAAACACTTTCGCCACAGGAATAAGCACAGAAAAAAGTAATATAACCGCCGCAACAATAATATCGCCACTTTCATAAAGTTTTATAATCGATCCGATAACCCCCTTAGACTCAAACGAAAGGACAATATCTCCCAAATACTCCACTTCTTTATGAATAGTAACCATCAAGACAGGTGTAATTAGCCCTAAAATAAGAGTGAGTATCGTGGCCAGAGAACCCAAAAAAGTAAAGTTCCGCAAAGAAATGAAAAAGAAAGAAAAAAGTATAATTCCCAAAAGACACATGAAATAAAGCGTATACTCTTTTGCCTTAAGCATGGCCTCTTTTTGTTTTTCTTTTATCTGCTTGAGATTCATTGTTTGTTCGTCTTTGTATAAATCCCCCAGTAGACTTTTTGCAATTTTCTCAAACTGTAAACTTACCTGCTGTCCGGCATCTTGATAAGATACCAATTCAATGGTAGCATTTTCATAAAGTATCGCTTGATGATGTGCCTTTACGCCAAAGAAAACCATAAAGCCAAGAATTGCTGCCAAAATATAATAAAGTAGTGTTTTTTCCATAAAAAAATTATACCTGAATTATATACTGGCCAAGAAAAAATATATCGTCATCACTGTTTCACTTTTCTGCTATTGCTCTGCTTTAAAATTCCACTTTCCTCCACATAATTCACAGAAAGCATACTATATATTTGCATCCAAGATTTGAGCATTAGCTAGGCCCAGGGAGACTAGAAAAAAGAATTTTCATTACTTAGGTGTATCTTCTTGAAAAAAGTAAGCCATAATCAGTATCCAGGCCACAGCTACATCTATAGCTACATCTGCAAAGTTAAACACAGCAAAATTAAATCCGCAATGCCAGGCCACATAATCAACCACTCCTCCATGCACAAAACGGTCATACACATTGCCCAGCGCCCCGCCTACAAGCAAACCCAAAGGAAAGGCATAGCGCTTAATATATCCTTCTTTAAAAACAAAGTAAAGAATGGCTAAAACCAGTGCTGCCTGTATCCATTTAAGATAGGGGCCAAGAAATGCAAACATAGAAAAAGCCACACCTTTATTATAGTGAAGCTCAAGGTCTATGCACTCTCCCGCACGATAATACCCATCAACAAAAAGTGATTTTATGTTTTGGTCTATGATGAACGTGCCCAAAATGACCAGAAAAAAGACTGTAAAAACTCTCATTAGACTAATGCAGATTTGAAGAATACTTTACACTCTTCCATCATCTCTTCAAGTTTTTTTTCATCTTTACCTTCAAGCAAGAGGCGTATTTTATTTTCTGTTCCCGAATATCTAAAAAGATGTCTCATTCCTAAGCTTTCTATTTTTTCTTTCAAGGCATCAAGTCCTTCTATGTTATCGAGGTCTCTCTTTTCATCTACCAAAAGGTTGACCAAAAGCTGAGGGTACGACTTATACGGGTCAAATGCATCGCTTGCCTTTTTTCCAGTCTCTACCAAATAGGCTAAAGCCTGCAATGCACTTGAAATGCCATCTCCTGTCTTTGCATAATCAGAAAAAATCACATGTCCGCTCTGCTCTCCGCCAAAATTCATACCGTGTTTTTGCATCATCTCTACTACATTTTTATCGCCCACTGCAGAACGGAGCAACGTAAGCCCCTGTGATGTAAGGTACTCTTCAAGCCCTTGATTGCTCATGACAGTAGCCGCCATTCCTCCGCCCCTAAGCGTACCTTGATTTTTAAGATGCACAGCAAGCACTCCCATGAGCTTATCTCCATCGACCACTTCACCTTTTTCATCCACCATCACAAGTCGATCCGCATCTCCATCAAGCGCAATACCGACATCTGCACGATACTCAAGTACGGCCTTTGCCAAATACTCCGGATGCATCGCGCCACATCCTTCATTGATATTAAATCCGTTAGGTTTATTCCCCAACACTATCACATCGGCACCAAGTTCTTGCAATACCGTAGGCCCCACGACATACCCTGCGCCATTTGCACAATCGATTACTACTCGTTTGCCCCACAAAGTAGCGTCAGAAGGAAAAGAGTTTTTGATATGTACAATATAGCGGCCCACTACATCATCTATTCTTTTTGATTTTCCTATGTCTTTCCCCGTTACTTGTGCTGCCTCGATGCGCGCATCATCTTCATAGATAGCTTCTATTTCTACTTCTTTATCGTGGTTCAGTTTGTTTCCCTGCCCGTCAAAGAACTTAATCCCATTGTCATAATACGGATTATGACTCGCAGAAATCATAATTCCCGCATCACAGCGCATATTTGCTGTTAAAAATGCTATGGCCGGTGTAGGCATTGGGCCAATCTGAATTACATCAAAGCCCACAGCAGTAAGCCCCGAAACCATGGCATTTTCTATCATATAGCCGCTGCGCCTTGTATCTTTACCTACCAATATTTTATTGGTTTTTGCAAATTGTTTAAAATAAATCCCTGTGGCCATAGCCAAGCGCATGGCATTGACAGCACTCACTTTTTTACCTGCTTTTCCGCGTACACCATCTGTTCCAAAAAGTTCCAAAATCATTTCCTTTGTTCTAGTAACTATATTTTAACGCATATTAGATTACAACTTCCCTCCCTTATAATCCTGTTATCGAAGAGCCGTGGCATTAGATTAATAATTCTTTAATCTTCTTTTAGATATCATTCGCACTAATTTTACTCGAAATAGCAAGACTGTATCGAGACTATACTATAAGGAAAAGACTATGGCACACCATAAATCAGCAAAAAAACGTATTTTGCAAACAGCTGTAAGAACTGAGAGAAACAGATATTACAGAACAAGAATCAAAAACATCACGAAAGCTGTACACGAAGCTGTAACAGCAGCAGACAAAACAGCAGCGGCTACAGCATTTGCAATAGCTAACAGGCAAATTCATTCACTAGTAAGCAAAGGTTTCATCAAAAAAACAACTGCTGCTAGAAAAGTAAGCCGTCTTCATAAAATGGTAAACGCTATCGAAGCTGCATAAGCAGTCTCGATACACCTTCAAAAAAACCCCAATCTAACACAAAGAACACCCATGTTCAAAGATAAACTTCAACCTTTCATCAACAGATACAATGAGCTTAGTGAACTTTTAAGTTCTCCGGATATCGGCAGCGACATTAAACGTATGACAGATCTCAGCAAGGAACAGTCAGACCTCAGTGCATTGGTAGAAAAAGCAAAACTTTACGTTGAGACAGCCGATGCCATTGAAGAGAATAAAGAGCTTTTGGGAGACCCTGAACTTGGCGAGCTTGCAAAAGAAGAACTGAGTGAGTTAGAGCCTATGCTTCCTGCTTTGGAAGATGAGATCAAGGTACTTATGATTCCCAAAGACAAAAACGATGACAAAAATATCTTTCTTGAATTGCGTGCAGGGGCAGGAGGTGACGAAAGTGCACTTTTTGTTGCAGATGTATTCAAAATGTACTCGCGCTACGCAGAACAAATGGGCTGGAAGATAGAACTTGTCAGCACCAATGACGGTACTGCAGGTGGATATAAAGAACTCATTGCCCAAATCAAGGGAGAAAGCGTCTATTCACAACTCAAATATGAAGCAGGAACACATAGAGTACAACGTGTTCCAGACACAGAAACACAAGGAAGAGTGCATACATCTGCCATCACCGTAGCTGTGATTCCTGAGGTGGATGACGTAGAAGTAGACATTAAACCAAACGAGATCAAAATGGATGTATACCGTTCAAGCGGTTGTGGTGGACAGTCGGTCAACACCACTGACTCAGCAGTACGTCTTACGCACATCCCTACAGGTATTGTTGTGGCCATACAAGATGAAAAGTCTCAGCATAAAAACAGAGACAAGGCGATGAAGGTACTTAAAGCCAGAGTGTATGAAGCAGAACTTCAAAAGCAACTTAATGAAACTTCAAGCCAGAGGAAGCTTCAGGTAGGCTCAGGCGACCGCTCTGAAAAAATCAGAACCTATAACTACCCTCAAAATAGGCTTACTGACCACCGTATAGGATTAACCCTTTATGCCTTGGAAGACATTATGAATAATGGCAACTTAAAACTCCTTGTGGATCCTCTTATTGCACACGCACAAACTGAAGCCATACAAGAAGCGGGCCTCTAAACCATGTTCAAGTTTGAGCAGATTCAAAGTGACAATAACATAAAAGAGGTCATTAAATCGGCCTTTGATGCTGACTTTGCTATTTCTGGTGCTTGGGGCTATACTCAAGAGCTTCCAACTGTTATTCAATCTACAGAGTTGCCTCTTGCTCAGTTTGAGCACATTATTGCATCCATGCGTGCCTATATAGAGATGAACATGACCCTTCCGAAAGAAGAACGCTTTGGAAGCATCAATCTCAACGAAATACACAGAGAGCAAACAACTCACAACAATCTCTTATACGATATGGTTACTTACGAAATTACAGCCATGAAAGAAGATATCTATACTGAATTTATCAATCAGTACAAAGAGGGATACGGTAAGGAAGATTTTGACATGACGGAACATTTTAATCAAAGAAAAAAAGCCATGCTTACAAGAAGCGAAGTACACTGGTTTGAAATTCACCAAGCGCTCTAACACCAAACATAACTTTTAAACAGAATAAAGCCAACCTATACACTCCAAAAGCACATGGGTTGACCTTAACACTAGCTACCCGACCCGAAAGGTCGCATAGCATATTAAATCATTATTTGATTTCTTTGGATTCTGTAATAGTGTTCCCTTTAAGATCCACCCATGTGATCTCAACTTTATCACCTTTTGCAGCACCTTTAAAACTAAATTTAAACATTGGATCCTTAGACCAGAACTGACTTGTAGAAACATCATATACTTCTTTTCCATTTACTGTGGCAGAAATATGTGTAATGAAGTTTGCATCAACACCTTTTGCTTTTGCCTGATCATATGTAATCATATCATGTTTTGCTACTGCTTTTACGTCTATAACATCGCCTTTAAGCTTTGCTTTAATTTTCATATTACTCATAATATTCCTTTTTATTTCTATTTATACATCTTATATCTTAAAACCTAATTCAGCCAAGCCAGGGGAAGGATTATCCTTCACATCCACCAAGGGCAACTTCAAGTGATTGAGTACCTATATAGAACTTCCCGTCAGTACCTTCTACAATCGCAGTAATCTTACCAGATGCTTTCATCTTGATTTTCATCATATAATCAACAATTCCGCCCTCTGCTACAGAAAATACTGCCACGGCTGCTTCAGGGTTAGCATCCTGGAACAACGCTACACTTTTAGCAGGAATATCAGAAGTAATAGTTACAGGAATTGCTCCACCGTTACTTGCAACTTTTGGCGCTTTAACAGTTACGCCTTTTTCCTCTGGTGTAATATCACCATAAAGTCCCTTAATCGCGTCTGCTACAGTATGTGCAGTCCATGCTTCAGGCTTAGTCACTCTGAAATCTATTGCAGATAAACCTGCTGGTAATACAGCGGCTGCAACCACACTTAAACTTAAAAATTTTCTTCTATCCATTTTATTTCCTTTTATGTATAATTTAGATACGAGGTCAGTTTCTCTAACCTAATATTTTATGCTACCTATATATTGTATAATAATCGTGATAATTTACGCTTATTTACTAGCGTTTATCATATAGTCAACTACTTCTTTCATCTGTGCTTCAGTAAGATCCGTAGCACCACCTTTTGGAGGCATTGCATTGATACCATTTGTTGCATTATGATAAACTTTGTCAATACCTTTTTCAAGGGCTGCTGTCCATGCTGCTTTGTCGCCTACTGCTGGCGCACCCATCGCATCCGTTGCGTGACATACGGCACAACTCGCATTATACGTATCTTGTCCCGGCGCTACCGTAGCGTTTGTTGCTACTGGTATTGTTTTTTCAGAGTTTAGCGCTGGAGTAAAGTCAGAGATTGCACTTACAATTCTAGACACTTCAGGCTCGCCTTCAAAACAGTCTTTCATACATCTTACGCCATTACCGTAGTTTAATGGATTATTATAGTATTCACGCGCTTTGTCTTGTCCTTGTGGGCCATTTATTTTAGGCTCGAAACCATCAACGTTTGGCATAACAATCTTTAAGAACTTCTCTCTGTCAAGTACATACTCGTCATCCACAAGCTCCCCGTCTATCTTCATCTCATTAATATAAAGAATATATGCAGATAAAGCATATACTTCATCTGTTGTTAATGACATAGGAGCCTGATGAGGCATGCCAGTTTTAATGTACCACCACAATGTACTTGCATATGGCCAGTTTGAACCAAATACACGCTGAGGACCATCATCAATCGGATTTGTACGTTGATGCATGAGTGTTTTTTGTGCCTGATACGCATTACCGGCTGTTAATTTTGGATAAAGCCCAGAGCCCGCACCAAAGTCTCCATGACAAGATTGACATTTTTCTTCATAAATCTCATCACCATCTTCTACAGAGCCTGAACCCTCAGGAAGACCTGTACCATCTGGCATAACATCGATATCCCAAGCCTTCTGCTCATTCGCAGTTGCTATTTTACCTTTGTTAAACGCAGTTTTATGTGCTTCTTCATTTACATAATAAGCACCGGTCTTACCGTTAACTATTGGATATATTACCCCACCGTCAACAGAAAGTTTACTATTATGCTCATATGTTTTTTTGACATTATCAGATACTAAGGCATTTGCTGGGCCTACTGCATCAATTTCTCTTTTAGTGAAGCCTTCTGTGTTCATTGGAGTATTCACTACCGCGCTACTCTTTGTCTCAGTTGCCCCCTTCTTCTCATCATTAGATGCATTACACGCAGTCCCTAAAAAAACTACCGATGCAAATAATGTACTTACAACAATTTTTTTATGATAAGATTTGTACATTTGTAACCTCTCCTTTTGCATCTACTTCCCATGTATGGATACCATTTCTATGATATACACCTTCGATTCCCACAGCCGCTCTCTCATTTTTCACACTTGGCTGAACATGTCCAGCATCATCTGCTGCACGAGAACTAAGTAGCATCGGCTTACCTGTATATTTATGCATAAGTGAGAATCTTGTCCAGGCTTTCTCAAGCACTAAACCTTTAAGTGCTGCCTCTACCCAGTTTTTACCGCCATCAAACGATACATCAACCGCCGTAATGGTTCCCATACCAGACCAAGCTAGTCCTTCTATTTCTACCATATCGCCTTCTGCAAGATCTGTCCATGGTTTTTCAGGACACGGTGAAGTAACCACAGAATTCACTTCATTTGCATAGAAGTGCTGAATAGCTTTCCCTGTGTGTTTTAATGCAGTATATTTAGATGTCTCTTCTTTTGCATAGAAAGGTTCAGCTGAGAACTCAAGTCTGTTTAGCCATTTAACACATAAGTTTGCTTCCCAACCTGGAACAACAATTCTTATTGGGTAGCCTTGCTCTGGACGTAATGCTTCACCATTTTGTCCCCAAACAATCATAGCATCATCAAGTACTTTATCTACAGGTATAGTTCTACCCATGTGTGAGTTATCTATGCCTTCTGCAAGCATCCATTGTGCTTCTGGCTTAAGGCCGAGGTCTTTAAGAATATCTTTGATGTAAACACCAGTCCATTCAGCACAAGACATAAATCCTTTTGAAAATTGGATTGAATTGAACTGAGGTCCTCTCCACTCAGGTCCGCCATTTGCCGGACACTCAAGAAAGTGAATTCTACTTACATTTGGATATCTTTTAAGTTGATCCATAGTCAAAACAATTGGTTTTTCAACAAGTCCATGAATCATAAGTCTATGCTCATTTGGATTGATGGTTGGTGTTCCTCCATGATGTCTGTTAAAGAAAAGGCCATTAGGCACAATAATACCATTCAAATCTTGAATTGGAGTTACTGCAATGGATGCCCTAAAGTTACCAGAAGAAAGTATAGGTGTTGTTCTTCTTGTAACGTTATGCTCATAAGGAGAAGGTTGGCCATAAAGATTGACATCAACGCCATCGCCAAATTTAAGACTCCATGGTTTATGCTCCATAATATTTGGATCATCTTGCGGGTTTGCTTTTATCTGCTCGCTCGCACCTATCGTAACAGGTGCAACAACACTAGCCACAGCTAATGCGCCCATAGAATAAGTTGCTGTTTTCTTAAAAAAGCTTCTTCTTGATACTTCCTCTGATGCTTCAGAGATTACTTCAAACTCTTCTTTGTTTATCTTATTCATTAGTCCTCCTTGATTAATTTTAAAATGACTAAGGATATTTGCCTTATGTACGTCATATATTAGATTATATAGGAATTAGATAAAAATAATAAGAAAAATTATTAATCAGTCTCTATAGTACACATATTTTGCTCTTATTTGTAACAAATATCCCCATAAAATATTTATATACCTATTCCTTATTACTTATAATTAAATTTACTTTAGATTATTAGCGAGAAGCCATACAACTCAATGCAAGTACATCAATATATTGTCGCGCATAATATAATCTCCCATATCTTCACTTTTTTGGATGGTTGCAAATTTTTCTCTTCCATAAAGTGCCATAGCCGCATCATCAATAGAAGAAGATTTCCACGCTTCTGGTTTGATTCTTCTGTAGTCTACAGCTAGCACCCTTGTCACATAAGGCCCAACACAAAAACCTAGAGCTAAAAAATGACGTCGTTTCATACTCTTCCCAGTACTCTTGTTATAGCCTTGGCACGCAGCTCCATATCACCTACGTTGCTCGCATTGGCCTTTAGAGCTTTTTCAAGTCCTTCTTCCTCTCTGCCATACTTCATGATAAAATAAATAGCTTCAGCCAAAGTATTTCCCAATGGGGTAGTCTTATCGGGTTCTATAGGATTAAAATACATGTTATCCCAAAGCACGCCCATGCTCATGAGAGCTATGGCATCTTTATTCTCTTCTTGGGACAAGTGGGACTGAGGGTGTAGAGCTTCCTGATACTTCGCCATAGCCTGAGACACTTTGGCAGGTATCATACCGCCAATCGTTACTGCTGACATCTCTATGGCATCTCTATACACCATGCCGTTATCCATATTTTTTTCAACCAGCCTATAAAATTGCTCTATGATGTCTTCCCTGCTTGTGTTCACTATAAAACCCCTACATAAAATCTAAGCTCAAAGATAGTATAAAAGACCTTTAAGTTTTCTGACGCACCCAACAACCTTCGATCAAAAACCAATCCTACTCTATAAAGTCTTTATGGTACAATTTTAAAAAATATATAGGAGTGCTTTTTGCAAAAAGTAGGTAAAGTAACAAACCTGTTTGTATCGGTACAAGAGTCCTCTGCCAGAGTCGAAAAAGAATCATTTAGCCTAGATGAAAAAGGTATTCTCCAAGACAAATATTACAACAAGAACATCCACAGATCAGTGCTTATCACTTCAGAAGCAAGTTATACTTTAGCGAACGATCATCATATACAATTACCCCTTGGCTCTTTGGGAGAAAATATTTTAATAGACTACAATCCCTACCATTTAAGTACAGGAGATCGACTACTTATAGGAAATGTCATACTTGAGATAAGTCAAAACTGTACCATGTGTGATCATCTCTCCAATATAGACAAAAAATTGCCTGAACTACTTAAAAATGATAGGGGTATTTTTGCTAAAGTAATTGAAAGTGGAATAATCAAAAAAGAGGATGAAATATATCTCTTAGTCTAAGAGATAGTTTTACATACTATGTGGGACAGTATATCCCACATAGAACTACACTTACTTCTTGGCAGTAAGCTTTGTCAAGATTGCTTCCATTTTTTCCTGTGCCATCATTAAAACATCAACAGACGCTTTATCTTCTATGCCCAATGATGCCATCCAATTATAAACAGAAGGAAATCCGATTGCCATAGTGTTTGTACCTTTTTTCTGATACATATACAGTGAACAAGGCGCAAACGCTCCAGCTTCAGGGTGTGTTCTAGATACGGTATAAATCACTTCTAAGTAACAGATTGAATACACATCATAAAAGTTAAACGCTTCGTATTTGTTTTCTTCAAAGTCATAGTTAAGGTCATTAAAGCCCGCATTAATAAACATAGCCGGAATCAACTCTGCCTCAAAAGAAGCCTGAAACTCATCTTTTATTTCTTCCCAATCCCCATCAGGATCCATAGTAAACTCTGCTGCCGAAACCATAGGACCCGCAGGTTTTTTCGTTTCATAAGAAACTGTTTCCGCATTCCCATTAGGTAGTGCTGCCCTAAGTGTATCTTCTATCAGCTTACCGTAAGCAACAAAGTCGGCATCATCAGCAGGTATTCCCATGATCTCAGCCATTGCAGCAGTACTCAAAGAAGAGACAGAAATGGTTTTTGTTCCTTTTTTTGTATAAATTGACATACTCATAGGCGAAAAAAGACCAATATTCGGATATTTTTTCACCAAAGTGCCTACCACATCTTTTTTAAACACTGTAAAGAGGTTATACACATCATAATCAACCGTTGTGAAGTTTTTGCTGCCTGCTTCACATTGTTTTAACCATGGAGCTGTCATGTCTCTGTTGTCATTGATAAAAAAACCTGCTTTTTCAAATGTCGCGGCGATTGTCTCAGGTGTAATATTCCCGTCACTGTTGTCTGAAGTCAATATGCTTACATTATGCGTAGCGCCATTAGCTATGGCTCCTACTGTAAGTCCCATAGAGACAAACAATGCAAGCACTAACCCTTTTGTAAATGTTTTCATCGTATTCCTTTTATTGTATGTGTTGTACAGATGATGATTATAACTGAAGTTCATTTAAGTTGATATAAAAAAGTGAGATTGGTTGACGAAAAAATAACTAATATAAAATGGTAAATTTTATGGGAAAAATAGGAGTTTGCCTGCCTAAAAACTTAAGCAGACAAGTTAACAAAGGAAAGTCCTTTGTTAAAGTATCTTAGAATCTATATCTAAGGTAAAGTCTAAGGTCTTGCGCTTTATCAACAATCATGGGCTCCATTGCTGCTGCCATTCCAAGAGCTTGTTGCATTTCAGGTGCCATGTCAGCAATTGAACCATCAGCCATAGCAGCTTTAAACATATCTGCAGCAGCTTGAATATCATCAATCTTCTGTGGTGCTCCATCAGCTCCAAAGAACGAATTGCTTCCAGTGTAGTCATAATCTATAGAAACATATCTTGCCTGAAGACTAAGAGCCTCATTGATCTGATAAGTATAGTTAAGTTCCCACGCATCACCACGAGCAGCTATTTTAGAGCCAATCATAGTATCTTCAGCATAAGTAAATGGTCTCCAGTACTCAGAACCATGATTATACTCAAGTCCAACTGTGCCCATATTATTTTCCCCGTCAGTCACTGGAAGATAAGCACCAAACCAGTAAGACGTACCGCTCTTATTGTCAGAAGAACCCAGCATTGTTTGTCCAGCATTTGGACGTGTGTTAGTCCATGCAAATGAACCAAATACTTTTGCGTCAGCAAAATAACCATCATCGGCTAAACCGTCAACCAGAACAGAGAGTCCTGCGCCATCCATGTCACCTGTTTGGCTAAAAGGTATGTTTTTCATACTGCCGGCTATAAAAGCATCCATAAATGCATCATCATCAAAACCTGGAAGGTCAAATGCTCTATACCAAGTTGCTTTGACAATGTATTGACCATCATTGTATGGTTCAAAGATAAAACCGCCAAGCTTAACATCAGTAAGCGCATCTTCATCTGTACTGTACTGTGTACCATCTATTCTATCAAACATGGGTGCAGCGTTTGAAGAACCATATCCTAGGCAGAGTTTTGCTGACATACCTGGAACACCTGTAACCTTAGAAAGATCAAGTTTAGAACTTAACCCATCAAACTCAACGTTAATGAGGTGACCTAGTGGAGACGATTCAGCATCATCTTGACTTAAGTTTGCAAGAAATCCATTTGTAGATGGTCTTCTACCCAAAGAGAATGTCCAAGGTATATCTGCACCAAATGCGCTATCACCTAGATAGAGCCAATATGCTTGTCTTACTTTGAGAGAATTATCAGTCAATGCCTCATTTGCTGTCCAGTCAAACTGGCCGCCAAGACTGAATGCTCTGCTCATAGAACTTTCATATCCACCAAAATCAGCACCAAATGCTTTATTCATAGAAAGTTGACCCTTAAATACGTTATGCTCATCCGGAGCATACGCCATATTTAGCCAAAGTCTCATACTATAAAGAGAATCATTCCCTCTTGTAGTTCCGTCTGCCATATCGTAGTTAAGGTTATCATACGCAGTTCTAAAATCAGCACCCCATTTAATGTTATCTCCACTATCATGTGCCTTAACATCATTAAGTACAAGCTTCTGCTTTGTCATATCTTTTTTTACTTTAGCTAATTCAGTCTCTAGTGAGTTTAATTTAGCTGACAATTCTGCATTAGATGCAGCCTGTACACCTGTTAATGCAAGTGCTGCAACAAGTGACGCCGTGATTATTCTTTTCATGTTTACTCCTTTAAATTATGTTTTGTCCAAAACATGAAGGACAAGTTTAAAGCAAGTAAGCTGATTGTAGACTTAAACTAGTTAAATATGTAAATATTTTATGTTTAATTAATATAATATTATAAATGTTATAATTCGGCAACATATAAGAAATGAAAAACCTAAAAAAGACACCCTCCCCAACAACCAAACAAGGAAGTTTACAATTTTGGACAAGGAGTAAAACAAGCTCTTGAGAAGTATGTCTTTTGTAATTAGATTATAAGATATGGGGGTTAATAGTGGGTAAATAGAGCATTAATCA
>JAGXFO010000014.1 GCA_024637255.1 Sulfurovum sp.
GCGGTGGAGCTTGTCATGATGAGTGCCACTGCAAACCCGAGTACCGCGCGCCCGAGTAAAATAACATAAAAATCATGCAGATAAAAACCAGAACTGCCACCTATCATGAAAAGAACTATGCCGATATATAAGGGTTTAAGTCTTCCCCACTTGTCTACGATGTGTCCTGCGAAGGGTGCAGAAAGTGCGATGATGATGGATGGTATGGTGAGCATCAGTTTAGAGAGAAACTCGATGTGTGGAATGTTTGAGAATGTATGGCTGATCAGCGGCAAGGATGAAACCACTGTGATACCAGACATCACACCAAGCGTAGCTACCAGCAGTAGGGATATTTGAATGTTTTTAGTGATGTTGGCTTGCATAGGAAACTTTTTAATGTATGATAGCAAAATTGTACTATTATTTTAATGCATACTCTTAGATATTTGCATGCATGGGTTATAATGCTTCCATGAAACAAAACACAGCATTAGACATACTAAAATCAGGTAAAAATGTATTTATCACGGGTTCGGCGGGGACGGGAAAAACGCATCTTCTTAGTCTGTATACGAAGTACTTGAAAGAGCGCAGGGTGTATCCGAGCATTGTGGCACCTACTGGTATAGCAGCGTCACATTTGGGCGGGCAGACGATACATTCATTTTTTGCATTGGGCATACGTGACAGCATAGATGAAGGGTATGTAGATTTTTTGTTAGACAAAAAACACCTCAAAACCCGTTTTTCCAAACTCAAACTTCTCATCATCGATGAAGTTTCTATGATCTCTCCGGAGATATTTTCTTCTATGGATCTGATACTGCGTGGTTTTAAGGGCACAGATGCTCCTTTTGGAGGAGTGCAAGTAGTGATATAAGCGGAGACTTTTTTCAGTTGCCTCCTGTGTCTAAAGTACCCAAAGAGAAGCGTTTTGCATGGCAGTCTCCCGCATGGAAAGCACTGGACTTGCATACTTGCTACCTGCAAGAGAAGTTTAGACAAGATGATGACAGACTCATACAGATACTCGATGACATAAGATCGGGAGAAATCTCAGCATCGTCTGAAGCCCTGCTTGAATCACGTCATGAAAAAGAACTTGCTTCACATTTTAGCCCTACTAGGCTTTACACACATAATGTAGATGTAGACCGTATCAACCTGGATGAACTAGCCAAGCTTGAGGGTGAGCCTAAACTGTTTGTATATGAGTCTAAAGGAAGTGAAAAAAACATAGAGAAGATCTTTAAATCTTCTTTGGTTTTAGAAACGTTGGCACTTAAAAAAGGTGCGGTGGTCATCTTCATCAAAAATAACACAGAAGCAGGGTACGTCAATGGTACAACAGGCACCGTGCAAAGTTTCAGCCCCATAGACAACATGCCCATAGTCATCACTACGCAGGGGCAGAAGATAAAGCTTGAACCAGAAGAGTGGTCACTTGAAAACGACAGTGGCAAGGTTGTAGCTACAGTCTCGCAGGTACCTTTGCGTTTGGCATGGGCCATCACCATCCACAAGTCACAAGGTATGACACTTGATGCTGCAGAGATGGACTTAAGTAAAACATTTGAGACGGGGCAAGGTTATGTGGCACTTTCACGCATCAGAAGCATAGAAGGGCTTCGTCTTATGGGATTGAACCCTATGGCACTGCGGGTAGATCCGCTTATTTTGCACATAGATGAGCGCATTAAGCTGGCTTCCAGAAAAGCCAGCGATGCCATAGAAGCTTTGTCACAAGAGAGCTTGGGGTCATTGTTTGAAAGTCATGTGTCAAGTCTGGGTGGTGAAGTAAGCAAAGAGAAGATAGAAGAAGAGATACAAAACATTAAAGAGGGCAAGCCCTCACACTCGGCTTATGTCACACCGGCACATATAAAGACCAAGCATCTTATAGAAAAGTCAGATACGCTCATAAAACTTGCACTTAGCAGAGGTTTGAGCAAAAGTACCATAGTCAATCATCTTACACTCATAAAAGAAGAAGACCCTGAGATAGATTTGGAAAAATACAAGCCCGATGATGCACTCTTTACACGCGTAGATGATGCAGTGTTGAAGTTAAGAACCAAGAAGCTAAAAGAGAACTTTGCAGAAGACGGTGCCTTGCGGCTCAAGCCTGTATTTGAAGCTTTAGGCGCAGAGGTGAGTTATGATGAGTTGCGAGTTTGTATGTTGTTTTTAGTATAAATTACAATCAGGCAAAACTGTAACATTTTTCAAAGTCCAAAATGATTTATAGGACCGTGCCCTTTACCTAACACCTTGTCTTTACCCTCTGTTATGGCTTTATTGAGGTAGCTACACCCTTTAACTGCGGCCTCTTCCAGACTGTCTCCCAAACTTATAAACGTAGCAATGCTCGAGGACAAGCTGCATCCTGTACCATGAGTGTTGATGGTGTCTATGGCTTTGTTTTTGATGAGAGTGACTTCACCTGTGGCATGATTGTAAAGTGCATCTGTCATTTCATCTGTCAGTTTCAAATGACCACCTTTAAGCAGTACGGAGACTTGGTATTTTTCGCCTATCTCTTTAGCTGATGCTTCTAGGTTTGTTAAGGCTATGTCATGGCCTATGAGTATCTGTGCTTCTGGAATGTTGGGGGTAATGAGCATGACGTGGGGCAAAAATGCTTTGAGTCGTTCTATGGCCGCATCATTTATGAGGTTATCTCCTGAGGTTGCAACCATCACAGGATCCAAAATGATGTTTTGTATCTTGTATCTTGCAAGCGTACTTTGTACAGCGTCTATGACTTCGCTTGAGTGGAGCATACCTATCTTGACTGCACCAAAAGTGATGTCATCGAACACCGCTTCCATTTGTGCGATGAGGTGCGGTATGGGGATGGCATGTATGTCTGTGACCCCTTGGGTGTTTTGCGCTGTTGTCGCGGTGATGACGGACGCTGCATAACCACCATTTGCAGAGATACTTTTAATATCTGCCTGTATGCCGGCACATCCTCCGGAGTCGCTTCCTGCGATGGTTAAAACACAGTGGTATGTATTGCTCATATTTTCCATTGCTCCATTTTGTAGGCACTGTCCCAGAACATCCATTCTAGCTTGGAAGCCTTGAGAAACGCCTCTTCCATTTTGGCTAGGCTCTGTGGTGAAGCAGTAAGTGCGTAGGTATTGGCTATCGCTATCGCTTTTTGCACAGCAGTAGCGAACTCTTCACTGGCATAAGTGTCTATCCAGGTTTGGTAAGGGTTTGTACCATTTTTGTCTTGCATCTTTAAGATATAATCACCCACTTCCTTGTAGATGGTAAAGCATGGTAGCACAGCAGCGATACCTACTTCTACTGACTCATGGTTGACGATACGCGCTACATAGCTGTTGTAGAGTTCACAAGTAGGCGAGGGTGTAGGGTTACGGTATTTGTCTTCCAAAAACTCATTATGTAAAACATCTTCTACGACTATGATGCCTGTAGCAGACTCATAAAAAAATTGTCTGTCATCTGAGTGGTGACACTTAGTGCCTACTTTGACCAGTGATTTTTTATACTCAGAAAGATAAAGTGAGTCTTGATTGACATAAAAGCCAAAGATATCTTTGTTTAGTGTAGCCTGCATAAGGTCTACAACAAAGTTATGTTTGATAATGGCTTGAAAAATATCTTCTGTCTTTTCTCTTGTTTTGTTGTACCAATTTTCCATAATAATGTTCCATTTTTATTTATAATTATGGCGATAATAACCAAGTTATTGTGAAAGCTATCTAAAAAGTGGGTATTTTTGTGTATGATTTAAGTATTGTAAATTTGATCAAAATGGAGAATAGATGCAGTTAATAGTTATAATTATATTGGGAGCCGTACTTGGTTTTCTTTATGGGGGCTACACGGACGGCTTTATTTTTAGTTCCAAAATATGTCTCTTTGCCGGAATCACACTCATCATGCCGTCGCTTTTTAAATTTGAATTAGGTGATATTAGGCTGATATGGCAGTATAAAGCTGTGCTGGTGAAAGGATTTCTAGTAAACTATATTTTACTGCCGGTATTTGCATTGGCGATTGGTTTGACTACCAATAATTTTGGTATCACTGCTGGATTGTTTTTGATCTCCATACTCTCTGGCGGAGGCATGGTGATGCATTGGATAAAAAAATCCAATGCTGACACTTCCTTTGGTTTTTTGCTTCTTTTTATTAACCTGCTTTTTGTCTCGTTTTCTTTGCTCTTATTGCATATATTCGCCTCATACGGTGCAGGATATTTTGACGTCTCTTACAATGAAGAGATTAGCATAAGTAGATTTGCATGGGCGGTGATTGAACTTTTGATTATCATACCATTTCTTGCCAGCAGAGTAGTGCGGATTGTAAAGCCATTACTCACATTTATAGAAGCATATCGTCCATATATCAGTCATATAAGTATTTTTCTCATAATCTTTTACCTCTTTGGCTTACAAAATTCTCAACTTCTTGTAGAGATTTATGATTTTGAACCAGAGCTTTTCATTGTTTCATTTATCGCAGTAGCGGTATTTTACCTTTTAACATTTGCTGCATCAAAACTGATATTTGACTTAAATTCACCACAGGAAAGAGCAGCATTTTGGCATAGTATCACAAGGTATTTAACCCTTGCCCTGGTCATATCAACCTTTTCCGTCAATACCTTTGGCATTTCCATGTTGCTGCCTATCATGTTTGCCTATGTCGTACAGATACCTCTATCGGTAATCATTGATAAAAAGTTTATGCCCAATGAGCCTAGTGCTCGAGAGGTTTAGGTGTTAAATACCAGTTTATAATCCCTGTGCTAACGAGCTTTCTAAATTATTTTAAGGGCTCTCAAATGTATTCTATCGGGTTAGATATATTCAAATCAAATATTCATATTCCATTGGGAAAGATTGAAATAGACCAAGACAGCGCAATGTAGACAATAAAACAAAACTGATCACCTTTTAAAAAAGTGACGGGTGATCGTAGCTACTTTAAATAGTGGTTTTTAGAAGTACTCATATTTTACACACAGTTTTATTATGCTATAGATGAATGATTATTTATATTAAAGGAATTTACAAATGGATCTTTTTTCACCCATACAGATAGGAAAGTTGAGTTTAAAAAACAGAGTTTTCATGGCACCGTTGACGCGTTGCAGAAGTGTTGCAGATAATGTACCCAATGACCTGATGGCTACCTACTATGCTCAACGTGCAAGTGCAGGGCTCATTATAAGCGAAGCGACACAAATCTCAACGCAGGGCATTGGGTATCCTTGTACTCCGGGCATACATACAGAGGCACAGGTTGAAGGCTGGAAAAAAGTGACCAAAGCGGTACATGACAAGGGCGGTGCGATATTTTTGCAGCTTTGGCATGTGGGACGCATCTCGCATTCTGCCTATCACAGGGGAGCGTTACCTGTTGCACCTTCAGCCATAAAACCCAGTGGAGAAGTCTACACGTTTGAGGGCATGAAAGAGTATGAAACACCCAGAGCATTGGAGATAGATGAGATAAAAGAGATCGTTAAAGACTACGCGAGAGGTGCCAAAAATGCCATAGAAGCAGGCTTTGACGGTGTAGAGATACACGGTGCCAATGGTTACCTCATAGATGAGTTTTTGCGTGATGGTACGAATATCAGAGAAGATGCCTATGGTGGTAACATAGAAAACAGAAGCCGTTTTCTTTTTGAGGTTATCGAAGCAGTCGTAGCAGAGATAGGCGCAGACAAAACAGGAATCAGACTCTCTCCAAGCGGTACGTTCAATGACATGACAGACTCCGACCCTCAAACACATTTTACTTATGTCTGCGAAAAATTAAATGATTACGGACTTGCCTACCTCCACATCGTAGATGCACTTGAAGGTGACATACGCCATGGTGCCAATGTCATAGAACTTTCTGCACTCAGAGATGCCTACAAAGGTGTACTCATCACTTGTGGCGGTTACGATAAAGAAAGAGGTGACAAGGTCATAGAAGATTATCAGGCTGACGCAGTGGCGTATGGTGTGCTATTTATCTCAAACCCTGACTTGCCTGAGCGTTTCAAAATAAACGCAGACCTCAATGAACCCGACACAAATACTTTTTATACACAAGATGAAAAAGGATATATAGATTATCCTTCATTGTAAAATATTTAAATACAGAAGAGTTAAAAAGACAGATTAAAGAGGGAACTTTTACTTCTTTGGATCATGATTACCTAAATCCTAAGAAACAAAAAGTTTAATATTTTCTAACCCCAGTGTTTTTAAAATCATATCTGATTACATAGTGCAGTTTCTAGTTAATCTCTATCATAAGGCTTCCCCATAAGGCTTCATGGTACTCAGTCTTTTATCAACTAACCCACGACCAACCGTAAAATGATAAAGTGTTTGAAATTGATTTGTTTTTAGTCCTATTGTCTCATGTAAAATATCATCTAAAAAACATCCAATGCCAGTAGCTGATAAATTTAGAGATGTTGTTTCTAGGTATAACTGTTGTCCTATTGCACCACATTCCCAATAGAGTTCTTTATATCTTGATGCACCAAATTCTTTTATTTGTTCTGAAAATTGGGCTAGCATGCCTAAGGTAAATGCTCCATTACTTGCGATTTCTTGATTACAAGATATTGTTTGTGAAATAACTTTCATATCACCATTTTGAAGTTTGTATAGTTGTCCTGCATCTGTATCAACTCTCTCCCAGAGAAACACCTCTTTTAGTAAACTTTTGAGTTCTTCTTGATGTGCATCATTTCTAATTAAGATGTAGAGTCCTGAGTCTATTTCTTCTACGCTATGCACAAATACGACTAAGTGAATAGGAGAGTTATTTGATTTAATAGAACCTAAAATCGTTTCAAACTCATTTTTTGTAATCGTACAATCATCTTTATCCATTGCCTGTGCAGATCTTCTGTTTAAAACGATATCTTTGGCTAAACTTGAGACTTTTCGATAAGGGTTCTCTTCATAGTTATCACTTTTAAATTTTTTATTCTCTAACTCATCACTTAAAGTGGCATCTTCAATCTTTTCTAAGATATCCCACTTGTGCCAGTTAAGACTTAATTGATTCGCTTTCCCCGCGTAAGTGTCTTCCAAAGAATTTCGTAAAGTACTGATATTTATATCTGAAGTCTTGACCTCGTCATCTAAAGTGACCAATAATAACATATCTGAAAGTTCTCTCTCCTCAGGTACATATCTATGTGCCTGATCAAAACCTATTAAACTTTGAAGCTCTGTATCTTTGGTACTGAGTACTTCTATTTTCCATCCTAATATTAAAGCAGATACTTCTAACGCCTTTAGTGCATGACCGCAATCAAGTTGCGTATATCTCCAAGATCGTTCACCATATTTCCAAGCTTCTCGCCAAACGATAGAAGATAAAGAGACTAAAAAACAATTATTGGGTAACGCTAAATCACTGGTTGTAGCAGAGAGTAATTCAAGTTGGTGTTCAAGTGGGGCATAGTGATGAAGACCATCTTCTATGCCTTGTATATCTTTAGATATGATATAGGCTTCACTGGGTTGTAAGTTACCACTTGATGCGTTACATCTTAAAGCCCATGATTGTCCATCAAATTCTTTTATAGCTGCGAGTCCTAGTGAAAATTGAAAAAATTGTGATACGGCCTTTAAACATAAAGGAGCTACCACCTTTTCTTCTTGTTTTTCTTCTGTTAGTTGTGTAAATATTTGACTGTATTCCAAACTTTTATTTTCAAAAGAAAGAGGTAACTTCGTTTTTTGAGACTCTGTGTAGCTACGATATGGATTTGGCTGTGTTGCCCAATCCATATACCCTAAAGACTTAGCATATCGTTGTTGTGTATGTTTTGTTTCATTGTGATAGGTATAAACCATTTGTGTATTTTTATTCATCGCATATAATAACCAATAATTCTAAATGTAATGAGTGGTTTTCTTCCCCATTTTACATAAAGCTAAAACTATAGTATCATTATGTATATACTAAAAGGAAACATCATGACAGTATCCATAAAAAAATGGGGTAACTCTTTAGCATTACGTATACCCAAAGACATAGCCCAAACGTTGCATATAGAAAACAATTCTACTTTAGAACTGAGTATCAAAGACGGTGCCTTAGTCATAGAACCAGTTAATGAAACCCTGCTTGAAAGTCTAGTTTCTGGCATAAATGCTGACAACCTACACACAGAAGTAGACACAGGTAAGGCAGTGGGCAATGAAGAGTGGTAATGACCTATCAGGTACTTACGTGCCAGACAGAGGTGACATAGTCTGGCTAAACTTCACAACCCAGACAGGACATGAACAAAGAGACAAACGCCCAGCACTCATACTCTCACCTAAGATTTACAATGAAAAGACTTCCCTTTGTGTTTGCCTACCCATCACCTCTAAAGTAAAAGGCTACCCTTTTGAAGTTGCACTTCCCAAAGGGTTTGAAATAGAAGGTGTCATACTCTCAGACCAAGCAAAAAACTTGGATTATGTAGCTAGGGACATAGTCTACATAGGTAAAGCACCTCATAAGGTGCTTGTGAATGTGCAGAAGAATGTTTTAGCTTTGGTAGGGTAGGTTATTATTATCACCACTATATTTTGTTTACATACCTAACCCCATTTAAGCATGAAGTCATATCATACCTTATGGATAAAGGAAGGTCATAGACAAGATGTTTAGCTTGAAAGTTATTATTAATATAAAACCATATATAATAATATATACTTAAATATGGAGAATAATATGATTACTTATGGAAAAGATGAAATGGTAGGTATCACAGAACTTGGTAAATCTCTAGGAAGTTATTTAGATAAAGTAACGTCTAATGCCTGTAGCAAGATAGCTATTATCAGAAGGAACAAGCCTGAAGCGGTGATTATACCTATAGAAGAGTATGAGCTACTACAGAGTGCTTATGACAGACTTGAACAACAAGAGATAGAGATGCTTCTTAAAAATATGAGTGATGAAGAAAAAGAAGTAGCCAGTACAAAAGTTTTGAGTATAGATATTTAAGGGAAGCTCTACTATGAAAAAAGAGATTAAACTTACCTATCTAAAAAAAGCCACAAAGTTTTTAGCTAAAAACAAATCTATTTTAACAGAAGAACAAGTGGATGTTTTGGTTATAAAGTTTATCAAGAAGAAGCTCTATAGTATCGATACAAATATTGATTACAAACAGATGAGTGGTACTATCTCAAACATCTATAGAGTGAGAAAATCGAATATTAGAATCATTATAAGACTTGAAAATAGTGAAGTAATCATAGAGGCTATCGTCACAGATATTGGTTTTCGTGGAGATGTCTATAAATAGTTGAGGGATGTATTATGTGAAGCACCTCATGAAGTGCTCGTGAATGTGCAGAAGAATGTTTTGGCTTTCGTGGGGTAGGTTGATTGTTTTGATGCAGCATCTTAAAGTATATTCGTTTATAATGGGCAGTAGAGAGATAAATATATTGTAGGAAATAAAATGAATCAACAGGATACAAATACTTTTAAGAATCCTACTAATCTTACTAAATGGACAAAATGGTTTTTATATCTAAATATCATTATTGCGGCGGTTTCAATAGCCTCAACATCTTTCGAATACAAATTTCTTTCAGATATTAAAACGCCAATTCTAACAATAAACGCAATTTCTTGAAAGTGACGTGAAAGAGTGGGTTAATCGAATATCGGTTATCCTTTTTCACCACAAAAGAGGAAATAACAATGCGACAAAAACAATTAACCCAGAAAGAAAGATACCATATTTGGGCTTCACTAAAGCGTGGAGCTACACAAAAAGAGATAGCAGAAACTATTGGAGTGCATCCATCAACGATCTGTAGAGAAATTCAACGTAATAAAGACTCAAGCACAGAGGAATATCATTACGCTTTTGCTCAGACTAAGGCACAAAGAAGGCAACAGGATAAAGCTAAATATTCCGTTTTTACATCTAAAATAAAGAACTACATCAAAGAAAAACTCAAAGAAGACTGGTCACCAGAGCAGATTTCAGGTCGTATGAGAATTGATATTGGTTTACGTATCTGTCACTGTCAAGTGTTAAGCTAAACTACACCACTAACGCAGAGTAAAAATGTACCACTAAATACACTACAATCTCCTAAGTCAAATAAGGAGATTGGTGCATGATACAAACTGAGGAGTTTATAGTGATACATACCCTACACAA
>JAGXFO010000015.1 GCA_024637255.1 Sulfurovum sp.
AATAACACTCTTGCTAGCAACTTGCTAACCGTCCATGTGTTGTTGGACGCGTATTATAGCATCGAACTACTTCCTTGTCAAGGGTTTTTTGGAAATATGTGGAAATTTGTTTGAATTTGTTTTTTACTTACATTATATATGTAAAAATATTATTCTCTTCTTCTTGCTTGTTTTAAGCATACTCTATTTATAATATTTGTTATTCTAGTCATCAAAGGAACTTTCTTGCCTCTATTATTTCTACTCTTTGCTCTCTTTGTTTTATCTGCTTGTGTGAATACGGCAGAGGTTTATTCTTCCAATGGAGAAAAAAGCGCTATTACAATACTTGACAACAAAACTGATGCGCAAAATGCGCAAGACGAATACAAAAAGCTACAAGCACAAAGAGTGCAAGAGTAGAATCTCTTATTAACCTTAGATTAATCTCTGTGCACTATACTTCTCATTAAATTAACAATCAAAGGATTATCATGGCTTTATACAACAGAAACTATACATCTACAGAAGCTGTATCCGCACAGGAAGGCGCAAGCGTAAGCTTTATGAAACAAACCTATCAATTACTAGCGGCCAGTATGATTGCGGCTGCTGCGGGTGCTTATGTAACTATGCCTTATGCGGAGACTGTTATGCAATACAAGTGGTTCATATTTGGATTTGAACTCTTTATGCTTTTTGTCGGACTCAGAATGACAAGAAGTAAGCCTGGACTAAACATGGCAGCACTTTTTGTCTTTACTTTTCTGACAGGTGTTAGCTTGGTGCCTCTTTTGGCTTCACTGATTGGTGCAGGAAATGGCGCCGTTATAGGTAATGCTTTCCTTATGACTTCTGTCCTTTTTGGTGCATTAAGTCTATTTGCTATCAATAGTAAATCAGATTACTCTAGTTGGGGGAAACCGCTATTTATTACACTTATTGTGGTGATTATTGCTTCGCTTGTAAATATGTTTATACTTCAGAGTCCAATGATGCATGTCATTATCACTGCAGGAATATTGTTGCTGTTTAGTATTTTTACCATTTATGATACACAGAATATAGCAAATGGGGCATATGACTCTCCCGTAGATGCTGCAGTGTCTCTTTACCTGGACTTTCTAAATATATTTACAGCACTGCTCCAACTTCTTGGAATTTTTGGAAGTGACGACTAAAAAACTTCGAAGTAGATTGCGCGTCTTATAGATGCCAATCTCTTCTGCGCTAAAGAACCCTTCTTCTTGTTTCTATTTTATGCTCTAAAGATAGTCTTGTTATAAAGAAGGAAAAGTCAAAGAACTAGCCTCAACAAACAATACCTCAAACTCCAAATAATCCAAAGGATACGTCTTCATAAGTTGCTTTGTCTGCTTATACGTCATTTGCTTTTCTCCTCCGCTTACCCCACTTTTTTTAATATAATTAAACATCTCCCGTACCGTTTCAAAGTAAAGCCTGTATTCTTTTAGCTCAAATGTTGCATGATAATATTTCTGAATCGTATCTCTCAATACAGTTTCGGAGTAAATGGGTGAAGCTATATGTGCTGTTTGGTGCAAAGTCTTAAAGGTATTGGCTGTAAAAATTGCAAAATAGGCTAAAGATGATTTTTGAGATAAATGACCTAAGGTAAAATCCAAATCTTTACTCCACTGCAAGGCAGAAGAAGAAACAATAAGACTATTCTTATCTAGTGAAATATTTTCAAATGTTTGCAGTCTATTGAAATCTGCATGAATCTTCTCAATCTTGTGGGCAGAGGGATGCAGCTCCAACATCTGTCGTGAAGAATCCAGTGCAATGAAGTGCTCAAAGGAAGAGTTATTTTTCTCCAAATTCTTATAGACTTCTCCTCTGCCGCACCCCATATCCAGGATAGTGGCATAATGAGATGAGGAGAGTTGTTCTGCCAATGATTTGGCAACTTCTGCCTGAATCATATTATGGGAATCATATTCATGCGCAAAACGAGAAAATTCTTGAATAACATTAGACACGACTCTCTCCTTTGAGCGAAAATACAGTCTTCATCGCCATTTCAAACTTTTTTGGGTATAATCGCCGAAATTATACCCAAATTTCAACGGGCTACCCAACAACATAAAGAGGCACAGATGACATCAACACTTTTAATCGTACAAATCGTACTTGCACTTGCGATCACAATTGCAGTACTTCTACAGAAAAGTTCAAGCATAGGTCTTGGCGCATACAGTGGAAGCAACGAATCCGTGTTTGGTGCAAAAGGGCCAACCGGTTTTCTTGCAAAACTTACTTTTATACTGGGGTTTGCATTTATTATAAATACTTTGGCCTTGGGATATCTATATACTGCAGCCAATACCTCATCTGTTGCAGACAGTATTATTCCTGCAAACAATGCGGCTGTGCCTACTGCGCCATTGGCACCAGTCCCTACAGCCAATACAGCTATGCCTGAAACACAAATTGCACCAGAAAGCGCTACTCCTGTGGTACCTGAATCAGCTGCTGAAGTAAATGATAGTTTGTCAACTAAAGATGCTGGCATTCCTGCTGACAATAAAGCTACAGAAGCAGAAGAAAACACTACATCTTCAGTACCAACAATCAACTAATTATTCATTAGGAGGGCCCTGTCTCTTTTTAATGTCCCTCCTTATCTACGTTATCTAAATACATAACAAGGTAAAAAAGGGTAAAATTTCTTTAAACAATACCAAGGAGATAGTTATGGTAAATGATACTTTTGATTACACAAAAGAAAATATGCAAAAGAGTATTGATGCCCTCAAAAGAGACTTTACGACGTTACGAACAGGTAAGGTAACCACCTCAATCGTAGACAACATCAAAGTAGACTACTATGGGACAATGACTACATTAAACCAGGTAGGGAGCGTCATCGCCACTGATGCAACAACCATCAGTATTACTCCTTGGGAAAAAGCGCTTCTTTCTCCTATAGAAAAAGCTATCCAGGAAGCAAACATAGGGGTCAATCCAAATAATGATGGCTCCTTTATTAAACTCTTTTTCCCTCCAATGACATCAGACCAGAGACAAGGGATTGTCAAACAGGCAAAAGGCATGGTAGAACATGCGAAAGTTTCTATCAGAAATGTAAGAAAAGACAGTAATGATAAGATTAAGAAACTTGAAAAAGACAAAGAGATAAGTGAAGACGAATCTAAAAAAGCCCAAGATCAAATACAAAAATTTACAGATGAGTATATCACAAAAATTGATGAGGCTTTTAAAATAAAAGAAGCTGATATACTCAAGGTATAAAACATGCAAAAACCTTTTGATGTAGAAAAAGCATATAAAGATGCAAATGCATTGCTTGAAGGCCACTTTCTTTTAGCAAGTGGTAATCACTCAAATAAATATCTTCAGAGCGCGAAGGTACTCGAGTATCCTAAGAAAGCTTCTTTACTTGCTGATGCGCTTGCGCGGATGATAAAGGCTCACGGTATTGAAGCAGACACCGTATGTGCTCCCGCCTTGGGTGGTGTCCTTGCAGGATATGAGCTTGCACGTTCACTTGATATTCGTTCCATCTTTGTTGAGAAGAAAGAGGGCGGCATGGAGTTGCGCCGTGGATTTGAAGTGGCAAAGGGTGAAAAAGTCATTATTTGTGAAGACATCGTCACTACAGGAGGCTCTGCACTTAGGGCGGCTCAAGCCATAGAGGCCTTAGGAGGAGTCATTGTTGCCTTCGCGTCTTTGGCCAACAGAGGATTCTGTAAACGTGCAGGTAGCGATGTGGTGCCCAAAGAAGAGTGTATGCTGCCAAAACATATACCTCTTTTCTCTCTTGATGATTTTACTTTTGAAATGTTCTCTCCAGAAGATTGTCCACTATGCAAAGAAGGAAGCACCGCCATAAAGCCAGGAAGTAAATCTTAAAAGATTTACGCCTGCTCCACTCTCCAAACAATAGCACATAGCTCAATATCAATATCTGTCTTTCTAGGCCTAATACTAAATGTTTCTATTGTGCAGTTTTCTGCATTGTATTTTTCATTTAGTGCGTCTATTTTGCCTTCAAGCTCATGCTCTAGTGCTGCCATGTCTTCCTGAACCACTGCCTTTCTCTCTTCTGCGCGGCTCATGTCTCCTCGCTCCTTAAGTATTTTGCCGCCTTTGCTTGCGACGCGTCCTATTTTTGCTGGACTACTTCGTCCAAACAGTGCTCCCAGTACTGCAATCCCTGCTTCTATCATAGATCCGGTGGAATCAGTGGACTCTTTTTCCACCTGCTCTTGTGCGCGGGCGAGTCTAGCTAACAGCGTTTTCTCTTTTTGTCCATAATATGATTGCAGTTTATCTATCTCACTCTCTTTTTTCTCGTTAAGGCTATCCTGCAAGCGAACCATAAAATCTGAACGTGACTCATCGACATTAGATTCCATCTTCGCTGAGCTACAGCGTAAAAGCTCCAGGTTCTCCTTCCTATAAAGTGTTTCTTTTAGCTCACCCATAGCTTTTTTCAAATCTTTATCTCCTAAAACAACCTCAGGAAGAGCATGAAATTTTGCATTGTTTGGAGCAATGTGAGGAAAGCGGTCAAACGCTAGGTCTTCATGTCTGGCATTTTCCCACGAAATAATCTGCTGCTTCGCATCAAGAGGAATATAGAGTTCAAATTCTCTTTGTAGATCAATGCCTTTACTTTGCTGATAAAAATGTACTTTTACTTTGGCTGTCAAAGTGGGAAAAAATATATTTATGCTTCTCGTATCGGGTTCATAATACTGAGGAATAGAGGCATCTATATTTTGATAGCTTTCCAGTGCGGATTGACTTTTCATTATGGCAGCAACCGTCTGTGTAGGAACATTTTGCTCCTCTTTTTGTTCTTGCATCAAAGAAGTAATCTCCTCTTTACTCAAGGGTCCCTTGAGATAGCTCATCACCCAACGTGTAGTAAAAAGTCGTACATCATCCAAATGAGCACTTTTGATAAAAAATATTCTCTCTTTTAGGTTTGCCAAAAGATTCTTGATTTCATTTTTATCAAAACTGGAGCCTACTTTTCCACCAAGTCCATCTATTATTCTCTCTATGTCCTGCGTGGTCTGAAGTCTGCCTATGAACCATGTGCCTATATTTGAAAGCCCCTTATAGTCGAGGTCAACAGGGTTTTGTGTGCTCAAAACCACCCCTACTCCAAAAGCCCTTGCCTGTTTTAAAAGGAGTAGCATGGGCTCTTTACTGGGTGGATTTTTCGTAGGAGGAAAGAAACCAAAGATTTCATCCATATAGAGTAATGTTTTCAAGGCAGATGTGCCACTTTGGCGACGCATCCATGCGATATATTTATTTAAAAGCAGTGTGACAAAGAACATACGTTCAGTATCGTTCAGATGCGATATAGAGAAGATAGCGATTTTTGCCTTACCCTGATCATCATAAAGTAATTTTTGTATATCTAAACTGTCTCCGTTGAGCCAAAGTGAAAAACTTGGGCTAGCCAAAAGGGCGTTAAACTTTGCAGCTAAGGCAAAACGTGCTCCCTGCGGATAAAAATTGTCCAAAGGAAGTACCCCAATCTTTTTAAAAGAGGGATTGATAATCTTGCCTATAATGCCTTCTATACTTAAGTTCTCAGCTCCTATCCATGATTGAGTGATGATTTGTGCTAAGAGGACATACTCTTTTGACTCCAAAGGATCTGCTTCAATACCCACCAAAGAAAGAAGGCTGGTTGCTGTGCTTTTCAAATAAGAAGAAAAAGTATCACTGTCTTGCATAACTTCTGCTGGCGGTACATCAAGTGAGCTTAAAATATTGATAGCTACACCCGTCGAACTTCCTGGCGTGTAAATGGTCTTTTTTACATGATGAAATTTGCGCACACGCTCTACATCCTGGCCCCAGCTCTCAATGCCCTCTTTCCACATAGCAGATATCTTTTGTGCGTATACCACGGGATCTGTCTCTTTTACGCTAGCCTCATCTTTTACCCATGGCTCAAAGGAGTCAGAAGAAAAAGCAGGGTCGGTAAGGCACAAATTGCCCATATCGCCCTTGGGATCAATAACGATAGAGGGGATATTGTCCATGGCCGCTTCTTCTATAAGCCCTATACCAAGACCTGTTTTGCCAGAACCTGTCATACCTATGATTGCGGCGTGCGTGGTGAAATTTTTGTTTTTTAGCAGGGTCAGTGCTTCTGTGACTTCCATTCTCTGCTTGTCTATATCTTTACCCAGATAAAATAGCCCTAGCTTTTCATAAATCTCTTGCATAAAATACTCCTGCGTATTAAAGATACCTTGCAAATATTTTAGCAAAACTTTGTTTAGTTCGGATTATTCTCTATTTTAGTAATATTGCCAGGCATTAAGTTTAGTATATCTATACACTTGGAGGAACAATAGGAGCAGGAGGAACCGGAGGCTTTGGTATTGGTGGCACAGGTACCACAGGGTTTTTTGCTGGTGTTTTAACTGCTGGTGCCTTAACTGCTGGTTTGCTGATACCCTGAAGCATAAAACTGATTGGCTCTTTCCCCTCTTGCTGCATTAAAACTAAAATCTTATCTTTTTCATGATAAATGTCAAATACTTTCATGGCCGTCATTACAGGATCTATCTCAACTTTTTCATCTGCCAACAGAGGTAAATGATAGCCATTTCCTTCTATCCGCACAAGGGTGTTGTCTTTCTTCAGCACTATCCAGCATACTTTGGCAACGGGGAGAGCATAAAGAGAATTTTGTGTCTCTTCCATGCACACCTTGCTGAACTCATCTTTTTGAATTGTAATATTGCCATCAGAGCCCATCATGTCCAAATATAAAACTTTGGTCGCTCTGGTAATAATTTTAGATTTTTCCAGGTACTTGGCAAGATGTTGATTGGAGTTTTGAAGCATATCAACGGCACTAAAAAGTGCCACAATGACAATACCCATTAGCGCAATCGAAATAAGTACTTCTAAAAGAGTAAATGCTTTACGTCTTAACATGCTTTAGCCGTCCATGAGTCCGACACGGATAGCTTCCTCATAACTTGTTTCTCCCGCCAAAAGCATCTCTTTAAGTTTATCTGCAATCGTCTTCATGCCATTTTTTTTCATGTGTTCTCTCACCTGATAGTCATTAAAGCCGTCTTTCATCATCTCCTTAACCTTGTCGTTGATTATAAATAATTCACCGATAGCCTGTCTGCCTTTATAGCCTGTAAAGCCACACTCTTTGCACCCTGCAGATTTAAAATATAATTTTTCTTTAGGTACAGATATCTCTTCTGCGGTTGCGGGTGCCAGTGTTGTTTCTTCTTTACAATGCACACAAAGTTTACGTGTGAGCCTCTGCGCCAATACGCCCAGCAAAGTAGAAGAGATAAGAAAGTTTTCAATACCCATATCCATCAAACGGCTTAGTGAGGAGGTTGCATCGTTAGTATGTAGCGTAGAAAGGAGTAGGTGTCCAGTAAGTGCGGAACGAAGCGCTATATCTGCCGTCTCAGAGTCACGGATCTCTCCCACCATAATAATGTCCGGATCTTGTCTCAAGATAGAACGAAGCCCCGCTGCAAAAGTGAGTCCAACTTTAGTGTTGACCTGTATTTGAGAGATGTTATCTGCATTGTACTCCACAGGGTCTTCTACGGTAATAATATTTTTATCCGGTGTTGATATATGCTGCAAGCATGCATGAAGTGTTGTAGATTTACCTGAGCCGGTTGGGCCTGTGACCAATATCATACCATGAGCATGATTAAGAAGCCGATAAAGATCTTTAGTGATTTCTTCTGCAAACCCCAATGACTCCAATGTAGGGATATGCTCTGTTTGTGAAAGTATCCGCATGACAATTCTTTCTCCATGATAGGTAGGCAACACAGAAACCCTTACATCAATAGACTTACCCGAAATGGTTAACTGAGTACGCCCATCCTGGGGTACTCTTTTTTCTGAAATATCAAGACTTGATATGACTTTAATACGGTTAATGACTAGAGCAACAATATTTCTATCGAGGTCAAGATGTTTTTTTAGTGCGCCATCTATACGTAGACGCACTTCACCTTTTTTTTCTCCGCTCTCAATGTGAATATCACTTGCACTTTTTTGGATAGCCTGAAAAAATAGAGAATTGACCAGCTTGATGATAGGCGCGGATTCTTCACTTGAAAGCAAATCTTGTGAATTACGAATGAACTCCAAAAGATCAGACTCTACTTCTATAAATTCCCCGGAGGTGGTTGACATCTCTTCAAAGTCAGAACTTGTTTGTATCTCTAAAAATTTATTTTTTAACCGTCCGAAACTCTCAGCATCCACCATGGTAATGGGGTAATCCAAAGAGAGTTTTGCAAAATAGTTCAGTGCATCGCCCAATGTATCTTTTTGTACTATACAGGTCTTGGTACCCTCAATTGTCGTAAAAAGTAAAAAGTGTTTTAGTGCCAGTTTATGGTTTATCTCCTCTTCCCATAGCGGTTGGAGGTTTACATCCTGAAGACGAGGAAAATGCATTATAGTTCCTATTAATCTAGTATACTCAAGCTATTGGTAGCCGGTGCTCTGTTGATTCTTTTACTTGCAGGAACACTTGTCGATTTTGAAGAAAATGGCCCTGCTTTCTTTTCAAGTGTTTTTCTGAACAAAGTATTATATCTGTGCTGCACTTCTTCGAGTTCGGACAACATACTTTTCAACCTTTGAAGATCGCCGCTTTGTCTTACAATGTAAGGAGTAAGATAGATCACAACATTCTGCTCTTGTTCAACATCTGAGTGGTGTGTAAAAAGTAATTCTCCCAAAACAGGTATATCGCCTAAAACCGGTACACTAGTCACTGCTTTTCCTCCAACCTTTTTGATTAATCCTCCCAGAATGATCATCTCTCCATTATTGACAATCACATTTGTTTTTACGGTTCTTTTTGTTGTGGTTGGTCTATCTGCCTGCTGCACAGAAGAAGGGTCAATGTCTTCAAGTACTGTTTCTATCTCCATAGTAACCTTATTGTTACTAGAAAGTCTTGGCTTCACTCTCAATGTAAGCCCGATATCTTCTCTTGAATAGTTATTGACCACATTGGATACACCTGCTGTGGACTGCTGTGCTGCAGTTAAAATAGACATCGTCTGGCCCACATAAATTTCTGCCTCTTTATTGTTGGTACACAACACTGAAGGCTCACTCAAGAGATGGGCTGCACCGTTTTGCTGCAAGAGATCAAGCTTTGCACCCAAGGCAAACACCTTATCAACATCTCCAAATTGAAAGGCGGGGTCATTAGTAACAACTGGTCCATAGGCTGTGTTGGTAGTGGTGGTATTATTTGTATTTAAAAACCCTAATAGTGCTGGGGATATTTGCAGTGACTGCGCACCCAAATTTGCTGCCATGGTGTAAAGACCGCTAGTGGTGATAGCTCCACCCTCTAGTCCGTAATTAATGCCCACTTGTTTTGCTAAGTTGGTATCAATCTCCACAATCCTAGCTTTTACATACACCTGTACTTTGGGAATGTCTATCTTCATCACTGTTTCTTTAATGTTTTTCATCTGCTCGGCTGTTGCAAGTACGATGAGCGCATTTCTCTCTATGTCGGAGACAACCATTGCTTTGCTTGGGGGCTTGCCTCCTTTTACCGGCTCTTTTACTGCAACGTCATTCATTTGTGAAATCAATTTACTCATGATGATTTCCATCTCTTCGACATTTGAGTTTTTAAGGTTAAGAACATACATTTTCTGTGTGGTGCTCTCTCCTCTGGTATCGAGTTGTTTAATGTATTTGATCATACGGTTCGTATTGGCACTTTTCCCGACAAGAATAATGGTGTTGGTTGCTTCATCCTGAAAAACATCTACTGTTTCCCCTTCTATAGTTTGGGGGAAAATTTTCTTTGACATGTTCTGCACGTTTGGAAAGACATCTTTTACAATAGAATTTTTCAGCTTAACCACAACCGATTTTTTATCGGCTGTCTTCTCCACCGCGCTAATCACTTTAGCTACTGCCCGCAAGGTTCTTGGGTTTGCAGTGATTGCCAATATATTGTTTTCTTTAAAAGAGATTACCTTGGCATTCTTATGTAGCAGAGGCTGTATCTTTGCACGTAGTACTGCAGCATTAGAGTTTTTCAGGGGGAACATGACCGTTTTCATCGTATCTCCACCTATGGCACTGCTTACGTCAAGCCCCTCGCCTGCAGCATCTGTGGACTTTACCACCTTGAAGTATTCTCCCTGATCAATCAGAGATAAGCCCTTACCGCCAAGAATGGAGTTCGCCAAGGAAAAAAGAGAACTTTTTTTAATAGGTGTCGTTGAGACAAAGTTAATGGTACCTTTGGGCTCTTCTTCAATTAAAATGTTTTTCTGTGTAATTTTAGACACCATCTCGATAAAATCTTTTACACTCAGGTTGCGGAAATTGACATCTACGGTCTCCTCTTCTGCACACAGGCCCACAGACAATACCAGCAATACACCCCATACAATTTTAGTCAACTTCATATTCTAACTCCACTTCTTCTTTACCTCTTTGGACAACCAATGTCAGGTTATCGATATTTGAAATATTTTTATACACACCAAAGGCGGCATTGTAGCTGTCTATCTTTTCGCCGTTAATAGACTTTATGACATCTCCCCTTCTTATACCAAGCTTCTCAAAAGGCGAGCCTTTACGTATAAATGAGACGCGGAAACCATCTAAAACATTACCTTTTTTTACTTCGACAATACCAACATTTTTGTAAATATCATCCATATTTTTAGCATAATGATCTATCAGTGACTTATCGATAATTTTATGGTCGCCGGCATCAATCACATCGCCCTTAACCGCGCTTTCAGAAGATGCCTCCTGTGTTGAAGGTTGGGTATCGGCAATAGAGGTAGCACCTTTTGAACTAATAACCAAAGGAACCTTGTAGGTCTTGGCATCTTTACTAAATGTAGCATAGTTATTCCCCGCTCCTTCAAGCACAAATCCATTAATCGCTTCGCCTTTGGCAAGTACTTTTGTTTTGCGCTTATATTCTACTGTGACCACGGTTACATCTGAAGCATTATAAATAGCCAAAAGTGTAATATCTTTAATGCTCCCCAGTACTTGTGCTGGCTTTGTTTCCGCAGTAGTTGGCGGCGCCTCGTTTGAGCTAAGTTTCACTCTATAATAAAGGGCCTTGCCCCCTTTTTGCTCGGCATGGTCGATACCACTTGTAGACAGCCATAGGACCCCAACAAGAAACCAAAGCGATTTAACTATAAGCAGCAATATCAAAAGTCCCCAAAGTCCCTTGACAACCTGTGGGTTAAAAAGATGTTTCATACACCCATCCCTTTTCATCTTTTTTCAGCTGGGGCTTTAACATTTCTATGCCCTTGCTCTCATTAAAATCCAAATGTACTCTTCTTTGGGCCAGATCAATATAGCCACTCATCAAACCAAAAAATCCGTCTGCCTCAACTAAAACCTCCCGGGGAGACAAAACTGAGTGAGAGAATATTGCTTTTTTCGTATCCTGGGGTACCATTGATTTAAGAGAATCGTCCATATGAAGCGATTGCAATTCCGTTTTGGAATAAAAAAGAAAGGTATAAAGATTTACTTCTTTGATAGTTGCCACCTTAATACCTTTAAAGTATACGCTTACCTGCTCCAAACTTAAAGAAAACAGCCCCTCGTTTATGTTTTCTTCGTTTAATTCAATCTCATATTTTGCAAGTGCTTCTTCCAGCGTATAATAAAACGCCTGTTTGGGCATCAATACAATTATGGCAAGCCAGACGACCAGAAAAATCATGAAGCTATTTTTTACCATTCGCATTGAAACTCCGCATCATAAAATGAGCCTTTATTTTCAACAGCAAGTTTTTTAATCTCTACAGGAAGGGTTAAAATCTTTGTGACTAATGTATTTAATTCTCCTGCATTCAAGCCTTTATACACAGCTGTTACCTTTTTATTTTTACCACTCCAGTTCACTTTGGATGCAGGAATCAGTGTTTGAAGTTTACCCACGTTTTGTGTAATCTTTTTATCGGACCATATTTTTTGTAGTGCAACCACCTCTTTGATTTCTTCCACAGCATGCTTTGTTTCGGACATATACTCCTGCTGTGAAGAAATTTGTCCATATTTATACAGGTATGCACCAAACATCAAAAGAAATGCCATAAAGGCTATCAGCTCATTCTGATATCTTTTCCATGTCATAATGTACCTTCGATCTTCAGATCATTAGTACCCGAAAGGGCTGAAGTGTTCATCTTATGTTTTTTTGCCAATTCTTTCACACGATTGGCTATTTCTGCATCTTTACACGAAAAATGTACTTTAAACTTTTTATCATCTATCTCAAGTGAAGTAAGCGTAACCCCTTTGAAGATCATGCTTGATACTGCTTTAACGATTTCGCGCTTTTTACGTTCCGCGGTATCAAGTGTTTTATATCTTGCCGCTATACTCTCTCGTGTATATTTACTTTGCAAAGAAGGATTGGCTTCAAGTAGTTTCTCCATCTCTTCCTCTCCTATCTTGGCATTATTGCTGTAGCGTAATCCCTCAATGAAAAACATTATAGCAAAAAGAGTGAAGATGGAAGCAAGCATCAAAGCCTGGCGCAAAGACAAAATAGATCCATAAGCACCCTGGATCATGACTCCTTTTTTGGGAGTAAAACTATTGTCAAAGACCAATGACGGCTCTTCATTTATCAGTGCCGATCTTGGAACCAGCACCACAACCTCATCCAAAACGACCAGGGCTTCATTTTCTCCCAACAGCAAAGGCTTGTCAAAAAGATCAAGCGCCTGCTGTGCAAAAAATATTTTAGATACATTCTCTAAAGTAAAGCCTTTACTCTCCAGGAATGCCATGATCATTTCCAAATCGTATGCAAGAAAAACCCACTCTTCTTTCTCTTTCCAGACCATATAGTCATACTGCTTTCCTGCTTCAAGCAAACCATCAAACAATGATGGCGCAATACGTTTTGCCTGATAGGCATATTTGAGAGGCAAGGCTTCTTTTTTCAGGGTGTAGAACAGTGGGCTCAACATCACATTGACTGACTCTTCCGGTCTAGCCTGCTTCATCTCTTTATGTATAAGAAGTAGTTCCTTATTGCTTCCCGTAAAATTCAAAATGTTTTGCCTCTCCCTGAATATATTCAAATTTAAATCTATATTGTTCTTGCGCGAAAGCATAGGTTACGGAGCATTCTGTTGTATCCAGAAATTCTTTATCTGCTAAAATACTTTTTCTTTGGGCATATTCTCCGCCATTTTCATTTACAAAAGACTCTAATGAATTTCTCTCTATATCCATAGAGTTGACCCATTCGTTGACTATGAACAAATCCATGTCAAATAAATAAGCTATCAATTCTGCTGAGCTGTACTCTGCGTCTATTTTGTCTTTCCCGACAGAAAAACTGAAATACTTTTCCCATGGCACAAGCCCTATTTTTAGATCATCTGTTTCAAATTGATAACGACCAAGTACTGCCTCAAATTGTTGGTAGGATATAATACCGTTTTTTTGATGAAGTCTTCTTTGCTCTTTTGGCGCAAATTCTTTTCTATCGCCTATCTCTTCGTTCAGCATCTCGAGCAATATTGTCGGGTCTTGGATGCTGTACTCTTGTGCAAGAAAATCAAATAAATCCTGTGCAACGGTATACAGTGCTGCCTTTTCTGCATTATTTGTCAAGCCTAACCAGTTAATATTGACCCCTGTGCTCAAAGATTTACAGTGAAGGAGCATAGAAAACTTTCCATCTGGCGTACGCAAAGGAAGTGCTGTTCTATACAGCACCGAGAACAGCATTTTTTTATCTTTAACGCCTTGAAAAATACTTGCGATATCTGCATAATACACATCCGCCTGTATGAGTGCTTTTGTATGGCTTGCATCCTGCTGCACTTCTTCAAAATAACTCAAAAGCACCATGGTCAATGCAATAATCACAGACAATACAGACAGTGTGATCATAAGGGCAAAACCTTGTCTGTTCTTTACGGCAATACCGGTATTTTGGGTTTTATCCATCTAAAAGCTCTATTAAAGTAAAATTTGTATAATTAAAATCTAAATATTATACCAAAGCAAACCAAAGGATGCACAATGAAACAAAATACCCCGCTAAGGGCCGGCTTCTCTCTCATAGAACTCCTTATAGTTATCGTTATTCTCGGAGGACTTGTTGCCGTGGTGGCACCAGGACTCATGGATGCCGCGGATGAAGCAAAAAGAGATACCGTATGCCTTAAAATGAATGACCTTAAAAAAAGGTTTGACATGTTTAAGCTTGATAGCGGCAACTACCCAGATACAGAAGAAGGATTTGAAGCACTGCTGAGTAACCCTGATGCCGACAAGTACCCTAACTACCGTACACAGCCTTACCTAAAAGAATTACCTAAAGATTCATGGAAAACACCTTTTGTTTATGTAAGAAAAGGATCCGATATCGAAATCATCTCTTTTGGAGCAGACAGAAAAGATGGAGGAGAAGAGAGCAATAGAGATATCCTGTTTAGTGAATGTAACAAATAAGATCTCTTATGTCCTTTGCAAAGAGATATAACATGAGAAGAGGGTTCTCCCTAATAGAGCTTCTTGTTGTTATACTCATTATATCCATAGTCTATTTTCTTGGATTTGATGCCATAGAGGAAGGCAAACAAAAGCCCAAGGCACTTACCCCGCTTAACCTCAAATCTACCATTCTATCCTCAGAATTCTTTTCCGCACAAGGCACTTTACTGTGTATCAATAAATGCCGCTCCTGTTATCTTAGGCAAGGAATCTCCTCAGCATTTGAAGAATACACAAGTCCTATAGACTTGAGCAACCTCGAAGCCTATACCATAGACAGTCAGGATTCGCTTACACGCTTAGAGTATGGCAGATATCAGGATGAAAAGATCTGTCTTCTGATAGACTTTTACAACAATGGAAGTTCGACCCAGATTATTTTGAAGAATGACAAAGCAAGCTATTTCCTGCCTGCATTTTTTGATGAGCCTCAGGAATTCTCCTCCCTTGAGGAAGCGAAGGATCACTGGCTGAGGAATAGCACTGCAGTATCTGATAGTGGAGAATTTTATTGAAAAAATACCGTCCTGCTTTTACGATTATAGAAATTCTAATTTCTGTCATTATTATTTCTTTTGCCATTATTTTTGTACTTAAAATCCATACAGACAACCATGAACAAATAGTCTACATCTCTGAAAGAAACACGCTCTCTTTGCAGGATTCCCTCTACTTGGACAAAGATATACTAAAATATCATCGAGATAATAAAACTGCTTATGACATTTTGGAAAAACATTTTAAAATTAAAGAGTCAGAAAGTCGTGAAATCCTAAAGAAAAACAGTAGGGATATATTTATCCCTGAAGAGATTGAAATTTTGCCCCCTACTGATCAACCCGGCCCCAGTGCTCTGGTAAATGAAGTGATGCTGAAAAATACCCACTCCTCCATATACTATCATTTTAGACTAGAATCTTTTTAAAGTTTTACAGGTACCCTAAGCCTTTTCGTGTGTTACCATAGCAAGATACAGTTAAAAAAGTTATAATACTCTCAATACACGGCAAGGACATATACACGGATGCTTTTTAAGTACAGAGGGTTTGACAAAACAGGTAAAAAAGTCAAAGGTACCGTTACGGCAAGTTCTGTCGAAGAAGCAGGGCAGAAGCTTCGCAGCGGAGGCATTTACCATGAAGGACTTTCTCCCGCAAAAGAATTTTCACTTGAAGCCTTTTCCAAACGTCAGATGCCCGGAGCGCTTCTGAGTACTTTTTCCAAAGAGCTCTCTTCCTATCTTAACTCCGGAATGACTATTCTCACCGCCATTAAACTCCTTGAAAACCAGCATGAGGGGGAAAAAAGATATGTCTCTTTTCTCAACTCAATCAAAACCATGATAGATGAAGGGAAGTCTCTCTACAATGCGCTGAATGCACAGAAAGTATATGCACTGCCAGACTTTTTTCTCCAAAGTCTCAATGTTGCAGGACAAAGCGGAAAAATGGTTGAAGTACTTACCAACATGGGCAATTTTTTCTCAGCACAGAACAAAGTCAAAAAGCAGGTGAAAGGTGCCATGACCTACCCTGCCATCATTTTTACGGTTGCCATAGGGATGACTTCTTTCCTTATAGCTTTTGTTGTACCAAAGATTACAGAGATATTTGAAGACACAGGTCAAGAGCTTCCTCCTATCACTCAGTTTGTACTTTCACTAAGTGATTTCTTAACCTCCCACTATATTGCCATCATTGTAATAACTATACTTTTTGTAGTCATATTTAAAGTGTCTTATGCAAAATCAGATGCCTTTCATCGTATCATAGACTCCTTTTTGCTCAAAACCCCTGTATTGGGCACACTAATCCAAAATCATGAGCTGGGAAGATTTTCCTACATTCTCTCCCTCATGCTAAGCTCAGGCGTTGCCTATGCCCAGGCTGTTCAGCTTTCTGTGACGACTTTTTCAAACTATGGTCTTCGTAAGCTGTTTGAAAAAGCATCCGTTAAAGTACTTGAAGGTAATAAACTCTCAAATTCTCTGCAAATGTCAAAAGGCGTAAAACTCAAACGTAACTTTATGCAGTCGTTGGCTCTAGGTGAGGAATCCAGTGAAGTCGCCCAAATTCTGGACAATACCTCTGTGCTTTATGCCGAAGAAAATGAAGACAAACTCAAACTTCTTCTAGGTTTGCTTGAGCCCTTCATGATGCTCTTTATCGGTGTGGTTGTGGGCGTCATCGTTTCAGCGATGCTTCTTCCTATCTTTACAATGACGCAGGGCTTGCAATAAATGAAATACCTTAGAGAAATCGCCGACACGGAACCTCACTTTGCGCAAAGGAGTTTCTAATGGGCAAACAACGTTTCAGAAGTGTCAGACAGGGTAAGACACATGACGAAATTTCCGCAAGCAAGCACTTGTCCAAAAAGGGGGATTATGCTTCAGCGGGTTTAAAAATAAAAGCCTTTTTAACCGATGCCTTTATGCTGCTCATGCCCATCATGTATATTGTTTTTTATGTTCTTATGGATGGCAGAGAAGATTTTGCTGCACATAAAATGCTAGGCTGGTTCGCCATACTTCTTCCTCTGGCCATCGCACAAACTCTCTTTATGTACCTTACGGGACAAACGCCCGGGTATCGTGCCTACCGCATTACCCTCATTGATGAAAACACCAAAGAAAAACCCTCTTTGTTTGTTATCATATTTAGAAATTTGGCTGCAATCCTTTCTCTTTTTACCCTTGTGGGCTGGGCGCTGATGTTTTTCCGAAAAGACAACAAAACACTGCACGATCTCTTGTCCGCAACTGCTGTTGTTAACAAAAAATGAGACAAATCCCCACTTTACTCTCACTACTTCTGGGGACTTATTATTTTTTCTACTTTGCACTTGTGGGTGTTTACGTCGTTTTTCTGCCAAAAGTTTTGCTGGAACTTTCATACTCTCCTATGGAGGTAGGCATCATCTATGCAGCTGCCCCCTTTATGCGTTTTTTGCTACCTTTTGCATTTCGTCACTCTGTAACTTTAACTCCCAGAATTTATCATCTTTCACTATTGCTTACTTTCATCGCAACCTTACTTTTTTTAATATCCGTCAATGATTTTTGGCTTTATCTCGCAGCAAACCTTCTCTTTGGTGCTGCCATGGGAGTCTCACTTCCTTATGTCGAAACCATAGCCCTTGCCTCTTTATCAAAACACCATTACGGGAAAGTACGTCTCTGGGGTTCCCTTGGTTTTATGGGCATGGCGCTATGGCTGGGAAAAGTGCTTGAGGCGCCCTATGAAGCACTTTATTACTTAAGCACTATGGCATTTTTAACACTCTTCTTTGGTGCCATCATTACAAAATATGACCAGACTCCCTCCTCCTCTGCACATGATGACGCTTCATTTTCACTTTCAAAATATTGGGCTTTCTGGGTTTCTACCTTTTTAATGCAGGTGGGATTTGGTGGGTTCTATAACTTCTTTACCATTTATGAAACTGCCCATGGCATCTCACTTGAGATGACGAGTTGGATGTGGAGTTTTGGTGTGGTCTGTGAAATATTTATGCTTTACTTTCAGGGACCTCTTTTGCAACGAAATTTACTTAGGATCTTACAATTTGCCACCCTTGTCACAGCGCTTAGATGGATGTTGCTCTACCTCTTTCCTGATTCTATCATACTTACGTTTGCATCACAGTCTCTACACGCCATAGGTTTCGCACTTTATCATACTGCGGCCATCACCTATGTCTTTTCACTCTATACACAGAAGAAACTTGCTCAACAGTTTTTCCTGGGTATAGCATTTGGGCTGGGTGGATCTGTGGGTGCTGTACTTTCTGGTCAAATGTACGGAGAGTACCTTTTCCTTGCAGAATCCCTTATTACTCTTATGGCATTTATCGTCCTACTCATACATCAAAAACGTAAAGTGGGCATAGCAGCATGATGCCATCTATGCCTGCCGTCATCTTCGCCGGAGGTAAAAGTTCCCGAATGGGAAAAGATAAAGCACTGCTTCCTTTTGGCTCTTACCCTACACTCACAGAATTTCAGCATGCAAAGCTAAGTACCTTGTTTCAAAAAGTATACATCTCTGCAAAAACAAATAAGTTTCATTTTGCATGCAATGTGATTGAAGACACCCAACAAGAGAGCTCCCCTCTTGTGGGGATTGTTTCTATTTTTGAAACATTAAATGTTGAGGAAGTTTTTATCTTAAGTGTTGATGTTCCATTTGTGGAGAAAAATATTGTAGGGGAGATTTTAAAGTATGCACAAACTTCGAATGATGCCATTGTTGCACAAAGCCCCAGTGGCATTCAACCGCTTTGCGGGCTCTACAGAAAGTCTATTTTGCCTTTTGCACAAAAACAGTTAGAAAACCACAACCATAAACTCCATGATCTTCTCAGCATGGCAGATACACTTTTTGTGCCTTTTGATGTAGATGAGCCTTTTACAAACCTCAATCACCCACAAGAGTATGAAAAAGCACTTAAACGTTTCTAGGTTTGTTTTGGGGCACTGTAAGTTCCTCCCTCTATCATTTGTGTCATTAGTTTTTTGGAAAAGAAAATAAATTTTTTAAACAAAGTGCTGTGGTACTTATCTTTATGGTAAATCATCAAAAAATCTCTTTTGCACTCAAAGTTTTTAATCGGTACTCTAAAAAGTTTTCCTTCTTTGAGTTCATTTTCAACAGATATTTTCGAAATACAGGTCAAACACTCATGGTTCATTAGTATACTTTTAATAGACTCCGTATGTCCCAATTCCAAAAAGATATTCAACTCCCCTACTCTTTCTTTTATATACCCCAAAAAGACTTCTCTCGTTCCAGAACCCTCTTCTCTGAGTATCCATCTTTTTTTGACCAGCTCATCTATATCACTATGTCTGCATAAATTCTGCTCCGCCGTACCAACTACCAGTTCATCAACCCCTATCTTTTCTTTGATAATATCTCCGCCTGGCACCAACCCTTCTACAAAACCGATATCAATACTTCCTTCTTTAATCATGTCTGCAATTTCTTTGGTGTTTCCCTCTTTAAGCGTAATTTTAACATCTGGGTATGCGTTCATGTAGTTGCAAATAATTGCAGGCATTAAATAGTCTACTATTGTTGTACTCGCACCCACACGGATCATGCCCTTATTTTCTGAGTTTTTAAACTCATACTCAATATCTGCAAGCCTTTTAAAGACAGGATCCACCTCTTTATAAAAAGTACGCCCTACTTCATTGAGGATAAGTTTTTTATTGATCCGGTCAAACAATGGTCTAGCAAGAATCGTTTCGAGCTCTTTAATAGACATGGAAATTGCAGACTGGCTTAATTTCATATCTTTTGCAACATTAGTTAAATGCCCGGTTGCAACCACATTTAAAAAAATCTCTATCTGCCTAAGCGTTATTTTCATTATTTTTCTCTTTTTTTGAAATTAGTGTACTTTTTTGTGTTGATTATCCATGAATAATATCAAAATTATAGTACAATTTTACAAAAGTAATCAATTATACTGAACAAGAAGGATTTATATGGCTTTTTCGCCACAAAAACGTAAAGGTACACTAAGCGGTATTTTGTTTGTTGCTATTCTTTCAGCAGCAGCGACATATATTGCAGGACTGGGTCCTGTGCAGGCGCTAGGACTCTCTCCCTTGGTGATTGGTATCGTCATAGGTATTTTTTATGCCAATACACTGCACAACAAAACCCCGCAGGCATGGCAAAGCGGCATCACTTTTTCGGCAAAAAAAATACTGCGTTTTGCTATTGTATTTTATGGTTTCAGAATTACATTTCAAGAAATTGCAGAAGTAGGCATGGATGGATTTTTAGTCTCTCTTATTATGCTGACAAGTACACTGGTACTTGGTTCATGGGTAGGATATAAAATCTTTGGCATGGAAAAAGACACCTCTATACTTACTGCGTCTGGTGCTGCAGTCTGCGGTGCTGCGGCTGTACTTGCAACAGAGCCTGTACTTAAAGCAGAAGAGTACAAAACTGCCATCGCTGTCTCAATGGTCGTACTTTTTGGAACCATCTCTATGTTTCTTTATCCTGTACTTTACACAACTATTTTTGAAAACGCTACAGGCTTTTTGCATATGACGGCCAGAGAGTTTGGTATCTATGTGGGTGGAACTATCCATGAAGTAGCGCAGGTTGTTGCCGTACCGGCCTCTGTGCCAAATGCCCCAGATGAAATGGCAAATGCTGCTATTATCGTTAAAATGACCCGTGTAATTATGATAGCTCCTATGCTCATAGTATTGGGACTATACCTAGCCTATAGCGCAAAAAAAGAAGTCGGCGAGGCAAACGAAAAAATGAAACTTGTCATCCCTTGGTTTGCAGTCTATTTCATAGCTGTTGCAGGATTTAATTCTTTACATCTTGTGCCCAATAACATTGTAGATATTATTAATGAAATCGATACATTCTTGCTAACCATTGCAATGACAGCATTAGGAATGGGTACTGTATTTGCCAAATTTAAAGGATTAGGATTAGCGCCTGTCTATACTGCTACTGTAATGTTTGTATGGCTGGTTGTAGGTGGTTTTGTTGTGACGAAGTTAGTTTGTGCATAAAATGGGAGTGCAATAAAATATACGGGTCTAAAAAACACTCCGACCCACAAAGAAGTAACTATCTCCGTCTGTAGCTTAACGCTTCTAAAAGATCGGATTTTTCTATCTTATCATGTGCACTTAAGTCTGCTATGGTTCTACCTATCTTTCTCACAGAAGCAATGCTCCTGTGAGAAAGTCCAAACTTGCTGATGGCACTTTCCAAGATTTTACTTGCATCATTATCCAGTATGCAATAAGTCTCTATCTCTTCTTCCGTCAGCTTTCCATTGAGTCTTATTTGACCTCTTAGTTTTTGCACCTTAAATGCCTCCAGTACTTCCTCGTGCATTTGGGCAGAGCTAATGTCTCCCTTGTCGGCACTATTTACTTCTTGCATCACTACAAAAAGATCTATACGATCCAAAAAAGGGTCAGAGAGTTTATTCTGGTAGCGTTTTATCTCCACTTCACTGCATCTGCAGGATTTTATCTTTGAGAGAAGATTGCCGCAAGGACAAGGATTTTGGGCTGCGACAAACATGATGTCTGCTTCATATTCTATCTTCGTATTCACCCTTGCTATATGCACCTTCTTATCTTGTAGCGGCTCTCTAAGGGCTTCCAGAACAGCTTTGGAAAAATGAGGGAGTTCATCAAAGAAGAGTATACCTTTGTGTGCCAAGGCAACCTCTCCTATTTTTGCCATTGTTGAACCGCCACCAAAAATAGAAGCGGAGGTCGCAGTATGGTGAGGAGATCTTATGGGGCGCAACGCTGAAAAGTCCGGCGTCATGCCATCCAAAAACTGATGTTTGGCTATGGAGAGTATCTCTTCTTCAAACAATGGCGGCAAGATGTCTTTAATTCGTTTGGCTATCATGCTCTTCCCACATCCAGGATTCCCCTCCATTAGGAAGTTATGCATACCTGCTGCAGCTATGAGAGAGGCTCTCTTGGCTACCAATTGCCCTTTCACATCTAAAAAATCTCTCTCATATTTTCGTTCAAAATAGTAAGACGTATCTTGCACATTAAAACTTTCGGCCTCGTAAGAAAATGTCTGTACATTTGCTTTAAAATTCTTACTTTTAAGTATCTCTATAGCTTCACTCAATGTATCTACAGCGATGAAATCTACACCGGAGATATGACTCAAGTAAGTAATCGACTCTTTAGGCACAATCGCCCTCTTAATAAATCCTTGCTCTTTAAGAGATAAAACCAAAGGAAAAAGCATAGAGCTTGTCTTCACTTTTCCATCCAACCCTAGTTCTCCAAACACAAAAAGCCCCTCTTCTTCTATGGTCGTTTTGTTCAATGCAATCAAAAGTGCCAAAGAAAGGTCAAAATGGGTACCTGACTTTTTTAGATCCGAGGGTGAAAGATTGATGGTTATCTTCAGAGGAGGGAAAACAAACTCATTAGTAAGCAATGCTGATTTGGTGCGTTCTTTTGATTCTTGTATGTCGCTTGATGCCAAACCCACTACCGAAAAGCCGGGAAGTCCTTTGGTGAAAGTTGCTTCTACTTCTATCACTCTTGCATTTACGCCTTCAAGGGTAGCGCAGGTAAGTCTGTTAACGATAGCCTGTTTTTTCTCTTTTTGTTTGATGTTTTTAACTGTTATATTCTTTGTTTCGGGTGGAAGATTACCACTATGCGTTTTTGCATTCATAGTGCTATAATTGCATACATATGAAAAAAGGATTAAAAATATGTCAAATTGTAATGTTTTTTATTTTAGGTGCTTCATATCTGAGGAATTCATGGTACACAATCGACGCTTATGCCTCTTTTAATCTTTTCTTCCACTCTTTTTCAAATTTCTTTCTTTTAATGTAGGAGAGTTTTTCTACGAAAACTTTACCGTCCAAATGATCTATTTCGTGCTGTATCGCAACTGCAAGGAAATCTTCATCTTCTACAACATGCTTCTTTCCCGCTCTGTCAAAATATTCCACTCTCACATGTTTTGCCCGCTCTACTTCTTCATAAACTCCGGGGATGGAGAGGCAACCCTCCTGAAATATCTCACAGCCGTCTTTCTCAAGGATAACAGGATTAACCATCTCTAAAGTATTTTCTTTAGGCTGATCATGTTCACCCTCTGATACCTCTAAGGGAATATTGATAATAAGCACCCTGCAATCAACCCCTACCTGAATAGCCGCAAGACCAACACCATTGTATGCACACATGGTATCATACATGTCATCTAAAAGATCATGTAGGGCTCCATCAAAAGATACTACTTCTTCAGAAATAAGTTTTAGTCTTTTATCTGGATATACAACAATTTCTCTAATCATCTACAAACCTAGTTAAAACTTTTGGTTAGCACTTTATCTATTAAACCATATTCTACTGCCTCTTGGGCAGACATAAAGTTATCACGTTCTGTGTCTTTTTCTATGCGTTTGGCTGTTTTTCCGGTTTGTTCTGCCAAGATCTCATTCAGCGTGTCTTTAAGTCTTTGTATCTCTTGCGCCTGTATCTGAATATCTGTTGATTGTCCCTGTGCTCCACCTGAAGGCTGGTGGATCATGATACGCGCATGCGGCAATGCATAACGCTTTCCCTTTGCACCTGAAGCGAGCAAAAATGCGCCCATGGAGGCTGCTTGACCAATACAGATAGTGACAATATCCGGTTTGATATAGTTCATCGTATCAAACATTGAAAGCCCCGAAGTGATCACCCCTCCTGGAGAGTTAATGTAAAAATAAATATCTTTGTCTGGATCTTGTGCTTCAAGAAAAAGCATCTGCGCTACGACAGTAGAAGCCACTTGATCATTTACTTCCCCACTTAGCATGATAATACGATCCTTTAATAGGCGTGAGTAAATATCATAAGATCTTTCGCCTCTGCCTGTTTGTTCTACAACGTATGGAATATAACTCATTTTATGCCTTTAATAATATATAGTTAAATAGATCTCTTTATCAACTCAAATATACACTTTATAGATTAACAAAACAAATAACAACTTTCGCTGCTATCTGTTAATATATTTTATTTGTCTAGACCCAACATTTTACCAAAAAGTTTATCTTCAATCATGCCCATTTTAACTGCGGGCAAAAGATTGTTTTCCTGGTAGTATTTGATGACTTGCTGTGGATCTTGTCCGCTCGTCATTGCTTCATAGTAGATAGCTTGTGATACTTCTTGATCATTCACGGTTACTTCTTCTTTTTTAGCCAATGCATCTACGATAAATGTCGCCTTGACAGACGCTATAGCATCTGCTCTTACTTCGGCGCGTAGTGCTTCAATTTTTTCAGGATTGTCTTTAAAAGTGCTGAGCTCTTCTTCGCTCATCTCTCGTGCTCTTGCATTAATTTTTGCATCGATCTCTTGTTCAACAATGTTGTTTGGCAATGCAAAATCAAATTTTTCAACCAAGGCCTCAACCAATTTTGGCTTAAGGTCTTCATTGTATATTCTTGAGATTTCAGCTGATTCAATTTGCATTTTCACTTTTTCTTTAAGGAGTTCAAGCGTTGCGCCTTCTTCGCCTTGAAGAAGTTTTTTCGCCAACTCATCATTAAGCTCTGCAGGTACTTGCTCTTGGATCTCGTGAAGTGTTACTTTAAATTCCGCTTCTTTGCCCGCAAGATCTGCTGACTGATATTCTACGGGGAAAGTAACTGTTACGGTTTTTTCCTCTTCATACTTCATGCCGATAATTTGATCTTCGAATCCTGGAATAAATTGACTTGAACCTATTTTAAGATTAAACTTCTCAGCTTTACCGCCAGCAAATGCTACACCATCGACAAAACCTTCAAAGTCAATCACAGTCATGTCGCCCTCTTTCACCGCACGCTTTCTTTTAATCTTTTCAAAAGGTGATTGCTGTGCTGCGATGTCTGCAAGTCTTGCCTCTACTTCTTTGTCTGATGCTGTTGGTTTCTCAAATGCAGGAAGTACATCCATATGCCCCTCTGCTGCAAATACTGGTCTAATAGAAACTTCAACTTCAACTTCAATGCCAGAGTCTTTTTTATCATATTTTTTGAATGTTGGCTGACCAAGAATGTCTGCTGGATTAATCCCTGCTTCTTTAATGCCCGCATCGATTAGATCCTTAAGTGCTTCGCCTTCAGCGTCTTGTGCAAGTTTTTCACCATGTAGTTTTTTTACTACATGAGCAGGTACTTTACCTTTTCTGAATCCATCTACCTTGATTTCTTTGCCGGCCTGAGTGGCCATCTTGTTAATATATGCCTCAATAGCACTGTTTTCTATGGTACCGCTTACGATTATATTTGCATCATCTACTTTGTTTACTGTAACTTTCACTACAATCCTTTATATATAATTATGTGATTTTATCTAAATAATGTTGAAATACCAATAAGCATTAAATAATGCGGGGGAAATAGTGATGCAGAAAAGGCTATCCGGACAAATCCGGATAGCCAAAAGAGGCTCTATTTGTATGCTCTTTTAATATCTTTTTCTATCTCGCCTGGTGTAGAGGCTATTTTCATAAACTCTCCCATACTTAAAAGAGGCAAAGAAACCGCCAGATAGTATTTAGGATCAAGCATGATTGCTTTCCCGTCTTTAATCATACTTTTGTATGGCAAAATATGTGCATTATGTGCTGCATCAATCTTAAGAAGAAATTTATTGGTTCTGCTTATCAGATTATGTCCTACAAGTGTTGAACCATTAGGAAGCTTAAGACTGTATGCTACATATTTATTATCTTTTAGCTTAGTGCTAAGATCGGCACCTTCGGCGACAGTAATCGTATCGTTCACTTTTGCCATGCCCATCATAAAATGATACTCAGGGAGCTTTGCTATTTTATACTCATCTTTCACAGTGTACAAATCTCCCAAAGCAGCTTGAAGCGACTTAATTGTCGAAGCAAACTGACCGTACTTAAACGAACCCTGAAGGTAAGCTGCTCCAAAATAGGATGGATTTTGCACGCGTACTTCTTTTTCATTTACAAGTACATTCAATGTTGCGAGCCAACTATTTGTGTTTTGTAGCTCTTTGTTGCTAACTGTAATAACCGTTGAGCCCTTAATTGGTACCGTAGTGGCCAAAATAGAAAAACCATTGGCTTTCAATTTTGACTTCACTTCATCTACACCCTGCGCTTTAGCTGCATAATAAGTACTCAATACTTGCGGTGCAGGTGCGCCTATATCCAATTTAGTTCCTTCTGCACTTACTTCTGCAGTGACAAATGCCAATAGAAACGCTAATGTCATTTTAGTAAATCTCATATATCTTCCTTTTTATTATTTTTATTTGCCAGCCTTAGTCAATTTGTTGGTCTTTGCCTAGAGTAACCACTTCAAAGCCCATCTCTTTAAATGTCTCAACTACTTCTGCATCAATTGCTCTCATGTATTCAATACGTTTTTGGTCCTCAAAGTTCAATGCATTAATCCAGTTATCTACACTTGCATACCCTACGTGAAGCTCATTTGTCCCTTTAGGAATGTAAAAATAGACTGAACATGGTGCAAACATACCTGCTTCTGGGACACCTCTGTTAAAGATAGAATTTGAGAATTCAAAGTGACAAAGCATAGAAACCCAGTAGGCATCATATTTGTCAAATTCTAAATCCATATCACTATATTCAAATTTAAAATCAATAAACCCTGCAATGATAAAGTTATGTTTAGAGAAACGTCCGTCATGTTCCATCACAAAATCTTCAACGAATGTTTCCATATCTTCTGGCTTCTCAAACTTTTTTACCATTCTTGTGATTCCATTTTTCGGCAATGGCTTGGTATGTTCAAATTTTTGTGACATCGTAGGCTTCATCTCTTTTTTCATCAATCCATCAAAAGACTCAACCATATCTGTAAATACTTTTCTTGTATCAGCATCTTTTTCACCAATGATATCTAACATAACATCTGGAGCAAGGTGTCCATACCATGTGTTATTATCATCTGTGGCATCAAGCTTTTTGTACCCAAAAAAGTTAAATGGCGCATACGCACCAAAGTCAGGGTTTTTAAGTAAAAGTGGTCTAAGTGCCTCTTTGTTCACAAGACCAAAGAAAGAAATCATTTCTAAATTCTTCTCTTTAAATTTATTATAATAATGTACTTGAATGTCTTTATTCGAAGCTACAGTAGAATAGCCAATCGTATCTATCTTTTTAATCAATCCATCCAGCTCAGTTATTGTATTACCTTTAGAGCCATAAAGTTCTGCAGTCAGATTTGTTTCTGCTGTGTTTGACTGAACGTCGGCCTGAGCGCATCCAGTTGTGTTTGACTGAACGTCGGCCTGAGCCACTCCTGCTGTTATCAGCAACGCGAGTATTATGTTGTTTAATCTCATGTTTATTCCTCCTGTTTTAATGAATATGTTTAATGATAATCAAAATTGCATTAATATGTGTTGATAAATGTATTATAGTAATAATTTGGGGTATTTTTATACTCCAATTATATGATGACCATACTTTTTTATATTCACCCTCTTTGTGAACATCTGATATAATCTCACATGCCAAAAGAACTCTATAAAAAGACCCACAAAAACATCAGAAACTGGTACAAAACAGAAGGCAGACATAAGCTTCCTTGGCGTAGCACGGATGATGCTTACCACATTTACCTTAGCGAAGTGATGCTTCAGCAAACACAGGTTAAAACCGTTTTGGAAAGATACTATTTTCCTTTTTTAAAAAAGTTTCCGACCCTAAAAGCACTGGGTGAAGCACAACTTGATGATGTACTTAAAATGTGGGAGGGGCTTGGCTACTACAATCGTGCAAAAAATCTCCACAAAACCGCTACGCTTATAGACAAACTTCCTCAAAACATAGATCAACTCATCAAACTCCCGGGCATAGGCAAAAATACTGCACACGCCTTAGCCGTTTTTGCATTTGGACAGGCCGTACCTGTGATGGAGGCCAATGTAAAGCGCATACTTTGCCGTCTGCATAAACTTGAAACCCCCTCCGACAAACAGCTTTGGGAAATTGCTTATAGCCTGGTAGATGAAAAAGATCCCTTTAACTATAACCAGGCGATGATGGATATAGGTGCTACTCTTTGCAGTGTTACCTATCCAAAATGCGAACGTTGCCCTTTATCTGACATATGTGAAGGGAAAGCAGACCCAAGCCTATACCCTGCAAAAAAGAAACGTCATGTCCCCACAAGAGAAGAGAACATACTTGTCTATGTCTACAACGATACACTTAGCCTCATACAGCGCAAAGGAAAATTCCTCCATGGACTCTGGGGATTTGAAAACGTTGAAGTTCCTCCTTGTGCTGGCGAGTACGTAGGTGAAGTAGTTCATGCCTATACACACTTTAAACTTATCTGTAAAGTTCATGTCTATTACGAAAACACACCTGAACAGATTGATTATTTTTCCAAAGAAGAGATACACCAGTTGGCTATATCCAAAGTGGATGAAAAAATAGTTAAACTAATTAGTCCGCTTCTACAATTGGATGAATGATGGAAGATAGTTAAATTATTTTAGCTACAATGTGAAAAATAAGTTGTAGGGTATAGCATGAATAAAGAAGAAGAATTTGAACAGGCTGTTACTAAAGTCCTTGAGCTTTTAGGTGAAGACCCTAAGCGTGAAGGCTTGCTTAAGACACCCAACCGCGTGGCTAAGGCCTTGAAGTTTCTTACAGAAGGGTATGCACAGGATCCAAAAGAAATTTTGGGAGAGGCACTTTTTAGTACCAGTAACGATGAGATGGTGCTGGTTCGCGACATCGAATTTTACTCTATGTGTGAACATCATATGCTACCCATCATTGGACGTGTGCATGTCGCCTACATACCCAACGGAAAAGTGGTGGGCCTTTCCAAAATCCCACGTATTGTCAATGTTTATGCCAGACGCTTACAGATACAAGAACAGATGACAGAACAGATAGCTGATGCCATTTTGGAGACCATCCAGCCTAAAGGGGTAGCCGTCGTCGTTCATGCACGTCATATGTGTATGGAGATGAGGGGGGTACAAAAGATCAACTCCACTACAGTAAGCTCTGCGCTTCGCGGCCTCTTTAAGAGTGATGAACGCACCAGAAGTGAATTTTACAACCTTATAAATACCCCAACCCCTTCTAATTTTTAGACTGACATCGAATTATGTTCCATGTTGGCTCTTTACAGAATGTCCACATAGCCAACTGCTCTTTTTATCTTCAGACACTTCATTCATTCAAATCAAGGGCATTTAACCCAACTCGGAGTATAATTGTCCTCTTTATAGTTACATTTTTATGTTAGTTTAAGAATAATTGCGTAATATGCAGAAAACTAATTAGGACAAATTTAGTCCTAATTAAAATGAGACTCGTTTTCAAAGGAAAAATATGAATGTTTATTTAGATAACAATGCAACAACCATTGTTGATCCACAAGTGTTTACTGAGATGGAACCATATTTTGTACAAAAGTACGGTAATCCAAACTCTCTGCATGCCTTTGCAAGTGACACGCACCCAGGCATTAAAGCTGGCATGGAGAAGATCTATGCAGCCATTAATGCGCCAAGAGAAGATTCTGTTGTTATTACTTCCTGTGCAACAGAAAGTAATAACTGGGTACTTAAAAGTATTTACTTCGAATATATTCTTACAGGCAAAAAGAACCACATCATGGTGAGTGAGGTCGAACACCCTTCTGTCATCACTACTGCAAAGTTTTTAGAGGGCTTGGGCTGTAAGGTAACCTACCTTCCTATCAACCATGAAGGTATCGTTGATCCGCAGAGTGTAAGAGACCACATGACAGATAAAACTGCCTTAGTTTCAGTCATGTGGGCAAATAATGAAACGGGAGCCATCTTCCCCGTAGAAGAGATAGGTAATATTTGCAAGGAGCATGGTGTGCCATTTCACACAGATGCCGTACAAGCCATAGGTAAACTGCCAGTAGATGTTCAAGCTTTTAATGTGGACTACTTAACTTTCTCTGCACATAAATTTCACGGGCCTAAAGGTGTAGGCGCTTTGTATATAAAAAAAGGTAAAGAGTTAATACCTCTTCTTCATGGTGGAGCACAAATGGGCGGATATCGTTCTGGCACACTCAACGTAGCAGGCATAGTAGGCATGGGTAAAGCCATGGAAGCCGCTGTAGAAGCACTTGAATTTGAGATGACAGCAGTCAGAAAAATGAGAGATAACTTTGAAGATGAACTCCTCAAAATTACAGACACTTTTGTGGTCACTCCAAGAGAGAAAAGAACACCAAACACTATACTTATCTCTTTTAGAGGTATTGAAGGTGAATCAATGTTATGGGATTTAAACCGTGCAGGCATAGGGGCAAGTACAGGTTCAGCCTGTGCCTCTGAAGACTTGGAAGCCAACTCAGTCATGGAAGCAATCGGTGCAGCAGAAGACTTGGCCCATACGGCCATACGCTTTTCACTTAGTCGCTATACTACACAAGAAGAGTTGGACTACACGCTTAGGGCGGTGCAAGCTGCGGTTGTTAGACTCAGAGGCATCTCAAGTTCATACGCATATGCACCAGAAGGTCACAATAGTGGTCTAGCTGCGCATCATTGATGAGAATGGAAAATGGGCAAAGCCCATCATCTTACCTGCGTTGATACTGTGTCTACTTCAGCAGTAGGCTCATCGCACTTGTGCGATTTATCTTAATAGCTTTGAAAAGAAAATACTTAAAGGAAATAAAATGGGAATAGATAGTTTAATTGGCGGTACCATCTGGGATGAGTATAGCAACAAGGTGACCAACCTTATGAATAACCCACAAAATATGGGTGAAATCACGGAAGAACAAGCAGAGAAAATGAATGCAAGACTCATTGTCGCTGACTTTGGCGCAGAGAGTTGTGGCGATGCAGTACGTCTTTACTGGGCAGTTGATCCTAAAACAGACAAAATTTTAGTATCGAAGTTTAAAAGTTTTGGATGTGGTACAGCTATTGCTTCTTCAGACACGATGGCTGAACTCTGCAAAGATAAAACGGTAGATGAGGCGGTCAAAATTACCAATATCGACGTTGAATTTGCTATGCGAGACCATGCAGATACACCAGCTGTACCGCCACAAAAAATGCACTGTTCGGTCATGGCGTATGATGTTATCAAAAAAGCAGCTGCGCAGTATAAAGGCGTAGACATGGAGAGCTTCGAAGAAGAAGTGATTGTGTGTGAATGTGCACGAATCACACTTTCTACATTGCAAGAAGTGATTAGACTCAATGATCTTACAAGTTTGGAACAGATCACTGACTATACCAAAGCGGGTGCATTTTGTAAATCCTGTATTCGCTCCGGTGGACATGAAGCAAAAGATATCTATCTTGTAGACTTGCTTGAAGAGTATGAAAAAGAAAAGTTGGCTGGCAAAGCAACTATCGGCAACGATACAGCAACACAAAATGGCGATTTTGCTACCATGACCATTGTGCAGCGTATCAAAGCCGTAGATAAGGTAGTGGATGAAAACATCCGTCAAATGCTTGTAATGGACGGTGGAGATATGGAAATCTTAGACATCAAAGAAAATGGTGAAAACTTTGATATTTACATCCGCTATTTGGGTTCATGTTCTGGCTGTGCCAGTTCAAGCACGGGAACGCTTTTTGCTATTGAAAATATTTTAAAAGAGAAACTTAGTGATAAAATTCGTGTTTTACCGCTCTAATCTTTTTCTTCTTTCCTCAGTTCAAGCTTTTTTGGCTTGAACTTTAAAACTAATTAATTAGCACCCTCTCTACCATCAACTGTAGCGTCACCTTGCCTCTAAAATGATTTTCGTTTACTGCATATACCACATCTGCTCTGCAACCTGCCTCATACACTTCACGTGTCTTAAACTGAACACCTTGCATCACAATGCCTTCTTGCACAAAGCTAAAGCGTAAGTGCTCACCCTCTTTCCCCATGCTATCAGCTTGGAGAATTTCTACATTTTTGGTGATAAATTTTGGAGTAGGATTTCCCTGTCCGTAAGGCTCAAATTGTTTAACAAGTTTTGTGAGGTCAAAAGATATGCTACTGAAGTCTAGTTCTCCTACTATATCAGGGTCTACTACTTCTTGTTTGTAGCCCCCTTTAGCGTAATTTATTTGTAATTGCTCTGTAAAGACTTCTAAGCTACTTTCCTGCAAACTAAGCCCAATGGCTGCTTGATGTCCTCCAAACTTCTCTAGATGCATTCTACAGCTGTCTGTGATAGCAAAAAGGTCACACTCTCCAAAACTTCTGCCACTTCCCTTAAGTCCTCCCTTGCCATCATTGCTTAATACTATACAGGGCCTTTCATGTTCTCTTGCTACACGTGCAGCTACGATTCCTACTACACCCTCATGCCACTCTTCACCTTCTACGACTATAACTTCATGAACTCTATTGACCCGCTCTAGCGCTTTAGTGGTTATTTCCTGTTCTGTTGCTTTTCTGAGTGTATTAAATCCTATGAGTCTCTCTAGCCTTACTCTAGCGTCATAGATGTTTGTAGCACTCAAAAAGTCAACAGCAAAAGAAGCATCTTCCATGCGCCCTGCACTGTTAAGTAATGGTGCTAAAAAAAAGCCTATATCTTCTGCATTAAGTGCCTCTTTCTGGCTATGTTCCAAAAAAGCTTTGATGGCAGGTTTACTACTTTTATTGAGTGCTTGTATCCCTGCTTCCACCATCGCTCTATTTATGTGCTTAAGAGGCATCATATCTGCAATAATAGCAATGGCTACAAGTTCCATATAAGACATCAGATTGATTTTTATTTCTAAGGCATTTTTAAGTGAAGCGATGAGATACCAAGCTATCTGGGCTCCACAAACGTCTGTGTAGGGAAATGTACACTCTTCTTGTTTTTGATTGATAATGGCATAACACTCTGGAACTTCAGGGGCCAGCAAATGGTGGTCTGTAATAATAAGTTCTATGCCTTCTTCTTTACAAAGTTGTGCAGCATATACAGCAGAGATACCGTTATCAACCGTTATAGCCAAATCTGTACCAAGTATACGCGGAACAATATTTGCTGAAAGGCCATAACCATCTTTGAAACGGTTTGGGATAATCCACACTATGGGGTAGTCTATCTCTTCAAAAAAAAGTTTCATTAGTGTAGTGGAGGTCACACCATCTACATCATAATCACCAATGATACTTATCTTTTCTTTATTTTGTATAGCTGAAACTATACGTTGTGTTGCCTTATCCATATCTTTAAACGCAGAAGGCTGTGGTAAATCACGAAGGCTTAGAAAACCTTCTTCAAAACGTGCCTGAAGAATGTTTTCTAAAATGCTTAGATTAAGTGTCGGGTAAACCTTCGACATTTACTCAGGTTTATTATCTATAGCTGCTTGAACAAATGCCACTATGGTTGGGTTTGGATTTTGAAGTCTTGAGGTAAACTCAGGATGGAATTGTACGCCCAGAAACCAAGGATGGTCTTTTACTTCTACGGCTTCAATAAGACCATGGGATTCACCTGTAATATCCAATCCTTTTGCTTCGAACGCTTCTCTGTATTTAGGGTTGGCTTCATACCGATGTCTGTGTCTTTCAAAAATAATAGGCGCATCATAGGCCTTCCTAAGATTTGAACCCTCTTTTGTTTCACATTCGTATTCACCAAGACGCATAGTCCCACCCATTGGAGAGGTTGTTGTTCTCACTTGTTTTGAACCGCTTGCATCAATAAATTCATCAATAAGATAAATAATCGGATTTTTCGCATCTTTTTTAAATTCAACTGAGTTTACATCTTCAAGTCCAAGTACATTTCTGGCAAATTCTATCATAGCCAGTTGCATACCAAGGCATATACCTAAAAATGGTATATTGTTTTCTCTTGCATACTGGATGGCTTTAATTTTTCCTTCAACACCACGTTCACCAAAACCACCAGGAACTAAAATACCATCACAATCATTCAAATACTTTTGGGCACCATCATCTTCTACTTTTTCACTGTCTACCCATTTTATATTTACTTTATGATCTAAATGTGCACCGGCATGTATCAGTGCTTCGGTCAATGATTTATAAGATTCTTTTAAATCCAAATACTTACCAACAAAAGCGATTTTAGTCTGATAACTAGGTTGTATAATTTTATGTACCAGATCTGTCCATTCATCCATCTTTGGCTGACAATTTTCAAGGTCTAATTGTTTACAAATAGGTGTTAATATATCTTGTTTTAAAAAGTTTAACGGTACTTCATAAATAGTAGGTGCATCTATAGCATCTATGACTGAGTCTTCATCTACATCACAACTGTAGGCTATTTTTCTTTTTAAATCCGCCGGAACAGGCTGTTCAGCTCTTAGAACAAGCATATGAGGTGCGATTCCTATACGTCTTAGTTCTTGAACTGAATGTTGCGTTGGTTTTGTTTTAAGTTCTCCGGCAGCTTTGATATAAGGTAAAAGTGTGACATGGATATTCATCACTTGTGTTTTACCAAATTCATGTTTCATTTGTCTAATCGTTTCTAAGAATGGTAATCCCTCAATGTCACCGGTAGTACCGCCAAGTTCTACAATAAGAATATCTTTATTTTCACCAGCTTTAACAATACGTTCTTTAATCTCGTTTACTATATGAGGAACCACTTGAATGGTTTTACCTAGGTACTTTCCTTTACGTTCATTCTCTATGACTGTTTTATAAACTAGACCTGTAGTAAAGTTATTATTTTTTGTGAGTGAAGTATCTAGAAATCTTTCATAATGACCTAGATCAAGATCGGTTTCTGCACCATCTTTGGTTACAAAAACCTCACCATGTTCAAGTGGGGACATAGTACCTGGATCAACATTGATATAAGGATCAAGTTTTAAGACACCTACGCGTTTTCCTGTATGTTTTAACAATGTTCCTACACTAGCAGCAGTGATTCCTTTTCCTAAAGAGCTAAGTACTCCTCCGGTAACAAAAATATATTTTGTTGTATTTTCACTCATAGTGCGTTTTTCCTTTTATGCAACAATTGGCATGATGATTGTAATGAAATTGTCGTCTCTAACAATAAATGGCAGTGTTGGTTCATTAAATTCCATAGAAAATTCATTTTTATTTATTTGTGAAATGAAATCTAAAATATATTTACTGTTAAATGAAATTTCAAATTTATCACTTAAGCCTGTTTCAAGTTCTAATTCTGTTTTAGCTTCAACATTATCTGCACTTAAAGAATTGAAAATGATGCTATCTGATAAAAGAGTCATTTTAATTTCTTGAGAAATAGTGGTAATCATTTTAATGGCATCAAGCATCTCTTTTTTAGGCAACATAATTTGATGTTTTGTTGTGGCTGGAATAATGCGTTGGTAATCAGGAAATTTACCATTGATAAGTCTAGTATAAAAATAATAATTTTCATTGCTAATAATTAGATTTGTTTCATCAAAAAAGATATTGATCTGATCTAAAAATAATTTTTGTATCTCTAAAATAGCTTTTTTCGGAACGATAAGTGATAAGGCTTCTGTATTGTTTCCCGGAATAGTTGCTATGGCTAGTCTTCTTGTATCTGTTCCAACTAAATCTGTTGAGTCATTTTTTATATTAATTAAAGCACCGTTAAGTTCAAATTTTGGATTGTTTGTATCTATTGCCGGAGATATTTTTTTTAGATTTTGAATTAAGCTTAAAGAATCTAAAGAAATTTGTGGTTTATCTTCTGTGCTTGGAAAAGATGGGTAAGAGTTAGGATCAAAAGTTGGAAGTTTAAATTTTGAATGCTGTTGTTTAATAATTAAAGTATTGTCTAAAAGTTCTAATGTAATTTCATCGTCTTTTAATATACGTATAATATCTAAAAGTTTTTTACCATGAGCGGTAAATGATCCTTCTTCTTCAATATTAATATTATCAGTCACAATTTTTAAACCTATTTCTGAATCAGTTGCTTTAATTACACATATATTATTTTCTGTTTTAAATAATATATGTGAAGTGATTTGACTTGCATCTTTTTTTTCTAAAAAAGGCTGTAAATTAATGAGTATAGATTCTATAATTTGTTTTTGAGCTTTTATCTTCATTGACTCTCCTTATTATTAATATTTTAGTACGTAGTAGTAGCATGACATGAATATGTGAAAAACTACTGTATTGCTGATGAAACCGTTGTTTGAGTAAATGTTTAATACCTTATGACCATTCACATTTATTCACATTTAAAATTATATCTTTTTTTTATTCAAGTTTTATAATTATTAATGAGCTTCATATAAGGAAAAGTAGGTTAGTAGAGCTCATAGAGATTTTCTTTAGAATAAGTCACTTAAAAATATTTTATATTCATTCTATGATATGTAGTGTCTGAGTATTTATTTTATTTGAGAGATCTTCTAGAATAACTTTGAAATTTTCATCATTGTCTATGATCTCATGTATTTTTTTCATAGCATGTGAAATAGCAGTATGGTCTTTCATCCCAAAATATATGGCAATTTGAGGCATTGAATTGGGTGTAAGATTTCTTGCTAGATATATAGCAATCCTTCTAGCATTCACAATGTTTTTAGTACGTTTTTTTGATTTCATATCTGAAGGTTTGATATTGAGTTCTCTTGAAATAATCTTTACAATATCATCTATGGAAATATTTTCTTTTTTCTCTTTGAGTTGGTCTTTTATGGCATTTTGGGCAAAGTCCAGTGTGATTTCCTGATTGAGCATAGAAGAGAGCGCATTGAGTTTGATTATGGTTCCCTCAATTTCACGTATATTATCGCCCATATTAGTAGCAATGAAATTGATAATCTCATTATTCAGTTTTATGCCGTCAAGTTCACATTTTTTTTGGATGATGGCAATTTTTGTTTCAAGGCCCGGTGGCTGTATATCTGCCATGAGCCCCATTTCAAAACGGCTGCGAAGTCTGTCTACAAGTCCTGCGATCTTGTTGGGCTGCCTATCTGAGGTGATGACAATTTGTTTATTATTATTATAAAGTTCATTAAATGTGTGAAAAAATTCTTCCTGGGTTTGTTCTTTCCTGCTTAGAAACTGTATGTCATCTATAAGAAGCAGGTCACATTCTCTAAATTTATCCCTAAATCTATCCATAGTCTGAGAACGAAGATGAGAAGTAAAAGAGTTCATAAATTGTTCCAAAGTGGTATAAATGACTGTTTTACCCAAATCAATATGATAATTACCTATAGCCTGAAGCAGATGGGTTTTACCTAAACCTACGCCCCCATAAAGAAAAAGAGGATTGTACTGTTTTCCCGGTTTTTCTGCTACAGATTTTGATGTGGTGTATGCAAACTGGTTGGAATTCCCGACAATGAAACTTTCAAAAGTCAAAGAAGGGTTAAGATAGGTGCTTTTGGAATGACTTTTTTCACTAGTTTGTTTCACTAAAGAAGCAGAAGTTTGTTGAATCTTGTTTCCGACTGAGATTTCTATCTCAGGTCTTACTTCATTTTGCAGTTCAAAAAGGTGGATAAGTTTATCAGTATATTTACTTTTGATCCACTTTGCGACAATCAGATTGGGCGCATTAAAATAGACAATGTTGCTTCGTGAACGTTTTGTGTCATAAACAAGTTTTTTAATATAGCGGTCATATTCTATCTCGCTAATTTCTTTTTTTAGCTCAAAAAGTACTTTTTGTCCTATATTCATTTTAGATTGCCTTTGATATTTTTAAATGTGTGAATAAAATTTCACATTTTGAAAACGTTAAAATTCTTAATGTGAATAACTTATAACATTTTAGCCAAATTAAGCTAAAATAGCGTTAGAAAACAGAGTTGAATAAGTTTATTCACTATGTGAACAAAGGTGTGAATGAATATTTTAGGAATAGACCCGGGAAGCCGTAATTTAGGGTACTGTATCGTGAATTGGGATGGTAAAAACTTTTCACTTGTTGAGGCAGGTTTACTTAAAATGAAAGGCAAAGAGCTACAAGAACAAATTATAGAACTTGTAGAGGGCATAGACATCATTTTAAAGGCACATACAGTAGATGAAGTGGCTATTGAAGACATCTTTTTTGCTTTTAATCCCCAGTCGGTTTTAAAGCTTGCACAGTTTAGAGGAGCCTTATGTCTAAAGATACTCCAAGAAGTAGGCTTCTTTCATGAGTACACGGCACTGCAGGTCAAAAAAGCAGTTACTGGTAACGGAAAGGCCACAAAGGAACAGGTAGCTTTTATGGTGAAAAGGTTATTTGGCATAAAAAAAGAGATAAAGCCCTTAGACATCACAGATGCCATGGCAATAGCCTTGACGCATCTTCAAAGAGTGAAGATGCGCAAAAAGACTACTTAAGTAGATGGTTTATAAAGCAGCCTAATTAGAAAGCTGCTGGTCGTTTTTCTTCACGGAGATCATACGTTTTTCTGGTACAGTAAAGGTAGCTTTTCTGTTGCCCTCGACGGACTCTTCAATAATTTTATCGTACAAATATATATCATATTTAAAATACGCCAATCCATCTTCCTCATACGCAGTAAAATAAACCATATGCACGGGCACAGGCTTTGGAAGGTTGATAGTTGTCGGTTTATTTGTTTGAAGTATTTGCTGTACTCTGTCAGGACTGTAGAGCCCTCCAGCAGGTGCGAGCAATAGATGTACAAGGTCAAAAGGTTGCTCCATACGCACACACCCCGAACTGTATATTTTATAACGTTGTGTGAGTAATGATTTGTTGTCCGTATCATGTAAATAAACAGAATATTTGTTTGGAAACATGAATTTTACACGTCCAAGCGCATTATTATCACCCGGGTACTGTACAAATCGATAAGGGACATTGTTTTGACTATTTTCATAGGGATTGAGCATGGCTTGTGTAACCTGTATCTCATTGTTTCCAGAAAATACATGGATATTGTTGTCTTTCAGGTAGTTCGGATCTTCTCTAAGAACATGTATTAAATCTCTTTTGATGAGATTGTCCGGGACTGTCCATGTTGGATTAAGTACCATGTAGCTCATTACATCATGAAAAAGTGGTGTCGGTCGGTCCATTCGCCCCACTACAACGCCTTTTTTCATGATTTTTTGGCCATTTTTGTAATAGCGCAAATTAAAGTCAGGGATATTTATTTCAATATGTTCTGCTTCAAATGCCTTAGGGTAAACCTTTGTTTTATCCAGGTTGGTAATGATTGACTGTATATTTTCTGAGACAGGTTTATTGAGATAGTATGTCGTTGCCTTGTCCAGTATGCCTGTTATTTCAAGTAAGTATCGTTTCTGATAGGTAGTTAGTGCTCTTCTGAGTGTTTCATCAAACGTACTATTTATAGCTGCATTTTGCGGATAGTCTCCAGTGATCTGAAGGTATTTCTTCACCTCTTCCACTATATCTGACTTGTCACCTGTTTTTAAAGCCACTTTGGTATATTTGACTTTTGGAAATTTCTCCATTCTACGGTAATCTTTAAGTAGTTTGACTAGCTGTTTATAACGTTTTTCCATTGGAACAAGCGAGTTTAAATAGGCATATATATTACCATTTGCTACAGCAGATAAGAGCTGCTGCTGATCTGGGAATGCTTTAGGGGTCATTTCCCACCTGGCTGTGACATCGTCGCTTTGTTTTAGGTTGTGCAGTTTTTTCTGTACCAGGTTCCAGTCTACATCACCCTGAACAATGAAGCGCACAAGACGCACCATGGAGCTTGTAAGTATGAGATCAAGCCTTGCATATACAGCAGCCTGTTTGTCCCCAGAGACTTCTCCATTGTCAAGCATATAAAATAGTTGGCTGATCGATGCCTGGTCAAAAGATTTGTTCTTATAGTTAAACATCGGGTCGTTTAGCGCTTGTATAAGCTCACTGGCTTTTTTCTTGTTGTTGTCTCCTACCCACAAAGGCTGGTAGCCCACAGCGCTATAGATGTTTTGGATAATCTCTTTGTTTTCACCTTTGATGTGTCTAGGCAGTGAGCTTTGTATGTGGCTAGTGATGCTTCCTACGGAGAGTGGTTGAGCCAAAAGAGGCATGTGTAAAAACAGTAGAATGATGAGTAAAAAACGCAATGGTAAGCTCCAAAAATATAAAATGGTGTAAAAAACGTATTATAGTGAAATAAAGGCAAAAAAAGAAGTGATAAAAAAGAAGTGGTGAAAAAGGGAAAATGAAAAGCTTCCACCAAGCCAAAAGGCTTAGCAGAAAGTGTTCTTAGAAAGTATAAGTTACACCGAAGTTTACTGTTGACAATACATCATCTGTGTTTGCAGTGAATGCTGTCCCATTATACGTTTCCCCATTAAATGTATTTGAATCGTCATACATGTTAACATAGTCAACAAATATAGCTACGTTTTCTGTGAAAGCGTAAGCTCCACCAAGACCCCATGAAAAACCATCCATATCATAACCAGGTGTATATGTTCTGCTGTCTGAATATGAACGTTTTACCTCTGTACTAGCATAACCGAGTAGTCCATAAATGTCAAATTGCTCAGTTACTGGGTACATTGGTTTAGCATAGATTGCCCATGTGTCAATGTTAAGTGCATAATCAGAATCTACTTGATTTCCATTAGCGTCATAAGTTGCACCAATGTCTTCACCCATACCGAACCAGTATCTACCTTCAATTGCTATATACTGGTTGAATTTGTATCCAGCCTGAAGCATTACTGTATCGTAGTCAAAGTCTCCTACAGTATCAGTGAATGTACCGTCAAGATAATCATATGAGTTAGTACTCTCAAGGTTCGCCATACCGTATGCAGCACCAACATAAAAACTACCTGGAGTTGACGCTTCTTCTACCATTGGTGTTTCGATCATTGGCTCTACTGGAGCTATATCACCACCTGCGAATGCAAATGTACTCATTGCTAAAACTGTTACTAGTGAAAGATTTAATTTTTTCATCTTTGTTTCCTTTGTGTATATAATTTTTTAAACTCAATGTCATCATATCATATTTATTTTGCAAATGTCAAGAGAAATTAACAAAAAGTAAATGTTTATATTGTTTTTTTGTTATTAGTCCATTAATTTATGGAATATTTTTATATTTTTTATCGATAAGTTTCAAATATTTTACAGGCGTTACTGCTTTCATCGCTTCAGCCAGCCACTGTATTTGAAACCATGCTGCGCCAGAGTCTCTAAGGTCAAAATAGTTTTTGAGACTTCTGATGTTGAATGTTACCACCATGTCTACTTTCCAGTTATCTGAAACAATATGTTTGAAACCATCTCCCACATTTCTTTTTTTCTTTCCATTTTGTAATGCACTAAACAGTCTAGCGGCATCATCTCTGTACTCTTCTATAAAGGGCAAAGATGATTTTGCCACAGCATTATGTATAAAGTCGTTGTCTTTTTTGTATTGAAAGCATAATTTATCATAGATAGCTCTGATCTCTATGTTCAGATACTCTTTGTCCACAACGACAAATAGATTTAAACCAAGCAGTGTTTCAAAAAAGAAGCTAAAGCCCTCTTCATTTTCAAGTGAAGCGACAAAGGTATTGATAACGCTTGACATGGTGTAGCGCGTACTCCTTACAGAAATGGCTTGAAGTCTATGTCTGGCATGCTCCTGAAGCACGCCCCTTGAAGTGCCCTGTATCAGATAACTCAAAGTAGCATGTTCGATGATGGAGTGATGGTGATGTACCCATGCAAGGTTTGAAAGCAGGTCTGAATCATCAATGTCGTTAATGGCATCAGTGTCTAGCGTAGTCATAGCGTTTTTCACACTCTCATTCTCAGAGTTGTCAAAACTATCGTAACATGTTCTTGCGGCTATTTCTGCAACACCTAACCCGCTTTGCTGTAAAAGTGTCACTTTTGGCTTTTCATATTCGATATGGTACATTTCTATTTTTTCCATGAGTCACCCTGCAGAACTAGTTTATTTTGCTACAATTATAGCAATATTAACTAAAGGCTATAGAATGCAAGGAATGCAACCCAGTGAGCGATTTTTTGCTTTCGAAGAAGATTTTAGAGACCCTTATGCAAGAGACAGAGACAGGGTCCTCCACTGTTCTTCGTTTAGACGACTGGAGTATAAAACACAGGTATTTTTAAATCATGAGGGCGACTACTTTCGTACGCGCTTAACACACTCGCTGGAAGTGAGCCAGATAGCACGTACGCTTTCACGTATGTTAAAACTCAATGAAACACTGGCAGAGGTCATTGCACTTTCTCATGACTTAGGACATACTCCTTTTGGTCATGTAGGAGGAGATGAGCTGGACAAACTTCTTAGAGCAGATGGAAGGGTTTTGGGGTTTGAGCATAACTTTCAGTCGTTCAGGGTTTTAACAAAGTTGGAAAAACGGTATAAGGATTTTGATGGACTGAATCTCACTTTTGCAACGCTTGAAGGTGTGCTTAAACACTCATACCCTTATATGAAACCATTCTTGGAAGGTTTGGATACACGTTTTGAGCTGGACAAGCATCCTTCGCTCGAGGCAATGGTTGTAGACCACGCAGATGAGATAGCCTATACTTCACACGACATAGATGACGGCATCAAGTACGGACTCATTACTTTTGATGACCTGCTTGAAGATGAGCTTTGTCTTAGGGTAGATCAGAGGGTACGGCAAGAGGGTATTCAAAGAGGTGACAAACTCTATCGTCACCGTTTTGTAGCAGGACTCATTAAGCTGTTAGTGGAAGACTTTATTGAAAACTCGAAAGAGGGTGCTGAGAGTTGCAGGCAGGAGCTCCCTATCTGTGCGACAATGGGCGAAAAAGAAAAGTTGCCTTTGGGCTTTTCCAAAGAAATAGCCACTGAACTAAAAAAACTAAAAAAACTGTTGTTAAATAAACTCTATAAACATCAAAAAATAGCACGTAAAATGCACGCAGGAAAACAGTGTATCAAGGGATTGTACGGAGCATTCAGAGAAGATAAGAATCTTCTGCCTCCGCACCAGAAAGAACTTTTTGCTGTACGCAAAGAAGAACGTGTTATTGCAGATTATATCGCAGCGATGACAGACCGTTATGCCATGAAAACGTACCATGAAATTTATGGATATCGTTTATAGAACTCAGAGTTAAGCCAGATAATGACATATTTTTTGCTTATAAATCTTCTATATAGTAAGCTTTCGATATAATGCGCGAAAATTTATGTGGGCTTGTTTGAGCTCACCTTAGGACTTACTATGCAAAAGATTAAAAATATCGCGGTTATCGCTCACGTTGACCACGGTAAAACAACACTCGTGGATCAACTTCTTCAACAATCAGGTACGTATGCTGCACACCAGGAAGTACAAGAGAGAGCTATGGATAGCAATGCTATCGAAAAGGAAAGAGGGATTACCATTCTTTCTAAAAATACAGCGATTGTGTATGGTGATCACAAGATCAACATCATCGACACTCCGGGTCACGCCGATTTTGGTGGTGAAGTTGAGCGTGTTCTTAAAATGGTTGATGGTGTACTTCTTCTGGTTGACGCACAAGAAGGTGTTATGCCTCAAACTAAATTCGTTTTGAAAAAGGCGATCGGGTTTGGTCTTATTCCTGTTGTGGTTATCAACAAAATTGACAAAGATGGGGCAGATCCGGAAAGAGTACTTGATGAAGTCTTTGACCTTCTTGTAGCACTAGATGCCAATGAAGAGCAGCTTGAATTCCCAGTACTTTACGCAGCAGCCAGAGATGGGTATGCAAAATGGGAAATGGAAGATGAAAGTAAAGATATGGTGCCATTGTTTGAAGCCATTTTAACTAAAGTACCTTATCCTGTAGGTTCACCGGATGCGGATACGCAAGCACAGGTATTTACACTTGACTCTGACAACTTTGTTGGTCGTATTGGTATTACGCGTATCTTTAACGGTAAGGTAAAAAAAGGCGACGAATATTTACTTGTTAAAGCATCTGGCGAAAAAACAAAAAGCCGTATTTCGAAACTTATCGGATTTAAGGGTCTTGAGCGTATTGAAATTCAAGAGGCTGAAGCCGGAGATATCGTAGCTATTGCCGGATTTAACGACATTGATGTGGGTGACTCTATTTGCGACAAAGCAAACCCGGTACCTCTTGATCCTATGCACGTTGAAGAGCCAACACTTTCAGTTGTTATGTCTGTAAACAATGGCCCTTTGGCAGGACAGGAAGGCAAGCATGTAACATCAAACAAAATTGCTGAGAGACTCGCAAAAGAGATGGAAACAAACATTGCTATGCGTATGGAGCCTATGGGAGATGCATCATTTATGGTATCAGGTCGTGGTGAGCTTCAGATTGGTATTTTGGCAGAGAACATGAGAAGAGAAGGTTTTGAATTTCTTCTTGCACGTCCGCAAGTGGTAGTAAGAGAAGAAAATGGTGTTAAAATGGAGCCATTTGAGCACTTAGTTGTTGATGTTCCTGAAGAATTTCAAGGTGTTGCCATTGAAAAATTAGGGAAAAGAAAAGCAAACATGACTTCACTTAACCCTATGCCTGATGGTACAGTAAGACTTGAGTTCGAGATCCCTGCACGTGGGCTTATCGGGTTTAGAAATGAGTTTTTGACTGATACTAAAGGTGAGGGTATCATGAACCACTCTTATTTGGAGTACAGACCTTACTCAGGCACCGTTGAGACTAGAACAGCGGGCGCATTGGTTTCTATGGATAACGGTGAAGCAGTTGCCTTTTCTATCTTCAACCTTCAGTCTAGAGGTGTTATGTTCATCAGCCCACAAGACAAAGTATACTCAGGTATGGTTATCGGCGAGTCTGCTAGACCAGGGGACTTGGATGTGAACCCACTTAAAGGGAAACAACTTTCAAACATGAGAACATCTGGTGCCGATGAAGCTATCAAACTTATTACACCAAGACCTGTAACACTAGAGTCAGCCATGGAATGGATTGAAGACGATGAGCTTATAGAAGTGACTCCTCTTTCTGTAAGAATTCGTAAAAGATCACTGGATGAGAATGAAAGAAAAAGACAAGCAAGAGACAAAAAGAACTCAAAATAGTTCTTTTCTTTCACTACACTTAGAGGGAGTTTGTTCGGTCACATACTGACCGCATGCTCCCTCTCAACAATCCCCAAATCTACAGCAAAATAAAAGACTATTTCAGTAAAAATTTCTAATTCCTAGCTACTCTCAACCCGCTAACCCACGCAAAGTGAAAATTAAATCCACCTCTGTCTCCATCGACATCGAGTATTTCTCCAGCAAAGAAAAGGTTGGGTACAAGTTTTGACTCCATGGTTTGTGGATTTACTTCCGCAGTGTTTACGCCGCCAGTAGCTACTTCGGCACCCTTGAAGCCTTTGGTGTCATTGATGCTTAACTTGAGGTTTTTGATAGCGTAAACGAGTTTGGCTATTTCTTTGCGGTTGAGTTGCTTCTCTGTTTTGACTTTACATTTTGACTGTTCAAGTATGATGGGAATGAGTTTTTTGTTTATGACACCATGGAGCCAAAGTTCTATGGGTTTTTCACTTGTGCTGTTTGTACGGTTTAACAGCAGATTGATGAGTTTTTCTTTACTGAATGCTGGCATGAGATCCAGGTTTAATTCACAAAAGTCATAGTCAGCCAGTCTGATGCTCACTTCGCGGCTCAGGTCTAAGATGCCCAATCCGCTTATGCCGTAGTTGGTGAAAAGTAGGTCGCCTTTTTTCTCTGTGATGTACTCTCCATTGGCATAGAGTTGAGCTGATCCGGAGATCTTAACCCCAGCACACTCTTTGACCCATGTTTCTTCAGAACAAAGTTGAACAAGTGAGGGGTGACGTGGTATGAGGGAGTGTCCCATTCTTGTAGCAAAAGCATACCCGGAGTTAGAGCCGCCCAGTTGTGGTGCAGCAGGTGAACCAGAAGCCAAGAGAAGTTTTTCACATTTTTTACTGCCAAGGGAAGTTTCCAGTGTAAAAGTATCTCCCTCTTTGCGGATGGAAGTCACAGCACAATCACAAAGTATCTGTACACCTAGTTTTTTTGCCTCATACTCAAGCAGTTCCACTACGGAACTTGCCTGCAAGGACAGAGGAAACATCTTTCCTTCTTTTCCTTCTGTGAGCTCAAGTCCGATGGATGTGAAAAACTTTTCTACGACTTCAAAGCCATAACCATCTAAAACTTTTTCTATAAAGTCAGAGTTTTGTCCATGAAAACGGGTTGGATGGATGTAGCGGTTGTTTATATTGCACTTTCCATTACCTGAGACCAAGATCTTCTTCCCTATCTTGTTATTCTGTTCAAGTAAAGTGACTTTCTGACCCGCTCTTGCAGCAGTAATTGAAGCTACGAGCCCAGCGGCACCCGCACCTACAACAATTATATCAACCATTTTTATCCTTTGCATGGCGGATTATAACCTATAATCTGTTATAACATCAAAAAAATCAAAGGATAATCATGTCAGCATTAGTAGAATTCAGCATGTTCCCAACAGAACAAACCCAGAGTAAAAGTGCATTTGTGGCAAGAGTTTTAGACATCGTAGACAAAAGCGGACTTGCTTACCAGCTCACACCTATGGGGACCATCATTGAAGGCGAAACTGTAGAAGAAGTTTTGGCTGTTATCAACAGAGCGTATCTGGATTTGCAAGTAGACTGTGAGCGTGTTTATAGCTCTATCAAGATAGACTATCGCAAAGGCCCAGTAGGAAGATTAGGTAAAAAAATAGGTTCAGTAGAAGAAAAGTTAGGACGTAAACTCAATTCATAAACACGGTCAGTCGCATGAGCTCTCTGCTGAAGAGTAGAAGGGTTGGCTTTGCCAAAATTCGCTCTATCAATAAAAAGTTAGGACGCAAACTCAATTCATAAGAGACAGCTAAAACCTGCTATAATACCCGTAATTTTTACAAGGACTTTCAAATGTGTGCTGAAAAGATACAACGTTTAATACAGGCGAGTATACTTGGTTTTGTCATGGGGCTAGCAGGTTCAGGCATGTATGCCGCTGCATTTATCCTGCAGTTTGTGATGATGGTAATGCTTTTGATTGCAGGATTGACAGGATTTTGTCCAGGGTTAATCATACTTAAAAAAATATTCCCAGCATGTAAATGTCAAGAAAACAGTTCAAAGGACAATAAGTAATGTCAAATATATCATATAAAGATGCCGGTGTAGATATCGATGCGGGTAATGCATTTGTAGAAGCCATCAAAGAAGATGTGAAATCAACTTTTGATAAAAATGTAATAGGGGGCATCGGATCATTTGCAGGCGCATATGCACTTCCAACGGGCTATAAGGAGCCAGTGATTCTTTCTGCTACGGATGGGGTAGGTACGAAGTTACGTATTGCCATAGAAAGCGGTAAACTTGACACCGTGGGTATTGACCTTGTAGCAATGTGTGTAAACGACCTCATTTGTAATAATGGCACACCAATGTTTTTCCTTGATTATTATGCAACAGGTAAACTATTGCCACAAAATGCCAAAGATGTCGTTGCCGGTATCGCCGAGGGTTGTCGCCGAGGGGAATGTGCACTTGTAGGTGGTGAAACAGCTGAAATGCCAGGCATGTATTCTGATGATGACTTTGACCTTGCCGGATTTGCAGTAGGTATCGCAGAGCGCGCAGATATGGATATGGTAGCCAATGTAAGAGAAGGACAGATTCTTATAGCCATGCCAAGTTCGGGTGTACATTCAAACGGCTATTCTCTTGTAAGAAAGATTTTCTTTGACAAGCTAGGCATGAGCCTTGAGACAGAGTTTGAAGGCAAACCCCTTGTAGAGACTTTACTTGAGCCGACACGTATCTATGTAAAAGACTACAAGGCCAACAAACAGTACATAAAAGCCTTAGCCCACATCACAGGTGGGGGAATCATAGAAAACCTTCCTAGAGTCCTTCCTGAGGGCATGAGGGCCATTGTAAACAAAGACAGTATCAGAGTACTTCCTATTTTTGAATTTATGAGCCAATATGTTGCTGAAGAAGAGATGTATAGAGCTTTTAACATGGGTGTAGGCATGGTATGGGTTGTTGAACCTGAAGATGTAGATAAAGTACTTGCAAATACAGACGGTTATGTCATCGGTGCACTTGCTCATGGTAAAAAAGGTGTTGAGATGGTTTAACCATTTCAACTGACTACACATTCAGTAATTAACTTTTGCAGACGCTTTCTTTTATGCACTCTCTATCTAACTCACCACTTTTCCATTTTGAAAGATACATTTTTAAATTACTATGCACGTCCCCTTGTAGCACATAGAGCCCTATAAGGTTTGGTAAAGCCATTGATAAGATAAGAAGGTCTGAAAAATCAAGTAGTGTAGAGGCACTGGTTACTGATGCTATAACAGTAAATGAAACAAAGATGAGCTTATACACAAGAGTATATTTCTCGCCAAAGAGATAGGTCCACGAACGTTCACCGTAGTACGACCATGAAATCATCGTAGAGAAAGCAAAAAGAACGATAGAGAAAGAGAGAATAAGAGGGAACCAGGAGATGACTGTTCCAAAGGCAGCAGAAGTGAGTGCCGCGCCCTGTCTTGATGCCACAAGGCTTGCAAACTCTCCATCTGGAGCATAGACGCCTGTTGTGACTATGACAAGTGCCGTCATGGTACAAATGATAATGGTATCTATGAATGGTTCATAAAGGGCTACCATTCCTTGACGAACAGGGTATTTGACGGCTGCTGTTGAATGCACAATGGCGGCAGAACCGATACCAGCCTCAGATGAAAAGGCCGCACGCTTAAATCCTTGCACCAAAACCCCTACAAGGCCACCTACCGCAGCCGTAGGAGCAAAAGCTTCATGGAAGATGAGATATATTGCATCTGGTACAGCAGAAGCGTTTACAATAAGTATCCAGAGCGATGCCAGCAGATAGACTACGACCATCAGGGGTACGATCTTTTCTGCAGTACGGGCGATACGCTTAATACCACCGATAATGACAAAACCTACAATGGCTGCCATGATCACTCCAAAGACAATAGGATATGTTTTAAAGAAAGGGATATTCTCCGATACTACGCCCATCGCCTGAGAGGTCTGGAAGGCATTACCTGCACCCAAGGACCCCCCTATGGCAAGTACGGCAAAGAGTACGGCAAGGACTTTACCAAGTTTTAAATGTCCTTTAGCGGCGAGTCCTTTGGAAAGATACTGCATTGCCCCACCCATGATACGGCCATCTGGTCTTGTCTCGCGATAGATCTGTGCAAGTGTTACTTCTGTAAATTTGAGTGTCATACCAAAAAAACCTGCCAGTATCATCCAGAATGTAGCTCCTGGCCCACCTATAGTTATAGCTATGGCAACTCCTGCGATATTTCCTAATCCAACTGTGGCTGAAAGAGCAGTGGTTAAAGACTGAAAGGGGGTAATCTCCCCTACATCGTCAGCCGTTTTATATTTACCTGTGATGACTTTAAAAGCGTGAGCAAACATACGGACATTGATAAAGCCAAAACGAAAAGTAAGAAAAACCCCACCGACTATAAGCCATGCAACAATGAAAGGCATACTCGTTCCTTCTACTTGTCCAAAGAAGATGTCAAAAAAGAAGATGGATCCTAAGAAATGGTTGATTTGTTCAAATATACTATTCATATGTTTACCCTGAGCATGTAGATAGATTTATTATACTCACTAACGCCTAAAGTACCCCCAAAATAGGGAATAAAATAAGAATTTTGCATTTTTTTCTAGAATCTATTGACAATTAGAAGCCTTTTGACTATAATTGCGTTCCTTTTTATAAGGTAACGGAGTGTAGCGCAGTCTGGTAGCGCACCTGGTTTGGGACCAGGGGGTCGAAGGTTCGAGTCCTTTCACTCCGACCATTTAGATATTTAACATGTAATAATAAGTAATCATTTAATTATGGTGGGCGTAGTTCAATGGTAGAGCGCTAGTTTGTGGTACTGGTTGTTGCGGGTTCGAGTCCCGTCGCCCACCCCATTGGTAATTAATTCGGGTAACCACCCAATATGAAGAAGCGCTTGTGGCTCAATGGATAGAGCATCAGACTTCGGATCTGAGGGTTAGAGGTTCGAGTCCTCTCAGGCGTACCATTAATATATCAGTTTTGTTATTTATTATTATTTTTATGTGCACCCATAGCTCAGCTGGATAGAGCATCGCCCTTCTAAGGCGAGGGTCTTAGGTTCGAATCCTAATGGGTGTACCATTTATTTTCATTGTTTTGTAAAACAATCACATGCGGATGTGGTGAAATTGGTATACACGCCAGACTTAGGATCTGGTGCTTTACGGCGTGGAGGTTCGAGTCCTCTCATCCGCACCACCTACAAAGCCCGTTTATACGGCACTTAATCAACTTTTAAAACTGTTAGGGGATACTCTAGGGGATACCTTTACATTAAAAATACTCTTTTTATAGCTTTTTCATGTGCTACTTTTTGATATACTTAATTATTAGAATTGGCGAGTTAACTAAAAAGACTAAGCAGTGTAGGGCATTGTATTTTGTATTTTTGCTTGTTGTAACAAATTTATCTACTGGATAAAAGATGTCTTATCATACCACACTTAAACAAGGCGACCTGTTAGGCGAAGAGAGCGCAACCTTTATCGTTAATGCCTCTAATACACGCCTGATACTAGGCTCTGGTGTGTCTATGGCTTTCAAGCGACATTGTGGTATAGGACTACAGCACGAAATGACTTTAAGGCTTGGGGAGATAGGGCATACGCTTTCAAAAGGTGATGTTGTTGCTACCTCATCAGGTGCTACGAACTTCATCTATGCCCTTCATGCTGCCATAATGGACTACAATCAAGGAACAAAAGAAGCCGACAAATATCCATCCCTTGAAGATATTGAAACAACACTTGAAAACATTGAGCCCTATTTGGAATGGTATGCAAAAAGTCATTCAGAGCCCATGAGTCTCGTGCTTCCTCTGATGGGTACTGGTGTTGGTGGTCTTAATGTCCTTGATGTGTTTAAGGTTAATAAGGCTTTCTTCTCAAAGAGTGTGCCCTTTGATTGCAGTGTTGTAATCTATGCATATAGCCAACAAGATTATGAATGGCTTTCACTGCAATAACTTCACATTCAATATTCTTCAACTGTATTTCATGGTAATTGTTTTAAATAGAACCCTTGCTATGTTCTTTTTTATAGTGCCAAAAAACTATGCTTTAATAGTGATATACGCTTCCGCTATGATGTACATTAACTGTAGCGGGAGGAGTATACTGTTGCCCCGTAAATGGGAAAGCTGGCATTTTTCCATCAGACGGACCACACTTATATGTGATGCTGTACCATGTAACTGGACCAGGGAAAACATCTGCAACAACTCCACCTGCATGACTTTCGCTTGATATAACCTTATATACTCCACTAGGACAGCTTTCAGATGCTTTCTGTAGACATTCGGTAGAGTTCTGACTACACTTAATTGTTTTGTAAGTAGACCCATCTGGGGCACTAAAAGAAGATGATGTTGATGCACACCCACTGAACATAAAGACCAGAGCAGTAGCTGGGACCGAAAGTATAAATTTTTTCATTGCAATCCTTTAAAATAGTAACTTTTATATTATATCAATCATATAATACCCCCTGCTTATAGAAGCAAGGGCAGATGTTTAGTTTTGTGTGATAGAGGTAGCCTGAAAAATAATGTTTCCAGTTTTTATCTCATATGCAAGAATATTCATGTTTGGGTCAAAAGTAGTATAGCTTTCCGATGTGAGTAAAAGGCTACCATACGCATTGTACCATTTTGCTGTAGTAGCAGCAATGGCGCTATCTCCTTCTCCTGCTAAAAGCTTAACTGATATTTCTACCCTAGAGCCTTCAGTACATTCCAAAGGAACAACATCCGATACATAACCTATGGTAGCATTTGTTGGGATAGGAGTAGGCGTAACTCCTTCTGCAATATAACACTCCGTTCCATCATTCAATAGCATAGCATAAAGATTTCCTAGGTATGTCCCCATGTACGAGGTGTCCGTAGTTCCGTCTATCACCGCGACCTGTTGATGTAAATCCAATGTGGTTCCCATATAATCAAAAGTTCCTTCATAGGTGACGTAGTATGTTCCTTGAACAGTAGTGCCATCTACTATCCCCTCCAAATTTAATGTTAAAGACGACTTATCAATGAAGGTTCTCAAGTCATATTCAATCAGTGGTTCTGGTGGCACATCCGAAGTTCCACCTCCTCCTCCGCAGGCTGTAAACATTAATGCCATCCCAGTTAACAATAGAGCTTTTTTGTAATTCAATTCTAATCCTTTTATTTAACGTATTTTAATGCCATGAAAAATCAAAGCACACCACTATTTAATTTCAAAAATAATCTCCTTGCGTATATATTAACATTCTTCATGTAATATTCATGTAATATTTTGAAATAAGGAATTAAAATCATCTAATTTTACAAATTTGGTCTATCTCCTCTTTGTCCTTTCTTGTCTCTTTCTTGTCTCTTTCTTGTCTCTTTCCTGATACAAGTGTTCTTAATATCAGACCAAACTCATTATATGGATTAGGTTCGTTAGCATCATAGTGTACTGTTCCATCTTCAAATAAGAAACTACCGTCATTGTTTTTAGTTAATGGTCTCCCATCTCTAGTTGTATAAACTCCTTTTGTATCCTCATTAACTAATTTAATTTCTCTATGTTTTCGAGTGGTTGTATTTAACTTTTTCTCAAGATTAACTATTCGTACTTTATTCATTTTTGCATCTCCTCAAGTTTGATAACTCTCTCTTCAAGCTCTGTTACTTCATATCCTTTGATGTAACTGTTGCTAACTGCCTCTATGGTGCGTAACTGACTTTCGTTAATCTCGCCATTTGCAAACTGTTGCGTGGCTGCTGATAAGTTAGCAAGTGCTTCTTGCGCGTTACTAGGTTTCTTGATTTCCACAATAGGTGTGAATAAGCACAAGCGCTTGACTAATAGCTGTTGGTTGGCGGGGTTCGTTTCTAAGGTGTCGAGTATGGATGCTGTGACTTTTTTAGCTAGTATTATCTTTCCACGTTGAATAGATTGTTTTAGTTGTTCATTCCTAGATAGAGTTTCTGCTCCAATGTTCAAAGCTTGACTAATTAAGATATTGTTAAATCCCTGTTCTGCTAGTTCCTGCACCTCTTGTATTAACTGCTCTGTGACTGTTGTTTTGTGTCTTGTTTTCTGCTTCATTTTTTACCTTTAATGTGAATTAATAGCAAGGCGCGAAATAGACGCTCACACCGTGTCTATTTGAGGTTTTACGTGAAATTTTGGTATGATTAACCTATAGAGATTAAATGCCCTCTATTTTCACACTCAACCCAGTAGCCTTTTTGATAGTTTTTTCTATCTTCTGATAGGCTGTTTCAATGTCTCTAAATTGTAGCTTTTTGATGTATCCTGACTTAAAGACAAACTCTAACCTCATCAGTGGATAATCTAGCTTTGCTTGATGTGCTTTGTTGTAGATTTTAATGTCCATCTTCTGATTTGTCTTTTTTTTCTTTGGCTGTTTTGTAGTATGTAGTGTTTCCATACCTGAACGGCTCTCTAGTCCTACATAGTGCCTTGATAATACTCTTAGGTATCTCTCCCTGGTAGTCAAAAGCGACATCTATCCTTGTTACTCGTGATTGTTGTAGTTGACTCTTCAAATCATTAAGTGTTATCACCAGTAGCCTTGAGCGGTCATTGTACCCACGTAGCCCTGCAAACTCCAGAGTCTGTCTCAATGGAGTAGCTGAAAATGTTTTAAGTGGTAGTGTTTGTCCTAAATGCGTATGTATGATTTTGGCTTCTATGATATTCTTTTTCAAAGATTTACCAAAAGTTTCGCTCCAGACACTAGGCTCAAATACTGCCTTACTCTTTACTGTTTCAATGCTATAATCATTATCATAAACAAACATAGCTTCTAGGTGATTATCACTTACATTCAAAGAGTCAATCATTGCGGACTTGACTCGCATCTGGTAAAAACTGCATAACCTTCTCTGTTTTGAAACTCTCCAGTATAGATTTTGCAAGTTCTATGTTTTCTTGGTCTTGCATTAAAACATAAGGCTTATAATAAGAATATCTGGAGTATGCAACTGCATCATCATCAAATCTCAGCCCACACTTAACCAAATAATTTTTGATATTCTCAATACGTGACGTTAAATAGACTACGCTGTCGCTGTACTGTCTTACGTCCACGCCGTCTATTAAATCTCTTAATACAAGATAGTGTGATACAAAAGCGGGTTTGCTTTTTTTAGCAGGTAGCATACTCATGAGGCTACCTCTACTTTGTTGCTCTCCAAAAACGCTTCAATATCTGACCGCTTATATTTAATATACTTTCCGATCTTGCTAAAAACTAGATTGAGATTATACATCCTCCATTTTGCAAGGGTTGATACTGATAGCCCATATTGACTATTTACCTCACGCGGATTTAACCACTCCTTCTGTCCTACTGCTAAAAGTGTTTCTTTGGCTTCTTTTTGTGCTTCCATTTTGTTAACCTTTTGGTTAGGGTAACAGTACTGCACCATCTCGTTAGAGATAGCTAAAAACATATTTAAGGGGCTATAAGTTCCTTATGATTTATAAACGAAGTTTAGCAATTAGGAAGATTTTCAGTTGTCCCAATTGGAGGTAAGTTTGGGACAACTTTATGAGATGATATTATTTGATGTATCCACCAAATGGGGCAGAGAGGAATTTTCTTTCTTTGTATTTTCTAGAATTTGATGTTTCCTCTGTGCCAAAGTACAAGCTTGCAAGGCCAGTTGCTATTCGGTCGGCTTCATGCTCACTCATCTTATTCTGTGAGTATCTAATCATATCTTTTGCGGCAGAGATGCGAAATCCTACAAGCAGCTGTTTTCTTTTTCTATTATTTTCTTCTGCCTGTAGATTCAGATAAGTCTTGATGATTAGCTTTACCATCTGTGGTGTATTAACATCTTCATCATCCGCAATATCTTCTATTAGAGATTCAGGCTGAATATTTTGCCTTATGATGTAATTGGATTGAAGCTCTCTTAGCAACTTTTCTAATGCGGCTATTTCTGCCTTGATGATTCTAAGACCTATTCCATTATTCGTTGATTCGTACTTTTGTACCTTTTGTTTAATGATTCTAGTTACAGTTTCAATATCTTTCTCTATGATGTTAAGATTATGCAAATTTCTTCCACTTAGATATTCCTGAATAGCATTTTTAACCATTTTTCTTTTTCTTTGTTCTTTATTCATCTATCACCTCCACATCTAAAATATCACCTACTCTAATAAGTCCAATTTGACTACTTTTATAATGATTGATACTTAGGTACTTGCTTATCGTGTTCGCGTCTTTATGCCCTAATATACCGCTTAGAGTAATGGCTTCTATGCCTTGTTCTGCCAAAGCACTTACTAAGATGTTTCTCATGTAGTGCATAGAGAGAGTTTCAAGTTCTAAAAACTTTTTGAGCTGTCGCATCTGTCTATCAATGTTTATAATCTTTTTGCCAGTAATAGGACTTTTAAATACTAAACCTTTTCTATCATCCTTGATCTCATGTAGTGACTCTATGAGGTAGGGCGGTAATTGGTACTTTTGTTGATCATCTGTTTTGGTATCTTCTATCCAGTAGTAGTTATGTGTAAAGTCTATGTTTTCCCATTTAAGATTGAGTATCTCACCTTTACGCCTACCCGTGAAGCTAAAGAGAAATAACGCTTTGTAGTATGGGTTATCATGGTAATAGGCGTTAATCCCTGCATACACTCTTTTAAAGAGGTCTGTGGCGTTGGTTACTATCTTCTTTTGACTTGGAACTTTTACAGTTATACCCATTGACGGGTTATCTCTTAAATACTTGTTGATTACTGCAAATCTAAAGAGAGGGTTAAGCACTTCCATAACACTCTTTCGAGTTCGTGGACTTAGCCCTTGTTTGGTTAATTCATTGAGAATACCTTGTATATCCATCTCTCTAATGTTCTCTATTTTCTTTTTTCCTATTTTCTTTTTATCAAACAATCTTTGTCTTTTTTGTTCTTCATCTGTAGGCTTTCGAGTAATTTTCTTTGGCGTACTATCATCATTTTTGGACGTTCCCACATAATGATCGTAAATGTATTTCTTTTTGTGAGTCCATTGCTTAGAAGTATCGAGTGTTTCAAAGTAAAAGTCAAAGAGTTTATCTAAAGTGATATTACTTGATGAGGTGTATCCTGCTTCAATTTTTGTCTTTTCTACATCTGCTTTAAGATTTGCACTTCTATCGGTTAAATTGTCTTTTTTGCTGTAGCCTATAATCTTCTTGTGCAGTTTATTGTCTATTTTAGCCCACAAGAGGTACTTAAAACCATGTTTCTCGTGTGCTTTAATACTCTTGTATAGGTTAGGGTACTTAGTCGCTTTAAATTCCTGTAGGTTGATAGCCATTGAGTACCTCTTTCGGACTGAATTAAAAAAGGGGGATACTTTGGGGGATACCTACCTTTGGAATTATTATACATCCAAAGGAATTAAGATAAACTTATAAGCTCGATGTAGTGGGGGTTTGTGGCATGGTAGGAATAGTAATAAATGATAGGCTAATAAGTTCGAGTCCTCTCATCCGCACCACTTACTTTTTATAATCCCCTTTAAATAATGAACATACCGAACTTTAAGAGACTTTTTAAGTTTTCACTATTTTACAATTGGTAACCAAAACCTCTTTTCTATCTGAACAGTTGACTATGCGTACCTAATCTTTGTAGATACAATATACCATCTGCAACTGTATAGATCAGCAGCATATCCCCACCTAAATGAAATTCTCTCATTCCTTTATACTCTCCAAGCAATTCATGGTCTCTTGCTTCAGCAGGTAAAAGTTTGCCTTCTAGTATAAGTGTAAGATAGATAAGTCTTTTTGTATATTGTTCATCTGTGAGTTTTGCTTTTAACTCATCCTTCTTAAAAAACTTGTGTCTCTTAAGAGTCATTATTTAGCCAACTCATCTAAAGTAATATCTTCATAATTTTTACCAGTTTCAATGTCATTCATCGTTTGTAATGTCATATCATTAGGTATCTTTACTTCAAATGGTAACCCTCTGTTAAACACGGACTGAGCTAAAAACATGTTGACTGCCTCGCTAAGACTCAGTCCATAGTGTTTATATATTTCTTTAGCCTGCTCTTTGAGGTTTGTATCTAGGTATACGTTAGTTCTTGATTTTTCTACTACCATAATCAATCCTTTTTCATTAATTATAACACAAAGATTGTGTTTTGTAAAGGTTTTTTTAGAATTAGAAACCTAATCTAATTGAACATATGAAGAGTGATGTCTAAAATATTGTATAGCAACAACATGTACAAAAGAAAAATCACTATAAACATAATTATGCCTATGATGGTCAGTAACGTTATGTTTAAATTGTTTGAATACGCCTAAAATATGTGCATATTCAAATTATAAACCCTTGCTATAATGCTATTATAAATATTGTTTTAGTTCCTCTGGTTAGTGTAGGATAATGATTCTGCAACTTTTATCGTTATTGCTGCACAGCATCTTATTCGCTTACTTCACCAATGCCATGCACAATCTTAATTAGCATTTTTCTCAATATTTAGTGTATAATTTTTATATTAAATAACAGTTAGGGTTTTATTATGGATAAAAGTTTATTTTTTTTTATTGCAATAGGTGTAGGATTTCTTTATTTTATTACTAATTTTATAGGTGATATTCAAGAAGACGACAAATTTCAAAATGAAGAATACAAGCAAAAGCATAAGTATGATGAGTATCAAAATGTTGACAGTATAGGACGAGAGATACTTGATGTGACTGACGTCGCGGCTGATATGCAAGTGCAGGCGTGGAATTGTTCACCGTTAAAAATAGAATTTTTAACACTTTTCCCTGATTTTTCTGCAATGAAGCAATTTGTAGAGGATAGGGTTAGAGGAGAGGCTTTGCGGGCCAAACTTACAGATGCCGTCAATGTGGCTGAAGATAAATATTTTTCCGGTACGATGAATGCGGAGCAAGCCAAGCGATCGCTTGGCGCTTTGAAATAGCAGTTCTTAACGGCAAGGGTCCGACATCTTATTTCTTTCGGCATAGAAATAAACTTCTACGCGTCTATTAAGTGCTCTGTTTTGTGAAGAGTCGTTTGACACGATGGCTTTATCGTATGAGCATCCCTTAACAAATGGTCTTCCGTTTACTGCAAGAAGATCGCCTACGGTATTTGCGCGTCTTTGAGAAAGTTTTTGATTATAATCGTAGCTTCCCTGATTATCTGTAAATCCTGCAACGCCGACTACGGTCTGTGGGTAATTTGCTAAAAGCTGCCCCACTTTTTGTACTTTTGCTCTTGCTCTGCCTTCTAGTGTTGCAGAATCTGTAGCAAACATCATGCGATCCCTGAACATGATTTTTACATAAGTAGGGGTTTTCGAAACGATAATGTCATTATTGGGATCAAGCGCAGCTAAAGGATCATTGTTTACACCAGTTCCAAGTGCACGTGCAATTTCATTGGCTTGATTGTCCATGCTGTATCCGATTCCACCACCAAGAGCAGCACCTAAAAGACCGCCGACTACCGCGCTTTTCGCATTGTACCCACCTACGTTGTATCCTAGTGCAGCACCGGCTAGAGCACCTGTGGCGGCACCGGTTTTTGTACGATCATAGCTTTCATCTTGCACTAGACCAGGTTGATTATAGCATCCCCCCAGCATAAAAGCAGCTACAGTAGAGGCAAGTATAGGTTTAAGTAATTTCATTTTAATTCCTTTAATTTTAGTTTTTATTCCCATCCGCCGGTTTGTTCGGGTTCAGGATTTTGGCCGTCTATGGCATTGCCTACACCAGCACCTACAGCAGCACCAAGCAAACCACCCACAAGAGCACGCTGGCCTGGATTGTTACCTTTTGTGTTGTACCCTATGACAGATCCGGCTAAAGCCCCCGTTACTGCTCCTGTTTGAGTGGCATTATTGGGCATAACTTCAGAGCCTGTACATCCATTGAGCATAACGATACCCACACTTGAAATTAGAAAAAATTGTAGCATTTTACTCTTCATGATTTTCCTTCTTTTTATTATATCATATCACATGAATGTGTCAAAAACGTGTCACATTCACATAGATTTTATTTTTTCATGCCAAAGCCAAAGTGTTTTTTCAAATCCTATTTGTTTTGTCACATAATATTTTTTAGGTTTGCTCAGGTAGGATTGTTTTACCCACCCGTTAAAATCATGAGGATAGAGATAGTTTTTTGCATGGGTTTTTATATGCGAAGGAATGGGGTGTATCTCTCCGGACGCTATATCATTCATCGCAGCATTGATTGCCATATAGGCAGAGTTTGATTTGGGTGATGATGCAAGATAGATAACAAGCTGAGAAAGTGTTATTCTGGCTTCAGGGTACCCTATGTGTTTGACGATGCTTAGTGTGGAACTTGCGAGATTTAGAGCAGGGGGATTTGCATTTCCTATGTCTTCGCTGGCAAGGATGGCTAAACGTCTTGCGATGAATTCTGCAGGCTCTCCTCCCTCTATAAGTCTGGCAAGATAATAGACTGAAGCATCTATGTCAGACCCTCGAATACTTTTAATCATGGCAGAAGTAAGTTCATAGTGGCTTTCACTCTCAGAGCTTCCTGCCTGCATGGCATGAGGACGTATCTGTTTAAGTGTGGCAAGAGTAACAGGACTTTCTGTGGCTCCTGCGCTCTCCAAAAGGTTCAGCATAGCCCGCACATCACCGCCACTGGAAAAGACAAGATACTCTTTTGCGTCATCTTCCACAGGAATATTTTCTAATTGGATAACTGTATCAAGATGGACAGACAACTCTTTTTGGTTTATCGGTTCAAGTTTAAAGAGATGAGAGCGTGAACGCATCGCAGCAGTGAGGGAATAATAAGGATTTTCTGTGGAAGCCCCTATGATCAGGGCAGCATGGTTTTCCATAAAAGGCAGGAGTACTTCTTGCTGGTTTTTGCTGAGTCTATGCACTTCATCGATAAAAATAAGAGGTTTCTGTAAGGCGTTGGTATATTCTTTAAAGATTTTACGTAAATCTTCTATCTTAAGTGTTGTCGCATTCATCTCATAAAAGGGTTTATCCAGTATGGAAGCGATCACTCTTGCAAGGGTTGTCTTGCCGCAACCTGGTGGTCCGTAAAAGAAGGTATGTGACAGCGTGTCTGTTGTGATGAGTTTTCGCAATATGGCATTGGTGCCCAAGAGATGTGCCTGTCCTATAAGTGCATCAAGTGTTTTGGGGCGATATTTCAGGGCAAGGTTTAGCAAAATTTAATCTTTTTTGCTAAACTTTTTTGATTTATTGTTCTTCTTCTCTTCACGCTCTTTTTCGCGTTTATCTCTCTCTTCTTGTTTGCTGGCGTTGACTGCATTTTTAATATCTGCTTCTGCATTGGCTTTTCTACGTTTCATATACTTATGTATATCATCGTATTCTCTTCGTGTAAAGTAACGCGTTTTGTTGGTAGGAAGATTGTTCAACTCTATCCCTCCAAAGGCCACACGTTTGAGGTCAAGTACTTTTGCATCAAAGTGTGCAAAGAAGCGTCTAAGTTCCCTATTTTTACCTTCCGTAATGGTTACACGAAGTTTTGAAAAACTTTGTCCTTCAGCTCTCACTTCAAAGTAGGCAAAAGGAGCAAATTCCATACTGTAAATCTTAGATTTTTCATGCGCGCCGGCGCGGGCATCATCGAGCACAAGACCTTCTTTCATCGCAGTGGTCATTTCCGGAGTGATAGGTTTGTCAATCTTAATATTATAGGTGCGGTCCAAACCGCTTTCCATAAGGGCAGTTGCGACCTCTGGAGAGTCTGTTAAGAGCAAAAGTCCCTCAGAGGCATAGTCCAGTCTACCTACAGGTACAAAGTGTCTGTATTTGCCTGGAAGTTTATGATAGATGGTCGCGCGGCCTCTATCGTCTTTTTTGGTGACAAGGACCCCTTTAGGCTTGTTGTAGATAATGATGGTCAGCTCTGTACTTTTCTTGACAGCCCTGCCTTTTACGTAGATATGATCATCCTCTTCTACTTCATAAGCGAAATCTTTTAATACTCTCTTATTTAATGTAACTTCACCCTCTTCTATGAGCTTGTCGGCTTCTCTTCTTGAGTACTTGGTATTGTGTGATATGTATTTATTTAGTCTCATTTTATCTCGTTTCTTATTTGCTTTTAATTCCAGCATTAATCAGGTCGTGAATATGCAGTACACCAATAATATTACCGTCATCGTTGGTAATAGGTAAAAGTTGTATTCTGCCTTTTTCTATGATCTCAAGTGCTTCGCTGGCAAGTAATTCCGTATTGGCATAGCTTTTGGGATTTATACTTGCATATTCCAGTGCCAGATGATCCAAATTGAATTCTTCTTTCATGAGTGCACGTCTCAGGTCGCCATCGCTTAAAATGGCTATAAATGTATTTGACTCATCGACTATAAGCACTGTGCCCAACTTTCCTTCACTCATCGTCACAATGGCTTCTTTTAGGGGTGTAGTGCTATTGATGATGGGTAATTTTTCTGTTCTCATCAAGTCTTTAATGCGTACAAAAAGTTTCTTCCCTAGTGACCCCCCAGGATGAAAAGAAGCAAAATCTTCTTGTTTGAATCCTCTTTTATTCATGAGTGCAACCGCCAAGGCATCGCCCAGAGCCATGGTCAATGTGGTAGAGGTTGTAGGAGCAACACCAAGAGGACATGCTTCTTTTTCCACAGAGATATCAAGATACACATCTGCATAAGATCCAAGAGAAGAGTATTTGTTTCCCGTAAGACCAATGAGCGGAATATCAAAACGCTTGATATGGGGAAGAATCTTTGTCAACTCTTCACTCTCCCCGCTGCTGCTTATAGCAAGCAGGGTATCTTCTTTCCCAATCATTCCCAGGTCTCCATGGAGTGCCTCTGTGGGGTGTAAAAAGAAACTGGATGTACCGGTACTTGCAAAAGTAGCAGCCATTTTAGCACCAACCAGTCCAGACTTACCCACACCGGTAATGATAAGTTTGCCTTTTGTGCCCAGTATGATGTCAATTGCGTCTAAAAAGTTTTGATCCAGACGGGATGCAGCTCTGTGAAGTGCATCTGCTTCTGTCTGAAATGTCTCTTGCGCAATTTTAATGAGGTCCATGAATTTACTTTTATATTTTTTATGATTATATCATAGGTTAGGCTAGATGATAGAAGTAGGAAGGGTACAATGACTTCTAAAAGTTAGAAGTCATTGTAGCTTAAACGATAAATATGGTCGGAATGATAAGCGGATATCTCTTTTTGGTGCGATACACATGCTTCCTGATAACATTACGGATTTCCTCTTCCACATTTTTATGGTCTTTTAGCGCTTCAGGTTTCATGTTAAGCATCATAGTCTCAAGAAGTACTTCTATCTCTTTAGCAAAGTCTTTGTCCTCTTTATCTGGAACAATACCATATGATGTAACCACAGGCTTGCCAACAATTTTCTGATTACTTTGCGCTATTTGCGCTACGACATTAATGATACCGTCTTCAGCCAGTTTCTGCCTGTCAAGGACGACATCGTTTTCGATAGTCATATTATTTTGGTTATCTATGTACGTTTTACCACTTTTAACGGTTTTGACTTTTTTGAGGTACTTGGTTGTGATTTCTACCTGGTCACCATCGGTCATTAGCAAGATATTTCTTTCATCTACGCCACACTCTACGGCTGTCTTTGCGTGTTTTGCAATGTGATTGTACTCACCATGCACAGGTAAAAAGAATTTAGGCTGTATGAGTCTCAAGATGAGTTTTTGTTCCTCTTGTGCTGCGTGACCTGAGACGTGAATGTCTGCAAATTCTTTATAACGCACAGTTACTCCGGCTTTCATCAGTTTATTCATCAGCTTAGAAACCGATCCTTCATTTCCTGGGATGGCTGAAGCAGAGATGATGACTGTATCTGAGGGCTTAAGCTTGATGTGCCTATGCTCATCTGTAGCCATACGGTTTAGTGCCGCCATGGTTTCACCCTGAGAACCGGTGGTGACAATAAGCACTTCATGATCCGCATATTTTGGCACTTCATGCACTTCGATAAAGTGTTTTTCTTCAATGTCAACAAACCCCAAGGCTCTGTTGGTTTCAACATTTCGCTCCATAGAACGGCCGATAACACACACTTTTCTCCCATGCTTTACAGCTCTCTCCATTGCCTGAAAGATACGGTGTACGTTTGAAGAAAATGTTGACATGATTACTCTGCCTTTTGCAAGGTTAAAAAGAGTGTCAAATGTTTTTCCGACTACTTTTTCACTTTTCGTAAAGCCAGGGTTGTGTGAGTTGGTAGAATCCGAGAAGAGACAAAGTACTCCTTTAGACCCATAGTAAGCATAACGGTGTAGATCCATGGTGTAGTTGTCTACTGGCGTATGGTCTATCTTAAAGTCAGCCGTGTGAATAATGGTTCCAGCCGGTGTTTCAATGGCAAGTGAACATGCATCGATGATAGAGTGCGTATTGTGCATCCACTCTATTTGAAGATCACCAATGTCATATTGTTTACGCAATGTGACGAAATTAAAGTATTTTGTATCTGCAGAAAGTCCATGTTCATTGAATTTATTTTCTATCATTGCAAGGGCAAGAGGTGTTCCGTAAATAGGAAACTTCAGTTCTTTGAACAAGTAAGGCATTGCACCAATGTGGTCTTCGTGACCATGTGTAATAATGACAAATACTTTTTTATCTTTAAGCGTATGAAGATAAGAGAAATCAGGTACCAGAATGTCTACTCCATGCATCGTCTCATCAGGAAAACTCATACCCACATCGATAATAATAGCAGTGGTTTCAGTCTCAAGCACAGCCATGTTCCCACCGATTTCGCCAAGTCCACCAAGCGGTGTGAAACGAACTTTGCCTTGGGCAGACATGTCAATCTGTTTCCATGGATTCATAGTGGCATCTTTTACGCGGGCATTCTCTTCAATAGAAGCTCTCATCGTATCATTTACAGTGGTAGTATTTTTCCTTTTAGCCCGGTTTTTGTTTCCTCCGCCGCTACGGCTTGGCTGGTTGGCAGGATTAGGATTTGGTCTGCTGTTGGAGCGATTATCGTTACCTTGCTTGTCGGAACTACTTTTGCTAGGCTGTGGCTTTCTGTTTGGGTTAGGCCTGCTGGCGCTCTGTATGTTTTCACCTTCAGCATTTTGGTTTCTGTTAGGGTTTGGCTTGTTGCTAGGCTGTGGCTTTCTGTTTGGGTTAGGCCTGCTGGCGCTCTGTATGTTTTCACCTTCAGCATTTTGGTTTCTGTTAGGGTTTGGCTTGTTGCCGGGCTGTGGTTTTCTGTTTGGGTTAGGTCTGTCAGTACCTTGTGTATTTTCACCTTGAGTGCTTATATTTTGTCCACTGACATTTTGTCTGTGCGGATTTGGCTTTCTGTCTCTTGGCTTATCTGTTCTGGGAGTTCTTGGCTCTTGATTTTGACTGTTTTTGTTGTCTGGATTGTTGTTTTCCATCTAAATTATCCTTTAGTTCATTATATATGTGATGATAAATAGATGTCCCAGCTTCATGAGGTCGTAAGTTAGAATCAAGTTCTAGCTTATCGAAAATCGAATTTACAATATCTTTAGAAAAAACAGCCACAAGGTTTTTAGAGAGTTTTTTGCGGGGTTGTGCAAATGCAATTTTTAAAAATGCTTCAAACTTCTCATCATTGTGTGACTGATTCTTCTCTATTAAAAGCACGGCAGAAGTTACGTTTGGAGGCGGTACAAATGCTTCGGGCTCAACTTCGAAACAGAGTGTCGCTTTTCCTACGCTCGAAGCAAGTACAGAAAGAGCAGAAAACTCCTTTTGTTTGACACTTGCAGCAAACTTAACGGCAACTTCTTTCTGAACCATAACCAGTATAGACCGGCAGTGTTCATCTTTAAATGCTTTTAAGATGATATTGGTCGCGATATAATAGGGCAGGTTGGCTACCAGATGATAAGGTTCATCCAATAAACTTCCTGACTCCCAACGCTCAAGCACATCCCCGCACCGTAGTTCGAAGTTCCCATTTTTAATCGGTTCTTCAAATTCAGTACTAAGATGCTCACATAATCTTTTATCAACCTCAAATGCTGTGACATTTCGAACTTTTACAAGTTCTTTGGTTAAATCACCTAAGCCAGGCCCAATTTCTGCGACTCTTAAGTCGTCATTGGGCATCGCTTGGATGATTTTATGAAGATAGACATCATTCTTTAAAAAATTCTGACCAAATTTCTTAGAGGCAAATTCGACTAAATTTTCAATAATCATACTATAATGTACCTTTGTGTTCTATGCTAATCCCCTATTTGGGATAATTTTTGTATAATCTTAGCATAATTTTAAGAGGAAGTCGGTTATTTATGGATTATTTTGCTAAACGTATCATACCTTGTCTTGATGTCAATCATGGACGTGTGGTCAAAGGTGTAAACTTTGTTGGCCTACGTGATGCAGGTGATCCTGTTGAAGTGGCAAGACGCTATAATGAAGAAGGTGCTGACGAGATAACCTTTCTTGATATTGGTGCAAGCCATGAAGGGCGGGATACTATAGTGGACGTCGTAAAAAAAGTAGCACAGGAAGTGTTTATTCCTCTAACAGTAGGTGGGGGCATACGAGAGCTTAGTGATATTTACAATCTCTTAAATGTTGGTTGTGACAAAATAAGCATAAACTCAGAAGCTATCAAAAGACCCAGCTTTATTGAAGAAGGGGCAAAGCGTTTCGGTTCTCAGTGTATCGTTGTGGCCATAGATGCAAAAAGAGTGAAAGAGGACAAATGGCATATATTTACCCATGGTGGACGCAACGACACAGGTATCGATGCATTGGACTGGGCCAAAGAAGCCTACAATAGAGGAGCAGGGGAACTTTTGGTCACGTCTATGGATGCAGATGGCACCAAAGCAGGCTTCGATAATATGCTCAATAAGAAAATTGGCGAACTGGTCAATATCCCCGTGATTGCATCCGGCGGAGCAGGAACAATGCAGCATATAGAAGAGGCGTTCACGCTTGGAAATGCAGACGCAGCCTTGGCAGCCTCCGTTTTTCACTTTAAGGAAATTGATATTATGGAACTTAAAAAATATCTTCGTCAACAAAATATTCCAGTAAGAATGTAAGTCAGATGTTTATTTGTGCAGGAGAGAGTGAGCAGTTTGACTTTGCATTGCCTGTGGGCATTGGCATGGTTGATGTAGCTATTAATTTAACGAGACTTTGTTTATCGCAAAAGCCGAAGTTTATATTTTTTGTCGGAACAGCAGGATCTTATGGCGAAAAAAGTATTTTTGATATTGTTGAATCCAAGACGGCAACAAATATTGAAAATAGCTTTTTCACAGGAAATGCATTTACTCCCATAGATAATATGGTTTCTGCTTCAGAAGATGTTTCACGTGAAACACTTGTTAATTCTTCCAACTATATTACAAGAGATAAAGAGGCAGCTAAAGCATATCTTGAAAAAAATATTCATATAGAGAACATGGAATACTATGCAGTGCTGAAAGTAGCAAAAACTTTTGGTATACCTGCTGCCGGTATTTTTATTGTGACCAATTATTGCAATGAAAATGCACATGAAGATTTTCTTAAAAATCATAAGGAAGCGATGCTTAAGTTAACTGAGTATATAAAGAAGAAATAGTAGTGGTGAAACTTCTTGGAATTGATTCAGGGATTTGAGATGTGCACAATATAAATTATGATTCTTTGGGAAACCAGAGAATGACTGGATATAAAATGGGAAATAAAAAAATAATACAAGACCTCACAAAAGAAGAGTTGGGTGAACTCATCAAGCCTTCATTTAGGGCAAAACAAATATACAATTGGATTTACAATAAATATGCAGATTCATTTGAAGAAATGAAAAATCTACCCAAAGAGATGAGAGAAAAGTTGGATGAAGCCTATACTGTTAGTCCTCTCAAAACAGTAATGGTCCAAGATTCTAAAGATGGAAGCCGCAAATATCTTTTTGAACTGCATGATAAGCATACAGTCGAAGCCGTACTTCTTTTGATGAGAGAAAAGGAATACCATGAAGATGGCTCTGTAAAGCATCAGGAGCGCTATACTGTGTGTATCTCCTCTCAGGTAGGGTGTAAGGTTGGGTGTGCCTTTTGCTTGACTGCAAAGGGCGGTTTTATGCGCAATTTAACGGCAGGAGAAATTGTTGAACAGCTACGCATGATTAAGAAGGATAATGACATAGATGCAAACCGACGTGTCAATATTGTGTACATGGGTATGGGCGAGCCTCTTGATAACCTTACAGAAGTAGTAAAATCTGTCAAGATATTTGCAGATCCAGAAGGGTTGGCGATAGCAACACACAGACAGACCATTTCAACTTCAGGCCTCAGTACAAAGATAGAAAAGCTAGGGAAGATGGAGCTTGGAGTGAATTTGGCGATCTCCTTGCATGCTGTTGACGATGAGCTCAGGCAAAAGTTGATGCCTATTAACAAGGCATATAACATTCAGTCTATTATTACGGCAGTCAAAAACTTTCCTATCAATGACAGAAAAAGAGTGATGTTTGAGTATCTTGTCATTAAGGATGTCAATGATGACATCTCTGCAGCGAAGAAGCTTTTGAGCCTTTTGGATGGAATTAAGGCTAAAGTAAATTTGATTTATTTCAACCCATATGGGGGAACTGAATTTAAGCGCCCAAGCGAAAAAGACATGAAAGAGTTTCAAGAATATCTTACTGTCAGAGGATTGCATTGCACTATTCGTGAGTCCAAAGGACTAGATATTTCTGCAGCCTGTGGCCAACTGAGAGAGCAAGAATTAGTAGGAGAAGCATAGTATGCCAAATTTGGAATTGTTTATGTTGGGTTTTATTATTTTGGTTGCCGTAGTAGGATTGGGCTGGTTTATATATGATTCTCGAAGTGATGAGGAGAAATAATCTTCTTTTCACTCCTCTTGTTTTTTGTTAAAAACCCTTTTTTCTTTCTTGCAAATTAAGTGGCGCATATTTCTAAAATCATACCTGCTTTCTATATGAAATTTAGATCCCATACTAAAGGACAAGCTTTGCGCATGCAGCATTAGTCTGCTCGCACCCATTGCTATCATACGATCCTCATGGCTCAGTCTATCCTCCAGGTAATCATTGGCAGCCTTGAATGTTGATCCATAAATAGGATCACCTAAAATAGGATGTTTCACGTGAAACAAATGCACTCTTATCTGATGAGTTCTTCCTGTGTGTGGGTAGCATGCCACAAGGGTAGCATCCAGCACTTCATCATATTCAAGTGGAGTAAAATCTGTATGCGAAGCTTTCCCTTCATCTGAAATAAAAACTTTGTGTTTTGTTTGTCTATAGTCATTGTTTATCTTGATGTGCTCACTTGAGGAAAAAGGTTCTGTGAGTTTGCCATCCACCCATGCAAGGTAAGATTTTTGAATACTTCTGTCTTCAAAAGACATCTTCAGGTAAGACTCCGATCTTTTATGTTTGCTCGCTAAAAGTAATCCAGAAGTTTCCATATCTATGCGGTGTACAGCATTGGCATTATCGCCTGCAATGGTACGAATTTCATCTAGAAGAGAGTAGGGGGTTGCCATAGTATTGGGATGGACCAAAATGCCAGAATACTTTTCAAATACCATGAAATCTTTGTTGTGAAAGAGGGGAGCATCTCCTCTTGAGGAAGGTTTGAAATAGACTATATCTACCTCACCTTCTACGGTCTCGCCGGTATTGAAAATAGATACGCCATCGATAAGAAGTCTACCTTTGGCCAATACACGCTGTGCCTGTCCCTGAGTGAAGTTAAAGGTGCGCATGATAAATAAGAATGCGGACATCTTCTGCGGTACTGTAAATCGCTCTTTGACAAATGGCATCTTTGCTTCACCTTTATATAACTGCTATTTTGGTAGAATTGTATCAAAATTTTACACACATAAGGGCATGCAATGATTGAGAGATATTCACGAGAAGAGATGGCAAGCAAATGGACGATGCAGGCAAAATATCAAGCATGGCTTGATGTTGAAATAGCTGTTGTCAAAGCATGGAATAGACTTGGACTCATACCTGATGATGATGCGAAAAAGATAGTAGATAATGCAAGTTTCTCTATAGAACGTATAGATGAGATAGAAGCAGTGACAAGACATGATCTTATCGCATTTACAACCTCCGTTTCTGAAACGCTTGGTGACGAGAGTCGTTGGTTCCACTATGGCATGACATCTTCAGACACTGTGGATACGGCAGTTGCGCTACAGATGACAGCTTCATTAAGAATTATCATTGAAGATGTGAAAATGATGATGGTGTCTATCAAGAAAAGAGCAATGGAGCACAAGATGACACTCATGGTAGGAAGAAGCCACGGTATCCATGGCGAACCTATTACTTTTGGTTTGGTACTTGCAGTATGGTACGATGAGATGGCCAGACATCTTGAGAACCTTGAGCAAACGATGAAAGTGATATCTGTAGGTCAGATCTCTGGGGCTATGGGTAACTTTGCGCATGCACCTCTTGAACTTGAAGAGTATGCTTGTGAAGAGTTGGGACTTGAACCTGCACCTGCCTCCAGCCAAGTGATACAAAGAGACAGGTATGCCAGACTTGCTACCACCTTGGCATTGCTCGCATCAAGCATTGAAAAGTTTGCCGTACAGGTAAGACATTGGCAGCGTACAGAAGTGTATGAGTGTGAAGAGTATTTTGCAAAAGGTCAAAAAGGATCCTCTGCGATGCCACATAAAAGAAATCCAATCCTGACAGAAAATATTACAGGGCTGGCACGTATGATACGTGCGTACGCAATGCCTGCTATGGAAAATGTAGCACTATGGCACGAGAGAGATATTTCACATTCCTCAACAGAACGTTTCTGGTTACCAGACTCTTTCATCACTTCAGATTTTATGCTGCACCGTATGAACAATGTCATCGCCAACTTGACAGTGATGCCAAAGAACATGATGAAAAACCTGAATCTTACAGGGGGACTCGTGTTTTCTCAGCGTGTATTGCTCGAACTGCCCAAGGCAGGTGTCAGCCGTGAGGATGCATACAGAATAGTACAGCGCAATGCGATGAAAGTATGGGAAGAGATACAAGAGGGAAAGTCTACAACCAATGATCAGGGAGAATCACTTTATCTTCAATATTTGTTGGCGGATGAAGAATTGAGAGAGTCCTTGTCCGAAACACAGATACGAGAGTGTTTCAGTTTTGACTATTATACAAAGAATGTAGATAAAATATTTGATCGCGTTTTCAAATAAACTTACAATTCACACTCTGAACTGAGGGGGAGTGTGTTACTTTTCCTCTTTCTTCTTTTTGTTTGAATACTTTTATATTTCGCACCAGTCACCACCCATCCGACCTTTACAAAACTATCACTAAATCTTATAAGATAAATGCCTAAAAATGATACATCATTTCAAAGGCACACAAGGTTAATTTGAGTAAAATCGGATTAATAATTTCACTTTTTTTGGTGCGAACGTTTATATCAGGAGCAAAAATGATTAGAGTTGTAAAACGAAATGGCAGGGTAGAAACTTTAGATGTGTCGAAGATTCAGAAATATACAGCAGCTGCAGTAGAAGGCCTTGTGCGTGTAAGTCAAAGTGAACTTGAGGTAGATGCCAAACTTCAATTCCGTGACATGATCAGCACTGAAGAGATACAGCAAACACTTATTAAAACAGCAGTGGACAAAATAGACATTGACAGACCAGACTGGACGTTTGTCGCCGCCAGACTTTTTCTTTATGACACTTATCATAAGGTAACAGGCTTTACGGGGTATCATCATTTGCGTGAATACTTTGAGCATGGAGAGAAAGAAGGACGTATTGTGCTTGGGCTCAAAGAGAAATATGATCTTGATGACCTCAATGCTTACCTGAAGCCGGAGCGCGACCTGCAGTTTAACTACCTTGGTATCCGTACATTGTATGACCGCTATTTACTTAAAAACAGGGAAGGCGTGCCCATAGAGCTTCCTCAACAGCTTTTTATGGGCGTGGCGATGTTCCTGGCACAAAATGAATTTGACTGCCAAACTTGGGCAAAAAAGTTTTATGATATCTTGAGCAAGTTTGAAGTAATGGCTGCTACACCAACCTTGTCAAATGCAAGAACACCAAGACACCAACTAAGCTCCTGCTACATCGGGTCAACTCCTGACAACATAGAAGGTATCTTTGACTGTTTCAAAGAGATGGCACTCCTTTCGAAGTTTGGCGGAGGTATCGGATGGGACTGGTCACTGGTTCGTGGGATGGGTTCATTTATAGATGGCCATAAGCATGCCGCCGGAGGTATAGTGCCTTTCTTGAAGATTGCCAATGACGTTGCAATTGCAGTTGACCAACTGGGCACACGTAAAGGCGCTATAGCTGTATATATAGAACCTTGGCATGTTGATATCCGTGATTTTCTTGATTTGAAAAAGAACTCGGGAGAAGAACGTCGAAGAGCACATGACCTTTTCCCTGCTATTTGGCTTAATGACCTTTTTATGAAAAGAGTAGAAGCTGATGAAATGTGGACACTATTTGATCCGTTTGAAGTGGCAGAATTGACAACACTTTATGGAGAAGATTTTGAAAAGCGCTATATTGAGCTTGAAAATTCAGATGAGAAGATTACTAGAGAAAGAATTTCTGCAAAAGGCCTTTGGAAAGAGATGCTTCGTTCCTACTTTGAAACAGGAAATCCATTTCTTACATTTAAAGATACCGCAAACAAAGCCAATCCTAACAAGCATGTCGGTGTTATCAGAAGTACAAACCTTTGTACGGAAATTTTTCAAAATACTTCGCCAAATACCTATAAAACACGGTTCACATTCGAAGATGGCAGTATTGAAGCCTACGATGAAAATGAGATGCTTACCGTAGGTAACGGTACGACAAAGCCTGCAAAGAAAGTGACAGCACTTGACAGTTTAAACGGTAAACAAATCTGGATGGTTGACAAAGAAAAAACAGATGGTGACACAGCGGTGTGCAACCTCGCCTCTGTCAACCTTTCTAAAATACATACACAAGAAGACTTGGCGCGTGTTGTCCCTACCGCCATTCGTATGCTTGACAATGTAATAGACCTAAATTTTTATCCGCTTGCAAAAGTGAAGAAAACAAATGAAAAATCACGCTCCATCGGACTTGGGGTAATGGGCGAAGCACAGATGCTTGCCGAAGCGAAGATAGAGTGGGGAAGCCATGAGCATCTTACTAAGATAGATGAAGTGATGGAGTCATTTTCTTATTATGCCATTGAAGCATCTAGTAACTTGGCGCTAGAGAAGGGGAAATACCCGACATTTGAAGGGTCTGACTGGTCCAAGGGAATCTTCCCTATAGACAAGGCCAATGACAATGCATGCAAACTGGTTGACAGAGGGGGACTCTTTGGTTACAATCACGATTGGCAGGGATTGAAAGCAAAAGTAAAAACAGACGGTATGAGAAACGGGTACCTTATGGCCATTGCGCCTACGTCTTCTATTTCCATATTGACAGGAACAACCCAAGCAATTGAACCTGTATACAAAAGAAAATGGTTTGAAGAAAACCTTTCCGGGCTCATCCCTGTGACTGCACCAAATCTGACAGTAGACACGTGGCAGTACTATACCCCGGCATATGACCTTGATCAGAATGCACTCATAAAGGCTGGAGCGATTCGTCAAAAGTGGCTAGACCAGGGACAATCCCTCAATATCTTTATCACACTTGATAAAGCAAGCGGTAAATACCTTAATGAGATTTACATGAATGCATGGAAGTTTGGATTGAAGTCAACGTATTACCTAAGAAGTCAATCTCCTGAGTCGAGCAATGATGTTGAAGATAGATCACAAGAATGTGTAGGTTGCCAGTAACACTTTTATATAACCGCATCTTTCAACGAACGGCTTCGTGTCGTTCGGCCACTTACTGCAAGCAAGCTCCCTCTTTCCAGTCATGCCCTCAGATAAAATTTACAACAAGCCAAGAGACTACTAAAAATTGACTTGATTTATATTTTTAAGAATTAAAATGGTAAATTATATGTTTACCTGAAGCAATAAATACATACTTGCCAATCAGAAAAAGTAAATGCGCATAAGTTTGTCATCCTCGGGTTTGACCCGGGGATCTAAAGTCTAGACTACTTCACTCTTTTAAATTCATTTATAGCCAAAACTTATAGATTCCCGTATCGAGTATGAAAATGATGGGTGCAAAAGTATGAAAAACATTTAAAATCTACATAAACCTATTTAAAACACAAAATAAGCCACTTTAAGCCATTTTTTAACCTTAGGTATGGAATAAATAAAAAAAGTGCTTATTTCTATGAGTTGTGAATCATTATAGAATTGTTGCGTAATGTTATTTTGATATAATTCATCAAAAATACCAAAGGCATAATATGGCAAATTTTGAGAATGTGAGTGTAGAAATAGCAGGTAACAGTTATTTTGACGGAGCGGTGACAAGTCGTACGGTAAGTTTCGCAGATGGAAGTAGGAAAACCTTAGGGTTTATGTTGCCAGGAGAGTATGAGTTTGGCACCCAAGCAGCAGAGTTAATGGAAATTACATCGGGTGAACTGGAAGTGAAACTCCCAGATTCAAATGAATGGGTAGCTATTAAAGGCGGCGAGTCATTTGATGTTCCTGCAAACAGTAAATTTCAAGTCAATGTTAAAAGTATGACAGATTATTGTTGTTCTTATTTGTAAAGCCTGACTGAGGAGGCAGCCGTGAAAATTTAGTAACAAAGTTCACAATCAGCACACAAAAAAAGAATATAATTATTTGATGAGTGTAGTAGGGGATTCCTGCATCCTTCCTTTTTATTTCTATGGTCTTGTAGGCAGTTTTTTATTTTTTAATGCATCTTTGTTTCTCGATAGGGATGCTATCTTTTTTGTTTATTTCTTGGAAAATCTACCTGATTTCTGCTTTTATTTTCTTTTTTTAGCAAATATACAGTGGTCCGGTAAAAAGCTTTGAATATATGTCTTAAAAAAAGATATTATATGATAAAAGCGATAGAGATTTTACAAGTAGGAGAAGAAAACTTTATGTTAAAGGGTTTTTCTAAAAAATATGGGAGAAAGTATGGAATATACTATGGGCATGGAACGTTTCCTGGATATACTGAAGCAGCTTATTCGCACTCCATGTGTTGTGGGAGCAGAATATCCTTTTTTCCTTGTTTTGAAACGGGAACTTGAGGAGATTGGCATACAGACCACAATGTATGAAGGCGTTTTGGTTGCAGAAGGAAATGACCCAGACAGTGGCATGATTAGCGCACATATAGACCGTCACGGTTTAGTGTGTACCGGTCCAAATGAATTTCAGTATGCTGCTTTTACTGCATACAACAGAGGTGACCTGACAGGGGACTCTGTAGCTGAAAAAACGTATAAGGACATCATAGAACGGTTTATCAATCAGCGTGTTCAGGCTTATAATCCCTGGTCAGGAGCCTATCTTGGCTTGGGAAAGATTGACAATGCATACCTTTGCGAACGAAGATCGAATTTATTTTTTAATGTGAAAGGTCTGGAGCATTTGCATGCAGGTGCTCCTGTAGCCTTTGTAGATACGCTAAAGTATGAAGAGGGGCATCTCTCTGCACAGCTGGACAATGTACTTAGTGCAGCAATCATTCTTTTTCTCTATGAAAGAGGATATCGGGGGAGAGCTTTTTTTACCGCATCCGAAGAAGTGGGGAAAAGTTGGCGTTTTTTACTTGAATGGTTCAGGGCGAGAGATGTCTGTACTGATGAGCTGCTGGTACTTGATACAAGTCCTTATCCCGATAGAAAAACCGCGGATGCGCAACATATTGTACTTCGAAACAAAGATGCGAATGCTCCTTTTACCTCGCCATTGACAGCCAAAATTACAACGATTTGTGATGCATTATCAATTAAGTATGGATATAAAGATGAATTTATAGAAATGATGAATGAAGAGTTTTTAGCGCAAAATAGACCAGTCTATTCTTTGGGAAGCACTGAAATGGGACGTTTGGTAAAGGCTAGTGAAGGGAGCATACAGGGAACGACTTTTCAATTGCCCACAACGGGATACCATACTACTAACGAGACAGTGTCTATTGTTGCAGTGATGGATTCGATTAGAGTACTTGAAGCACTTTATTTAAAATAGAAAACAAAGGAGTAAAAATGGAAGTGATAGGATATATTGAAGCTATAGATTTGCCAGAACTTGAACTCTTTGGTCTAGATGCAAAAATAGATACAGGAGCAGATTCATGTTCAATACACTGTGATGAAATTAGTATAAGCAGCGATGGGGATACAGTAACTTTTTTGTTGCATGATGATATTCATTCTTCCTACCATGGAAAAAAAATTACTTTTCCTATAGCAAAACGTAAAAAAGTTAAAAGTTCAAACGGAAAGAGTGAAGAGAGAATTTTTATCAACTCTTTACTCAAATTGGGTTGCAAAACCTATCAGGCGGAGATATCTTTGAGTAATCGCGAAAATATGAAGTACCCCATGCTCATAGGAAGACGTTTTATGTCACATCGTTATCTGGTGGATGTTTCTCATAAATTTATAACAAAAAAGGAAAATTAAATGACAGTGTACATACTTTCAAGAAACTCAACACTCTACTCAACCAAACGATTATTAGAAGCAGGTCAGGCAAAAGGCTGGAATATCCGAATCATAGATTATCTTATGTGTACTATTGAAATTATGAAAGGTGAATTGGCTGTCATCTATAACGGAGAATTACTTCCTGTACCTGATGCCATTATTCCCCGTATTGGTGCGAGCCGTACTTTTTATGGCACTGCAATGGTGCGTCACTTTGAAATTATGGGGGCATTTTCTGTCGCTGGAAATCTTGCCATTGCGCGCTCACGTGATAAGCTGAGAAGTCTTCAGGTACTTTCAAGACAAGATGTAGATATGCCAAAGACAGTTTTTGCGTCCAATAAGGCCAATGCTAAAGATATCATTAAACTCATCGGAGGCACACCCTTGATACTTAAAATTCTTGAAGGGACGCAGGGTGTAGGTGTCGTACTTGCAGAAACACAAAAAGCTGCACAGTCTGTTTTGGATGCCTTTTATGGCATGCAAGTAAACCTTTTGGTACAGGAGTTCATTAAGGAGGCCGGTGGAGCTGATATACGCGCATTGGTAGTCAATGGAGAAGTGGTAGGCGCTATGAAACGTCAAGGTGCTGAAGGGGATTTCCGCTCTAACCTTCATCAGGGAGGAAGTGCGACTTCTTATGCCTTAAATGATAAGGAGCGAAATACAGCACTTGCTGCTGCCAAGGCCATGGGACTGGGTGTTTGTGGCGTAGACATGATTCCTTCTGATCGCGGACCGTTGGTTATGGAGGTAAATTCTTCTCCTGGGCTAGAAGGCATAGAAAAGGCTACCAGTGTAGATATTGCGGAAAAAATTATGGACTATATCGAATTGAATATTACACCAAGGGCTGACAATAAAAAGCGTAGGCGCAAAAAAGACAATATTGGTGCCTAGTATGGATCAAAAATCTTTTGTTCTAGGCGGTGTAGAGATTCCAAGGGGGACAAAAAAACGTGTGCAGATTGAACTGCCACGTTTTCACGGGTCTCCTTCTACTTTTTTATCTGTAGATGTGATTCGCGGTAAAAGAGCAGGACCGATTGTTTTTGTTTCTGCAGCCATTCATGGAGATGAACTTAATGGTATAGAGATTATTCGCCGTTTAAGACAAATCCATCTGTTTGATAAGCTTGAAGGGACGCTTCTTTTGGTCCCTGTAGTCAATATCTATGGGACAGCCAGTCTTTCTCGCTATCTTCCTGACAGACGAGATCTTAACAGAAGTTTCCCCGGATCCTCGAAGGGACCACTTGCTTCACGTGTGGCAAAAACTTTTTTTGATGAAATTGTATCCATTTGCGACCTTGGGATTGATTTGCATACGGCAAGTATACACAAAGATAATCTTCCTCAAATCCGAACCAATATCGACAATGAATACACCTTAAGACTGGCAATTGCTTTCGAAGCCCCAGTTGTTTTACACTCCGAATTAAAAGATGGGTCTTTACGTGCGGTTGCACAGGATAATGGAATTCCTATTTTGCTTTATGAAGCCGGAGAAGCATTGCGTTTTGATGAAAAATCCATAAAGATTGGAGTCAAAGGCATCGTGAATGTACTCAAGGCCAACGGAATGTTGCCAAATACGAGCAGTAAAGGCCATCGCGCTAAAAAAACATCTGTATCCAAAGTCAGTGCCTGGATTCGTGCAGAGGATGGAGGCATGATACAAACTATAAAGAAGCTGGGAGATACAGTGAAAAAAGGAGAAGTAATTGCAAAGATTCATGAAATGTATGAGAATCATGGATTTGAAATACTTGCTCCTTTTGACGGCATTATCATAGGAAAAACACAAATCCCTCTTATTCATGAAGGGGATGCTGTTTTTCATATTGCAGCCTTTGATGATCTTAAAATAGCCGAAGAACGCATGGAGCCATTCTACCATGAAAGTATGATGGAAATACACATTGAAGATGACACAAGAATATAAAAAGGAGAGAGATGGAAACCGTTGGACAGGCATTATGTGAAGAGACCATAGATAAGTTGCGTAGAGAAAATGATATCTTACGGGATCGTCAGAATGAAGCTGATATTTATTACGGCAGAATGAAAGAGCTTGAAGTATATCAGGCAGAGCTTATTAAGGTGCTCAATCAGATGGAAGAAAAATCACAAAAAGTAGTGATTCTTTTTGAAGGAAGAGACGCTGCAGGGAAAGGAAGTCTTATCGGGACTATCGCCCAATACCTTAATCCAAAACACTGCCGTACGGTGGCATTGGGAAAACCTAGTGACGAAGAGAGATCACAATGGTATTTCCAAAAATATGTCAAACACTTTCCTCGTGGGGGAGAGATAGTCCTTTTTGACAGGAGCTGGTACAATAGGGCGATGGTAGAGCCTATTTTTGGCTTCTGCAAGCATGAAGAATATAAACTTTTTCTGGATACGGTGATTCCTTTTGAAGACTCTATTATTAAGCATGGAACGCATTTGATTAAAATTTATTTAAGTGTTTCAAAAGAGATACAGAAAGAGCGCTTTTTAAGACGCGCTATTGACCCGCTTCGCCAATGGAAGTTGAGCGAGATAGATATGCAGGCACAGGCTATGTGGAATGAGTTTACACAGAAAAAAATAAAGATGCTGGAAAGAACCCATGCGCCACAATCTCCATGGCATATTATCCGTTCCAATAATAAACATAAGGCACGTATTGAGGCAATGAAGTTGATACTAAGAGAACTGGACGTGCAAACCATTAACCCCGAGATAGATCTTAGGCCAGATACTGATATTTTGGTCTCTGTAGAAGATGAAATACTGGGTTAAAGCATTTTGATTTGAGTTAAGTATTTTTTTAGCTCAAAATCTTAAATTATAGATTATAATTTCTTTCGTGAATACGATTTTATAATTAGAAGAGAGAAAAAATGACCTTTGAGGAAATTAGGTTTGCACTAGAAGTAAACGGTGTGGAAAAAGAAGACAGTGAAACACTGTTGGAATACTGTAGAAAAGTAGGTACAGACTATGAAAAGCTTGATGAGATGCTAGTAGGAATGGGCTATGAAAAAGTGTTTACAGATGAGTTCTTCGGTTGGTTTGATACAGATAGGGACGGCGATGTAGAGGATGAATATTTCTCAATTGAAAAGATCCGCCATAAACATGAGTGGGATGAATAAAAGGGTACGTATCCCCCTTTTTTTTTGGGTCTGCTGGAGTCACAAAGAACTGCCTATTTCCTGGGGCTGTAGACGTTTGGAAACAATTACGTCATACTGCTCAAAGAGGTCATCTATGACTTTCATTGAGGCATGGTATTGTTCTGTAAGGATATCTCTCCATTCGTCACGTTGGGTACATGAACTGCTTGGTATGAGTATAATCATACTTCCTCCTCTTCGAACAACAGGGTAGCATTTTTCCAAAAATACTGCTTTATTTTGTTCGGTAAAATCTACTGTGACTATTAGATAATCATATTTCATGTGCTGTATTGTAGGTATGGGATGGCCAAGGTTAAATTTTACAATATGTATTTGTGGCTGATTGGCATATTTGGTTACAGACTTATCATAAAAGACATCTTTGGTACAATATAAATAATAATGGCTGTGATGTTTTTTGCACCATTTACTTAGGCTTCTGGTTAGTATATGTGAACCATCAGAGATATGTATAATCTGCTGATCAGGTTTGTCTTGGATAATGTGCAGAAGTTCTTCTACTTCGCTTTGTTCAATATTCTTCATAAATTTAGTCTATCTAAAAAATCAGCGAATATCAGTATAATGTTTACTATTAATTCACGAAAAATTTATCAAGGTATAAAGATGGAACGCAAAAGAATATACAATCCTGAATCTAAAGAAAAAACAAGTGAACGTAAGATATTTGGAGGGGATCCTAGCGGGATATTTGAATTGAATGACATCAAATACCAGTGGGCATACAATCTATGGGAAATGATGTTGAATAACACTTGGTTTCCTAAAGAAGTTGACATGACAAGAGATGTCAATGACTATAAGCATCTTACTGATCCAGAGAAGTCTGCATATGATAAAGTGCTTGCCCAGCTTATTTTTATGGACTCTCTTCAGACAAATAACATCATTGACAATTTGAATCCTTTTATCACTGCCCCTGAAATAAACCTTATCCTGGTAAGGCAGGCATTTGAAGAGGCGTTACACTCTCAGAGTTATGCCGTCATGGTGGACAGCATCTCGACAAATTCTAAGGAAATCTATGAGCTTTGGAGAAGAGACATGATGCTCAAGACCAAAAATGATGCCATAGCGAAGGTTTATGAAGAGCTTTCAAGTAATCCTACAGATACCAATATTGTCAAGGCAATGTTTGCCAATCAGATCCTTGAAGGTATCTATTTTTACAGCGGTTTTGCTTATTTGTATACCCTGGCACGCTCAGACAAAATGCTTGGAACGGCACAGATGATACGGTTTATCCAAAGGGATGAGGTAACGCACCTTCTGCTTTTTCAAAACATGATCAACTCCACCAAAAAAGAGCGACCGGAACTTTTTACCAAAGAACTTATGGACGATGTCTATGAAATGTTCAGATCTGCGGTGAAACTTGAATCTGAATGGGGCGCGTATATTACCCAGGGGCAGATACTGGGGCTTACGGATAAAATTATAGAGCAGTATATTCAGTATCTCGCAGATAAGAGACTACATGCTGTGGGAATGGAAAAACTTTATAATGTTGAGCATCCCATTAAGTGGGTAGACAACTTCTCTCAGTTTAATGACCAAAAGACAAACTTTTTTGAAGGAAATGTGACAAACTACTCTAAAGGAAGTTTAGATTTAGATGACTTTTAGGATTAGCAATGTTAGTAATACCTAAGCAATTACAGGCGGTAACGCTCCAGCTGCCTTCCCGCCCAAGGTATCAAGAAAATCTGGATACCTTACTTCAATACCTCAAAGAGCATCAGGAAAAACAGATTATTGTTACGCCTGAAGTGTTTTTGACCTCCTTTGATTATGAGCATATGGCAACGGCTGCGAAATTTTCAGCCAATGCCCTGAGAACACTTAAAAAAGAAGTAGATGAACAGATACTTGTGTTGACACTCATACTTGAAGAAGGTGATGATTTCATAAATCAGGCAGTGGTTATACACAGGCATAAGGTTATACACAGACAAAATAAAGTCAAGCTCTTTAAGCTTGGAGATGAAGATCTTTATTTTACCGCAGGCAGAAAAAAACAAATCAAACCTTTTGAGATAGAGGGGGTCAAGTATGCCTTGCTTATCTGTTTTGAATTGCGCTTTAAGGACTTATGGAAGCAGGTTGAGGGCGCAGATATAGTTTTAGTGCCATCACGGTGGGGGAAGCCACGCAAAACGCATTTAGAAATACTTTCACGCGCATTGGCAGTCATGAATCAGTGTTATGTGATTGTTTCAAACAGCAGCGATAAAGAGATGGCAGGATCTTCCGCTATTATCTCTCCTGCGGGGGAAGTTAGGGCCAATGATAAACTTGAAGCGATAGAGGGAAATATAGACTTCAGGGAAATTAAAAAAATACGTCGCTACATAGTGATGAACTAGAGGAGTATAAGAATGAAATCAGCATGGATATTATTGGTAGGGCTTAGTTGTATGTATGCAACAGAGGTTGAGGTGCAGATTGAGGCCTGCAATAAAGGGAGCATACAAAGTTGCTATGAAGCAGGGTTGGCATTGACAACAGGAAAGAATGCTGAAAATCAAGAGAAAAAAGATATGGGACTGGAGTATATTCGTAAGGCATGCAAGTATGGGAAGGAAAAAGCCTGTGATGTTTTGGGGAACAACTATCTTGAAAATAAGCATTATCAGGCAGCGAAACCTTATCTTGAAGCATCATGCAGCAGGGGCATATGGTCTGCCTGTGATGGGCTGGGAACTATGTATAGAGATGGATTGGAAATCAGACAGGATGATGTGAAGGCTAGAGAGTATTATGAAAAGGCCTGCGAACTTGGAAGCAAAGATTCCTGCATCAATGTTGCAATCATCTATAGAGGTGGATTTGGCGTAGAGAAAAATAGAGAAAAAGAAAAAATGTATTATAAAAAGGCTTGTGACAATGCAAGCAAGTCCGGATGCAAGAGCTACAAAAAGATGGACAATGAAGATAAAGGCATAGAGGAGCCAGGGGTTTGGGAGAGACTAAAAAGCCTTTTTAACTAGATTTTAGATAGAATTTTCCCATTATTTGGGGATAAGGTATTTGAGGCTATGATAAAAGTGATGCAGCGAGAGAAGCTTGTAGAAGAGATAGAAAAACATTTTATATTGGAAGAGTATGTCAAACAGGCATTTTTAGCCGTTGACAGAGAGGCATTTGTTCCTGCACAATTCAAACACCTCTCCTATCATCTTGATGCGCTCCCATTGGCTGCAAGCCAATGGATATCTTCTCCTCTAACGGTAGCTAAAATGACACAGCATTTAGAACTTGATGGTATAGACTCTGTGCTTGAGGTAGGCTGTGGGTCTGGTTATCAAGCAGCGATACTCAGCAAGATATGTCGTCGTGTATTTACGATAGAGCGCATAGATGAACTGCTTAAAGAAGCAAAAAATCGTTTTTCTGCACTTGAAATGTACAATATTATTACACGTTTCGACGATGGGCAAAGGGGTTGGAAACAGTATGCACCTTTTGAGCGCATTTTATTTTCCGCAACAGCTAAAGAGATACCTGAAATATTATTCGAGCAATTGGCCGAAGGGGGCATCCTATTGGCTCCCGTAGAAGTAGCTGAAAATTATCATATTATCACTCGATACTATAAAAAAAATGGACGCATTACTTCTGAGTCCATAGAACAATGTCTTTTTGTTCCTATCCTTGACGGTACTCAAAAGTAGATTTTCTTAAGACGCTATTGTATTCGCAGAAAAACTTCTGTAAGCTTTTCATTGAGTTTATGCTATTATTTACAAAACTGTAAACAGGGATGAATATGGAAAAACTGATGAAGCCTGCTGAATATGCACAGGAGATAGGTATCTCAAGACAAGCAGTCTATGCGAAGATCAAGCGGGGCATCCTGGCCACTAAGAATGTAGAAGGAAAACTTTACATTGTAGTTGACACTTTGCCCAAAGAGGAAGTACCCAAAGTTGTCACAGAAAGCATGGCAGAGGCTACTAAAACAACCCCTACTATAAAGATGCCTCCTTCTGCATCCAAAACGGAAGTTAAAGATTACAAGGCATTACTTAAAGCAAAAGATGAAACAATTTCTGTACTCAAGAATACAGTCAAAGACTTAAAAAAATCAAACAAACAGATTTCTACTACGCTTCGAGGAGAGATAGATTTGCTCAAAGATGCATTTCATGAGATGCGTACATTGTATATGCATCAATTGGAAGATAAAAATGTCCAGAGATCCATTATAGATGTTATCTCAGAAGATGAGAGTGCTGAGGCAAAAGAAGAGCACTGGATAGGTGTGAAGAAGTTTTTTAAACATCAGCATATCGCTACAGAAAAACAGGGCGAAAAAATAACAAAACTACTAAAAAAAGCTTACAAATCTGGAGATGAGCGCTTCAGAAAAGTGGATGGCAAGCTCAAACTCAACGCAAACAAAACCTACAAAGATATTTTACAATGATGCCATTACTAAAAGATTTCTCAAGAGAATACAGTTTGTTTGTTGCGATATTCACTTATTTTGCCATCACCTATTTTGAACATACTCTAGTGCAAACAACGCTTGGAAACCTTGTGGGGTTTGCTGTCTTGTTTATTGTGATTATCTATTCGGCTATGTCTGTAGCGCATCATGCAGAGAAGTTGGCAGAGAAATTCGGTGAGCCTTATGGAACACTTATTTTAACCATATCTGCAGTGGTGGTAGAGATTGTCATCATCGCCATTATGATGGTACATGAACATAATCCACATTTGGCACGTGATACTATTTATTCAGCCATCATGCTAGATATCAATGCCCTGCTTGGTCTGGCTGCTATCATAGGGGGGATTAAGCATGGAGAGCAGGCCTACAATGTGGATTCATCAAATTCTTATCTTTCTATGCTTCTTGTTGCTATAGGCATTGCCATGGTGATTCCGCACTTCATGGATGCTGCACATATTGATAACTATATGATGTTCAATGTGCTGATGTTTCTCTTGCTGTATATTACATTTACGCGCATACAGGTGGCATCACACAAGTATTTTTTTGAGTATTCGCCACAAGAAACTGAAACCTCTGAAGTAGATGGCCACTCTAGGCACCATGGAATAAACGGATGGTATCATAGTGTAAATCTCGTAATCTCGATTATCGCCATTGGAGTACTTTCTGAAATTTTGGCTGTATTTATGGGTAATACGCTGAGTACATATGGGCTCCCTTTATCTATAGGCGCTGTTGGAGTTGCCGTTATCTCTGCGGCACCCGAACTTATTACTGCGGTACGTGCAGCATTGGATAATCGGATGCAAACGGTTGTCAACATTGCTTTAGGCGCATCTTTGGCAACAATCCTTTTAACCGTACCGGCGGTAATACTTGTCACGCGTTATATGGGAATGGAGCTGGACCTTGCTATTACGCCAGTGCAGGGCGTGATGCTTGGTTTGACCTTGCTTGTAAGTATTGTCAATTTCAATGACGGTGAGACTAATATACTTGAAGGTTTTCTGCATGTCATTTTGTTTGTGATATTCGTGTATTTATTGTTCATATGAATATAGTTAAGAAAACGACAACCCTTGTCGTTTTTAGACTATGCAAACAGCCTCAGTAATTTACCCACTGCCTCATCCTCTGTGAAAATCTTTAGGCAACGTATGCCATACTGTGAAAAGTGTTCAGCCAGTTTTTCGTCATTCTCCTCTAGCCTTACAAGATATTTTTCTATGCTTCTTTGACCAAAGTATGTCTCCATCTTCTTCCCATCTTTTGGAGAAGAGAGCGTTACCTCAGCAAGTTTTTTAGGCATTTCTTCTTCTCTGTCTCTAATGATTATAGCAATAACTTCATGTTTTTGTGCCAGGAGAGACAAGTCCACTTCTTCTAGAAAGTCACCAAGCACAAATAAAAGAGAAGGTTTGTGAACCCTTTTGAAAAGATCTTTGAGGGCAGCATGGTGGCCAAGAGTAGTGTGTAGCAGCGGCGTTTCAAAAAGACTTTTGGAGAACTGCTCTATATGATATAGCTGTTTTGTGGGAGGTGTAGTACGGATCATCTCTTGCGTGTAGCTTAATCCTGTGAAGAGGTTACTGTGCTGCTGTGCGGCATAGCCTAGAAGTGTTGCGACCTCAGCCAGCTTCTTTTGTTTGGCATTTCCTGATCCAAAGTAGAGACTTCCATCCATTAAGGCGCAAACAACGATTGAAAGTTCACGACTGGCATGCAACTCTTTTATATAAGGTTTTCCAAGCTTTGCAGTGATGGTCCAGTTTATCTTGCGGATATCATCACCCATCTGGTACTCGCGCAGCTCAGAAAAGTCATATCCCTCACCATGGAGCTTGGAGAGGTTATGCCCGCTGAGTAAAGTGTAGACCTGCTGTTTTGCTTTGAGCTGGAGAGCCTTCCACTGATGGGTATTTTTGGCTGCGTTCATTAGGGTATCGGCAGAGTCTCAATGATAGTAGAGATAATCTCATCTGTACTGATACCCTTGGCTCTGGCCTCATAAGAAAGTACAATACGGTGGCGTAGTACATTGTGAACTACATATCCTATGTCTGCTGGAGTTACAAAATCATTCCCCCGTAAAAAAGCTTTTGCTTTGGCCGCTTTGTAGAGGTCTATAGATGCTCTGGGACTTGCTCCAAACATAATGTTTTCAGCGAGGTTCTCTAATTGAAATCTGGCTGGTTCTCTTGTGGCCACGATAATCTGCACCATATAACGCGCGAGTTCTTCATCTACATGTACTTTTTTCATCTCCTCCTGAAGGGCATGCAGTTCTTGTACATTAAGTACAGCCTGAACTTCGCCAAAATCTTTATTGGCAGCTTTTCGCATGATTTCCAATTCTTCTTCTTCACTGTTGTGCTGCACAATGATCTTCATCATAAACCTGTCTAACTGTGCTTCTGGAAGTGCGTAGACACCCTCTTGTTCTATGGGGTTTTGTGTGGCCATGACCAAAAAAGGACTTTCAAGTTTAAAAGTCTCATCAGCGATAGTGACCTGCCTCTCTTGCATCACCTCAAGCAGGGCAGACTGTACTTTGGCGGGGGCACGGTTAATCTCATCTGCTAAGAGAAGATGCGTAAACAGAGGGCCTTTTTTAATACTGAAACTATGGTCCTGCGGATTGTAAATCTGTGCACCTATGATGTCTGAGGGGAGAAGGTCAGGAGTGAACTGTATACGTTTTGAATCTAGACCAATGGCTTTTGAAAGGGCATTGATAGTTGTAGTCTTGGCCAATCCGGGTACGCCCTCGACTAGTATATGCCCATCACAAAGCAGCCCTATGAGCAAGCCTTCTATCATGACATCCTGACCTATAATCGTTTTGCGTAATTCTTTTTTGAGTCTGTTTATTTGTTCATTCATATTTGTTCTTCTGCCTCTTTTTTCACTTTATTTAAATTAATTTTACCATTTCCATATAAAGAAGTTTCAAGTTTTTCTATACTTGAGGTAAAACGTTTACTGTTTGTTGCTATAAGCACTTGCAGCAGCGCTTTTTCATCTTTGCAGTTCTGTATTTTCACTTTTAGCGGGCTGCCTTTTTTTGCCGGGGGTCTCTTTTTCCATCTCCACGATAATGCACTCAGGTATCCTGCTGCAAAAATGATAAAATAAGAAAGCAGTGTGCCAATCCATGACCAATTGACTTTTAAGACTTCGGGTGAGTCTATGTTGTCAATGAGTGTAGCAACATCTGCCTGTGCGATGTCGAAAGATTGTGCCGGGATAGCGAGTCCGTAACTTTTTTCTGTCTGGGGATTAAAACTTTTGATGACGATGGTGGGGAGCTCAAAGCTTTTGCTGTGTGAAAGTGCCATGGGATAGGTTACAGTATTTTGCGTACCCTGAATGCTTATTATGGAGTTGACAATGGGTTTTTCTGTAAAGCGTGTAAAGTTGCCGTCTTTGGGAAGGAATGTATCTAAAAGAGGCGGATATCCTTTTCCTTCTATGCTTACTTGAATCGGTATAGGCTCATACGCTTTGGCCTCATGTTTTTTGATACTGTGCGTGATGTTGAAATCACCTACGAGTAACGTATCTTCGGGTAAAGCTTTGACTTTGAGTGTTACGGGGGGCAGAATGACTGTTGTGTTAACTGTGGCTAGTTGCTTGACGTTGTCTCTATCTCCTGAAACGCTGTATGCCAGACTATCATCATTGGTCACTTTTTTTACAAGATCGAGCGTAATATTTACATCTCCAGAATGCAGAGGGTAGATAAGATAAACATACCTCACTCTTATATTATGATAGGTGTCTGATTGTTTGCTATCAAGTCTCTGAAAACTATAGTTATCACTTGCTTTAAGATTAAAGTCAAAGAGCAGTATTTTATCATGATTGGTTTGATTGAGTTCAAGCGTAAGAATAACGGCTTCTTTGACATAGGGATTTTCTTTGTCAAGAGAAAAGTTATAGCTAAAGTCTTCTGCCTGAAGTATGAGTGCGGCCAGGAAGAAAATGAACATTTTACCAGGGCTGTGTTTCATGTACGTATCCTTTATTGATGAGTTCATAGACCTTGGATCCTAGGGGCTGCTGTTCTTCACTTTCAGTACTGAGAAGTTTGTCTTTTGACTGTTCTTCCTTTTGACTGCTTTTTTCGCCACCTCCTGATCCGGAACTGGGCGCGTCTTCGCTTTTTGTTTCGTCTTTGTCTATTTCCTGATTTTCACTTTTGCTTGAATCGGAACTTTGTGACTTGGGATGAGAAATACCAAGCTCGGCACTTTTTTTGGTATCCAGGAGTGCAATAATCTTTAGATTATGCAGCGCATCCGCATCTTCGCCCAGCTGTAATGCTTTAGTATAGTAAATTTTGGCTTTATCGTACACTTCCAGCTGCGCATAGGCATTGGCTATATTATAATAAAGATCTTGTTTGATGATGGCAGAAGTGGAACGGATGGGCTTGTAAGTTTGTATGGACTTTTCGTACAGGCCCTGCTTGTAATAAGTGTTTGCCAAAGTCATTTGACTTTGCAAAGAGCGTTTGTCAATTTGTATTAGCTGTGCATGGGTTTGGTTGTAGTCGGCCGCTGTGTAACTTTTGTAGGCAAGTCCCAAACGATAGTTGTCAAGCATGGAAGCTTGGGCTTGTATGCCAAGGAGGGCAGCGAGTATGAAAAGGTATTTAATGCCCCTGGTGTGTACCATCAGAAAAAGCAGGACAGCCAAGGCTAAGGGTATCTGGTAGAGTTCTTTATAGCGGTGCTGTATCTTTTGCGTACTTTGTATTTTATCTGCACTTTTTTGCAGGGCATCGTTTATTTTCTGGGCTGTAGTCTTCGGTGAACCTGAGGCACTTAGGTAAGTACCCGAAACAGAAGAGGCTAAAGACTCAAGTATGGGATTGATACGAGAAATGACAAGATTTCCCTCTTTATCTTTGAGTAGGGAGCCATCTTGGTTTTGAATCGTTGTTCCCTGGATTGTGCCCAAGGCTATAACGCTTAAGTTGATAGCGGATTCCCTTACAAGTTTAGTGAGCGTTTCAACATCTTCCTCATCTCCTCCGTCAGTGATGAGTATGAGATTTTTATGTCCTGTTTTTATTGACAATATTTTTTTGAAAAGTTTTTTAAGAGAAGTCCCTTTTGTGAGTATAAATTTAGGATCAAGGCTCTCTAGTGCAACATTGATGAGTCTATGGTCCGTGGTAGGCGGCGAGAGTAAAAGAGGGTTGCTGGTAAAGGCAATAAGCATGATATTGTCAGAAGGATTTATCTTCAATAATTCAGAGATGGTTTCTTTTGCAAACTCGTAGCGAGTAGGGCTAACGTCAGACGCACGCATAGAGTAGGAGACATCAAGGGCGATGATGACATCTTTCGCCTCTATACTTGTTTTTTGCAAGGCTTCTTCCTGTACAGGACGACTGAGCGCCAGTACAATAAGCATGAGAATGATGAGGTGCACAGACATTATGAGTTTACGCGAACTGTTCCATAAAAGTAAAAGCAAGGGCAGAAGCAGCCATAAAAAGTAGGGATAAAGAAGTGTCATTTCTCACTCCTTTTTGTATTTAGTACCCAGAGCAACAGTAAAATAAACACTGCACCCAGAGGGTAAAGAATGAGGAGTTTTTGATTAAGATAGTTTTCGCTTCGTATGGGGCTTGGTTCCAAGACATCTATCTTTTTGTATATTTGGGAAAGGGCTTGGGCCGAAGAAGCTGAATAGCTGTTTCCCCCACTGCTTTTGGCGATAGTCTCAAGAAGCGCCGCATCATAATCAGACTTTTTCCCTATGCCTATGGTGTAAATTTTGATGCCCAGTGCTTTGGCTTTGTTGACAGCGTCTTTGGGAGAGGTGCGCCCTGCATTGTGATAGCCGTCGGTAAGTAAAATAATGGCTTTGTTTTGGGCTTCTCCGTAAGAAAGGGTGCGTATAGACTGCATGATAGCATCTCCCAGAGCAGTGCTTTCTCCTGCTAAGCCTACATTGGTCATTTCGAGCAGATAAGAGAGGGATTCCAAATCATAAGTAAGCGGTGAGGCAGTGTAGGCGAAAGTACCAAAAATGACAACACCCATGTTGTCATCAAAACGTTTTTCTATGAAATTCCTGGAGAGCAGCAAGGTGGTTTCATATTTCGTTTTAAATCGGTCCTCTTTGTCAAATCCGCTTTGCGCCATAGAGCCGCTGGCATCCAGAGCCAAGACCAGATCGCGGCCTTTTTTATGTTGAGTGAGGCTTGCGTCATAGACAAAAGGTTTGGCAAGAGCAAAGACCATGAGGGCAAACAGCGCTATTTTGAGCCAAGGCTCCCAATTTAACAGAGGACTTTGCCTTGTAATCCACGAAAGTTTGGGAAAATAGTAGGGCCTAGTGTACTGCTTGCACCAAAAAAAGCAGGGTAGTAGTAACAATAAAAATAGGAGGTAGGGCGAGCCAACGGTAAAATGCATAAAGATATTTTACCATTTGTATACTAATTTTAGTATAATTTAAAATTGAACAAAGTTGGGAGAGGGCCACTTGGGAGTATTTATTATCCTTGGACTAATAGTTTTTTGATAATTACTCTCAACCTAATTATTTTTTAAGAAAAGGAAGACTATACTGCCCGAAATCGACAAGAGTGATAACAATTATCATTTATCTATTAAAACACTTTCCAAGGAAACCATGTGGAAAAAATAACCATTGCATTGGCAGGACAGCCTAACGTAGGGAAAAGTTCACTGATTAATGCCATCTCCAATGCAAGACTCAAGGTGGGTAACTTTTCAGGGGTAACCGTAGACAAAACAGAGGTAGAATTTAAAATCTGCGATAAACTAGCCTGCAGGGATTACGAGGTCCATATTATTGATCTTCCTGGAGCCTACTCTTTAACCGACTACACCATAGAGGAAAAAGTAACCAAAAGTTTTTTACAAAGTGATGAGTATGATATTATCGTCAATGTAGTCGACTCAACAAACCTCCAAAGAAATCTGTTATTCACGACACAACTTCTTGAGACAGGCAAAAAAGTGATTGTAGCACTCAATATGGATGATGAGGCACAAAAAGAAGGTATAAAAATAGACGAGAAACAGCTCTCGGCTATACTTGGAGTACCCTGTATCAAAACCTCTGCATCGGCAAAAACAGGTATTGAGGCCCTCAAAGCAGCGATTATTAAAGTACACGCAGCCAAGGAGACGGGAGCAAAAGTAATCTATAGCAATCCGATAGAAGAAGAGATTGGGGTGATTGTAGATTTCTTGAAAGAAAAAAAGTATCAAAGCACTATTCCTTACCGTCAGCTTGCAGTGAGATTGTTGCAAGAAAACGTGGATGTGTATAGAAAAATGCATGATGAGCCTATCTGGATAGAAATGTTGCCTATCGTTAGAGAAGGCCTCAATCATCTTTATCTGCATAGCAACACAAAAGACTTAAGCGAGATTTTCGCAGATGAACATTTTGCCTTTGCCAAAGGGGCGAAGATGGAAGTGATGTCGGTGACAGGCATGAAAGCAAAAAATCTTACCCAGCAGATAGACAACCTCCTTATTAACAAATTTTTAGGTATTCCGTTATTTTTGTTTTTTATGTGGGGATTGTTTCAGCTCACCTTTGAGTTGGGTTCTGTCCCCATGGATTACATCGATCTGGCCTTTGGATGGTTTGGTGATCAGGTGAAGTTTATACTGGGTCAGGGTGAGTTGGGTTCACTGATCGCAGATGGGATGATCGCAGGGGTGGGAGCGGTGGTGATGTTCCTACCCAATATCATCATTTTATTTGTAGGTATCGCCTTGCTTGAGACCACAGGCTACATGAGCCGTGTAGCTTTTCTACTGGACGGTTTTTTTCATAAATTTGGACTTCACGGAAAAAGCTTTATCCCTCTTGTCACGGGATTTGGGTGTTCGGTCCCCGCATATATGGCAGCGCGCACACTTAAAAATGAAAAAGACAGGCTCATTACACTTTTTATCATAGGGTTTATGTCGTGTGGTGCAAGACTTCCTATTTATGTTCTTTTTGCAGGAGCATTCTTTGCAGAAGAACAGGCGGGAAACATTTTATTTATTATTTATATCTCAGGTGCAATGCTGGGACTGTTCGCGGCAAAAATACTTAAAATGTTTGTTTTCAAAGGCGAAGATGAGCCTTTTGTAATGGAAATGCCAAAGTATCGCATGCCTTCATTTAAGCTCATTTGGCACACCGTGTACGGGCAGGCAAAGTCTTATCTTAAGAAGGCAGGAACATTTATCTTGGCGGCTTCTGTGCTCATATGGTTTGCAAGTAATTACCCTAAAAATATAATACTTGAGACAGAGTATGAAGTAAAAATAGAACAAGCATCCAACGACGAAGTAAAAACACAGCTTCATAATCAGCTTTCACTTGCTTTGCTTGAACAAAGTTATTTGGGAAAAATAGGGCATGCTTCGGAACCATTCTTTGCACCGCTTGGGTTTGACTGGCGTATGGCGGTAGCACTTGAAGCTGGGCTTGCGGCAAAAGAAGTGGTTGTTTCTACTTTGGGGGTGCTTTATGCGCTTGGAGACAAGGTGGATGAAGGCAACGAAGGACTTATCGCACAGATAAAAGCCAATATACCCTTTGCATCAGCTATTGCATTTATCGTGTTTGTTATGATCTACCTGCCTTGCTTGGCTGCTTCCATGGTATTTGCCAAAGAGGCCGGTGGATGGAAATATTTGGTATATTTATTTGCAATGACATCTGCCACTGCGTGGATACTCAGTTTTATAGTGTACAGAGTGACGCTACTCATAGTAGGAATATAATATGGTTTTGAGTGATTTACGAAAAGGCGACAAGGCAGAGATTGTTAAGATACATGCAGACAAGGCACTAAAGGACAGGTTGACCTCTTTTGGTGTAATGCGGGGTGAAATACTGTGGATCAAGGGCTGCTCTATTGCCAAACAGACGATGGAGATAGAAGTAGGTTCAACCCTTATAGCTTTGCGCGCAGATGAGGCTAGAAAAATAGAAGTGATACAAATAGCCAAGCAATAGAAGCTTTGGTATGCTTGAAGATGAATCTGCCTTGTCTTCTTCGCGGGCCAAGGCTATATTGATAATTTTTTTTGATATAATCACCCACTAAAACACAAAATGGAAAAGAATGATAAGTATTAAACATCGCGCAAGACATCTATGTATAGGAATCGGGCTCATTTCAGTGCTCATGTTCACGCAGGGCGCAAATGCAAATGTAGAATTTAATGAAGAAGCCTCTACCGTGATGATGGATTCATTGCAGATACAGCCTAAAAACAGTTTTTTAAGACAATTATATACAGAGCTTCTCTTTGTACCTGTATGGATAGATGAAGAGTCTCTTTCTTCATTAGGCATAGAGCTTTTTTCACAAATAAAAGAAGACAAAACCTTGCAGAGCAGCTCAAAACTTTATCAGGATGCTCTGCGCTTGGAAGAAAAAGCTGCAGAGATCTATACGGACGCGAGCACGGTGGCTCAAAAGGTCGACCTCGAATTTAAAATGTCTCAGCTCTATAGCGGATATGCTGATTATACTTTGTATGGAAGCATTAACTGGGGCGCCTTTCAGGATAGGATCCATAATTTGAAAGTGGAAGAGATCGCGGCAGCGTGGGTAACCTATAAGCCCAAGTTCGGCGCGGTTTCACTTTTGGAGGGTGCAGTAATGGGTGGAGGTTTGAAAAAGATGTTCAAGCAAGCCGAGCCTCAGGGATACGGATACAAACAGCTCCGTGAAGCGCTTATCAAATATATAGAGATAGAAAAAAATGGCGGATGGGAATCTCTTCCAATCAAAGAAACACTAAATGCTGGAAATTCCTATGATATTATTCCCTCTTTGCGAGAAAGACTTCGTATCACAGAAGACTACACGACATGTAGCGAAGAAGAAGGAAAGGTATATGACACCTGTTTAAAAGATGCGGTGATGCATTTTCAAAAACGACACGGCCTGGTTGACAAAGGGGTGATGGGACCAGAGACCATCGCTGCACTCAATGTTCCTGTGAAAGAGCGTATTGAGCAGATGCGTTTAAATCTGGATCGTATCAAGTGGCTCAATGAGCGCAATGAAAAACGACATATTATGATAAATATACCTGCATTCACACTCTTTTTTGAAGAAGATAAAGCATTGCGTCAGGAGATGAAAGTGATTACGGGAACAAAAAAGAACCCTACACCCATCTTTTCCAATCGTGTGCAGACAATCGTACTCAACCCTTATTGGAATGTACCTAAGAGCATTATACAAAAAGAGATGATTCCAAAATTACTCAGAAATTCGAATGCTATGAAAAAAGAAGGCATAGAGATACACAACGGCTGGGGAGAGGACGCAGAAAAAATAAGTGCCAGCTCTGTAGACTGGGGCCAATACCTTTACAGTAAGTCAATGCCCTATCGTTTTGCCCAGGTGCCGGGTAATGGCAACGCGCTGGGAAGACTGAAATTTTTATTTCCAAACAAGTTTGCGGTCTACATGCACGATACACCCACTAAACATCTGTTTGACCGAAATGTACGCGCTTTTAGTCATGGCTGCATCCGTTTGTCCAAGCCAAAAGAGTTGATGGAAACATTCTCTACATTTAACGAAACGGTCGATATGGAAAAAGCAGAAAAGCAGCTTGAAGGCAAGAAGAATGCTTATTTGAATCTGCCAAACAGAGTTCCCATTGATGTCATTTATTTGACTTCGTATGTAGATTATGATGGGGTAGTGCAGTTTAGAAATGACATTTATGACTATGACAAAATGCAGCTTCTCTCCTACAGAAAGTGGTAATGGCTTTTAAATATGCTATAGCACTCACCGGAGGTATTGCTACGGGAAAAAGCTCAGTAGCATCCAAATTTGCTGCCTTTGGGTTTCATGCGATAGATGCGGACAAAATAGCCCATCAAGTACTTGATGAACAAAGTCAAGCTATTGCTGATATTTTTGGCTCAGAGTTTGTTTCACAATCTAAAGTGGACAGAAAAGCTTTGGGTACTGAGGTATTTGCAGACAGCAGTAAACGTAAAAAACTTGAAGAATTACTTCATCCTCTTATCTACAAGGAGATAGAACGACTATCCGAAGAAGAAGATATATGGCAAAAACCCTATTTTATAGATATCCCACTTTTTTTTGAAACGAAGCGTTATCCTATAGTAAAATCTTTGGTCATTTATGCGAACAAAGAGCAACAGATGAAACGCCTTATGTCTCGAGAGAGATACAGCGAAGAAGAAGCACTTGCTCGTATACAGTCTCAAATACCTATAGAAGAAAAGCGCAAACAGGCAAGTTATGTTATAGATAATAGTGGTACACTTGCACAATTGCAAAAAGAATGCGAACGCGTAAAAGAGGAGATACTCAATGACTGTAACTAAGTATTCAGCCAACGGCAATGATTTTGTATTACTGCTGGCACAAGAAAAAGAAGACAGGTCGGCATTGGCACAAAAACTGTGCCACAGGCAAAATGGTGTGGGCGCAGACGGTTTGATTGTGGTGCTGCCTCATCCTGAGTATGACTTTGAATGGGAATTCTATAATTCAGACGGCTCTCGTGCGGATATGTGCGGAAATGGAAGTAGAGCCGTAGCCCATTTTGCACATGAAAAGGGTATTAGCAAAGACAATAAAGCAGAATTTTTGACCGGAGCAGGGGTGATTCGTGCCACCATTAACGGACTTTATGTGGTAAGCGATATGGTTCCTCCTAAAATCATCAGAGACGACATAGAAGAGTATGGAGAAAAGTGGTGGCTTATCAATTCAGGAGTGCCCCATCTTGTGGCTGTACGTGACAATATTGATGTTTTCGACACTGATCAGGCAAGAGCCTTGCGTCAAAAATACAATGCCAATGTAAACATTTGTAAAGTGCAGGATGATACTCTGTACGTACGCACTTATGAGCGTGGAGTAGAAGATGAAACGTTGGCGTGTGGTACAGGTATGGTGGCATGTTTTATTCGCAACCACAAAGAGGGAAAAATTGTAGATAGGATTAAAGTGCAGCCTAAAAGCGGAGATGAACTCTATGTGAGCTACGAAGAAGGTGTCTATAGGTTTGGCGGCAAGGTGAGCAAAACTTTTGTTGCCGATGTCCTGCTATAATATATCAATTATTTAAAAAGGTTATATATGAAATTTATCATTCTTTTTATGGCTGTGGCAGTGAGTCTTTTTGCCAATGACTTTGATCAGGCAGTAGAAGACTATACCAAGGGCGATTATGCTAAAGCACTTAATGCTTTTGATGCATTGGCCAAAGAGGGCGACGCAAAAGCGCAGTACAATGTCGGGCTTATCTATGCCAATGGCAAAGGAGCCACCAAAGATTTGGTCAAGGCGCAAAAGTGGTATGAAAAGGCAGCAAGCCAGGGAAATGGTCCTGCACAGTACAATTTGGCACAAATGTACCATGTTGCAGCACAAAATGATGTGCATGCTTATGAAAAAGCCAAATACTGGTATGAAAAAGCTGTAGAGTCCGGTGTGATGCAGGCACACAACAACCTTGCTTCTTTTTACATGGAAGGAAAAGGCGTAGAGAAGGACCAGAAAAAAGCATTGGAACTGTTCCAGAAAGCAGCAAGTATGGGCGACAGTTCTGCCCAAGTCAATGTGGCTGTATTGTATGCATGGGGAGATGGTGTCACCCATGACAAAATGAAAGCGTATGAAAATTTAAAAAAAGCATTGGCTGCAGGACAAAGTGAAGCAAGCGGATATCTTGATACCCTATGTAGAGAGAGTGCATGGGTTTGCAAGGACTAGGCCGTCTCACTTTTAAGTATTTCTTGGCTACAATTTCAGCCAGCAAAATGTAAATGACCGCAGAAGCACTTCTGTCTCATGGTACTTATGCGACAAAACAATTGCTCGATTAACTCAGCGGTAGAGTGCCTCCATGACATGGAGGTGGCCACAAGTTCGAATCTTGTATCGGGCACCATATGAAACAGCACCTCAAATATTTCCCCCCTGTCTAAATCATACTCTATTGGCGCATATTTAAATAACCATCGAGAAGTACTTCCCAGAAAATGGCACTTGTTGTTAGAATTGGCGATATTAATTATTTTCTATCCAACTTTTAGTTATAATAATCCCATTTTTAACGTTGCAGCGTAGGCAGCGATAACACAAAGGGCTAATTTGAGCGAAAATCTTATCGGTTACATCGATGACCAGGGCAATATCATAGATACACAGAGCGCAGGGGATAGTTGTACAGCAACACCCGTAGAGTACGACAACTCTGACGCGGCTTTAGAGATAATCCGTCACTCCACCGCACACCTTATGGCACAAGCAATCACGGAACTTTATCCAAACTCACAGTTTTTTGTTGGTCCGGTGGTAGATGAAGGCTTTTATTATGATTTCAGAGTAGATGAGAAGATAGGTGAAGATGACCTAAAAACCATCGAAAAAAAGATGAAAGATCTCATCAAGAAAAAGTACAAGATAGAAAAGTACGAGATAAGCAAGTCAGAAGCCTTGGAAAAATTTGCAAATGATGACTTAAAACAAAAAGTCATGTCCCGCATCACGGATGACGTCTTGTCTGTCTATAAGCAAGGTGAATTTGAAGACTTGTGTCGCGGACCCCATGTGCCGGCACTTCGTTTTTTGCACAACTTTAAGTTGACACGTGTGGCAGGAGCCTATCTTGGCGGCGATGAAAATGCCGAAATGCTTACACGTATTTACGGAATCGCCTTTGCGGACAAAGAAGCATTAAATGAGCATATGCTCATGCTGGAAGAAGCCAAAAAGCGTGACCATCGTAAAATAGGTAACGAAATGGAACTCTTCATGTTTAATGAAGAAGCAGGAGCAGGACTTCCTTTTTGGCTCCCAAAAGGTGCTAGACTGAGAAATAAGCTCGAAGCTATCTTGCATAAAGCACACCGTACGAGAGGGTATGAGCCGGTTCGCGGACCTGAGATACTCAAGTCGCAAATGTGGCATACTTCAGGACACTTTGCCTGTTATGGTGAAAATATGTACTTAACCGAAATAGACGGACAAGAATATGGGCTTAAGCCAATGAACTGTATAGGGCATATCCAAATCTTTAAACATTCCGGAAAGTCATACAGGGACCTGCCTTTGCGTTATTATGAGTATGGAACGGTGCATAGACATGAAAAGTCAGGTGTATTGCACGGTTTACTCAGAGTGCGAGAATTTGCACAGGATGATGCACATATTTTTTGTACGCCGGACCAGATAAAGTCTGTTATTCTTGAAGTCGTTGAGTTTGTCGATTCAGTGATGAAGCTTTTTAACTTTAACTATACGATGGAAGTGGCAACCAAACCCGAAAAAGCCATCGGTGATGATGCCGTATGGGAGCTTGCAACACAGGGCATCAAAGATGCATTGACCGAAAACAACCTGCCTTTTGATATAGATGAGGGCGGTGGAGCATTTTATGGTCCTAAGATCGATGTGAAGATCACCGATGCGCTTGGGCGAAAATGGCAGTGTGGTACAGTGCAGGTAGATTTTAACCTCCCTGAGCGTTTTAATGCAGAGTATGTAGGCGAAGACAACGAGCGCCACAGTCCGGTAATGATACACAGAGCCATTTTGGGTTCGTTTGAACGTTTCATTGCTATCTTGACTGAACACTATGCGGGAGAGTTTCCTTTTTTCTTGGCTCCGGTACAAGTCATTTTTGTCCCGATAGCAGAGTCACATGTTGCCTATGCAAATAAACTTAAGGCTGAGCTGCTTTATAAGGACATTGATGCAGATGTCTATGATAAGAATGATTCGCTCAATAAACGCGTACGTAACGCAGAAAAGCAGCGTGTGCCTTATGTAGTTATTATTGGTGACGAAGAAGTGGCAAATAAAACAGTCGCAATTCGTGACAGAAGAGCCAAAGAACAGTATAATCTTACACAAGACGAATTTATGGTAAAATTAACACAACAACTTCAAGAAGGTAAAATTTGAGTAAACAACACGATAAAAATAGAGGCAGAAAAAAAGCTGACGATACCATCATGAACGATGATATCAGAATCAATGAACTAAGAGTTCTCGGTGATGATGGTGAACAGTTTGGCATCCTCTCTAAAGATGAAGCGATGCAAATCGCAGAAGAGAAAGGTTTAGACCTTGTGCTTATGTCTCCAGACGCCAAGCCTCCTGTTGCTAAGATTATGGATTACAGCAAATACAAATATGAACTTGAAAAAAAGAAAAAAGAAGCCAAGAAGAACCAAAAGATTATAGAAGTAAAAGAAGTAAAATTTTCTTGTAAAATCGCCGAAAACGACATTAACTACAAAGTAAAACATGCTAGAGAGTTCTTAGAGCAAGGCAAACACGTTAAGTTGCGTGTATTCCTGAGAGGACGTGAAATGGCAAATCCTGAATGGGGTATTGATGTCCTCAATCGTGTCTGGCCTATGTTGGAAGATGTGGGAAATCTGGAAAGTAAAGCACAGCAAGAAGGACGTTATATCAATATGTACGTAACTCCACTTAAGAAATAAAACGAATTTCTTCTGCTTTAGAAATCTTTTAGTTAATTTAGGTATAATATCGTCCCATTTTCTACTACTTGGCTGTAGTAGAAAATACATAGAAAATATGTAGCCATATGAACCTTTTTTAACGGATTCATAGGCAACGTAGGCTTTTTGGATTTTGTTCTAAAAGTATTCTATAATAAATAAAGGGAGTAAGCATATGCCAAAAATGAAAAGTGTAAAAGGCGCTGTTAAGCGTTTTAAGATTAAAAAAAGCGGCAAGATCAAAAGAGGAACGGCATTTAGAAGCCACATTCTTTCCAAGGTTGACGGCGGTCACCATAGAAGTATGAAAAGTCCTAAATATGTTGATGGCGCAGATGCTAAAAAGATTAAAGAGATGATCTGCTAATCACCTTTTGATTTAGATAAATTCCCCCGATAAGGGGCAAGTTCAAACAGAGATAATGTTTGGCACCTACTATAACATGACTTCAGCAGTCGACTCATGCAGCTAGTCGCATTTGATCAAGCTTTAGCATAGTACAAGTACAAGGTAAAGGATAACCATGAGAGTAAAAACAGGTGTCGTAAGAGCTAGAAGACACAGAAAATTATTAAAACAAGCTAGAGGGTTCTACAGCGGTAGAAGAAAACACTTCAGAAAAGCGAAAGAGCAACTCGAACGTTCATTAGTATATGCTTACAGAGATAGAAGACAGAAAAAAAGAGATTTCAGAAGACTGTGGATTATTCGTATCAATGCAGCGACAAGATTGAACGATATGAACTATTCAACATTTATGCATGGTCTTAAACTTGCGAATATTGAACTTGACAGAAAAATTCTTGCTGATATGGCAATGAATGCACCTGAAAATTTTGCAAAAGTAGCCGATGCTTCTAAAGCAGCACTTGCTAAATAATTTGTAGAAACAAAGAGTCGGTATTTAGTTCTAGGACTATTTATTGAGGAGTTTTCACTCCTCAACCCCTTTTAATTATTTCCCCTAATTTTATTAATGTATGTTTGGTTTGAGTCACCCTTTTTGCGTCTCTCCGTAAAAGCCAATGATGCCTGGTCGTAGATTGCAGACATGCTCAAAACCTAAGCCTTTCATGGCATGCTGCACCTGATAGCTTCGGCTTCCCGAGTGGCAGTAGACAATGATGGGTTCTGCTTTGAGTCCTGCCAATTCTTCCTCTGCTTTTGCGTAGAATTGAGAGGTGGGCACAAGTTTGTCTGTTCCAACGATATGATTCATTTGGAACTCCATAAATTCTCTTGTGTCCACAAGCGTAAAGTGTACCATACCAAGATTTTTTGCTTCAATAAGAGCCTCGAGTTCATCTCCGTCGAGCTGTTCTTCTTTGAGAAGCATTTTTGCTTCTTCTTTGCTAAGGCCGCGTGAGTGTTCATGTACAACTTCTTCTATAGTGTTATGTTGCGCTTGTGCGGCTACATACTCTGGCGTGCAAAAGATACCACAATGACAGAGTCCGTCTTCAGGTATCTCTTTTTCTATGGCGGGCTTGCATGGACAGATACGGTTGTCAGCCGCTTTTTGTTCTTCTTTCGTTTCTCCTATAACCATAAAACATGGGCAGAACTGTTTTCCATAAATGAGCTTATTTCGCGCTAGCCCCATGGCTACACCTTCATTGACTTCATCATTTGGATTTTGAACCCAACCAAATTGCTTATTTACTTTTTCTACGAAATTCCATGTTTTTTCCAGTTGTGCTTGAAACTCATCTGAATTCATATCTATTTGTTGCATTATATTCCTTTGTTTGTATTGTTTGTATCTGCACTTTCTGCGGCAGTGCCAAATTCTTCTACAAGAATTTGTATTTTTTGAGCCCAGTCTTCAAATAAATTCTGTGTTTTATTGAGGTCTACATAAATATGTTTTTCATTGATTTCAATTCCGGATTCTTCTGCATCAATAATTCCTTTTTTCATGTCCTCGCTGAATTTTTTTATTTGTGTTGTCATCTTTGTGTTCAGATCCTCAATAAATTCTTTTGTTTTATTTGTATCTATTGTGATAGTGCCATCATCCATTCGGATACCCATATCATTAAGTCTTGTATTTTCTTTTTCTTTAGCATCTTTTTCTGCTTCCAGTTCTGCAAGTAGTTCCGCCCTTGCCTGTTGTGCTATTTTGGCATCATGGTTAGCCTGCTCTTTGGCCAGCTGTTCCTTGTCCTCACAGCCTGTAAAAGAAAGTAATAATATAAGAATAATTAGTAGATGTCGCATAGGTATCCTTTTGGGTTCAGTAGTTACATTATACAATCATTTATAAGAGAAAGATAAAACTCCCGTATCTTGAGGTATGGGAGTTTAAATAAGAAGTGCTGTGAGTAAATTATCCACATTTGCCATCTGCCAAAGAAAATGTAAAAGAGAGCGTAATTACTCCAAGTACAATGAGTATTTTTTTCATCATTTTGTCCTTTGTGTTATTGTTCTTCACCAAAAAGAAGGTGGTCTAAGCTAAATTTTCCAGCTCCAAATGAAGCAAATAGCACTAAAAATAGTATGTAGTATAGAGGGATTTCAAATCCATTGTCTCCTGCTGAAAAACCATGTGTTAAATGCACTGTAGCAACAGCAACAACCATGATAACTATAAGCGGCAATGAAATGAGTCTTGTAAAAAGTCCCAGCGCCAAGAGTGCAACACCCAACAGTTCGGTACTTGCAACTACATAGGCGCTTAAAGCAGGAAAGGGGATGCCCATTGATCCAAACCAGTTAGCGACACTGGAAATATCTGACCATTTCTGCATTGCAGGATTATAAAAACCATAGGCAACAACAAGGCGCGCAAAGAGCAAAGAAATACTTTGTCCATGGCTTAATATATTTTTGGTGATCGGATATATAGTTTTTAACATTTTTAACTCCTCAATCTAGTTATTGATGCAACGCGAGTATAATATGGAATATGTGTACTTCGCGTGTAGCTGCGGCAATATATGCCGGCCCACTCGAGCTATTTTTTCACACTTTGAATATAAAGTCTGTATTATTTAAGAGATGTGTAGAATATTGCACCTAAAGTACACAGAGTATAATTATGCTTACTAAAAAATCAACGAAAGATACCATAATGAAAAGAAGAAAATTCCTAATCCTTGGTTCAGTATTTGGGCTTTGTACGTATGCCCAAGCAAGAGAGATTAGTGATTTTGAAAAGGCCTTTAAGAAGGTAGAATCCACACTTTCAGTCGTGCAGGAGCACATGTTTCCAGAGAAAAGTAAACTCCCCTCAGCCAAATCGATGAATGCAATACAGTTTTTGTTTGAAACGATGTCTCATAAAAGTTTTGATAAAGACATAAGGGTATTTGTGCTCGAAGGAGCCAAAGAACTCGAAATAAGAGAGAAAGTGCGTTTTAGCATATTGCCCGAGAAAGAAAAAGAAAAAGCATTGCGAGAATATGAAAAAACAAATTATGGCAGTTCTTGGTTGTCTCATATGATGACATTGACAATGGAGGGATTGTTTTCAGACCCCATTTATGGGTCTAATGTGAAAGAGAGAGGCTGGGAGTCTCTACATGTCCATGGAGGGCATCCTGGGCCCAAAACAAGATATATGGAGTCATGAATATGTACGATGTAGTGATAGTTGGTTCAGGGGCCAGTGGAGGTGCTGTTGCCTATACTTTATGTAAAGCAGGGTACAAGGTTGCAGTATTGGAGAAAGGTCGCCTAATGAGTCGCGAAGAGTTTTCCAAAGATGAACTGGCTTACTGTAGACGAGATTTAACTACACCGAGCTTATTGGATGAGTATCATACTATAGAGGAAAAAGTAGACGGGGAGTGGGTAGCCACACCGACCCATGAGTCAGGCTGGAGTTTTTGGAACGGAAACATCGTGGGGGGATCATCAAATTTTATGTCGGGTATGTTGCATCGTTTGCATCCTGATGACTTTAGGCTTAAAAGTAAGTATGGAGACATCGAGGGCGCTAACGTAGTGGACTGGCCTATTAGCTACGATGAACTGGAGCCTTACTATACTTTGGCAGAAGAACTGGTGGGCATCTCTGGACATTATGAAAAACACAAGTATGAGCCATGGCGAAGTACCCTAAACTTTACACAAGTGCCCACGAAAGAAAATGCCGTGGTAAAACTTCTTGATAAAAGCTGTAGGGCACTCAACCTTGTGCCTCTTGTGACCCCACGTGCGGTACTTTCCAGAAACAAGCCGGGACGTGATGCCTGCTATTACTCAAATTTTTGCGGAAGTTACGGCTGCAGCTCAGGAGCAAAAGGTAGTTCACGTGAAGCACTGATTAAGCCCGCACTTGCTACAGGAAACCTTACCTTAATGACCAATACCCATGTAAAGTCTTTGCATACGGACAACAAAGAGGAAGTAAGTTATGCTGTAGTGGTTGACACTATCACGGGTAAAGAAAAACACATTAAAGGCAAAATATTTGTGCTCGCAGCACAGGCACATGAGAGTGCAAGGCTTTTACTTAACTCAGCCAATACCCATCATCCTGCCGGATTAGCAAACAGCAGTGGAGAACTGGGCAAGAACTTACTTTTCTCTGGGGGAGGTTCGGGACAGGGTGAACTGCATAAAGAAGGTCTAAAAGAGATAAGATTTGAAGATTTGATGACAAGAGGTCTTTTTGTAAACCGTTCTGTATTGGATTGGTACTTTATAGATGATTGGTGGGATGGTAAGTTTAAAGGGGGCTCTGTAGAATTTATGTTTGAGCATCAAAATATTATCACAAGAGCCAGGAAAAATAACGAAGAAGAGGGGAGGCTTGTGTGGGGCAGAGAATTGGGGGAACGTGTGGTGAAGCGTTTTACAGAACAAAAAAGTATACGATTTGAAATCTTTAATGATTGGCTTCCTAATGATGACTGTTTTGTCTCTTTAGATCCCGTACATAAAGACAAATATGGCATGCCTGTAGGTAAATTACGCATAGAAGGGCATCCAAAAGATGTCAAAGTAGGAAACTATATTGCCAAAAAATGTGAGAAAATTCTCGAAGAGATGGGAGCTAGAAATATCTACTCAGCTGTTTCTTCTGCACCTCCTCAAAACCTTGTAGCCGGAGGGTGTCGTTTTGGTGACAACCCTAAGATATCAGTATTAAACAAATATTGTCGAGCACATGATGTAAAAAACCTGTATGTCGCAGACGCAAGTTTTATGCCTACGGGGGGCTCCGTAGCTTACACATGGACTATTTATGCTAATGCATTCAGGGTAGCAGATCACATAGTGAAGCAATTACAAAATAATTAATATTAAGACAAATTTAAAAATATGTTTATTTTTGATTAATTATATACAGTTACAATAACGGACGAATAATTTTTAATATGGAATATGATTGATACTATTTCCATGACTTTTGCCCAAGGAGCACTTTTGAAGAAACTCTATACCTTATTACTTACCTTGTCTCTCAGCACGGTGGCAGCACACGCGGTAACAAAAACACTCAACCACAAGATTAAGAGCGGAGACTCTCTTTCTCAAATAGCACAAAAAAATAATACAACAATAGCACAAATAAGACAAGCCAACAGCATGAAAGAAGGCGAAACGCTTAAACTGGGAAGAGTATTGAAAATACCTACGAAAACATACGCTTCCAATCAAACAACCTCCAATCAAACAACTTCCATCCCAGTAAAGTACCAAATTAAAAAAGGCGATTCTCTTTCTCAAATAGCGCAAAAAAATAATACAACAATAGCACAAATAAGACAAGCCAACAGCATGAAAGAAGGCGAAACGCTTAAGCTGGGGAGAGTATTGAAAATACCTACAAAAACATATGCTTCCAGTAAAACATCTTCCAGTAAAACATCTTCAAGTCTAGCAAAGTATAAAATTAAAAATGGCGATTCTCTTTCTCAAATAGCGCAAAAAAATAATACCACAGTAGCAGAAATAAAAAAAGCCAATGAGATGACCGGTTCGCAGACGCTAAAGCTTGGCCGTATTCTAAAGGTACCTCAAAACAATACAGTAAAAAGCACAATAGCAGAAGCACCTCAAAATAAGCAAAAAATTAAACTCTCACAAGCAAAAGAAGCAGCCTCAAATAAAAAACTGGCAGCATCAATTGCTAAGCTAGCGACAATTACTTTAGATAAAAATAAAGTCAAGAAAAGCAACAAGCGCAGTATAGGTGATATTCTTTTTGGTGAAGGAAAAGATAAATCAGTTAAGTTAGCTGAAGCCGAAAAATCCCTTGAGGCAGAAAAGTGTGTAAGAATCACGTCTTTGGCAAAAAAGAAATTAGGCAATAAGTATGTTTGGGGTGCAACTGGCGGCAGGAATACTTTTGATTGTTCGGGTTTAACCACATATGTTTATAAGCAGAATGGAATCAAGTTGCCAAGAAGAGCCATCGCACAGTCAAAGACGGGAAAACGTGTCAAAAGAGAGAATCTTCAAAAGGGTGACCTTGTTTTCTTTGATACATCTAAAAGTCGCAAGGGTTACGTAAACCATGTAGGTATTTATATTGGGGATAATAAATTTATACACGCCAGTTCAGCAAAGAAAAAAGTGATTGTAACGAGTTTGAATGCACCGTTTTATAGTAAACGTTTTACTGGCGCGAGAAGATTGGAATCGTAAAATACTGGCCCCATAAAATTACTAAGAAGCCTCCCTGAATGAGACTCCATTTTAAAACAAAGAGCTGAAGACTTATTCAGCCTCTAGCACAGCTCCTGAACTCGCATTTGTTACCAGCGCTCTATATTGTCTTAACCATTTACTTTTTAACGGCTTCACAAGAGGCTTGAAATTTGCTCTTCTTGCAGCAATGACCTCATCGCTGAGGTTCGCACGTAAGATATATTCATCTACATCTATGTGTATCTCATCACCGTCTTCAAGCAGACCTATGAGCCCGCCTTCCGCAGCTTCAGGACTCACATGCCCTATGCTGGCACCCCTTGTCGCTCCGGAAAATCTACCGTCTGTAATAAGGGCTACTTTGTCCCCAAGACCCATGCCCATAATAAGGCTTGTAGGACTAAGCATTTCTTGCATGCCCGGGCCGCCGCGAGGGCCTTCGTAGCGGATAACCACAACATTACCTGCTGCTACTTCACCTGCGAGAATACCCTTTATGCATTCATCCTGAGAGTTAAAACATACAGCTGTCCCGGTGAAAACCCTGTCTCCAGTAATCCCGGCGGTTTTGATAACCGCTCCCTGCTCTGCAAGATTGCCATAAAGAATAGCAAGACCACCTACTTCAGAGTAGGGGTTGTCAATGGTGTGAATGATATTCGTGTCCAAAATCTCTGCATCTTTTACTTTTTCATAAAGTGTTTCACCCGTGACGCCGAGGTTGTCAAGCAAGATGTTATCACCGCGTTTCATCATTTCATGCATGACTGCATTTACCCCACCCGCTTTATTGATGTCTTCCATGTGTACTGTTGAGAGTGATGGAGAGATCTTGGCAATGTGAGAAACACGCTTGGAGATGGCATTGATGTCTTCAAGATTGAAATCAACCTCTGCTTCTCTCGCGATGGCAAGCATATGAAGTACTGTATTTGAAGATCCGCCCATTGCCATATCTACTGCAAAAGCGTTACGTACAGCATTTTCATTTAGGATGTTTCTGATACGGTACTTTTCGCGTGTAGCAGCATCAGACTTTGCTATCTCGCAGATGCGTTTAGCCGCTTGCTTATAAAGTACAGTTCTCTCTGGTGTCAATGCAAGGATGGTACCATTCCCCGGTAACGCTATGCCCATTGCTTCCATGAGTGTATTCATAGAGTTTGCTGTAAACATCCCTGAACACGATCCTCCACTTGGGCAGGCATTGCACTCGATATCAAGAAGTTCTTCATCAGTGATTTGACCTGCCTCATGTTTTCCTACCGCTTCAAATGCCGTAGAAAGATCTATAGGGGTGCCATCTTTGGTATATCCTTTTTCCATAGGCCCCCCGGAGACAAAAACAGTAGGTACATCCACGCGTAATGCACCCATGATCATCCCCGGAACAATCTTATCGCAGTTGGGGATGGCTATCATTGCATCAAGCTTGTGGGCATTCATGACAGTCTCTATGGAATTGGCAATGATTTCACGACTAGGAAGAGAGTAAAGCATACCATCATGACCCATTGCAATACCGTCATCTACACCAATGGTATTAAATTCAAAAGGCACACAGCCATTTGCACGTATTTCTTCTTTGATGATTTCGGCTACTTTATTAAGGAAAAAATGCCCAGGGATAATTTCTATAAACGAGTTGGCTACACCGATGAACGGTTTTTCAAAATCTTCATCTTTTACACCTGTTGCACGTAGTAGACTTCTGTGTGGGGCTCTGCTGAACCCCTGTTTTATTTCGTCACTTCTCATAGGAAAGCCTTTATATGTATTTTAATGGATTATAGCACTTTCATATTCAAAAAATGCTAAGAAAATAGATTTTATAGATAAATGCATCACTTTCTCTTTACATTAAAAACTTTTTTGGCTATAATCGCATTCCAATTTTAAACGAAACTTTAAAAGTGGTGTGGATTTGCGGGCGTAGCTCATCGGTAGAGCATAACCTTGCCAAGGTTGGGGTAGAGGGTTCGATTCCCTTCGCCCGCTCCATAATGTTATCTCCTTAAAAAGAAGTAAACACTTTTTAACTCATCTCACCAAAGCTGTTGTATTGCAACATGTTCGCTTTTATAGATGTTTAGGGACTTTTTTAAAATTTTACATGTATGAATGGTACCAAAATGCCCGGGTGGTGGAATGGTAGACACAGGGGACTTAAAATCCCCCGGTCATTGCGACCGTGCCGGTTCGAGTCCGGCTCCGGGTACCACCTCATATATATGGAGCCATCGCCAAGCGGTAAGGCCGCAGCCTGCAAAGCTGCTATCCCCGGTTCAAATCCGGGTGGCTCCTCCATTGCTAAACTGATTTTTATTTTTTTTAGATAAAATTCTGTTTCTACAAAATGTCGGGAGATGTCAGAGTGGTCGAATGTGCCGGTCTTGAAAACCGGTGAGGGTTATACCTCCTGGGGTTCGAATCCCCATCTCCCGGCCACTACTTTTTATACAATCCAATCTAACTACTAGCACAGCATGTTTTGAGAGACTCTTAGCAATATTGTTTTTATGATGTCAAAATTAGACTTATCGCGTTAGTGCACCTGGAAAATATTTTGTTTTTTGGTGGGCTCAAAGTTTGCGCCAAAACCAATTCGTTGCTGTATGCCGCCACGGGCAGTAAGATCAACAATGATACCTAGAGCATCTACATCAACATTCGTTTGGATTTTCTCAAATATTTCATAAGCAATATTTTCAGCATTAAGTGTGACTGCTCGAAGTGAGGTAATATACTTTTTAAAATCAAGCAGGTTGAAACTTTCCCCTTTGCTTACAAAGTGAACATAAAGTGCACCTCTGTAAGGCTGCCCGCTTTGGGCTAAAAAAAGTAATTCTGGAGACATGTATTCTATTTTGGTGCCTTCTTTGACGTTCACTTTTCTAAAGTCCATTGTTTATCCTATGCGTTGGGGGTTGATGTTTCTGTTTATAAATCTGTGTTTTTCTATTTCTTTGTACTTTGTTTCGCCATTACTGAAGCTAAAAGCGGGGTGTATGCTGATATTTCCGCGGGGGTAAAACAACCCGAGTACTTCCAGATATTTGGGCGCCATCAGACGAACCAGATCTTTTCCTATCTTATTCACTACATCTTCATGGAACTCTCCACTATTCATAAAACTAAAAAGGTACAGTTTTAGAGATTTGCTTTCGACCATCTTTATGTTTGGAATATAGTTAATGATGAGTGTGCCAAAGTCAGGTTGATGTGTCTTAGGGCATAGGGAGGTGAATTCGTCAGCATTTAGCGTAACCCAGTAATCCTGCTCAGGGTGTGCATTTTCAAAGGTTTCTAGCATTTGTGGAGTATAGGTATACTTATACTCAGTATGTCCAGAACCTAGCTGGCTGACTTCAGCAGCTCTCTTCTTCTGATATAATTCTTCTTCGCTTTGTTCAATCATGCATGCTCCTTATACTAAATGCAAACAGGCGCATTTGCCTTTTTTGTCTCTGCCCAATAGTTTTCCAAATAAGCAAGAATAGGAGAAATTGTAACATAAGAGTTTAAAATACTTGCTATAATAAGATACTTTAAAACACAAGGATTTTAGTATGTCAGAGAATATAGGAAAACTAATATTGCGGTTAATGCTTGGCGGCATGATGCTTTTTCACGGTATTGACAAAGCTTTACATGGAATTGTTCCCATCAAAGGATTACTGAAGTCTCATGGCATACCAGAAGTGCTGGCTTATGGAGTATATGCAGGAGAGATACTTGCACCTCTATTTTTAATTTTAGGGTGGCAAAGCAGATTTTGGGCAGGGGTTATTGCATTTAATATGCTGGCGGCTATTTATCTAGTAAAGATGGGGTCATTATTGAGTCTGGACGGGCAGGGGGCGTGGGCACTGGAAGTACCGATGTTCTATATGCTAACAGCGCTGGCTATTGTCTTTTTAGGTTCTGGCAAATATGCAATCATTAAGGATTAGTATACCAATATTGCATACCGTTTGCGCATTATGTCAAAAAATAAAGGTTAGGTAATGCAAAAAATAGTATGGGTATTGTTGTCTGTGGGCATTACATTTATTCTTGCAGAAGATTTAAAGCCGTGGACAGCAAAATTGGATAATCTAAGTACATTTGAAAAGCATGTATTGATCGACAAAGGTACAGAGAGAGCATTTTCCGGTAAGTATGTAGATGCAAAGGAAGACGGAGTTTACACCTGTAAAGTTTGTGATGCTTCACTTTACAAGTCAGACGATAAATTTGATTCTCACTGCGGATGGCCAAGTTTTGATGATGCTATCCCTGGCGCTATCAAAGAAACAAAGGATGCCGATGGCCACCGTACTGAAATCACCTGCGCTAACTGCGGTGCTCATATGGGGCATGTGTTTGAAGATGAGGGCTTGACTGCAAAAAATGTACGTCATTGTGTCAACTCAATCTCGCTCAATTTTCAAAAAAAGAAAGACGCAGATATGATGCTCAAAAAAGCCTATTTTGCAGGCGGATGTTTTTGGGGTGTGGAGTATTATCTCGAAAAGATTGAGGGGGTCAAAGAAGTGACCTCTGGGTTTATGGGCGGGCATATGAAAAACCCTGCCTATCATGATGTAGTGCGCAAAGAGACAGGACATTTAGAAACGGTTGAGGTACTGTATGATCCCTCTAGAGTCTCTTATGAGACATTGGCCAAAACATTTTTTGAGATACACGACCCTACTCAAGCAGATGGACAGGGACCAGACATTGGTAGTCAATATCTTTCTGCTATCTTTGTTGGCAGCAAAAAAGAACGAGAAACCATAGAAAGCCTGATAAAAGTGTTGGAAAGTAAAGGATTGAAAATAACCACCAAGGTTATGCCTGCAACACCTTTTTATAGTGCTGAAGCATATCATCAGAACTACTATGAGCGCAAAGGCTCAAAACCTTATTGTCATAGACGTGTAAAGCGATTTGAATAAAAACAGAAAAAATATTTATTTTGTGTTTATCATCCATTGAGAAAAGACATTGAGGTAGTTCCAAAAGCTTTGGATGTTTTTCATAATATAACGCACTTAGAGCAAAGCTCCAGGCACTACGTTACCACTGCGGCTACTTCAGCAGTAGGCTCATACGACTAGTCGTATTTTAGTCTTGAGTGTTTATCATCCATTGAGAAAAGACATTGAGGTAGTTCCAAAAGCTTTGGATGTTTTCTTCGGAGCTTACCCTCTCTTCAATGATGGGCTGCAAAGCTTCCTCAAAAGTGACAAGCCAATGCAGTCTTGCGTTGGGGGTGATAGCAAAGGGGGCATGCCTTCCTCTCATCTGCGGTGCACCACGGTTTTGGTTAAAATAAGGGGTGCCTCCGCAAATCTGTATAAAAAAATCTGCAGAGATCTGCCCAGCTTTTTTCATTACTTCTTTGTCTTTTGGAAATAGTTCTTTAATCGGACTTTCAAATAGACCCATATAAAATCTATCGAGTAAAGCACGCATGCCTTCTTCACCTATGTCTGTTAAAAATGCCGGGTTTGGTTTGGTTACTGGGGGGTTGATACCTTCCTGGTAAGAGAGTATTGAGAAATCTAAAGAGGATGTGCCAAAATGCATGATGCTGTGCCTTTTTAAAAAGGTTATAACATGAAATAGCTTAGGCGACAACTATTACAGTGTTAGCGACAGCCGCCCGTACCGCAATTATCACTGTGTTCTACAGCAAAGCTATTGGTATAGCCGCATTCTACGCACTGAAAAGAGAGTAGTTTGGGTCCCGAGCATCCGCCTGATCTTTGATCGCTGAGTTCAATGCTTTTTTGCTGACATTTAGGGCAAAACCCTCGTTTAATTGTATCCAGCTGCTCTTTTTTTTCTTTAAGATAGTAGACATAGACAAACACAGATCCCAAAAGGATGAGCAGCATGAAAAATATTAGGTAAAATGAATCGATAACAGACTCCTTAGGTAGTATAGTTTTTTAGTTCATCGGTGTGTGTTCTATAATCAGGTAAATAGTTTTCAACAAGTTGCCAAAAATCTTTTTGATGATGTTTGTGTCTGATGTGTGCCAATTCATGAACAATGATGTATTCTATCACATTTAGAGGTAGTTTCATCATCATTGTGTTGAAACTCAAGATGTTTTTTCCACTACAGCTTCCCCACTGCCGTTTGGTTTTTCGAAAACGAAGACTGCTTGGCACAAGAGACATTTTTTCTGCCCACAAGTCTACATGGAAGGGTATATATTTTTGGGCTTCTCTTTTATAAAAAAGGTCTATATGGGTTTGAAAAAGTATTTCATCATAGGTGTGATAACACAGTGTAAACTTTGAGCCATCAAACTTAAATTGCATCCTTTTTTTACTGTGCTGTATTAAGACAAGAGGGTAGGACATCCCCATAAAATACAACTCTAGATTGCCAGAAAAGTCTAAAGCTTTACCTTTCTTATTGTGAAGCCGTTCTCTTGAGCGACTTATCCATGAAGCTTTTTTAAGTAAAAGCTGCTCTATCTTCTGCTGGGATACCTTTGGAGACTTGATAATGAGGTTCCCCCCATTATCAAACATAAGATAAATATGTTTAAGTTTTGGGTTTATAATATGTATGTACTGCGACAAAAAACCCACCACCTTAAGATTAGTTAGATAATTGATCGTTTTTGTACATCACTCTTGTGTGGATAGAACCATCTTTGTTGTATGTTTGTGCAGGCCCATGCTTTAAGCCATTCAGATAGGTATAGGTCACCATCAGGTCACCATTTGGGTAAAATGCTTTCTGTGTGCCCTCTTTATTCCCATTGATATAATTGAATTTCCAAAGTACGCGGCCTTCTTCGTCGTAGCCTGTCTCGATACCATGCTTAACACCATTTCTGATGGTTACTTCAGAGGTCATGTGACCAGTGTAGCCATATTGTTTGAGGATTCCGTTTTGCCCAGTGTTGTCATTCATGATGAATTCAGAACGTATTTTGCCACCGGTAAAGTATTCTTTTTTAACGCTTTTTCCTAAAAAACTAGGAGAGGTGCAGGCGCTTAGAAAAAAAAGTACAAAAATAGAAAGAAATAAAGAGAATTTGTTCATGAAATACCTTGATATATGAAATATAAATATCAGTATACTATAAATTGCCTTTTTGATGAATACCGACTTTAATAAATGATCCAGCTTAGAAAAAAGATAACAAAATGCAGTATAGTAAAAATGAAAAACACATTGAAAATATTTGTTTAAACAGCCTTTATTTTAAGGACATAGTCTATAAAATATTCGATAACGCGCAATTAAGGCGACCTAAAAAGGCATACAAAATGGCAATTTCCCCAATCCCGGTAGACCAACGAGTTATTGATATCGATTCGCGTCGCTTTGCTTCTATAGAAAAAGCTTTGGTCGAATTGATTACAAACAGTGATGATAGCTATGCGCGGCTGGAAAAGAAAGGTATACAGATAACTGGAAAGATTCGTATACAGTATGAGCGACACCAGGCAGGCGCTTTGCTGATAGTCACTGACCAGGCAGAGGGGATGTCCTTTGAGCAGGCATGTTTTATTTTGACTTATGGAGCGGCTCATAGTTCTTTGGCACAGGGAGAAGGCGGAGGGCGCGGTTATTTTGGTCGTGGTTTAAAGCAGGCAATGTATGGTCTTGGTCACGGCTGGATCGAAACCATACGCGATGGACGGCTTTCGTGTATTGAATTATATCGGAGTGAAAATGGCGACTACCTGTATGATGATGGGGGCGGTGACCGACCCGCAGAAACAGCAGATTATGATCGTCTGGGCATTCCAGAAAATGGCACCCAGGTGACAATCGTCATAACAAACTCACAGGTGAATATCTCACGCTATCAGTCTGTTGTGCAGGCAGTGGCAAATAACATCTATTTGCGAGATGTGCTGCTGCGTAGAAATGTAGAGCTGGTGAATCTACGGCAGGGCAAGGAGGCGGAGCACAGCGGACCGGTGCACTATGAGGAGCCACCTTCCATTCTGCTATTGGGTCCAGAACAGGTTGGGCATTTCGAGTATGAGCAAGAGACGTATCCCTTCGCACTTACTCTGAAGCGAGCACTGGATGCAGAATTGGTTTCAAGGGGAGATGAGAGAACGAATGGGCTAGTGATCCTATCTGGTATGGCAGTGCTTGACTGCCAACTGTTTGAATATGAAAACCAAATTGGAACAGAGTACCTTTTTGGTATGGTTCGCTGCCTGACCCTGGTTGAAAAACTCAGCCATGGTGTCGCCATTATCAGTGATGAAAGAGAGGGCTTAAATCATAAAGACCCCTTTGTAGCAGCATTTTCCAATGCCATCAGCATTATGATAGCCCCCTATGTATTGGCAGAGCAGGAGAAACTGAAGCATTTGGAGCGTGCCTCAACTTCTGATAGAACCGGTCATATGATTGAGCATCTTCTTCAGCGCATGAACTTGGCGGCAATCCAGGACCTAGGCATCATACTGCCTCCAGCCAGTATAAAAACAGCTGATGAGGCAGAAAATCCAGCCGCACTGCGTTTTACTACACCTTTCTATTATCGCAAGCCCAACCATCCTTTCCATGTTACCTTGTTGATTGATCCTGATCAGTTTGTTGAGGATGAGATGCTAAGCTTTACCTGCGAGTTGGCAGACTCAATGCGCATTGAGCCCGCACCAGCTGCGATATCCATTGGCGAATTAAGCCGTAAGCAGCGGATTGAATGGACGATTACAGGTGAGGTGGCAGGGGATCGCGGAACAATCACGGCACGAGTCGGAAGCTATTTGGCCTGGTGCGAAATAGTGATAGCAGAGCACGCTTTCGGACATGGCCACGGCAGCACATCATCAGGCCACCCTATAAAAAGGAGGACACATGATCATGGAGCGGATATGTTTGTTGGGTATGAATTTCGCAACTTGAACAATGAGCTAGGTCGAGCAGTATATAGCGCCGATGAGCGGAAAATTATCATCAACACGGGTGCGCCAACGGTGCAACTGTATGTAGACGGCAGGGGACATTTCCGAGATTCTGCGAGACTGCTGCTGGCCGAACTTTTCATGGATGTGATTTCAGATGAACTAGCCCGACGCTTGATAGAAAGATCAGGACATGAAGGTAATGTTGAGGCCTATCATGCTGCCAAGCTAAATATCATCCGTCGATACGGCAGTGAAATCCATCTTTCTTTTTTAAACACATAAGCCGTTAATTTTACACTCAATAGAAGAAGCGGATTTTTAAGTTGTAATATCGGCTGCACATTATGCAGATAGATATTTTTAGAGGTTTTTGTGAATTGCATGGCTGAGAGGAAGGGATTCGAACCCTCGGTGAGTTACCCCACACAGACGTTCCAGGTCTGCACCTTCGACCACTCGGACACCTCTCATTGTACATATGAAATATCTATCAATAAACAAAAAAGTTTTTTAGATTATTGCTTGAAGATATTAAGAAGATTGTAATACCCCTCCCCAGATACCTGCGGCACACAGAAAAGAAAGGTGGGCTGCTATGTTCCCATCCTGACCCATTGTCTCTCAGTCCCGTTGCACAGGTCTGAAAAGAGGCATGAGAATTTTAGCCAAAGCTAGCTTACATTACTCTTCATCATGGATAACACTCCATTCATCAAAGGGCAATGCCTCAAAGTGTAGTTTCTCTATATCGTATTCGTAGGCGTTAGCTACGGTAACGATAGTGACTTTTTGTATGCCGTACTTTTTGTAGAGGGAAAATTTATTTTGTGATTTTACCCAGAGACTCTCTTCGCTTTCAAATGGGGCAGGGATAATGAGTTCATTTTGTGCAGTGACATATCCATGTATGCCCAGTGTTTGTATTTCTGTGCCGTGTTTCATGAGCGACAAGGCTATCATGCTGTCAAACTGCATGATGAAAGGTTGGCCCATGGTGAGGTATTTTGCAAAGGCAAAATCAAAAAGCAGCATTTTTTTCCCGGATTTTTGGTAGCGGTCTTCTATGAAAAATATGAGCCTTTCTTCGGTAAACAGTTTGACCGTTTTATATAGCCAGTCTTTGGAGACTTTAAATTTCTCTTTAGCGAAAGTGTATATCTGATTGGTGGTGAGGTGTTTGGTGTGGTGTTGAGAGAGGACAAGAAGCAACTTCTGTTCATTTTCATCAAAGGTGCTTCGCAAGAAAGTTTTCATAGACTGTATATGCGTTTTTTGTGATCTAGCAAGAAGCGGCAGCGTACCCGAACGCAAGAAGTGGTTAAAGCCGCTACTTTGAGAAGTGCTAGGCTCAAAAGCAAGAAATTCTTCATAGTCTAAAGGAAAAAGTTCAACAGGACTAAGATCTTTATTGTTAAGGGGTATGCGCGAGAGGATGATAAGCCTTTCTACATTTGGAAAAACGGGAAGATATTCTTCCGTATAGTGGTCAAGTATAAGTAGTGTAATGCCTTCACGGTTAATGTACTGTTGCAGTGATGGAGTCGAGAGCGTGTTGAAAATGAGGTTAGGATCCTCGATATCAATATATAGAATGGTGCTTCTGTCTTCTTCATGATGGATAAGATCCAGAACAATAGTCGTTTTTCCCGAACCGCGCGCGCCATAAAGATTTATATTGTCTTTGGGAGGAAGTTGGCATTTTCTTGGGACGTAGTCTTCAGTGGATAAGCGCTGATGATGATAATATTCAAGCAATTCCATACACATTTACCTCGTATGTTTCCTTATAAAAAGGAAATATTTTTTACGATTGTATCGTTTTTAGACTAAATAGTATTGTACCTTTCAAAAACTTTTGGTATAATTCGCGTTCCTAAATTTATGTTAGGGGGTTTAAACCCCGTGTGTAGGCACCTAAGCTAACGAGTTCTTTAAAGGGTAAATATGGAAAAAATTAGATTAAAGCTTAAAGCTTATGATCATCGTGTTCTAGACAGATCAGTTGCTGCAATCATCGATGCAGTTAAACGTACAGGTGCAGAGATTAGAGGGCCAATTCCAATGCCAACTAAACTTAAGCGTTATACGGTTCTTAAATCACCACACGTCAATAAAGACGCTCGTGAGCAATTTGAGATCAGAATTCACGGAAGAATGATCGACATCGTTTCGGCTACTTCAGATACTATTGATTCACTTATGAAGTTGGATCTAGCACCTGAAATCGAAGTTGAAATCAGATCAATGGATAAGTAGGAGTAGGGAATGGAATTTATTATAGAAAAAATTGGTATGAGCAGAACTGTTGATGTACCAAGTGTTCCGGTTACTCTTCTTAAGGTCATTGAAACGAAAGTTTGTGAAGTGAAGGAAGACGGCAAAGCACTTGTTGCGTATAACTCTAGTAAAAAACTCAATAAGAGCATCGAAGGTCAACAGACTAAATTCGCTGTCTCTAAAGAGTTTAACAAATTTATGACTATCGAAGTGGCTGAGGGTACTGAAGCTGGCGACTTAAGCACGGCAGTATTGGCTGAAACAGCAGTAGTAAAAACATCTCTTAACACTAAAGGTAGAGGTTTTTCTGGTGGTATGAAGCGTCACGGATTTTCTGGCGGACCTGGTGGGCATGGCCACAGATTCGGTAGACGTATTGGTTCAATCGGTAATGCCGAGTGGCCGGGACGTGTTCAAAAAGGTAAAAAAATGCCTGGACAATATGGTAACACACAAGTTACTGTGAAAAATGACGTACTGTCATTTGATGCTGAAAACGGTATCTTAGTATTAAAAGGTTCAATTCCTGGTCACAATGGGGCTAGAGGATTGGTAAGGATTGTTAAATGAGTAAAACAACAGTAATTAAAACAGCAGACCTTCCAAAAGCATTTTTGGAAGTTCACCCACACAACCTTTATCTTTATTGTAAAGCGTATGCAGCTGGGCTTAGAGCAAACACTGCACAGACGAAAACTAGATCTGATGTACGTGGTGGCGGTAAGAAGCCATGGGCTCAAAAAGGTGGCGGACGTGCAAGAGCAGGTTCATTGAGATCTCCTATATTTGTTGGCGGTGGTGTTGCATTTGGACCAAGCACAAACAGAAACTATGATCAAAAGGTAAACAAAAAGCAAAAGAAACTTGCACTGTATCATGCACTAGCAGAGATGGCAGCAAATGAAAGACTTTTTGTAGTAGATCATGTAACAGTTGAATCAGGAAGAACAAAAGATGCTTTGGCATTTGTAAATGGCCTTGCGCAAAGAGATGTACTTGTGGTGAAAGAGATGATAGATGATAAGACTTTCTTGGCATTCAGAAATCTCCAGAACGCATACCTTATTGAATCAAATGAGCTTAATGCTTATCTTGCAGCCGCATATCACTCAATCGTGATTGAAAAAGCTGTATTTGACAAATTGACTAAAGAGGCTTAAGATGGCAGATATTACAGATATTAAATCAATAATGTATACAGAGAAGAGTTTGGCTCTTCAAGAAGATGGTATCATCGTAGTTCAAACAACTCCTAGAATGACTAAAAATGGTCTTAAAGAAGTTTTTAAAGAGTTCTTCGGGATCAACCCACTTAGAATAAACTCAATGAGAGTAAACGGCAAAGTGAAAAGATTTAAAGGTGTCGCAGGAAAAAGACCAGACTTGAAAAAGTTCTATGTCAAACTTCCAGAAGATGCAAAAATCGAAAGCTTAGCGGTATAAGGATAGAAGATGGCAATTAAAACATATAAACCAACCACACCTTCACGTCGTTATATGACTAACCTTAGCAGCGATGATATCACTGCTAAAGCAGGCGTTAGAGCGCTGCTTGTAAATCTTCCAAGATCAGCAGGTAGAAATAGTAACGGTAGAATTACTTCTCGTCACAGAGAAGCAGGTGCTAAAAAGCTATATAGAATCATCGATTTTAAAAGAAACAAATTTAATATTGAAGGTACTGTATCTACTGTTGAGTATGATCCATACAGAAACTGTAGAATTTGTCTTATCAAATATGTTGATGGGGACAGAAGATATGTACTTCAGCCTAAAGGCCTTAAAGTAGGCGATAAAATCATGTCAGCTGAGTCGGGTCTTGATATTAAGACTGGTAATGCAATGAAATTGATGAATATCCCAGTGGGTACTTTGGTACACAATATTGAAATGAGTCCAGGTCATGGTGGTCAGATGGCTCGTTCAGCAGGCGGCTATGCTCAAATCATGGGTAGAGATGGTAAATACGTCTCACTTAGACTTCCTTCATCTGAGATGAGATATGTCCTTGGTGAATGTTTGGCAACTATCGGTGCTGTGGGTAACGAAGATTTCTCAAATATCGTTATCGGTAAAGCGGGTAGAAGCAGACACCTTGGTATTAGACCACAAACACGTGGTTCTGCGATGAACCCAGTCGATCACCCGCACGGTGGTGGTGAAGGTAAAACAAACTCAGGACGTCATCCGGTATCTCCATGGGGTACTCCAGCTAAAGGGTTTAAAACTCGTAAGAAACAAGCTAGTGATAAGTTAATTATCTCTAAACGTAAAAAAGGTAGGGGCTAAGATATGGCAAGATCGACAAAAAAAGGTCCATTTATCGATGGGCACTTAATGAAAAAAGTGCTTAAGGCAAAAGAAGAGGGTTCTAACAAACCTATTAAAACTTGGTCAAGAAGATCTGTAATATTCCCTGAGTTTATCGGATTAACGATCAATGTACACAATGGAAGACAATTTGTACCTGTATTCGTCACAGAAAACCACGTTGGGTATAAACTGGGTGAATTTTCACCAACAAGAACATTTAAGGGCCATAAAGGTTCTGTGCAGAAGAAGGTAGGTTAATATGAGTAGAGCATTATTAAGATTTGTAAGAGTTTCTCCTACAAAAGCTAGACTTATCGCTAGAGAAGTTCAGGGGATGAATGCTGAACTTGCACTTGCAGCGTTAGAGTTTATGCCTAACAAAGCAGCAGGTATAGTTTCTAAAGTAATCGCATCTGCAGTTGCCAACGGCGACTTCGAACCTGAAGAAGTGACCATTACTTCTTGCAGAGTTGACAAAGCAGCAGTGATGAAAAGATGGAGACCAAGAGCTAGAGGTACAGCTTCCAGAATCATTAAACCAACGGCGCACATTCTAGTAGAAGTAGGTGTTGCATCTTTAGAAACAGAAGCACCAGCTAAAAAACCAGCAGTAAATAAAGCCGCTGCAAAAGGCGATGATTTAACAAAAGTCGCTGGAATTGGTAAAGTGTACGCAAGTAAGCTCAATGATGAAGGTATCTTCACCTATGCAGATGTTGTAAACATGACACAAGCACAAATCGACACTATGGAAGAGAAGTACACATTTAAAGGTGACTTTAAAGATGCTATCGCAGATGCGAAAAACTTCGTAAACGGAAAGGACGCGTAATGGGTCAAAAAGTAAATCCTATAGGTCTTAGACTTGGAATCAACAGAAACTGGGAATCAAGATGGTTCCCGGCAAAAGGCAGAACAGCAGATTTTATTGCTGAAGATTATAAGATTAGAAAATACCTTAAAAAAGAACTTTTCTATGCGGGTGTTTCCAATATCATCATCGAAAGAACAGCTAAAAAATTAAGAGTAAATATTGTAACTGCTAGACCTGGTATTATCATTGGTAAAAAAGGTGCAGATATTGAAAAACTTAAAGCAACACTGATCAAAATGCTTGGCGGAAAAGATGTAGCGATTAACATTAAAGAAGAAAAACGTCCTCAAGCTTCAGGTCAATTGGCTGCTGAAAACGTTGCCACTCAACTTGAGAGAAGAACAGCATTTAGACGTGCGATGAAAAAAGTAATCCAAGGTGCACTTAAATCAGGTGCAAAAGGGATTAAGATTTCTGTTTCTGGTCGTCTTGGCGGTGCTGAGATGGCAAGAACTGAATGGTACCTAGAAGGACGTGTTCCTCTTCATACGCTAAGAGCTAAAATTGATTACGGTTTTGCCGAAGCACATACTACTTATGGAATCATTGGTATTAAAGTTTGGATCTTCAAAGGTGAAGTACTTGCTAAAGGTATTCAGGCAGAGCCACAAGAAGAGAAAAAAGAAGGTCGTAGACCATCTAGAAAAAGAGGTGAATAATTATGTTAATGCCTAAAAGAACAAAATTCAGAAAAGTAATGAAAGGCCGTAACCGCGGGAAATCTTTCAAAGGTAACAAGATCGAGTTTGGTGATATTGCGATTAAAGCTACTGAAGCTGGCAGAATTGATTCTAGACAAATTGAAGCTGCTCGTATTACTATGACTAGAAAAATTGCAAGAACAGGTAAAACTTGGATTAGAGTTTTTCCAGATAAGCCACTGACTGCTAAGCCTCTTGAAACAAGAATGGGTAAAGGTAAGGGTGGAGTTGATAAATGGGTTATGAATATTAAGCCAGGTAGAATTATTTTTGAAATGGCTGGAGTTGAAGAGACTCTTGCAAGAGCAGCTTTAACACTTGCTATGCATAAAATGCCATTTAAGTGTAAAATCATCACTTTAAAGGACAGCAATGAACTATATTGATTTGAAAGATAAAAGTGAAGCAGACCTTTTGGCGATGCTTAAAGAGAAAAAACTTGAGTTGTTTACACTCAATGCAAAGCAAAAGACTATGCAATTGACTAATACAGCTGAGTTGAGAATAGCGAAAAAAGATATCGCAAGAATCCAGACAGCACTTACTGCTGCTGGATCGAAGTAAGGGGTCATTTATGTCAAAAAGACAAATAACAGGTACTGTGATTAAAATTGCTGGAGACAAAACTGCAACTGTATTGGTTGAGAGAAGAGTGCTTCACCCAAGATACCATAAAACAGTAAAAAGATTTAAGAAATATCTTATTCATGATGAGAAAAATGACATTCAGGTTGGAGATACAGTAAACGCGATTGAGTGTAGGCCGTTATCTAAAACAAAAAGTTTCAGACTTCTTGAAATAGTGAAAAGAGGAGAGCTGTAATGATCCAAGGTTTTACTAGATTAAATGTAGCAGATAACTCTGGCGCTAAAGAGATTATGTGTATCAAGGTTCTTGGTGGATCCAAGAGAAGATATGCTTCTGTGGGCGATGTTATCGTTGCTTCTGTTAAAAAAGCACTTCCAACCGGAAAAGTGAAAAAAGGCAAGGTTGTTAAAGCAGTCGTCGTGAGAACAAAAAAAGAGATCCAGAGAGAAAATGGATCACTTATAAGATTTGACGACAATGCAGCAGTAATCATCGACGACAAAAGAGAGCCAATAGGTACACGTATCTTTGGTCCCGTAAGTCGTGAAACAAGATATGCAGGTTTTATGAAAATTGTATCACTTGCACCGGAGGTATGGTAATGGCAAAAACATTCAAAATCAAAAAAGGTGATCAGGTAATGGTTATCGCTGGTGATGATAAAGGTACAGTAGGTGAAGTCCTTCAGGTGCTTACTAAAAAAGATGCAGTAATCGTTGCAGGGTGCAAAACAGCTAAAAAAGCTATAAAGCCAAGCGAAGAAAACAAAGAGGGTGGATTTGCTAACAAAGAAATGCCAATTCATATCTCAAATGTAAAAAAAGTAGAGGGATAATCCTATGAGTAGAATGAAGCAAAAGTACAATGACATCGTTCCTGCACTCAGAGAAGAGTGTGAGATTGCAAATCCGATGCAGACTCCTAAGCTTGAAAAGATAGTTATCTCTGTGGGTGCCGGCGAAGAGGGTAAGGACAATAAACTTATCCAAAACATGGCTGACACAATCTCACTTATCGCCGGTCAAAAAGCGGTAATCGTTATGGCTAGAAAATCTGTTGCAGGTTTTAAAGCTAGAGAAGGTGCTCCAACCGGCATAAGAGTAACACTTAGAGGTGAAAATATGTATAACTTCTTTGATAAGCTCCTATCTATCGCTCTTCCAAGAGTAAAAGACTTCAGAGGAACACCAAGAAAAGGTTTTGACGGACGTGGTAACTATAACTTCGGTCTTCAAGAGCAAATGATGTTCCCAGAGGTTGAATTTGACAGCGTAATTAAGACACACGGTATGAACATTACTATTGTAACTAGTACTGAAGATGATAAACAAGGTTTCATGCTTTTAGAAAAGCTTGGTATGCCTTTTGCTAAAGGGAGAACTAATGGCTAAGAAATCAATGATCGCTAAGCAGAAGAGAGCACCAAAATTCTCTACTCAAGCATATACAAGATGTAACATTTGTGGTAGACCTCACTCGGTATATCAAGATTTCGGTCTATGCCGTATATGTTTAAGAAAAATGGCCCTCGAAGGCCTTATCCCCGGCATGCGCAAAGCAAGCTGGTAAGGAGAATTAAAAGATGATGACAGACATAATTGCAGACTCTCTTACTCGTATAAGAAATGCTGCGCAAAGAAAATTAGACGTAACAACACTTCTTCACTCTAAGACGATTGAAGCAACCGTATCTATTTTGGTAGATAAAGGTTACCTTGAAGGTTTCAAGATTAAAGAAGATGGAAACAAAAAAACTATTAAAGTAGTTCTTAAATATGATGAGAATGAAAAAAGCGTGATCAATGAGATCAAAAAAATATCTAAGCCTGGTAGACGTGTTCACCAAGGTAAAGATAAAATTAGAACATTTAAAAATGGTTACGGTACTTTGGTTGTTTCAACAAGCCAGGGTGTAATTGCTAATGATGAAGCGTATAAGCGTGGAATCGGTGGCGAAGTAATCTGTAGTATTTGGTAAGGAAGAAAGATGTCAAGAATAGGAAAAAGACCAGTAACTGTTGCAAGTGGTATTGATGTATCACTCGACGGTACGACTCTCGTGGCTAAAAAAGGCAATCTAGAAAAAAGACTTGAAACTCATGGAAGAGTGAACATCAGTATTGATGGTTCTGAAGTAACTTTTATTAGAGTGGGTGACGACAAACAGGATGCAGCATTTTGGGGAACATACAGATCACTCTTTGACAATATTATTATTGGATTGGATAAAGGTTTTTCAAAATCTTTAGAAATCAATGGTGTTGGTTACAGAGCTGCGGTTGAAGGAAAAACTTTGGTGCTTCAGCTTGGTTATTCACACCCCATTAATTTTGATATCCCTGAGGGACTTGAAATTTTAGTTGAAAAGAATGTTGTTACTATAAAAGGTACAGACAAGCAAGCAGTAGGTCAAGCCGCTGCTGAAATTAGAGATTTCAGACCACCAGAGCCTTACAAGGGCAAGGGTGTGAAGTACACAGATGAAGTTATTATCAGAAAAGCTGGTAAAGCTGCTGGTAAGAAGTAAGGAGCGGTAGATGTTAAAAAGTATTCAAAAAAGAAAAAATAAACTTCGCGCTCAAAGAAAAGCGAGAGTAAGAGGTAAAATCTTTGGTTCTGAAATATTGCCAAGATTGACAGTTTTTAAGTCAAATAAACACTTCTATGCTCAAGCTATTGATGATAACACAGGTACTACACTTGCTTCTGCTGATGGTAGAAAACTTGGTCTGAAAGTAAACCAGGAAGATGTAAAAAAGATAGCTGCAGAGATGGCTAAGAACCTTGCTTCTAAAAACATTGAAACTGTTGTTTTCGACAGAAATGGTTACCTTTACCACGGTGTTGTTGCGTCATTTGCTGATGCACTTAGAGAAGCCGGAATCAAGTTTTAAGGACTCATGATGGAAGAAATAGAAAAAGAATTTGAAGAAGTAATCGTTAATATCGGTCGTGTTACTAAAGTTGTTAAGGGTGGTAGAAGATTTAGATTTACAGCCCTTGTGGTGATTGGTGACAGAAACGGTACAGTGGGATATGGATTTGGTAAAGCTAAAGAAGTCCCTGATGCGATTAAAAAAGCGGTGGATGATGCTCACAAAAACCTTGTGAAAGTAAACATCAAAGGTACTACTATTGCACATGATATTGAGCACAAATTCAACGCAAGTAGAATCGTGCTCAGACCAGCGAGTCAAGGTACAGGTGTTATTGCCGGCGGTGCTGCTAGACCAGTACTTGAACTTGCAGGGGTAAAAGATGTCCTTTCAAAATCAATCGGTTCTAACAACCCAAATAACTTAGTAAGAGCAACTATCCAAGCACTTACTAGAATTAAAGCGTAAGGGGCAAAGTATGGGTTTACATAATTTACAACCTGCTCCAGGATCAACAAAAAACAGAAAAAGAATTGGTCGTGGTGCAGGTTCAGGAACAGGTAAAACATCCGGAAAAGGTAACAAAGGTCAAAAAGCAAGATCTGGATACAGTGCCAAAAGAGGCTTCGAAGGTGGACAACAACCACTTTACAAAAGATTACCTAAAGTTGGTTTTACTTCTAGAGTAGAAAAGCCATATGTAATCAATGTGGAAAAAATTAAAGCAATTGCTGAACTTTCTGAGATTACTCTTGAGAGTATCAGATCAGTACACAGATTGCAAAAATCCGTGACAAGAGTAAAGTTGATTGGTATATCTGCAAAAGATCTTGCAGCTAAAATCAAAGACGAAGCTGTTACAACAAGCGGAAAATAATTATGGGCAATGCTTTAACTCAAAAAATCCTGATTACATTGGGATTTCTTTTTGCGTACAGAGTTTTAGCCTATATCCCAACTCCAGGTGTTGATTTGAATGTTATCAAAGAATTCTTTGACAGCAATTCAAACAATGCCCTTGGGCTAATGAATATGTTCTCGGGTAATGCCGTTGAACGATTAAGTATCATCTCCTTAGGTATCATGCCTTATATCACCGCTTCCATTGTTATGGAGCTTCTTGCAGCAACTTTCCCAGCACTTGGTCAAATGAAAAAAGAACGTGATGGTATGCAAAAATACATGCAAATTATTCGTTATTTTACTATTTTTATCACTGTGGTTCAGGCTATTGGTGTCTCAATGGGACTTCAGGGTATGACAGGCAGAGCAGGCCAGAGCGCAGTGATGATTGATCCTATGATGTTTACGGTGATAACTACTTTCTCTATGTTGGCGGGTACGATGTTGCTTATGTGGATTGGCGAACAGATTACACAAAAAGGTATAGGTAATGGTATATCACTTATTATCTTTGCCGGTATTGTATCTGGATTGCCATCTGCGATTGGTAATACAATAAGAGCTGTAAATGCAGGGGAAATGAATTTCTTGGTCGTCCTTGGTATTTTGGCCATTATGCTGATGACCATTTTGGCTATTATATATGTTGAGCTTGGAGAGAGAAGGGTTCCTATTTCCTATTCAAGAAAAACTATTATGCAAAATCAGACAAAAAGAGTGATGAATTATATTCCTGTGAAAGTGAATCTTTCAGGAGTAATTCCTCCTATCTTTGCTTCAGCGGTACTCATGTTTCCGTTGACAATGCTTCAGGCAAGCAGTACGCCTTGGGTTACAGCAATTGCAGATTCGCTAGCACCTGGTGGGATTACTTTTAATGTGATGACATTTTTGCTTGTTATGTTCTTTGCATTCTTTTATGCATCCATAGCATTCAATGCCAAAGATATTGCAGACAATCTAAAAAGACAAGGTGGATTTATCCCCGGTGTTAGACCAGGCGAACACACTAAAGAATTTTTAAATGAAGTCGCAAGCAGGCTTACCGGCTCTGGAGCGATATATCTTGCAATCATTTCTACTATACCGTTTATGATTATCTCCGGAATGGGTGCAAGTTTCTACTTCGGTGGGGTGGCTGTACTTATTATTGTTCAAGTTGCACTTGATACAATGAGAAAAATCGAAGCACAAAGAACAATGAACCAATATAATACATTGGGTAATGTAGGTCTATAATGGCTATTGCTATCAGAAAAACCGATGAGATCTCCAAGCTTAAGCAAGCTGGAGAGATCGTTGGAAAAACACTTCAATACCTTCAAAACATAGTTAAACCAGGTATGACTCTTAATGAAATTGATGCTTTGGGTGAAGCATATATTCGTGAACATGGTGCTGTTCCATCGTTTAAAGGGCTCTATGGATTTACCGGCTCTGTATGTACCTCTTTGAATGAAGTATGTATTCATGGTGTCCCGACAGACAGAATCATTGTAGAAGGTGATATGCTCGGTTTAGATATCGGAGTAAAGCTGGATGGTTATTATGGCGATGCTGCAATCACTATGGCAGTGGGAAAAATAAGTGCGGAAGATGAGGCGCTTATTGCATGTGCCAAGGGCGCACTTTACCATGCGATTGATTCCATAAGAGAAGGTATGCGCTTTAAGGAATTAACTAAAATCCTTGAAGACTATATCATCTCTGCAGGATTTGTACCATTGCGTGACTATTGCGGCCATGGCATCGGTACGAAACCGCACGATGAGCCCAACATTCCCAACTATCTTGAGGGCAAAACAAATCAGGGACCTAAAATTAAAAATGGAATGGTCTTTTGTTTGGAGCCTATGGTGTGTCAAAAAAGCGGTACTCCGGTACTGCTTGATGATAGATGGTCAGTCACCAGTGAAGATCAGCTAAGATCAGCTCACTATGAACACCAAGTCGCAGTAGTGGATGGCAGAGCTGTCATTTTAACCAATGCATAACAATCGATAAAGGAATATACAATGGCTAAAGATGATGTAATAGAAATTGACGGTAAAGTGGTTGAAGCATTGCCAAATGCTACATTTAGGGTAGAATTGGACAATAAGCACATTGTGCTTTGCCACATCGCAGGCAAGATGAGGATGCACTACATTAAAATACTTCCAGGGGATACAGTAAAAGTAGAACTTACTCCCTACAGCCTTGATAAAGGCCGTATCACATTTAGATACAAATAGCAAAGAACATTATCCTGAGGAAGTTCAGGATAATGTAAATTCATGTTGAATACTGTGGCGAAACATAAGTATCAATACAAAATTTCATAACATATCAAAATATAAGATAAACTTAATAATATTCTAGATATAATCCCCATCCCTATAACTATAGTTGCAGGGAACTGCGCGAAGAATTTTTGATTAAGTGACACTGCTTACTCAAGACTTGGATTGATTTAAATTCATTAATCCACGCAACAAATTTAAGTGTAAATATATCGTAGGAGTAACCAATGAAGGTTAGACCATCAGTTAAAAAAATGTGTGATGATTGTAAGATCATTAAACGCAAGGGTATAGTACGCGTGATTTGTAAAAATCCAAAACATAAACAAAGACAAGGATAAACATGGCACGTATTGCAGGTGTTGATTTACCACAGAAAAAAAGAATGGAGTATGCACTTACTTACATTTTTGGTATTGGTCTGAAAACATCAAGAGATATTCTTGACAGAACGGGTGTTGACTATAACAAAAGAGTACATGAACTTACAGATGCCGAAGCCGCAATCATTCGTAATGATATTCAAGATAATGTTATGGTTGAGGGTGATTTAAGAAAAAAAGTGTCTTTGGATATCAAAGCACTTATGGACTTAGGTTCTTACAGAGGTCTTAGACACAGAAAAGGTTTACCTTGTCGTGGACAAAGTACAAAGACAAACGCGCGTACCCGTAAAGGTAAGCGTAAAACTGTCGGTTCAGCATAAGGAGTAGTGTAGATGGCTAAGAAAAAAGCAAAAAAAAGTATTGCTAAAGGTATCGTTTACGTAGCAGCAACCTTTAACAACACTGTAATCACAGTGACAGATGAGATGGGAAATGTAATTGCTTGGAGCAGCGCTGGTTCACTAGGGTTCAAAGGTTCTAAGAAATCAACTCCTTTTGCAGCAACTGAAGCTGTAGCTGATGCAATGAAAAAAGCAATGGAAAATGGTGTGAGAGAAGTAGGAATTAAAGTACAAGGTCCTGGTTCTGGTAGAGACACTGCTGTTAAAGCAATTGGCGCAACAGAAGGTATCCGTGTAACATCTTTAAAAGATATTACACCACTTCCTCATAATGGTTGTAGACCACCTAAGAAGAGAAGGGTATAAGTATGGCAAGATATAGAGGTCCAGTTGAAAGACTAGAAAGAAGACTTGGTGTTGATCTTGGATTAAAAGGTGAGAGAAGACTCGCCGGAAAATCTGCATTGGAAAAAAGACCATATGCTCCAGGGCAACATGGACAAAGAAGAACAAAGATCAGCGAATATGGTCTTCAACTTCAAGAGAAACAAAAAGCTAAATTTATGTATGGTGTGAGTGAAAAACAATTTAGATCACTTTACAAAGAAGCAAATGCAAAAGAAGGAAATACAGGTTCAATTCTTATTCAACTTCTTGAGCAAAGACTTGATAACGTTGTTTTTAGAATGGGATTTGCTACAACCAGAGCATCAGCAAGACAATTTGTAAATCACAGACATGTACTAGTTGACGGCAAAAGAGTAGATATTCCTTCATTTAGAGTTAAAGCAGGTCAAAAAATTGAGATTAGAGAGAAGAGTAAAACAAATCCTCAAATCGTTAGAGCAATCGAACTTACTAACCAAACGGGTATCGTAGAATGGGTTGATATAGATAAAGAAAAACTTTTTGGTTTATTCACAAGAATCCCTGAAAGAGAAGAAATTGCAATTCCGGTTGAAGAACGTCTAATCGTTGAGCTATACTCTAAATAATCGTTAGTAAAGGCTAGTTAATGAGAAAAATTAAAGTTGCACCATTTATGCCAACAGAGGTTGAAGTAAACGAAGTGAGCGCAAACCGTGCTGAGATCGTTGCTTACCCTTTTGAGAGTGGTTATGCGGTTACCCTCGCACACCCCCTTAGAAGACTTATTTTAGGTTCTTCTATCGGGTATGCACCTATTTCAATTAAGATAGAAGGTGCTGCACACGAGTTTGATAATATCAGAGGTATGCATGAAGATGTTGCTGTGTTTATTATCAACCTTAAGAATATTCGTTTTAAAATTAAAGACGAAAGTGATAGAGTTGAATTAAAATATAGTTTCTCTGGACATAAAGAAGTATCAGCGCAAGATCTTAATAATGATCAAATTGAAGTAGTGAATGGCGATTTGCCACTCGCAACACTCAATGAAGATGCAGTACTTAATTTTACTGTAGTTATCGCTAAAGGTATTGGTTATGTGCCAAGTGAAGACCTTAGAGATGAAGTTGAAAATGATAGTATTGCGCTGGATGCTTTCTTCACTCCGGTAAGAAGAGCAAACTACAAGATAGACAATGTACTTGTGGAAGACAATCCTAACTTCGAAAAGATTATCTTTGATATCGAAACTGATGGTCAGATTGGTCCGGTTGAAGCGTTCACCAATGCACTGGAAGTGATGAATAAGCAACTTTCTGTTTTTAGTACGGTACTTGATTTAGATATTTCAGTAGCACCGGTCAAAAGAAACAGCGATGATGGCGAACTTAAACCTTTTATGCAAACAGTAGACAGTCTTGGACTTAGCGCAAGATCATTTAATTCACTAGATAGAGCCGGTATGAAATTCCTTGGTGAATTGGTACTTATGAGTGAAAATGAGATTAAAAATATAAAAAATCTTGGCAAAAAATCTTTGGATGAGATTTCTGAGTGTCTTGTAGAGCACGGATTTGGTCCAGATTTTGAACTTGCAGATGTTACGAGAGTAAATCTTGTAAAGAAAATAGAACAACTTAAAGTATAGTTGTTACAGTAAAGGAATATTATGAGACATAAGCATGGTTACCGTAAATTAAATAGAACGTCTTCTCATAGAGCAGCGCTTCTTAAAAACCTTTCTATTGCTTTGACAAAAGAGGGTAGAATTGAGACTACATTGCCAAAAGCAAAAGAACTTAGATCTTACTTTGAAAAGCTTGTTACAAAAGCTTCTTCAGGTGATTTAAATGCGCACAGAGCAATTTTTGCAATGTTACAACACAAAACATGTACCAATAGACTTGTAAATGAAATTGCACCAAAGTATGCAGACAGAAATGGTGGATATACAAGAATTATTAAAACACGTTTGAGAAAAGGTGATTCTGCACCTATGGCAATTATCGAATTGGTATAATTCGCTTGCCTCTCTAGCTTCCGTATTTCAAGGCTTTGCCTTGGGTACTTCCTCTTAAACCTTTTTAAACCCCCATTTACGTATTGACAAAGAAAACTATTTACTGTATAACACATTTAAAGAACATAGTACGCAAAGATTTTACTATGATTTTGTTATAATAATTTCTATAAGATGTGTCTATATAGATACACAAAAAAGGAGAACCATTGATACCATTTACAGACGAAGAACTAAAACCGGCAGTAATGAACATAATCGAGAAGGTAAGACCTTCTATTAAGCTTGATGGCGGAGATATCACATTGATTGACATACGAGATGGAAAAGTGTATGTACAGCTTCAGGGAGCATGCGTAGGGTGCGGGAGTTCTGGTACAACCATTAAGTTTGGTGTAGAAAGACAAATGCAAACATTGATTCATCCTGAAATTGTTGTAAAAAATGTACCTGCCGGGTTTGAAGATAAATTGGATCAATTAGTTTAGTATGAGTAAAATAAGTCAGAATTTACTGCTTGAAAGAGCAGAGCATGAGTTTCTTAAGGGAGACTATGCCAATGCCCTTAGAAGTTACGGGCTTATTTTGAAAGACTATCCCAGTTTGGATGAAGCAAGAATTGGTGTTTTTTTGAGTGATTTGGGCGTAGAGAGTGAAGAAGAAGCGCAAGCCTTATTTGATTACTATCAAGTAATTAAGGGGGAAAAGGAAAATGCTGCAGATATCATTGACGGACTTATTGAGAATTTAGACAGTTCAAAACATAAGCTGCAAGAGCTTTTGATAACTCCTTGGGAAGAGCAGATTGAATACGGTGACGGTATACGATACAGTGATTTTTTGGCATTGGTCAAGAGCAGGGGCAGCTTTAAAAAAACATTTGAAGATATTATGTTCTCTACCAAAGTAGTTATTACCAATAAAGATGAATTTATTGACTTTGTTACACAACTCTCACACGAAGGTTTTGATGAAATGGCATTGGGATATCTTGACGCATCCGTAAGTTTATTTGGTAATGATCAGGACATATTGGCACTTTATCATGTAGTAAGAGGGGTACAATAGTGAAATTGGAGTTCCAAAGAGATGGATATAGGTTTCTTAGTGATGACACAAATAAACTGGATGCACAAACCCTGTTCTTAAGAACAGCGCAAAACACTGTCTATTATGAAAAGCTGGTATCAAAGCCCGCCACAGTGTGCGTAGAAGAAATCATCTCTTTTTGGGAGCTTGAGGAAATGAAGGTGGTTGGCGTTACCGGAACCAACGGTAAGACAACTGTAACTGCAGCAATATACTCTTTTTTGCTTGATTTGGGTGAGAGACCGGCACTGCAGGGTACTCGTGGTTTATTTGCCCAAGAGAAGCGCATAGAAGAGAAGAGTATGACCACGCCTTCTATCCTTGAAACCTTACATAACATGAAGCAAGCAAAGAATCTAGGATGTAATTACTTCATCATGGAAGTCAGTTCGCATGCTATAGATCAGAAACGTATTGAGGGGCTTAAGTTTGCACTTAAAGTGCATACCAATGTAACTTCAGACCATTTGGATTACCATGGTACAGTAGAAGAGTACAGGCGTGTAAAAAGCCTTTTCTTCGCAGATGAATCTCCAAAGTTGCTGAACAAGGATGACATTAAAAGTATTACTTACAACCCTGTGGGGGCACAAAGTTATGGGGTAGATGAACCTGCAACTTTTAAGGTACAGGCATTTTCCCTGCTTGAGGGTATCACCGCAGGGATAAAACATTTGCAGGCAGAAGCGACATTTCATTCTCCTATGGTAGGATTGTTTAATTTGTTTAATCTAATGGCAGCCATAGGTTCAGTGCAAATGCTCACAGGTAAAAGTTTAGAAGAGATATGCGAAGTGGTAGAATATTTTGCCGGTGTGTCAGGGCGTATGGAAGTGGTGAGTCGCGATCCCTTGGTTATTGTTGATTTCGCACATACAGACGACGGCATGCATCAGGTGCTTGAGGCTATGAAAGATAGGGACATTTCAGTTGTCTTTGGTGCAGGAGGCAACAGAGACAAAGAGAAGCGTCCTCGTATGGGAGCGGCTGCAGGAAGATATGCAAACAAGATCTATGTCACAAGCGACAACCCTCGAGATGAAGTACCCGAGATGATACTTGAAGATATTCTTGTGGGACTTCACGGAAAAGAGCATGTGATTGCTACGCCAGATAGAAGGCTTGCCATAAAAATGGCGCTTGAGGCTTTGGAGAAAAATGAAGTGTTGCTCATACTTGGTAAGGGTGATGAAGACTATCAGGAAATCAAAGGGGTAAAACATCACTTTGACGACCGTGAAGTGGTGCGTGAACTTTTAGGGCTGGAATCCTAAAAATACTTTTTCTAACCTAAGAAACTCAGACATTTTTCACTTGGGTCACCATGCGGACTAATCTATAATTAAGTAAATAGGAGTAAAATAATCCCAATTTATTTTAAAGGAATCATTATGCTAAATAGCGTAAATCAACCAGCGTTTTATATTTTTAAGTGTCAACAGTCCGCACCTCCAGGGATGCCAAAGCCATCTTGTGTAAAAGCAGATGATCCAGAGACAGCAGAGCTTTTTCAACATATCTCACAAACATTAATGATGAAAGGTATCATCGGAACAGTGACGCCTGTACAGACAGGCTGTCTTAGTCGATGTCAGCAGGGTCCAGTAATGCTTGTTGAGCCAGGACATACTATGTATGTAGGTTTGACAAAAGCAAAGATAGACAGAATTATTGAAGAACATATCATCGGTGGAAATGTGGTAGAAGAGTATGTGATCCCTGCCGAAGTGTGGGGCGATCCTGTCGCTCCTGCAAGTATCGTTCGTTAAGTTTTTTTCTGTCGGTCTTTCCGGTTGGCTTTTTGCCTTCGCTGTACGCCTAGGCGTACAGCTTCCCAATTTCCCCACAATTTCAGTATAGTATAAATATAGAGTGGATTTTGGTATAATTCCAACAATTTTTAATGAAATAAATAGGAACAATTATGAACATTACAATGCTTTATTCTAAAATACATAGAGCTACCGTAACAGATGCAAATTTGAATTATGTGGGCTCTATTACCATTGACCAAGAACTTTTAGATGCTGCAAATATGCGTGTCGGGCAAAAGATCGATATTGTCAATGTAAATAACGGCGAACGTTTTTCTACTTATATCATTCCTGGGGAAGCGGGAAAAAAAGATATCTGCCTGAATGGTGCAGCAGCTAGAAAGGTGCATAAGGGTGACAAGATCATTATTATTGCATATGCAGAGATGAGTGAGAAAGAAGCAGATACACATAAACCAAAAATAGTCATACTCGATGATGACAATAGCATTGCTGAAGAGTTTGAGGGCTTGGAATAATGTTTGAAGGCTTTGACTTGGGCAACATGGGTAAAATGATGGAACAGATGCAAGAAAAAGCCAAAGAGATGCAAGAACAGGCCAAAAATGTACAATTTACAGTCAAGGCCGGTGGGGGTCTTGTGGAGCTCACGGCAAATGGCGCAGGCGAGGTAATAGACTTAAATATAGATGATTCGCTGCTTGATGATAAAGAATCATTACAGATATTGCTTATCTCAGCGATGAATGAGGCCAATAAAACAGCAGAAGAGAATAAAAAGTCTCAGGCAATGGGCATGATGGGTGGGTTGAACCCGTTTAAATAGTTAGAGAAACAAGTTGTGAGAGCCATGAGCTAAAGTGGTGTATAAGGCTTTGTTTTTCGTGTGTTGTAATGCGTCGGGTTGAGCCCATTTGGGTCTTCACTGTTTGTTTAACGGTTTGTATCGACAAGATAGTTGAATTCTTTTGAATTCTTAAGTTTCGCAATCGTTTTAGATGTGAGCGAATGTTTTCCCTCTTTCTTGACTACTTTTTGAAGTATTTCACTTATTTTCATCCTTTTTCCTTTCCATTAGTATTTTCTCATAGTGAGATGATGTAATGTTATAGTATAAATATAACAAAGTGGTAACCGGTAAAGTACCCACGAAAGCTAAATTTACATTCTGAAATAGTAACCAAATGGTTACGCAGAATGTTACTAATTTGTTATATTCTCTTGTCAAAATTTCTTGAACAAAAAAACATTCTTCAAGGAAAAAACAATGACAAACTTTACAAAAATAGCACTTTCAATAGCAGCAATTGCATCACTAAATGCATGTGGAGGTGGTAGTTCATCAACTCCGACAGATCCAGTAAATCCAGTAGATCCAGTTGTAACTTGTACAACACCAAGCACAACAACCCTTGCTGGCGACTTGACAGGATGTACACTTCTAACAGCAGATAAAACATGGGAACTTGATGGTCTTGTGGTGGTTACGCCAGGTGCCGAACTTAGAATAGAAGCGGGCACAACGATTACTGCACAAGACGGTACGGGAGATGCAACTTCTTATCTGATAGTAGATAAGGGTGCAAAAATTATGGCTGAGGGTACAGTTGACAAGCCTATTGTATTTACTTCTTTAGACCCATCTGCCAAGTCTGTGGGACTTTGGGGCGGTGTCACTATCATCGGTAATGCGGCAAACAGCCAGGTAAACCCTTATGAGGTAAACACTGCATTTGTTGCAGGCACTTCAAGCATGGCTGACAATTCAGGTATCTTAAGACATGTAAAAATACTTAACTCCGGTATCACGATGGAGCAAGACAAAGAGATCAACGGTCTTTCATTGGTAGGTGTTGGTTCTGGAACAGTTATAGACAACATTACGGTGGATTATTCCGATGATGATGGTATTGAGGTATGGGGCGGAACGGTGAATATGAGCAATATTACCATTTCTCATTGTACAGATGACCACTTCGATATTGATGATGGTTATTCAGGAACAGTGACCAACTTGAAAATCACACAAACAACTGGAAATGCAGCAATGGAAATGTCAGGTACGACTGCAGCAACGTTTGATGGATTGACGATTGTTCAAAACACATCAGCCAAGGAGGGTACAGTTTTCTTCAAAGGCGCTGGTATCGGCGGACATTTTAAAAATGCAACCATTACAGATAATGTTACTTCTGCTACTCTTGCCGGTGCTATCCATTCAAATGATGTTGGTGTAGCAATCGATACGGTTTCGTTTGAGAATGTAACGCTTAATGGAACATCAACTGAGCCACGTTTTACAGGACTTTCAGCCGCAGCGCTTGAGGCAAAGTTTAACAGCGGTACAAAAAATACTACAAACTAACATTTAGCAACAAATACTGCAAAGGTGGGTTTCTCCCGCCTTTGCACCAACTTCTTTAGTTCCCCCCTGAACAGCATAATAATTTTTACTACAAGATTTGTTTCCAATTTGTTATCAATATTGGGTTAAATTCCAGCAAACAAAATATGCCCTACAAGGAAAAAATATGACAAACTTAACAAAGATTGCGCTTTCAGCAGTAGCTATAGCAGTACTAAGCGGATGCGGAGATACTACTGTAAACCAGACACCTTCCAATGTAACCATTGATGCAAGCATTACTGGTAGTAATAATGTAACCACTACTCCAACTGCTCCAATAGATCCAACTACTCCAAAAGATCCGATAGTTCCTGTTCCTGCAGATTGTACAACCCCTAGTACAATAACACTTGCAGGTGATTATACAAGATGTACCCATTTGACAGCAGATAAGGTATGGGAAATTGACGGTCTTGTTGTGGTTACATCAGGAGCTCAACTTTGGATTGATGCCGGCACAACGATTACTGCGTATGATGGTACAGGAGATGCAACTTCATACCTTATCGTAGACAAGGGCGCAAAAATAATGGCACAAGGGACTGTGGACAAACCAATCATCTTTACTTCTTTGGACCCATCTGCTAAGTCTGTGGGACTTTGGGGCGGTGTCACTATCATCGGTAATGCCGCAAACAGCCAGGTAAACCCTTATGAGGTAAACACTGCATTTGTTGCCGGCACTTCAGACATGGCTGACAATTCAGGTGTCTTGAGTTATGTGAAAATCCTTAACTCCGGTATCACAATGGAAGAAAATAGAGAGATCAACGGTCTTTCATTGGTAGGTGTCGGTTCTGGAACAGTTATAGACAACATTACGGTGGATTATTCTGATGATGATGGTGTTGAGGCATGGGGCGGTACGGTGAATATGAGCAATATCACTGTCTCTCACTGTACGGATGACCACTTCGATATCGATGATGGTTATTCAGGAACTGTGACGAACTTAAAGATTACTCAAACATCTGGAAATGCTGCAATCGAAATGTCAGGTACTACTGCAGCAACGTTTGATGGATTAACTATTACTCAAGACATATCAGCTAAAGAGGGTACAGTTTTCTTTAAAGGTGCCGGTATTGGCGGACATTTTAAAAATGCAATGATTACAGATAACGTTACGTCTACTACAGCAGCCGGTGCTATCCATTCTGGAGGAGCAACTACTACTCCAGCAGTGGACATAGCAAATACAAGTTTTACAAACGTGATATTGAATGGATCATCAACGGAGCCACGTTTTACTGGCCCAGATGCTGCAGCACTTGAGGCAAATTTTAACAGCGGTACAGGCAACATCGCAAACTAATAATGATGTAGAGCAGCTTTTACTGCTCTGCTGACATAGCTTATTGTTGGAAAATGTTTCCATTGTGTAACCAATATTTGGCACAATTTCGTCACCAAAATCAACCCCGATTTTTTAATAACAAACAAGGAAGAAAAAAATGGGTAATCTTAAACAGTTGGTCTTTGCATCAACGCTACTCGCAATCACAAGTATTTCACTAAGTGCCGCAAACAATGAAGAGATGATACAGTCTATCATGAAGCTTAGAGGAGAGGTTGAAGGCCTCTATACGCAAATCGATGAAAATAAGGATAGCTACAAGTCTCAAATGAAATCGTATGCAATGCAAATAGCAGACAATGAATCTCAGATTAACCGAAAAGTGACAGCGGCCAAAGTGGCCAATGCAGAATCTGAAAAAATAGAAGCACAAATCGCCCAAAAAGGTGCCATCGCCAATGATTTGAAACCGATGCTGAATGTGGCTATCGATAATTTGGAAAAAGTTGTCAAAAGCGGCATTCCATTTAAGGTTAAGGAGAGGGTTTCCGACCTTGAGAAGATCAGAACAGATCTGAAGAGCGGGAACATCACTCAAGAGAAAGCACTCTCTTTGGTGTGGGCCAGTTATGATGATACGCTTAGAATGACAAAAGAGATCGGTGTGTTTAAACAGCAGATCCAAATAGAAAAAGAGCAAAAGTTAGCAAAAGTAGCGAAGATTGGTACGGCCATGATGTTCTTTATTACACCTGATGACCAGGTAGGGTATGTGAAAAACAGCGGCGGAACTTACACGTATGTGGTTGCAGAGGATGCTACAAGCAAAGAGCAGATACACACACTGTTTGACGCACTTCAGAAGCAGATCAGAACAGGGTATTTTTCTTTACCCAACGCACTTATTGTAGCAGGAGTCAAATAGATGAAGAAGATAGTATGGATAATGATAGCAGTATGGTCTGTTGCAACACTCAATGCAAGCGAGTTAAGCGAAGCATATAAGAAAGAGTATACATTTTTACAAGCACAAAAAAGTGAGTTGCAAAGTAGATTTATCAAAGAAGAAACGCAGCAAAAGGCTGACATTGACGCAGCGGGTGAAAAACTAAATGCGCTACAAGATAAGCTCATTAAAGTTTCGGATGAGCTTAAAGATGCGCAGGAAAAGCTTGAAACCATAAGCAAAAAGGCAGCAGAAGTTGCTGAAAACGGAGATACTACTTCAGTGGTGACTATGCAGGCAATTGCTGCACTCAAAGAGTATGGTGTGCCAATGGATGAGAGCAACAAGACTAGCAATCTTGAAAAGCTTACAGTTGCATTTGACAAGTCGACAACACTGTATGAAACCCTCTCTTCTGTAAGAAATGAAAAGGGCAAGTTTTACCTTCCTAATGGCAAGCCTGTAGAAGCAGATATTGTGAAAGTAGGTAATATTGCAGCTTTTGGAATCTCCAAAGAGGCTTCAGGGACATTGGCTCCAGCGGGTGAAGGGCAGTATAAACTGTGGAACTCTGCGGATGCATCTGATGATGCCAAGGCATTGTATTCAGGAGAGCGTCTTGAGGGACTTGATATCTTTGTGTATGAGAGTCTAGATAAAGAGGTAGAATTTACTAAAGAAAAAACACTTGGTGATACTTTAAGAGCAGGCGGCCCAATAGGATATATCATACTTGGACTTGGACTGCTTGGACTGCTTCTCATTGTTTTAAGAGTCATGCTGCTTTCAAAATCTGGTTCAAGAGTCGAAGAGCTTACTGGACTAGTGGTAGAGAAATTAAATACCTCAGGAGTTGAGACGGCTCAGGAAGCGATCAAAGAGTATAAGGGCTCAACTGCAAGGGTACTTAAGGCAACACTGAGAAACATTACCAGAGACAGAGAGCACATAGAAGATATCGTGACTGAAAATATTTTAAATGAAAGTTCTGCGATTGACAAGTTTGGATCATTTGTATTGGTCATCGCAGCTGTTGCTCCATTACTTGGATTGCTTGGTACGGTTACGGGGATGATCACCACGTTTGATGTTATTGCTGAGTTTGGTACGGGAGATCCTAAGTTGCTTTCAGGGGGTATCTCAGAAGCGCTTGTGACTACTGAGTTCGGACTTGTTGTTGCTATTCCACTTTTGTTATTGGGCAACCTCTTGAGCGGTTGGGCACAAAAGATTAAAGATTCCATGGAACAAAGCGCATTGCATGTAATCAATGTCTTTGAGAAAAATAGAGTAAAGAAATAGAGATGTATGGGGTTATTGGAGATTTTGTCTCCCTTATGAACGCCGGGGGGTGGGTCATGTGGGTACTGTTTGTGCTCAATCTGGCTCTTTGGTATGGACTTGGGTACAGATACCTGACGCTGCGTCGGGGAACAGAGGGAAACGTAAGAAGACTGGTTGCTAAGCATGAAAAAAGAGGTGAGGCACAAGTCATGAGAGGGATTCTAGACTATGCAGCGGTAGATGCATTGACTGCCTCCAAAGAAGCGCAAAGCCTTGGCATGAGTTGTAGAAACTATGTGGTAGATGCTTTGTCTCCTTATATGATGATGGTGGGCACGTATTCAACACTGGTTAAAACAATCGTTGTGTTGGCACCACTGATTGGGCTTCTTGGAACAGTAATAGGGATGATAGAAACATTTGATGCTTTACAGTCGAGTTCTATGTTCTCTCAGGGGACCAGTATCTCCGGCGGTATCTCTAAAGCACTCTTTACTACAGAGTTGGGACTTGTTGTCGCAGTACCAGGGCTTATTTTTGGGAAAATACTGGACAAACAAGAAGAACGATATGAATTAGATTTTGAACAAATCGTAGATGTAATATGTACAAAGGACGAGTATGAGATTTAGGCCTAGAAAACAAAATGTTGACAACATTGACGTATCGCCATTGATTGATATGGTATTTATATTGTTGATATTTTTTATGGTTACAACCACATTTGTAAAAGATATGAAGTTGGATATCAATCGTCCTTCTGCGGCATCAGCAAGCAAGGCATCATCCAAGGTGGTTCGCGTTTATATTGACAATACCAATGAAATCTATATTGACAATCAGCCCATAAAGCTTTGGGCAGTTCAGAGTAAACTTAGAGATCTTCTTAGGGACAGTACAGACAAATCAGTACTGGTCATTTCAGATACGTCTATCCCTGTAGAAAGACTCATAGATGTGGTAGACGAGTGCCGTATGAGCGGTGCTAAAGATGTCGCTGTATCGACAACGAAAGAGATGGGTTGAGTTCTATGTTTGCCGCTAAGAACATGAAGCGCAAAAGAGATCGCGCTGCAGTACTCGCTATGCTTTTGGGCGCTGTCTTGATGATGATTCTTGTTGTCTCTTTTAATAAAGATGTGAAGAAAAAAGAAGAGGTCAAAAAAGATCCTCTGCGTTATATGAAGATTGAAAGAGTAAAGCAGGATGTTCAAAAACCTAAACCTAAACCTAAACCAAAGAAAAAGAGTACACCTAAGGCACCTCTGCCTGACCTCTCTTCTATGATGGGTGGGATTGAAATGGATATTCCTGAGTTTGATTTAGGCAATATCGCAGGCAATCCTAATGATCTTTTGGGTGACATAGCAAGAAATGCAGCGATGAGTGAAGGCACAGCAGATACGAAACCAAGAGTCTTGTCTCGTTCACCTATGCAGTACCCAGAATCTGCAATGAAAAAACGCATCAAGGGGTATGTTGTAGTAAATCTTCTTATCGATGTAGATGGAAGTATTGAAGCGGCCAAGATACTGCAGTCATCACCTCCGGGTGTCTTTGATGCGGCAGCACTTAGCGGCATTCGTTCTTGGAGATTTGCTCCAGGTAAGTATCAGGGCAGGCCGGTCAAAGTATGGGCAAAACAAAAAGTCAGATTTGACTTTAACTAAGGAGTAGAGATGCAAAATGTAGTAAAAACAAGTTTGTTTATTTTGACACTCTGCACTTTTGTAGAGGCAAAAAATGTGGATGTTCCCGATGTGGATCATTTGGCACTGGCAAGCATGATGGTATATGACGGGAAATTTGATAGGGCGAATGCCGAGCTTGATGAGGCAAGAAAGGCTGATAAAGATCTTGATATGTCCAAGTATTACACCATTAGAGGTGTCATAGCGATGCGTCAAGAGAACCATGCACAAGCCATAGGAAATTTGAAAAAGGCGGTCGAAGCGACGAAAGCAAAAGTATACAAAGCACCTGAGGCAGCAAAAGAAAAACGCAAACATCTTTTTTCTGTTGCGTCAGAACCCCGAAAAGTAGTTGAAACCAATGTCATTGCCTTTGATGGTGAGAAAATACGAAAAGAAGAGTTGCAAAAACTCTATAGTCACCTCAGTCAAGAGTCGTATAAGGCTGAACGCTATCTTGACACGGTTGCTTATCTTGACTTGCAGGGAGCCGAAGGAAGAGACGAGGCTGCAGAGTATATGCTCAGAGCAGACTGTTACTGGAAAAGCGGAAACAAAGATGCTGCTGTGGACATATTGAGTAAAGGTGCGCAGGCTTTTGGGCAGGATCAGTCTTTACTCAAACAGAAGTTCTATTATTTTACAGAACTTGGTTTGTACCAGGAGGCTATTGTAAGCGCAAAAGCCTATATGAAACGTGCCAAACCTAATGCCAAAGAATATATGGCACTGGCTCAAATGCTGCTTGCAGGCGGACAAAGAGAAGAGGCGCTTGGATTGCTTGAAGAGACAAAAATGCTTTTCCCACAGGATGCAAAGGTAGCTATGCTGTTGGGCCATCTCTATATGAAGGAAGGCATGGAATTTACTACGGCGAATCTTTTTGAGCAAGCATCGTACTATGAGCATGCCTATGTCAAAGAGGCGGCAGAACTTCACAGAAGGGTGGGGTTGACACCACACGCACTTTATTTGAATGCACAGATATCTGACAAGGTGGAGAAGCTAAAACAGCAAATAGCCATCTATGTTGACCGCGAGGAGTATGAAAAAATCATAGGACTCATTGATGCATTGCAACGATACAAAATGCTTGATGATGACAATATAAGATATGCGGTAGCGTATGCCTATTATATGGCAAAAGACTACGAAGAAGCAGAGAAGCAATTGAAGATGATCACAGACGACGAACTTTTTTCCAAGGCAACAATCATTAGAAAAAATATAGAAAAATGTCAAGATAACAGTATGGAGTGTATATAACATGAAACAAATTTTTAGGCTTGGTCTACTGCTGTTAGTCATATCTGCATCATGGGCAGAGGAGCAAAAAACAGGGACACTGACCGTTATAGTTTTTAAAGACCAGGCACCGCTTATGGGTAGCATAGTGACTGTTGATGGCAAGAGAGTATTTAAAAGCGACAGTGACGGAGCACTAAAAACAGCACTGCCTGTCGGAGAGCATATTGTTGAGATAGTCGGGCGTGGTGCCAATAAAGAGAATTTGGGTTACTTTAAAAAATCTGTTACCATCAAAGAGAGTAGAGACACACAGGTGATTTCTACATTTACAACAAAAAGTAAAACACCTTTGGTAACCGTAGATACCCCTGTGGGAAAACTTACACAAGTCAAAAGTGCACAAGCTGTCAATGTAACAGGAAAAGGAAGATTAAACGGGATCGTGTTGTCTTCTGAAGACAAAACACCTATTTCGGGTGCCAGAGTATTTGTAAAAGGAACGGCTGTGGATGCCAGAACAGATGCGGGCGGAAGATTTTCGGTTGAAGTGCCTTCTGGGGTAGCATTGAGTATATCGGTCGTGCATACAGCCTATAGCGCACAAACTGTGGGTGGTGTGAAGGTGGCAAAAGATGGTGCTGCATCACGTACGATCGCGCTTACTCCTGCGAGTATGGAACTTGAAGAGTATGTGGTGCTTGCGCCTAAGGTTGAAGGTTCTTTGACTGACGTTATCGCCGAAGAGAAAAACGTGAATGCAATTGCGAACATTTTGGGGCATGAAGAGCTTTCAAAAAAAGGAGACAGCACGGCTGCCGCTGCTTTAAGTAGGGTGACGGGGGTTACTTTGGTGGATGGTAAAAGTATTTATGTAAGAGGGCTTGGCGACAGATATTCCAATGTTGAGTTAAACGGTTTGCCGCTTCCTTCACCTAACCCGCTGGAAAGAACAGTACCGCTAGATATTTTCCCTTCTTCGGTGATAGGCTCGATGAAGATTCAAAAAAGTGCTTCTGCTGACATTCCAAGTTCTTTTGGAGGAGGGTATATAGACATACGAACCAAAGAGAATTTTGATGAAGATTTCATTAAAATATCTCTATCAGGGAAGATCAACAACTATACAGGAACAGAGCAAGTGGATTATTTTGGTTCAGCAACTGACTGGACAGGGTATGACCATAGTTTTAGACCGATTCCTCAGGCTATATTGGATGCTACAGCGGTCAATGTGGGGGAGAGAACGCCAACGTTTACTACCAGAGATTATACAAAAGAGCAGTTGGCTGCGTTTACACAAATGTACCCTAACCGTATCTATGGTGTGTATGATTCAACCCTGAAGCCCGGATTTGGTGGGTCTGTTGAAGGTGCAAAGAGTTTTGACATCGATGAGGACAACCATCTAACGGTATATGGAAACTATAACTATGCGCAAGATAGCAAATATGTGCCGGAAGAGTTTTTTGGGTACGACTTTGATATCAATGGTGAGCAGGAAACCGAGCCATCACAATTTGGTACGATAGATCAGACAACGATGAGTGTTACGCATGGTGGGATGTTGAACGTTGGTTACAATTATATGGATGTATTGAGATTAAAATATACCAAACTGTATACCAACAGTGCTGCAAAAACTACACGCGTTACTGATGGTATTATGGGGTCCAACTATGAACATTTGACTTATTATGCGTTAAACTGGGAAGAAAGAGAGTTAAATGTCGATCAATTCTCTGGAGACTTTGATTATCAGGTTTTTAACTTAGAATCTGTCTTGGATTTTGGATTGCAAACCAGTACAGCAAGCTTTTACCAGCCAAACAATTATCAATATATCTATCTTACAGAAGACGGACTTACGTTTAACGACAACACTAAAAGTAATCACCTTGCCAACAAGGTAGTCTCGGATGATACGCTTAATGCAATGTACCTTAAAAACAAACACAAGATTGAAGTGTTTAATGAAGATGAGTATGTAGAGTACGGTATCAACCTTTCATCCAAAGAGAGAATCTCTAGACAGCAAAAATATTATCTTAATAAAACAAACAATCTTCCCATAGCCGACCGTGATTTGGTACAGGAAATAGACAGTATTTATAATAACTACGTGTTGCCTGCTTATCCTTATGACTATGAGTTGCTTCAGGTTGCCACCCTCTTTAAGGCCGGAGACTCATTTGATGGATATGTTGATGAGACAAGCCCTTATGTTTCATGGATGAGCAGACCTTTGGATGATACTGAAGTGGTTCTTGGAGTAAGATATGTTAGTCTAGAGCAAGCGATTGACCAATTTAAATTAGATAGAACCAATCCTGATTCTGCAAAAAGAAACAATGTTATGCTCGAAAGAGATTCCTTGGCGATAGATGATTACTTTCCTTCATTGAGCGTCAAGTACAAGTACAGCGAAAAGCAGCAGTTTGATTTTGCAGCATCCAAAACTTACATCATGCCTGACATGAGAGAGTTTACAGAAGGTGAATACTTTCATCCATTTGATGTGGCAACGATAGTCGGTAATCCTGAACTGGTAAACACACTCATTTATAACCTTGATTTAAAATATTCTTATTTTTTCTCTGCGGAGGAAAATGTGAAATTAGGACTTTTTTATAAGTATATGGATAAACCTATAGAAGATGTTATGTTGCCGTCGTCCTCCTTACCAATCTATTCATTTGCAAATACAGATATGGCAACACTGTATGGTTTTGAAATAGATGGTAGAAAAAATCTTGATATGATACACAGTAATTTAGCCAGCTATTATGTGTCGGGGAACTTCTCTTATAATTATTCAGAAGTGACACTCACTGAGGAGCAAAAAAACATTTTTACTTCTGAAAGCAGGGGCTTGCAAGGCTTATCGCCCTATGTTATTAACCTTACTGCTGGATATGAAGTAGAGAAGCGGTCTGTGCTGCTGAATCTTAATCATATGGCAGAGCGTATTCGTAAAGTAGGTGTCATTGATGGCCCAGACAAAGAAGAAGACCAGTATGAAATACCGCCAACACTTTTGGATTTTGTCTGGATCGAGAAATTTGATTATGGGTATGACTTTCAAGTTAAGGTACAAGCAGGCAACATCTTAAATGAAGAGGTTGTGTGGATGCAGGGTGATGGAGTGACGAGAAAGTTCAAAATGGGAAGAACCTTGGGTATGAAAATCGAAGCAAAATTCTAACTCATCATAGTGCTGTAATCGTTTTGTAATGATTTGTTTCTATACTTTTACCATATAAACAGGTAAGGAAGAAACAAAATGAAAAAAATCGTACTTTCGGTTGTAGCCCTAGCGGCTATGTCAACGGCAGCTAATGCAGATACAGGTTCAGATTTCAAAGCACTGAAACAGCAAATGGCAGCAATGTCAAAAAAGATCGAAACTTTGGAAGCCAAAGAAAGCAAAAAGGCTAAAGAAACCAAAGAAGTCAAAGTAGCAGAACAATCAAAAAAAGATATCACAGTGATGAATGACGATTCTCCAGAGTTTTTATTGGGAAAAGAAACAGATGTCAATATGAAGTTTCAGGCGCAAGACAATCCAAATATGTGGCTTAAAGCGGGCATTAGGCTTCAGGGTACGTTTGAAAACAAAGAAACAAACTATGCAGATCCTTTAGAAGCAGATACATCATTACAGGACGGATACCTAAGAAGGGTAAGGTTTGAGATAGCTGCAGGATTTGATGAGTACTCTTCCTTTGTAATGGATGTCAGAAATGATAAGGCAAACTTTGAAGATAAGGGTGAAGAAGGATTTAATGTAGGCGATGCTTATGTGCAAATCAAACAACCTTTTGATACTTCGCTGGTAAACTTCAAGCTTTACCGTGCGAAAATAGATGTTTCTCGTACTGAGACAGTAAAATCTTCATATGTTATCGCCTATGATAGACCAAAAGTTGCAGATGAAGCTGCGCAGTTCATCTCAGAGAACCGTAGAGCTGCCAATGTGCAAATGTTTGGAGATTGGAATAAAAAAGTACATTATCAGGTAGCGGTTGGTGATGCGACGGCTTCAGAGAGTGCTGTAGATGCCGCAGGTGCAAAACTGAGTGGAGAGATTGAGGATCAAAACTTCTTCTATGGTGGTAAGTTGATCCTTTCTCCTTTTGACGGCTGGGAAGAGACAGAACGTACAGAGACTTACTTTGGACAGGGGAAACACTTCGCTGTAGGTGTGGGTTATTGGAAAGCAGACGGCATCAACTATAAAACAGACGATGAGTTACCTATTGATACAGACCATACATTGATAAACTACGAACTTTCAGCACACTACAAAAATGCATTTATTCAAGCAGAATACTTTGACTTTGACGGTGTTGTAAAAGGGTGGACTGCGAATGAAACAGGTAAATCATCAGGCTGGTATGTAACTGGCGAATATGTTATGCCTGAACTCTCTTATCTTGCTCCGTTTGTCCGTTATGAAGAATGGGATAAATACGAAGATTCTGATGGATATGACTATACATCAAAAATGGCAGGTATCAACTGGTATGTTCGTGGGAACACAACAAAAGTTGGACTTGTTTTACAAAAAGATACTTATGGTGAAAAACTTAAAGATGGAGAAAGAGAAACAACTTCAGCTAGACTGACATCGCAGTGGTTCTTCTAGAAATCCGTATCTGATATCAAAAGGGACAGGGTACTGCCTTGTCCCGGCCTCGTATGCTTCCCTCCCACCCCTTTTCAATCATATCTTGGTTACAAATAGGTAACAAAATTGTAATACTTTTTATCTATAATTCCGCCATTAATACACCTATGAAGGAATGAAGATGAATAATTCATTAAAAATCATACTTGCTGCGGGTTTTGTAGCCGCCGTAGCATTTTATGCAAGCAGTATCATGGGGGAAATACCGCATGGAGGGTTTTTAGTCCTTGCTGCGGTATTTGGAGCCTATATGGCGATGAACATCGGAGCAAATGATGTAGCAAACAATGTAGGACCTGCCGTGGGATCGGGGGCTTTAACTATAGGTGGGGCCATTATAGTAGCCTCTATTTTTGAGGCAGGCGGAGCACTTATTGCTGGGGGTGATGTGGTTGGAACGGTAAAAGACGGGATTATTTCTTCAGATGCTTTTGGCGGAGATTCTATGGCATTTGTTTATGCGATGTCTGCAGCACTGCTGGCTGCAGCACTTTGGTTAAACCTTGCAACGTGGCTTAAAGCACCGGTTTCTACCACACATTCTATCGTGGGTGGCGTGCTTGGCGGCGGCATTGCAGCAGGCGGTTTTTCTATTGTTTCCTGGGGAACTGTGGGTAAGATTGTTGCTTCATGGATCATTTCTCCTCTGCTTGGCGGTGCAATCGCAGCTATATTTCTATATGTGATCAAATCCCAAATCGTGTATAAAAAAGACACTTTGAGCGCTGCAAAGAAAATGCTGCCAATACTGGTAGCGATTATGGCAGCGGCGTTTACAACCTACCTTGTGCTAAAAGGATTTAAACAAGTATGGCCTGATATTGTGGGGATGCTTAGTTTTTTACCCCAAGACCAAAAGCCCTCTTTTCTTGTTGCATCCATTTTTGGTAGCATTGCCGCTGTGGTTACCTATGTGATTCTCAAGCCCAAGATAGCAAAAAAAGTCATAGGGATGAAAGGCAGTAGAGAAGAGATCAATCTTCTTTTTACTGTACCTCTCATTTTTGCCGGTGCATTGCTCAGTTTTGCTCACGGTGCCAATGACGTTGCCAACGCCGTGGGTCCTTTGGCTGCAGTGTATGATGCGCTGACCAGCCTTGCTGTCTCCGAAGAAGCAGCAATACCATTGTGGGTAATGGTTACAGGCGGTGTAGGCATCTCTGTAGGTCTTGCACTTTTTGGCCCAAGACTTATAAGAACGGTAGGCTCTGAGATTACTGAACTTGACCAGATGAGAGCATTTTCCATTATGATGGCAGCGGCCATTACTGTGGTGATCGCTTCCCAGCTCGGACTACCTGTTTCATCTACGCATATCGCGGTGGGCGCCATATTTGGTGTAGGTTTCCTTAGGGAGTGGCTTGACTCTAAAGAGATGGGGGAAAAGCAGAAAGAACTTCAGATAGAAGTGGCAAAACAAAATGTACTAAAAGCTGAACTTGCAGCACTAAGAACTGTAGAGGATTATAAAAAACAGATAGAACTGATGGAGGCCGTCAAAGTCCAAAAGAAAAAAGTCAAAAGCCTTAAGCGTTCATTGCGTGAAAACTATGTGAAGCGTGGTATGGTGAAGAAAATTATAGCAGCGTGGGTTATTACTGTGCCTGCTACAGCAGTATTTTCTGCGATAATCTTTTATATTCTTAGGGGCGTGGCTCTTTAATGCCTGTCACCAAAATGTTATCAACGTATACTATGATGTTATTATGGAAAATAAAAATATAGAGATAGTAGTCATCGAAGATGAAGAAGATATTTTAGAACTTTTAGAGTATCATCTTTCCAAAGAAGGGTATGATGTGACAGGATTTCTGTCAACTGAAAATGTTGAAAAGTTTTTGGAAGAAGAAAGCCCTGCGCTTATGATAGTCGACAGAAACCTTCCGGGACTTGAAGGCAGTGAGTTTGTTGCCAAGATAAGAGAGATGGGGTACGATATGCCGGTCATCTTTCTTACAGCCAAAGACAAAAACAAGGATCTTGATGAGGGGTTTAACAGCGGAGGTGATGACTATATCACTAAACCTTTTAATACCAAGGAACTCATTCTTAGAGTAGCGGCACTGCTCAAACGTTCCGGTGTACGTTCTAGCGATAAAGTAAAATACAGAGATCTTTTGCTAGATATGAACAAAAGAGAACTGTTCATAGATAACAAGAGCGTAGAATTAACCAATTTGGAATTTAGGCTTCTTTATACTTTTGTCAAGAATCCTCATCAACCACTAGACAGAGACTTTTTGCGTGATGAGGTATGGGGTGATGACAGCAGCAAGTTTCACGACAAGACCATTAATGTGGCGATGAACAGACTCAAAAAGAAGATAGACCCTGATGGTACAAAAGAGTATTTTGCTCCTGTGTGGGGTGTAGGGTATAAGTTGACTTAATTCCGCACATCCCCCCCTTCCTTACTCCCCCTCTCATATTGCCCCTAATGTTATTAATTTGTTATTTCTTTCCTATACTATCTTAATAAAAAAACCTCATTCAGTTTAGTATGCCAAAGGAGCAGTCACAGATGAAGATCGATATAGATAAAAAAGGTTTTGCCATGGATAGCATTGTGGACCCTATTGCCACGATCTTGATTATAGAAGACAATGAAGATCTGCTGGAGTTGGAAGCTTTTCATTTAAGAGGAGAGGGGTATAAGGTCATAGAATTAACTTCGACAGTAACAGCGGAATCTGCATTGAAAGAAGGAGTTGATCTGATGTTGATTGACCGCAGTTTGGACCATGCAGAAGGAAGTGAATTTGTCGCCTATCTTCGGGATAAAGGAGTGATGACTCCGGTGATATTTGTATCTGCCAAGGGCAGCGATGAGGATATTGAAGAGGGATTTAGATGCGGGGGCGATGACTATATGAAAAAACCATTTAACATCAAAGAGCTTATGTATCGAGCCAAAGCCATACTTAGGCGCACCTCTGCCATCGAGTATGAGAGGCTGAAGGTGAGAGATATTGTGATGGATTTTAATACACATAAGATATTTGTACAAAACAGGGAAGTGGAGCTTACCAAGTTGGAATTTAAGCTTCTTGGCATATTGCTGAAAAATAAAAACAAAGTACTTGAGAGAAATTATTTACTTCAGCATATATGGAGTGACAGTGAAGATACACAAAAACGCACGATCAATGTCACCATCAATCGTCTTAAGAAAAAAATAGACCCTATGAATGAAAAAAACTATATACTGCCTATTCGCGGCATAGGATACAGGTTTAATTAAACACAGTACTTCTGCCTTCTGATTCTTTGTAACCAAAATATAGCCGATTTGTTTCTAAATGGTCATACATTGTGGTTAATCTTCCCTGTAAAATTTTTTTAAACAAGGTGTACAAAATGATTAAAAGCTGGATTTCTTTGGCTGCAGTTGCAGTTTTAACTATAGGCATGACTGGATGTAATGAGTCTAATGACGTGATCAGTAGTGACGTGAACAGTAACATTCCTGACACGGTGCTTGATGATTCCTCTGATGTGGTATCGGATGATGTTTCTGATGGGCCGATAGCTGCAACCAAAGTAGAATTTATAGGTATGGATGTTCCTGAAACAGAGGATGAAATGGCAAGTGCATACTCTGCGGCTAAGGTGCGTGTCTATACTTCTGATACTGAATTTACGGAACACAATCTTTCGTATAACACACTCTTTAATATAAAAGATAAAGTAGGCACAAGCCAACATCAGGCAGGACAGCTTTATAATTATAAAATGGAGCCAATCATGGATCCGTTTAATAAGCCTGTGCTCGCAGAAACCCCGGATGCAAACTCTTTACTGAATGTAGGAGGAAAACTTTTTTTAGTTTCTCATCTTGAGTATGATTGGATTACGAGTGACGGCACATCTGCGTATAAGCTGACGGATTGGTACTCTAGAATGCCAATGAGTATGCTTTTGACATCCATTGAGCAGGGTACCGATGGGAAGCTGGTGGCTACTGAGCAAAAGCCAATGGATTTTTCCAGTGTTGATGGACTTTGGATTCCATGTTTTGGATCTCAAACCCCTTGGAATACACACTTGGGCGGTGAGGAAGATTATGACCTTTATTTTAATGCAGGAGTAAGTGAATCAACGAGAGAAGCGGGGATTAAGGCACTGACAGAAGTTTACTTTGAAGAGACTAAGGTAGCAAACCCATACCACTATGGTTTTATCACTGAAGTGGAAGTGAAAGAAGATGCTTCTTATCATATCACAAAACACTACTCTATGGGTAAGGGTACCTGGGAAATGGCAAAAGTGTTGAGTGATGGAAGAACGGCTTATTTTGGAGATGATGGTACGAATGTCGGTATGTTTATGTACGTGGCCGATCAAGTAAATGATTTAACAGCAGGTACACTTTATGCTGCTAAATGGACACAAACAAGTGCTGCTGGAACTGATGGTGGTTCTGCAAAACTATCGTGGGTAAAACTCGGCCATTCAACGGATGCAGAAGTAAAAACATATGCAGATACACATAAGTTTGTAGATATCTTTGATTTTATTTCTGAAGCAGACGCCAACGGAGCAACACCTGAGGGTTATACAAAAATCAGAGCAGGTCATGCCGGGCTAGAGTACTTAAAGCTTAAAGAGGGCAAAGAAAAAGTGGCAGCAGCACTTGAGCCACGTCGTTATGCAGCACTTAAGGGTGCAACAACAGAGTGGAACAAAATGGAAGGTGTGACATTTGACAGAAAGGGTAAAAAACTCTATATGGCAATGAGCTACATTGAAAAAGGTATGCTTGAAGATGCTACCGGACCAAAAGATGATATAAAAATCAAAAAAAATAGTTGCGGGGGTACATACGAAATTAACTTAGCCGGAGGTCAAAAAGACAGCGAGGGCAATGTGATTGATTCTGAATTTGTTGCTATAAATATGTCTGTACCTGAAGCACTTTTAGGTAAACCAATCGCAGCAGATGATAAAGGGAATACTTGTGATGTTGACAGCATTGCAAACACAGATAATGTATTCTTTTCTGAAAAAATGCGGACACTCTTCATAGGCGAAGACAGTGGTACCCACACAAACAACTTTGTATGGGCGTATAATGTAGAAACGAAGAAACTCTCTCGTCTTCTTTCCCTCCCGGCTGGAGCAGAGGCAACAGGATTACAAGTGGTTGACAACGAAGGCGGCCATGCATATATCATGAGTAATGCACAGCACTTGGCTGACTTTACAAAAACAACACCAGTTGAGTTAAAAGATGCTCTTTCACCAAAAATAGATAAATTTAATGCACCTGTTGGGTATATCGGCGGTATGCCGGGTGTTAAATAAATGTTGAGGCTTTGCCTCAACAATCATAAAGTCCCCTTGCAAAAATTAAAAAGGTCACATTTGCATTATTTAAACAGTTTACTTTTTGTTAGCGGATTTTATTTTTTAGGATGCAGTCATGTTGTTGCTCAAACAAACCACGCAGGCGCCAAGCCAACAAAAACAGTTGCCAAAACCCCTATGATCGGTGAATTCAGAAGTCGAACACTTTTTGAAAACCCTTATGCCAACATCCCTGCACAATGTTATATAGAGACGTCACACGGTACGCAAAATGCCTGTCTCTTTTGTCACTCCAATGCTGCTGCAAGAAAACAGCTTGGAAATACCCTGCCTCAAGCAGGTGCAAACTCTTTAGTGGGCAATTTACAGCTGGAATATGCTTTTGGTCCCATAAATGAATTTGCAAAATCACCCAATATCAATCCATGGGAAAATACGATTTTTCCTGAAAAACTTGATGATGCGATGCGTACTTTAGATATTAACAGTAGTGCATGGGATATGAGCGCTTATATCAAACAGAGTAATTGGGAAGCGGCTTACGCTAAAAAACAAGGCTCAAAGACAAGCAGCAACAGTCATGTGAAAGACGATGAATTTAGACTTTTGCCTGCTTTGAATCCTGCGGCATTACCCGCGGATAGCGATGGTTTTGTGAGAGTAGTAAATGAAGGAGAATCACTTTTTAGAGACCATAAAGGGTTTAACACCGGGTGGCGCAGTATTAATTTTATGCCTTATGGTATCTTTACTCCACATTCAGGAAGCGTGAGTGGAGTTTACATAAGGCTAGATGAAAAGTTTATGAAAAATGAAGAAGGTGAATTTGATGTTGAGGTATATAAAGTTAATCTAACGCTTTTGGAAAAGGCAATACAGGACAGACTGGATGCGAATGAGAGTTGCTATGTGGGCTTGGCAAAAGGTATAAGAACAGACAAGGGACTCTTTCCTCTAAAAACAGAGTTTGCCCACCCTTTGCACTATGTAGATGTTCAAGCAGATGGAAGCGAGAACCAAGTGAACAAATTTCCAGGGCTAAGGGCAAATCGCGTAAAAGAAGTACGCTATATGTACAAGTATAAAATGTATTATCCCGCAGAAGCCATCATGAAAGAAGAAGATGCACCACTTTACTATAATGAAAAAGAGTCATGGATAGACAATGGTGCAGGCTGGTATCTTTCGGGGTTCATAGAAGACAATAAAGGGAACTTGCGAGGCCAGACTCCCGAAGAGTTGCTGCAATGTGTAGGATGCCACAGTTCGACGTATGGATTTGAACCAGCACAGTTTACTTCAGGTACGGGCAACACGATTGATACGGTTTGGTCTTTTTCCAGAAAATTTGCAGGCGATTTGGGATGGAAGGAGATGGACTATCTGGGGTATGAGCACAATAAGTCTTCTGCGCATCATGAGACCTCTGGCATGGCACATCTTGGCGATCCTCTCAACCGTGAAGCCAATGTGGGCGAATTTCGTTATTTTTTAAATCATGTCGTCGGGGCTTCTCTCTATGGCGATATGCCAGGTTCTATGGAGACATACCTTCAAGATATCATCACAAAGGTAAATGGCTATAGTGATGATTTTCCAAAACTTGAAATGACAACGGCAGCAAAGATAAAAGAGATGCAAGCCTTACGCTTGAAGCTGGTTCGTGAGTTTACGCAAAAGAAAGATTATCTTGACAATAATGGATTTATCCAGGCACCATTGCTTTATCCGACACCGGATGAATCTTTGGCAAGTGCTAAAGGGTATAGGAAGGTGGTAGCCACACAGCGCTTTACCAAAGGAAAAGACTATTTTGGAAAAACAGCGTTTACCTTTAAATACTTTCGTTCTAAAGAAGAAGGTTTTACCCATATGGATGACAGTACACCATATGGTTTTGCTGAGATAATTACAGACAGGCCCTATGATCACTCTGAGAGTATCACTAAAGGCATTGGTACGGTATCGACACTGATTGATGTAAACGGAAGTAATTATGACCCTGAATATTTACCTGTTTTTGCCTACCCTCAACAGTTTGAGAAGAAGTAAGCACTTAGGTTTTTTTGGCGATAATTGACACAGACTCTTTTTTTGCAAAGCCCACACCTTTTTTGGTTTTGGCTTCAAGCTCAAGGGCTTCGACGATACTACGATAATCAATACCTTTTTGATACATATGGGCAAAACAGGTTACCGCTACTGCAATGGCATTAGGAACTTCGCCCTTTTTTTTATACGATTGGATATTTTTTTCACTTACTTTGATGAGTTTGCTAAATTTTGGCAGGCTTATATCTGCATCCAATAACTTTTTTTTGAATTCTACAAAGGTCATACTGCCCCATCTTGTCGATATTTTTATCTAAAATAGTAACATAATATATACAAGAGTTATACTTTTCTTGACTTATTGGTACTAAATATATATAATAGTTATATTATATTACTATCAGTAGGTAATATAGTATATATTTTATTAAAAGGAGTCCCACATGGCAAAAGCGTTAAAGAAAAAATCAGTAAAAGCGGTTGCAAAGAAAGCAACCAATAAAGTAGTGGCAAAGAAAGACAGAAAAGTAGTTGCAAAAAAAGTAACGAAAATGGTTTTAAAGAAAAAACCTACAACTAAAAAAATGGCAAAGAAAGCTGTAAAACAAGCAATCAAAAAAGTTGCTTAATCTGTAGAGATAGAACTTTTCTATCTCTACTCTCTTATAGTCAAAAATGTACTATAGCTCATATGGCATTTTCGAATACTCCTTTACCTGTATGTTGTTATAGATAACATAATATACACAAGGTATAACAAAACGATTACACTTTTTCAGAAAAATGTTAGCAAAATGAAAGCACTTTAGTATAACATACCTCAAGGCATCTCTTCTCAGATACACAAGCGATAGCATAATGGCCATTACCTCATTTTTTATAACTACACTCCTTCTAAAATGTTCAATTTATATAAATATAGAGATGCCCCTTATGTTATAAAAATGTTATGGCTTATACCTATAGTGTCATATAAATTGAATGGAGATACCATGAATGATGAACTATTGATATCAAATATTAAGTTGGCCAACCTGGCTAAGCAACTTGCTAAAACTTTTTGTATAGATGAAGAAGAAGCGATGAGTCTTGTGTATGAAGAATGGGATTTAGTCGAAGATCTTTTTCATGCATATAGCACACTGGAAACAATACATCATCATCTGATAGAAGAGATTAACTACACATATAGGATAGTCTAATGCAGTTAAGCGTAGAAAACTATATGCTGCACCATTATCCAAGTATGCAGGCTTTTCCGGACATGGCAAAAAAAGTATTGTTCTGCGGGATGAAAAAATTCTTCCACGAAAATGAGATTAATACTTTCATGACCCAAAATGCACATAAAGATACTTTCTCCTATGTGGAAGCCATCATAGATTATTTCGATATTTCTATTGGACTGAAAACCAACGAGCTGACACGCATACCTGCGTATGGACGAACGGTTATCATGGCAAACCATCCATTGGGAGCGTTGGATGCTATGGCACTTATACATCTTCTCAAAGATGTACGTAAAGATATCAAGATTGTAGCCAACTCTTTTTTGTATCAGTTTGATAATCTCAAAGATATCATTATCCCTGTAGATAACATTAACGGGAAGATGGACAAGGAGACGGTTAAGGGTATTTACAGGGCTTTGGAAGCAGAGCAGGCAGTGATTATATTTCCTTCAGGAGAAGTGAGTCGTGCAAAGCCAAATGGCATCAAAGACACGCCATGGAAAAGTGGCTTTTTAAAGATAGCTACTAAAATGAGAGCACCCATACTTCCTGTGTATATCAAAGCAACAAACTCAAAAAACTTTTATCTGCTTTCTATGATAAACCGTGCTTTGGCAACTGCGACACTTCCTCATGAAATGTTCAAGGCTAAAGGAAAAAGTATCGGGTTTACCTTGGGTAAATGTATTCCTTTTGATGCGTACAACTTGCCAAATCTTTCACAGAAGGAAACCGTAAAGCTTCTTAGAAAACATCTCTATAAAGTAGCAAAGAATCACCAGCCCATTTTTACAACACAAAATGAGATATCAGTACCGGAACAACGCAGTGAACTTAAGGCAGAACTTAAGAACGGTACAGTGCTGGGGAGTACCAATGATGGCAAAAGTATTATTTTATATGAGTCAGAGATAGAGAACTCTGTCATTAAGGAGATAGGAAGACTCAGAGAGATCAGTTTTCGCCATGTCGGAGAGGGGAGCGGAAAAAAACGTGACATAGACTCTTATGATTTTTACTATAGGCATCTCATTATATGGGATGACGAAGCGCTGGAAATAGCAGGAGCATACCGCTTGGGTGTTTGTAGCGATATTATGGATGATTTTGATACACAGGGGCTCTACACAAGTACGCTTTTCTCGTTTGATCAGAAATTTGATCCTTATTTGGAAAGAGGGTTGGAGCTTGGTAGAAGTTTTGTGCAGCCAAAATACTGGAATAGCAGGGCCTTAGACTATCTTTGGCAAGGCATAGGCGCCTATGTGAAGCAAAGACCTGGAATACAGTATCTTTTTGGGGCAGTGAGTCTGAGTGGAACCTTTAACCAAAAAGCGCAGGGGATGATGATCTATTTTTATCAAAAGTATTTTACCCCGAATGAAACCCTGGTAAGACATAAGGCACCTTACACCACATCAAAATGGGTACATGAGCACTGTGAATCTGTGTTCACGGGCGGAAACTATAAATGTGACATGAGAATACTGAAAGAGGAATTGGGCTTCATGGGTTATACGGTACCTACTCTTTTCAAACAGTATTCAGAGCTTTGTGAAGAGGGTGGGGTACAGTTTTTGGACTTTGGCTATGATAAAGATTTTAACAACTGTATAGACGGATTTATCATTACAGATCTAAGTCTATTAAAAGAGTCCAAGAAGAAAAGATATTTTTCTGTATAATATAGTTTGTAATCAAATTGTTTTCAAATTGTTTTATACTTTGTATAATTCAAATACGAACAATCTACTCTCTTAAGGAAATAAACCGATGATATTAAAAACAATTCTTACAGCAGCTCTGGCAGCTTCAGTAGTACTTACAGCAGTAAATGCCGACGAAATTAAAGGCAGAGGCGCATCATTCCCGGGCCCTATCTATAAAGCTTGGACATCCGGATATTATGGCGCAACTAAAAATCAGGTAAACTACACGCCAACCGGTTCTGGTGACGGAGTGAAGTCAGTAAGTAAAAGAATGGTTGATTTTGCGGGTTCAGACGAGCCTTTAACACCTGAAAAACTTAAAAAAGAAAAACTTTACATGTTTCCTTCGGTAGTTGGTTCTGTGGTTTTAGCCTATAACCTTGAGGGCGTGAAAGATGGTGAGTTAAAGCTTAGCCGTGCAGCTGTTGCAGGCATCTTTGGCGGAAGCATTACTCACTGGGACGACCAAGCGATCATTGCACATAATGCAGGACTTAAGCTTCCACATGAGCCTATCACTGTAGCCGTAAGAGCTGACAAATCTGGTACAACATTTAACTTTACTTACTTCTTGAACAAGCTTGATGCAAACATTAAGGTAAGTAAACAGCCTACATGGAAAGCTGCAAAAATAGTAGCGGGCAAATCAAACTCAGGTGTATCGGCAAACATTCAGCAGATCAAAAACTCTATCGGATATGTTGAGTATTCTTTCAAGCAAGAACTGGGTCTTTCAGCAGCACAGATAGAAAACAAAGAAGGACAATTCATTAACCCAACTTTAGCTTCTTTTCAGGATGCAGCTAAATATGCTACATGGACGGCTGAGAATGATTTCTATGCAGTAATCGGCGACCCAGCAGGTGCAACTTCGTATCCTATTGTGGCAGCAACATTTATCTTGATTCCAGCCGAAAACATGGAAACAAACAAACAAGTAACAGCATTCTTTGACTGGGCATACACAGAAGGTGACAAAATGGCAACAGACCTTGGCTATGTGCCGCTTCCGGCATCTACCAAAGATGAGATAAGAAAATACTGGGAAGCTAAAAAAATTAAGTAAGATTCCCCTCCCTGCAACGTAGATATTCTTCTTAACGTTGCAGCTCTTCACATTTATTCTGTAAACTCCTTGAATATTCAGTATTAGAATAAGTGTGTATTGCAATAGAAATGTTATCATTACAAACTATAATCTCAACTCAAATTATAACCAAGGTAAACAATGGGCGGTCAATTTTTTAAGAATGTTTCTTTTTTCTCTGCAACACTGTCATTCTTCATTCTTTTAGGTATTTTTTCAGTACTTTTTACGTATGCGCAAGAAGCACTTCATGAATTTGGTTTTGACTTTTTGTTTAATGAGGTTTGGGAGGCAGATGAAGATGATGAAGGCGGTATCTTTGGAGGATATATACCTATCATCGGTACTTTGCTGAGTACACTGATTGCCATGGCGATTGCTACACCTATAGCAATGGGTATAGCTATTTTTTTAACCGAAATAGCCACAGCGAGACTGGCATACCCGGTCTCCGTAGCCATTGAGCTGCTTGCGGCAATTCCGAGTATCATTTATGGTATGTGGGGACTTTTTTATTTTGCACCTATTGTGCAGGCAACTGTGGGCGGCGACGGTGTAGGGTTACTTACAGCAGGAATAGTATTGGCAATCATGATTATCCCTTTTATGGCAGCCATTACCAGAGATGCGATGAATACCGCACCCCCAATACTTAAAGAATCTGCCTATGCCATGGGTGCGACGAAGTTTGAAGTGATTAAAGATGTGGTGATGCCTTATTCCAAAGGCGGAATCATTGGTTCTATCATTTTGGCGCTGGGACGTGCCTTGGGCGAGACAATGGCTGTAGCATTCCTTATAGGTTCCGTGATGAGTATACCAAGTAGAGTGACAGACCCAACCACTTCCATACCTGTTCTGCTTGCAAATAATTTTTCAGAGGCACAAGACCTTGAGATAAGCAGTATGTATTATTTGGCACTCATTTTATTTGTGGTGAGCTTCATCATCATTTCACTGGCGAAGTTTTACTTCCTGGGCAGAAAAACAGCATGAAAAAGGCAGCATGATGAATAGGCTTTTGCTTAATAAAATTATTTTACTTCTCTCTTCCCTCTCTGCAATCATAGGGATAGGGTTTCTTTTTTGGATACTTATTACCTTGAGCTACAAGGGTATTACAAGTTTACATTTTTCCACATTTACCAATGACCTGGTTGATGGCGGAATACGAAATCTACTGGTGGGCCAGTTTACAATGGCTCTTATGGCATCCGCTGTGGCTGTGCCTCTTGGCATGATGGCGGGTATCTACCTAAGAGAGTACAGCAACAACTCTAAGCTGGCATCAGTGATAAGAAACCTCTCTGACGTGATGATGTCCGCACCATCCATCGTTATTGGCGTTTTTGTATTTGCGTTACTGGTAGACCCTTTTAGGGGATATAATGGTTGGGCGGGGATTGTCGCACTTTCTATTATGATGATACCTATTATTATTAACACTACGGATAATATGTTGGCCCTTGTACCTAAAGAACTTAGAGAAGCAGGGATAGCCTTGGGCGGCAGTAAACATAAGATTATTATTCAGATTGTCGTCAAAGCAGCCAAGGTAGGGATTACAACAGGAGTGCTGCTTTCGTTTGCTCGCATTATCGGCGAGACAGCACCGTTACTGTTCACTTCGGCAAACAACCAGTTTTTTACGATGGATTTAACCGAACAGTTTCCCTCGCTTACGGTGAGTATCTATAATCTTGCAACGTATCCGGATGAGGTAAGCCGAGAGTTGGCATGGGCAGCTTCTTTTGTGCTTACGATGATCGTTTTATGTATCAATCTATTGGGTCGATATATGACCAGAAACAAAAAGTAAGGAAACAGCATGACGCAAAATAATATTATAATGGATATTAAGGAATTTGATTTTACCTATGCAGGAGTAGATGAACCTTCACTTAGCAATATAAATCTTCCTGTATTGAAAAACAAAATCACAGCGATGATAGGTCCCAGCGGTTGTGGTAAATCGACACTCTTGCGCGCAATGAACCGTATTCACGATCTTTACCCGGGGAATACTTATAAGGGTGAAATCAATTTATATGGCAAAGAAGGCGAAAAACAAAATATTTTAGACCTTAAAAAAGAAAATGATTTCATTAAATTGCGTCAGAAGGTAGGAATGATCTTTCAGAAACCTACGCCTTTTCCTATGACTATTTTTGAAAATGTTGCCTATGGTTTAAAGCTCGCAGGTATTAAAGATGATATAGAAGGACGGGTAGAAAAAGCACTTCACGATGCAGCCATCTGGAATGAGACAAAAGATAGACTCGGAAAAAGCGCACTTGGGCTAAGCGGCGGGCAACAGCAAAGATTGTGTATTGCAAGAGCGGTAGCACTGAAGCCGGAAGTACTACTTTTTGATGAGCCAACCTCTGCGCTTGATCCTATTTCAACCGGAGCCATAGAAGAGTTGATAGCTGAACTTAAAAAAGATATCTCCGTGGTCATCGTGACACACAATATGCAGCAAGCAAGCAGACTTAGCGACTATACGGCCTTTATGTATCTGGGTGATTTGGTTGAGTATAATAAAACAGAGAAAATCTTCTTAAATCCTTCACAAAAGTTGACAGAAGATTATATTACTGGCAGATTTGGATAATGAGTTTCTCTTTAAAGGTCAAACTTACATCATAGCCCAAGAGAAAATAGAAATAAAGGATAAACATGTTGAGTAAAAATGAAGAAAAACTGGTAGAAGTAAGAGTAAAGACGGTATCGGTACTCGAAGATCTTACAATATTTCAAAAACTGGCATTACAAGCATTGGAAGCCTGTGATTCTAAAAGTTATGAACAAGCTAGCGTATCGCTTAAAATGATCAATGAAAAAGTAGAGGATATAGACAATCTTATTTTGAGTATTTTTGCACTTTATTCTCCCGAAGCAAAAGACCTTAGAGAGATGGTAGCTTTTTTGAAGATCACCTCTTCCTTGCAGCGTATTGCGATTAATGAAAAGAATTATATTAAAAACATGGAGATTTGCAAGCCTGAAATGGATATAGAAGTTAAAAAAGTGATAAAAGAATCACTTTCAATTAACCGTTGCGCTATTAAAGCGCTAGAATATGCCATAGAAATGATTAAGGAAACAGAAGACAAGGATAGGCTTAAAGATCTCGCAAGCAAGATTGATGTAGAAAACTCCAAGACAGATGACATTTATACTATGATTGAAAAAGATGCTTTGCAGAGTATGCATAAAGACCATAAGGTCAATGAAGAGATGATCAATCTCTTGAAGTACATTAGAAAAAATTCAAAAATCCTTGACCGTCTCGAAGACATTTCTTCAAGATTAATTTTTGCAAGAATAGGCGGGAAACTCTAGGGGGTCCCTTTAAAGTAGGCTTCCAAATACTCTATGCTATAATGTACAGATGCAAAAAGAAACCATTGACCGAGCCATTGAAATAGTCGTGATTGAAGATGAAGAAGATATCTTGGAGCTTATTGAATATCATCTAGAAAAAGAGGGGTATGTTGTCACAGGTTTTCTCTCTACAGAAAATGTAGAACAGTTCCTAGAAGAAGAAATACCCTCTTTAATGATCATAGATCGCAATCTTCCCGGGATGGAAGGAAGCGAGTTTGTGGTATATTTACGGAAGTTGGGTTATGATATCCCTGTTATTTTCCTTACAGCCAAAGACAAAGAATCTGACATAGAGGAAGGGTTTGAGTCAGGTTGCGATGACTATATATGTAAACCTTTTTCTCCTACAGAGTTAACACTTCGAGTGAAAGCACTGCTTAGGCGTTCTGGGGTTTTGCAAAAACAAGAACGTCTCAAATATAAATTACTCACGATTGACTTGGTAAAAAAAGATATTTATGTTGATAAGCAGCCAGTTCCCCTGACTAACCTTGAGTTTAAATTGCTATATACTTTTATGAAACATACGGGCAAAACACTTACAAGGGATTTTCTTCGTGATGAAGTATGGAGGACTGAGGGAGACGAGGCAAATGACAATGCCGTCAATGTAGCCATCAGCCGTCTCAAAAATAAAATAGATCCAAAGAATGAACAAAATTATTTTCATCCCGTGTGGGGTGTGGGGTATAATTTCAGTTAAGCCAGAGGTGTGTGCGGTCATAATTTGATTGCTAACATTTCTTTGAAAAACATTACAATTTGACATATTTTTATCCTCTTTGAATTTAGACACGATACACTGCTGTTATGAATAAACTAGAAACCCTTAAACACTATTTCGGACATAGTACTTTTAGACCTTTACAGGAAGAAGTGGTAGATGCAATTTTGGCAAAGCAGGATGTTTTGATGATACTCCCCACAGGTGGGGGAAAATCTCTTTGCTACCAGCTTCCTACACTTCTTATGGAAGGCATAACAGTCGTCGTTTCTCCTTTGCTTGCTCTCATGCATGACCAGGTCGTGGCACTACAGACCAATGATATTTCAGCTGCAATGCTCTCCTCTATGCAAACGCTAGAGGAGAGTCAGGAGATAGAAGAGCAGTTACGCCGAGGAGAGATAAAACTTCTTTATGTGGCACCTGAACGTTTAACCAATGCTTATTTCTTAAATCTTTTACATCAGCTCCCTATCAACTTTTTTGTCATAGATGAGGCACATTGCGTGAGTGAGTGGGGACATGAATTTAGGGAGAATTACAGACGCCTCTCTTTGCTCAAAGAGCAGTTTGCCACGACACCTATCGCGGCATTTACTGCTACAGCTACCAATGCCGTGGAGAGTGATATTGCAAGTAACCTAGGGCTGAAATATCCTCACCGCGTCAGAGGCTCACTGTTTCGTGAAAATTTGACTATCAATGCAAGACACCGCATTAAAGATGGACGTGAGCAGCTTATGGAGTTCTTGAAGCTTCACAGCAATGAATCTGGCATCATATACACACTTTCACGTAAATCTACAGAGAGCGTAGCAGGTTTTTTGCAAAGTAAAGGTATTGAAGCCAAAGCGTATCATGCGGGACTAAGTACAGAAGAGAAAAACAGAACCTATGCAGATTTTGTTGCAGACAGAGTACAGATTGTTGTTGCAACTATCGCCTTTGGTATGGGCATAGATAAGAGTAATATACGTTTTGTGGCGCATATGACCATGCCCAAAACGCTGGAAAATTTTTATCAAGAGATAGGACGCGCAGGACGTGATGGTGTGGAGTCTGAGACGCTATTGCTTTTTTCTGCACAAGATATTGTGCAGCAAAAGATGTTTATAGAAGACCTGCCTGAGACTCCCTATAAACAACATGCTTTTAACAAATTGGATGCCATGGTGCGTTTTGCAAACTCTGAGAGTTGCCGACACCAAACGGTTGCGGGATATTTTGATGATCGGATTAATAGCTGTGTAAACAAGTGTGACAACTGCACCGCGCCTCAGAGTGAAAAAGTAGACATTACAACAGCAGCGCGTATGTTGCTCTCTGCCATGATTCGCACGGAACAAAACTTTGGTTTACATTATGTCATAGATGTAATCAAGGGAAGTAAAGAGCAGAGGGTACTTCAAAACGGGCATGATACTCTTTCAGTCTACGGTATAGGAGATGAGTACAGCAAGGCACAATGGCTCACCATAGGTGACAAGTTATTGGAACTAAATGCCGTTGAAATAGGTGAGTTTAAAGTTTACAAATTGACAAGCTTTGGCGTAGAAGTCATCAAGGGTGCACATATTATAGAACTGAAAAAAGAGAGACTTGCCGTACAAAAAGCTGAGACGAAAAAGAAAGTAGCCTACTTTGATGACTATGATGTTGACATGTATGACAAGCTTCGTGACCTACGCACACAAATAGCCTCAGAAAAAGGCATCCCACCTTACATCGTTTTCTCAGATAAAACATTAAAAGACCTTTCTGTTAAGCAACCACAGAGTAAAGTAGAGATGCTGGATGTGCATGGCATAGGTGAAGTGAAGTTTGAGAGGTATGGAGATGAGTTTCTTTCACTTATCTTAGGAATGAAAGCGTGAAACAAAAACCCATATGCGGTATAGACGAAGCAGGACGCGGCCCTTTGGCGGGATCCTTGGTGATGGCGGGTGTGGTGTTGAGAAATCCCGTAGAGGGTTTGATGGACTCTAAAAAGTTGAGTTCCAAGAAACGTGAAGCCCTGTATGCCTTGATTGTACAAAGCTCTGAGTATCACATCATTTCTTTTTGCGCACAGGAGGTAGATGATTTGGGTATTTCAAAGTGTTTACATCTTGGTTTACAAAGTATACAAAGAAATTTACAGGGTGTTGACTATCTTTTTGACGGTAACAGTACTTTTGGTGTGGATAACATTACAACTATGGTAAAAGCAGACGATAAAGTTGCAGAAGTGAGTGCTGCGAGTATATTGGCAAAGGTAACAAGGGACACAGAGATTATAGCGATGGCAACGAAGTATCCGAAATATGGTTTTGAGAAACACAAGGGGTACGGAACCAAAGCCCACATAGAAGCTTTGACCAAATATGGCAGATGTGAAATCCACCGTAAAACCTTTAGGGTGAAAGGTTTGGATGAGCCAAGACTCTTTTAGCGTACGGGCTTACCATTGACACTTAATGAACCGTCTTTTAGTTTCAGGCTATAGATATATTTGCCAAGGCTTATTTCAGGTCTAAAAACCATAAGTACTATCATCGCCTTTGGATGTTGAGATACCATATCAAACAATTCTTTGGAAAGTGATATTTTGAAGTTTGCATCCACTTTATCCAACGCAGATATAGGATTGGTCTCTAAACTGGAAATATCCAGAGATTTGTCTATATCAAGCACGGCATCGAGCCAGAACCCTTCCATGCTTTTTCCTTCAAGTGTAACTTTGTCTGCACTAAGATTGGAAATTTCAAGATGAACATTCTTGGAGATAAGTTGTTGTAAAAGTACATTGAGCTCCTGCTCATTATTGGGATCGACATTCTGTAATTTTTCAAAAGCGTCCACATCAAGGTTATTGACTTTTACATCCAGTACGGAATTTTTGAGTCCCATGTGCTCTTTGCTGTTAAGGATTTTGATGCTTTGAATCTTTGTTTTGAGTGTCTCAGCAGCAAGGCCATCTTTGACGCTGGAGGTAGAATGTAGAGTGAAACCATCTGCGAGAAGTGTACCCTGGAAGCCACTATTCATTTGAATCGTTTTTATAGTGTAATCTGCAGTGTAATCATAGACAGTAGTACCTGTGGAGATATAAGCACTCTTCAGTCCAAGTATGTGTATGCCCATCTCGCTACTTGTATAGAGGTGAAGAGCCTCTAGCGTCTGTTTGAGTTCAACTATTTCGCCATCTTTGATATAGCCTGAAAAGTGAAGCCCCTGAGTGGCCAGTTTTATCTCTTCTCCTTCATTTTGCACTGTTTCATTCATGTCTTTCATGTAGCCCTGGAAGGTGGTCGCGGTATAGTCGATGTCAGCATGAACAAGAAATGTTTTCTTCTCAATCATTTTCTCAAGCTGTATAAGGAGCTGTCGGTCATTTTCATTTGTTGCCAAAGTGCTCATCCTTGTCGGTAGAGCCAGAGGGTAAAGGTCAAAAGCAATGCCGCTTTTCAAGTAGAAAACATCAACGCCCAGCTTGGCTCCTTTGAGTTTTTTAGCCTCTTCTTCGCTAAGCAGTAGGCCTCTTTTTTCAAAATAAAGGCTAGCTTTTTTTGCCTCCTCCAAAGAGATGATAAAGTGTTCTTTGGCTTCTGTTTTTTTCCTGTCAGATACTCCGAAACCTTGGGCCTGCATCCTTGTGAGTTCAGCATCCAGTTGCGCTTGCAACATAGATGTGATTTGTTTTGACCCTACGGTAAAGTAGTAAAGTACAACAATAACAATAAGTCCAAGCAGGCCAAGTCCTAATTTTTTCATAGCTTTCCTTTGTAAATAGCAGTTAAGTGGCCCATTTTTTTACCCATATTGAGCAAGGCCATATCGGCAAGCGTAAGTGCCATCATCGCTTCACACACCACAGCACCCCTGATGGCAACACAGGGGTCATGTCGTCCTTTTAGATTGCATTGGACCTCTTCATTTTGGGTACTAATGGTTTGTTGTTCCTTAAAAATGGAAGGGGTAGGCTTAAAATGAGTCTTTACGATGATGGTGTCTCCATTGGAAATGCCACCGAGCATGCCTCCGGAGTGGTTGGAGGTAAAGCCTTCGCTTCTTATAGCGTCATTGTTTTGGCTTCCTTTGAGGTGTGTACTAGCTACACCGTCGCCTATCTCAACAGCTTTGGCTGCATTAATACCCATCATGGCTTCAGCTAGAATGGCATCCAGTTTGTAGTAAAGTGGCTCACCTAGTCCAATAGGTACACCGGTGGCGGTAGTGAGTACCACACCACCAACGGAATCATGATTATCTTTGGCTGTTAAAATAGCTGCTTCCTGCGCAGCTTCCATATGGGGGTCAAGCGCGTACAGTTTAGATGTTTTTGCGTACTCAAAATCTTGTATTTCCCCTTTGATGCCATCTACTTCGCAAAGTCCGCTTTGTATGGACACTCCCAACTCTTTGAGTATCAGTTTTGCTATCGCACCTCCGGCTACACGCGCAGCTGTTTCTCTGGCTGAACTGCGCCCGCCACCACGGTAATCTCTTAGTCCATACTTGTGAAAGTAGGTAAAATCGGCATGTCCCGGACGAAAGAGGTCTTTGACATTTTCATAGTCTTTGGATTTTTGATTGGTGTTAAAAATAACCATCGCAATGGGAGTTCCTGTGCTAAAGCCTTCAAAAGTACCCGAAAGTATTTCAACTTTGTCCTCTTCTTTGCGCCCTGTTTCAAGTTTGGATTTACCCGGTTTTCTTCTGTCGAGTTCAGATTGTATAAATGCTTCATCTATGAAAAGACCTGCAGGAACACCGTCAAGTATGCATCCCAGTGCTTTACCGTGGGATTCACCAAAAGTGGTAAGGGTTAGTTTTTTTCCAAAGGTATTCATTTTCTCAATTCCTTCAATGCAAGTTTGGCAGCTTTTTGTTGGGCCTCTTTTTTGCTTTTTCCTTTTCCTTTGGCAATAGTAATTTCATCTAGTATAATGGCAATTTCAAACTCTTTTTTATGGTCAGGACCGGATGAGCCCAGCATTTCGTACAGGGGTGTTACTCCATGCGTTGCTTGTGTCAACTCCTGTAAAGCAGTTTTATAATCTTTTGACAAAGAGTCAAGATCTATTTTTGGATGACACTCTTCGAGTAGTTTGATCGATATCTCTTTCACTACGCTTAGTCCCGCCTCTAGGTAAATAGCACCTATAATCGCTTCAAAAGCATTCGAAAGCAAGGAAGGCTTATCGCGGCCGTTGTTATTTTCTTCGGCCAGTGAAAGGTAGATGTAGGAGCCAAGATTGAGTTTCCTTGCCAAAAGTGTAAAGCCAACTTCATTAACCAGTGAAGCACGTATTTTTGAAAGTATGCCTTCGTTTGAATTTGGGAATTTTTTAAAAAGATACTCACCTACGATCAGGTCAAGTACAGCATCTCCTAAAAATTCAAGCCGCTCATTATTGTAAGGCTTTTTGTCACTTTTATGTGTCAAAGCCTCAATAATCAATTGCTTGTCTTTAAATGTATAGTTTAGTCGGTTTTCAAGTTCGTTGTAGTCGTTCATTTTTTTCCTCTATAGTGTTAACTTCATTTTTTCTGCTTCATTTCTTGCCAATTCGTCACAACGTTCGTTTTCGGGGTGCCCATCGTGGCCTCTCACCCAGGTGCCACTAACATTATGGGCCGCAGCAGCGTCAAGGTAGGCCTTCCATAAATCCACATTCTTTACTTTGGCAAAGTTTCTTTTTACCCAACCGTCCAGCCATTCATTGATGGCTTTGACCACATAAGAACTGTCAGAGACGACTTCGACATCACAGGGTTCTTTAAGTAGCTTGAGCCCCTCTATGACGCCTTGAAGTTCCATGCGGTTGTTGGTAGTGTGAGCCTCTGCACCAGAGTACTCTTTACACTTTCCTTTGAACTCAAGGATGCCGCCATAGCCTCCAGGACCAGGATTTCCAAGGCTGGAGCCATCAGAGTAGAGAGTAATCTGTTTTCGGACTTGATTTTGCAATTTTTTCCTCAACTTTAACAGAATTTATAGCCATACAGCTCGGACAGCGTTTAAAAGAAACAGGGAAACTCTGTTTACATTTTTGACAGAGATAGGAGAAGTCTAAATCTCCTCCTTCAAAGCCATTTTGTTTGGCCGAAGCCAACATATCTATACTAAATATACCGCTTTGTATGACAGGTTCCTGTAAATACCCTTTTGCATAATAAAGCGTTTTTAACCGCTGACTCGACGCGATTATATCCAAATCGAGTTGTGAATTTGGTAAGAACCAAAGGATGTCAAGGAGTTCTTTGATACGTTCAGGATCAATGATTTCCCAAGCACTTTTAGTATCAAGCTGTAAAAGTACGGTTACTATTTGTCGGTAAAGACTCGGTTCTTCTTCCAATAGCTTCCTGAATTGTTCTATTTTAGTTTGTGTGGGCAGGGTTTTGTCGGCAAGGAGTTCTGAGAAATCTAAGAATTTTTCAAGTGACCCTGTCTTTTCCCCAAGTATCTTAAGAGGCCCCAAGGTGCCCCTTGCCTTGTCGTATTGATGCATAATCTCATAGACAATACCTAGCTCATACAGCACTTTGACATTGCGTGGTTTTTTACGTAATATTTCTGTATATATATCCATAGAGCGCAGCAGGAATCCTGCATGAAGGTAAGTATTGCCCAGCCTTTCCATAAGTTCCAACCGATCAGCGTCGTTTGAAATATGTTTAATAAGATACACATAGATGTTGATGGACTTATGGTATTCTCCAGAATTTTCAAACGCTTTTGCAAGTAAAATAAGCGGTTTGAGCATATTGGGTTCAAAAGGCATCTCTTTTGTATCGAGTGCACACTCAGAAGTATCAAATTTTTCTAAAAATTTAAGCAGGTTTCCTTCTTCTTTTTGTTGCCTATGCATACCCCACCCGTAGGTCAAAATGGCAATAATAAGAGACACAACAATGATGAGTATAATACTAAAAAGCGGGTCATCATAAGCGGGTAATATATTTTCCAAAAAAATCCTTAAATAGCTTGAGAGTTTAAATTATATCGAATTAGATATAATTCTATTATGATAGATAATGCTTCAATAGAATCCTTAAAAAACAGTATTGACATAGTAGATGTGATAGGCAGCTTTATAGAATTGCGTAAAGCCGGAGCAAACTATAAGGCGAACTGTCCTTTTCATGGAGAAAAAACACCCTCTTTCGTAGTAAGTCCCTCTAAGCAGATATATCACTGTTTTGGCTGTGGTGTTGGAGGGGACAGCGTTAAGTTTGTGATGGAATTGGAAAAACTCTCTTACCCTGAAGCCATAGAAAAACTTGCTTCCATGAACAACTTTTCGTTGAATTACACCAAAGGAAGTTCTGACTACTCTGATGCAAAACGTGTACTCGAAGCCGTAGGACAGTGGTATATGAAAAATTTAAACCACAATCATACAGCCATGAAGTATCTGCTTGATAGAGGTATATCTCAAAATTCCATTGAAACCTTTGAGATAGGTTATGTTCCGAGCGGTCAGGAAGTCATACAGTTTCTACAGCGCGCACTGCTTCCTTTGCCTATGGCTGCAGAGGCTGGAATCATAGCACAGAGTGAAAATGGCAGTGGGTATTATGCACGTTTGGTAGAACGCATCACTTTTCCTATTTACTCTATGAGTGCATCGATTGTCGGCTTTGGCGGTCGGACAATTACGAATCATCCTGCAAAGTACATCAACTCTCCACAAACAAAATTGTTCAATAAATCACAACTTCTTTATGGCTATCATTTAGCAAAAGAGAGTATTTACAAGAACAGGAAAATCATTATTTGTGAAGGGTACTTGGATGTGGTGATGTTCCATCAGGCAGGCTTTAAGGAGGCAGTTGCGGGAATGGGCACAGCACTCACGGCAGATCATTTACCCTTATTACGCAAAGGGGAGCCAAAAGTCATCCTGGCATATGATGGGGACAAGGCAGGTATCGCTGCTGCGCTTAAAGCTGCCCAAATGTTGTCAGCTGGCGGTTTTGATGGCGGTGTGGTGCTGTTTCCAGATGGACAAGATCCTGCAGACCTCATAGCTAAAGGACAAAGCGAAACAGTGGCAAAGTTGCTTCGTGATGCTAAGCCTCTCATACCTTTTGTATTGGAGATGATTGTCTCTATATATAATTTAAATGACCCTAGAGCAAAAGAAGCTGCTTTTGGCGCTGTAAAGCAGTATCTTGACACATTAAGCCAAATTATCAAAGATGCATACATCCCAATGGCCGCAACAGTGTTGGGGCTTTCTCCTTCATTTTTTGGCAAGGGGGCGAACCCTGCTAGGGCAAGACAAAGCTTCACGCAAAAAAAAGATGATGTAGGACAATTAAGCATTCTAAAAACACTTATCGAGAAGCCCAATTTCATAGATAATGTTTTAAGCGTAATGGATATCACTATGTTTGGCGCGTATGCAGGACTTTTTACGGCCATCATCAATGCAGACAACACTCATCCGGGCTTGGTTGGATTGAGTGTGGATGAGAACTTTGAAGTTATGAATGAAGACGAGCTCAATCATGCGCTGATACAATTACTTACCATACATTATATGGAAAAATTAAAGAGCATCCCCCGAGATACCTCTATGGTTCCGGGAAAAAAAGCATTTCTTGTTAAAAAGATAAAAATGGATATACTGCCAAGATTAAAAAAAGGAGAGTTGGTCGCATTTGACTTAACTCTTTAACTCTAAAGGAATTTAAAATGGCAAGAGCATCGGCAAGACATATACTGGTTAATGACGAAGCGTTCTGTAAAGAACTCAAAGAAAAGATAAACTCAGGTGAAATGACGTTTGAGCAGGCTGCAAAAGACCATTCTACCTGTCCTTCGGGTGCTGAAGGCGGAGACCTTGGAACATTTGGGCAAGGCCAGATGGTGCCAGAGTTCGATAAAGTTGTTTTTAACGATGAGGTAGGTGTAGTACACGGTCCTGTGAAAACACAGTTTGGCTACCACCTTCTTGAAATTACAGAGCGCAAGTAAAATATTTTTGCAGATAGGTAATTCTTTACCTATCTTATGATAAAATCCTATTCTTCCAACTTGTGGGGCATTAGCTCAGCTGGGAGAGCGCTTCGCTGGCAGCGAAGAGGTCAGCGGTTCGAGCCCGCTATGCTCCACCAATTACTACTCTAGCACAATCAAGCAACATCCAAAGAATACACACTAAGCGATCTGATTTGTGTACATCAATGTGTATATTTATAATAAAACTTATCTTACTCAGCTTTCGCACATAAAACCCAACTCTTTTCGAGTGTAAGCCCTTAACACGACGATAATATGAAGTAGATCTTTATTCTCCTTGACAACATTTTCAATATCGGCGATATTTGTCAAGATCTGAATAAAAAGCTGCATAGATACCACAAGGGCTTCCAGTTCACATTCTAACTCTCTAAAGAGCTCTCCCAGTGTTTTGGGTTCATTGCTTAGGCGGTTTATGTAACTGGTGATGTTGTAAGCAAACATTGAAAGCGTTATCTTCGCGATGAGTGCTTCGTAGAGCCGGTTCTCTTCCTTGCCCAATCCAAAGTGTTCTCTGAGGTCTTTATATCCCTGTTCGATATTCCAGCGTTTTCGGTAAGTCGTAATGATATCTCCAGCAGACAATGACAAGTCTGTAGAGATGAACACAAGCAGGTCTTTACCTGTATGTAAAAAGACAAGCTTTACTCTACCGAGTTCCTTATGTTCGGCCACTGCATCGAAATAGGTATATTTTATCTTTCCGTAACGTCCGTGAGCACTGTGACGCACTTTAGAAAGTGCGCTGTACATACTATTGAGTGTCTTATGTCTACCCTTAAAATTCCAGATACGTTCATTATTGGCGATACGTGCAATAACAGGCATGCCTAAGGCTGAGACTTCTTTAATAAAGTTTGGTTTGTGTCAAGTGCAATCCAAAAATACACCACTACGCAACGCAAATATGTACCAGTAGGTAACTAAAAAAGTTACACCTCTTTTTAAAGAATTCCAGCCTTTCGTTTTTGTTTAAGCCTATAACTTTCACCTTGTATATTGATA
>JAGXFO010000016.1 GCA_024637255.1 Sulfurovum sp.
ACCAATTTTGCTTTGAAGTCTGCACCATATGTTTTTCTCTTTCTGCTCATCGCATAATCCTCTGTATATTTCTCATATCTAATCTTAGCATTTGGAATAAAAAAGTTCTCTTTTTTGGTTGGAATTTGTGGGAGCATTATATTTCACCTCAATCAAGCAGCTAAAACTTTAGCAAATTCTTTGAAAAATACCTCGTACGGTGATTTATAGTCTGTCAACTACAAAATGTGCTGCGCCCAGTAAAGCAACATTGGGGTTTAATGCAATTCTTACCTGCATGCCACGTAACAGTTCCTCGAAGCGACCTTTGCTTGCAAATACATTCATAAAGTGACTCTTGGTGATTAACGGTAAAATTTTAGGGGCAATTCCACCGCCAATATAAACGCCTCCCAAAGACATGGTTTTTAATGCAAGGTTTCCTGCCTCTGCTGCATATATTTCTATGAAGAGTTGCAGCGTTTCCATACATAAAGGATCATTCTGACTAAGTGCACATTCACTTATCATAGCATTGCGATCCTGATCCTCCTTGATTTCCATCATTGCGCTCGGCTGCGGCGCGAAACCGCTCTCTAGCAAAAATTCATACAGCGTATAAATTCCAGGACCAGATAAAAATCTTTCAAAACTGACATGTCCTGGATAGCGCTTACGCATCCATCTCAACAGTTCATCTTGCTGTACCGTTGCGGGTGCAAAATCACTATGTCCTCCCTCAGAACCAATGGGATGATAGTCTGTGCCGTCATAATACAACATAGCTTCTCCCAGCCCAGTTCCTGCAGCAATAATAGCACGATTGCCATTGGCTGTCCGTCCTATCGGATTGAGATCTATAAATTCATCCTCTGAGAGATACAACATACCATACGCTGCTGCTTCAAGATCATTCATCAAATGTACTTTACCTGTATGCAGTTGCTTCTGTAGATCTGCAGTGCTGATATCCCAGGGTAAATTGGTGGTATGGCAATGCCCATCAATGACCGGACCAGCAACAGCAAAACATGCCCAATCAATCGCCCCCACCCCTATTGAAGTCAATGGCTCAAACTGGTAAATCACCTCGCTCAAGCTGGAAAATTGCTGACTGGAAAATTGCTGCCGTGCTTGAATTTCAAGGATGTTATCACGTAGTTCAAACAGTGCAAGAGTGGTTTTGGTACCGCCTACATCACCTACGAATATCATACTGTTCTTGCTCTTTTTCACTATCATACATCTTAAGATAATACTCATTGGCCAAACGACCTGAATCAAAAGTAGGGATTACGTCGGACATCGCTGCTTTCATCATTTGAGTCCACAATTCAGGTTTTTGATAATACATCGGAATAATCTCGTTTTCAAGTATATCCATCATATTTTTATTGTCCTCGTAATCTTGTTCTTCTATGGATTTACCTTGTGCCAATGTGGGGATGGTAAAGGAGTTGAAGCCTTCTCTCGCAAACTCTGGATGCCAACCGTCGTTAGTGGAAAGGTGGATTGAGCCATTCATGCTTGCTGTCATCCCGCTTGTACCGCTTGCTTCAGTAGAAACACGTGGTGTATTGATCCAAACATCGCTCCCTTTTTTAAGAAGAAGAGAAAGATTAAGTTCATAGCCGATGAGAACAGCCATATTCTTAAATTTATAGCTAATTTGGATGAGCTCATTGAACATATTGACTGCATTCGTGTCAAAGGGGTAAGGTTTACCTGCCCAAATCATTTGAATTGGTCTCTCTTCGGATTCAAGTAGTTTTTTAAAACGCTCAAAATCCTGCTTGATCAATCCTGGACGCTTATATTCAACGAATCGACGCGCCCAAACAATGGTCAGAACATCCGGATCAAACATTTTGCCTGTCTGATCAGAAACGACAGCGAAAAGAGAGCGTTTAAGATGTTTTTTACGAGAGATCAATGCATAATCTTCGTGATCATCCAGCGCGGCATGCATCCCCTTATCCATCCAGTAACGTCTGTTTTGCGCATTGGTGATGTAAGTGATTTCAGAGCGCCCTTCGCAATCCTTCCACATACGGTTGGCTACTTCGCTATGAAGCTTGGAGACAGCATTGGTGATCTTTGAAGCGCGTAGAGCACCAACCACCAAGTTGAAGGTATCACCATACGTCATTGTAACAGTCCTGACTGTCTCAAGATCAAGAGAGTTGAAAAAGCCAAATTTATGAAGCAGATTAATATCATGTGTTTCGTTCCCTGTATTTTCAGCGGTATGCGTCGTGAAGACAACCTTTTTTTTCACACTCTGCATATCAGGATTTTTATTATAAAGCTCATAGACCAATGACAGAGAATGCCCTTCGTTCATATGATAAATATCAATCTTTTGTTTTAGCGCTTCTAGCACTTTAACCCCACCAATACCAAGAACGATCTCTTGTGAGATACGGATCTCCTCATTAGCATCATAAAGCTTATGCGTGATTGTTCTGGCAAGAAAGTCATTTTCCGGGATATCTGTTGTCAATAGAATCAGTGGCGCAGAGTTAAAGATATCTGGTGGCAGGTAGAACGCCTTGATATGAATATCCTGGTCATGAATATTGACCGTAGCTTGAATCCCAAGATCTTGTAGAAAATAATAGTATTTCCGGATAAATTCCGCTTTAAGACTGCCATCTTCGCTACGACCCTGGTCGTAATAGCCATAACTCCATAAGATCCCAACCCCTACCATATTCTGACGTAAATCATAGGCACTTCGCATATGTGATCCCGCCAGAAACCCCAAACCCCCAGAGTAAATCTTTAGTGCTTGATGAATGGCAAATTCCATACAAAAGTAAGCAACACTTGTCGAATATTTTGGATCAAACTCATAATCATGCAGTATCATTATTTATTGCCCACAAAGATGCACATATCCACAAGGCGTGAACTGTAGCCCCATTCATTGTCGCACCAGGCAACAACCTTCACTGTATTTCTGTCGACAACGCTAGCATATTTAAAAAGATATTCAAGCATATCAGGACTGGATGTTGTGTTGAGTGCAACCAACTCAATATCGTTACGTCCGACAATGATCTTTGCAACGATCATCCCTGCTCTTCCTGTCCCGCTCATTGCTACTTTAAATGCCATGAATATCCTTTTTTGAATAATATTATTTCACATATTGCATTATAGGCAAAATACAAGGTTTTTGAAATAAAAAAATATCATAATCTTTTTTACTTAACTAAATGGATTATCTAGAGACCTGTTTCAAATAGAGTACACCTAGTGGCGGCAGGGTCAGCGTGATGGAGTAATCTCGTCCGTCTATTGGCTCTTTTTTAGCTGTTATTGCTCCGGTATTGCCGATGTTACATCCCTCATAATATGCTGACTGAGAGTTGAATATCTCTTCATATTCACCTGCATAGGGCACAGCAATTTTATATGATTCGCGAATCTCATCAGCGAAATTGCACAAGACATAGACCGTCTCATCCGCTGTATCACTTTTACGCATAAAACTGATACAGTTATGTTGATAATCACCATCATCAATCCATTCAAAACCTTCATGTTTTTCATCATATTGATGGAGTGCTCGCTCTTTGCGGTAAATAAGGTTAAGATCACTTAGCATCTTTTGAAGTTTGGAATGTAAAGGATTTTCCAGTAAATGCCAATCTAAACTTTTTTCATAGTTCCATTCAGAAAATTGTGCGATCTCGCCACCCATAAAAAGAAGTTTTTTTCCAGGATGTGCCATCATATAACCATACATTGCACGTAAATTTGCAAATTTATGACTAGTATCGCCAGGCATCTTATTGATTAAAGAGCCCTTCATATGCACCACTTCATCATGACTCAATGGCAGCATAAAGTTTTCATCAAAAGCATACCACATACTGAAAGTCAATTGCTGATGATGATGTTGACGATGGATGGGATCATAGCCCATATATTTAAGCGTGTCATGCATCCATCCCATATTCCATTTGAAACCAAAACCAAGACCCCCTACACTTGTCGGTCGAGTCACCATGGGCCACGCCGCTGACTCTTCTGCGATCATCATAATGCTAGGGAACTCTTCATAAACACTTTCATTGAGCTTACGTAAAAATGCAATGGCTTCAAGATTTTCATTGCCTCCATTTTTATTGGGAATCCATTCACCCTCTTTACGCGCATAGTCTAGATACAACATCGAAGTGACAGCATCCACGCGTATACCATCAATATGATATTTGTCCAGCCAGAACATAGCAGAAGAGATCAAAAAAGACTTGACTTCATTGCGGCCGTAATTGAATATCATGCTGCCCCACTCCGGATGATATCCTTGTTTTGGATCATCATATTCATACAAGGAAGTGCCATCAAAATTGATCAAACCATGCATGTCTACGGCAAAATGAGAAGGCACCCAATCCATAATAACGCCAATGCCATTTTGATGCAAAACATCTATGAGGTACATCAAGTCTTCTGGCTCGCCAAAACGTGCTGTTGCCGAAAAATAACCCACCGCCTGATATCCCCATGAACCAAAATATGGATACTCGGTCAATGGCATAAACTCAACATGGGTATAGTTCATCTGCTTAAGGTAATCGACCAGTTCGACCGCCAATTCTCGGTATGTCAGATAACGATTCTCTTCTTCGACCTTTCGTTTCCATGAACCAAGGTGTATCTCATAAACAGAAACCGGTGAAGCATGCATATTACGCTGGGAACGCCCCTGCATCCATATCTTGTCCTGCCAACCATACTCCTCAAGGCTCCAAACGCGTGATGCAGATTTAGAAGGCTTTTCGCTGTAAAAAGCAAAAGGATCACTTTTGTCATGTATGATATTGTGAAATTTGGAGACAATATGATACTTGTAGGTCAATCCATGCTCAACCCCTTCTATAAAACCTTCCCAGATGCCAGATTCATCCCCCCGCAACTGAAGCGGATGGGCATCGATAGTGTAATCATTAAAATCACCGCGAACACTGACTCGCTCGGCATTAGGTGCCCAAACTGCAAAATGCACTCCTTGCTTTCCCTGATGTTCAACCCTATGCGAACCAAGCTTTTCATAAAGTTTACTGTGGCTACCCTCTTTAAATAGATAAATATCAAGTTCACTCAAAAGAGAAACATCATAATGCATTACATGTGTCATTGTAGCTCCTGTTGGTGACCAAGGCGACCAGCGATAATATGACGGTAAAGATCTTCATAGGCTTTTGCCGCTTCATTCCAGTCAAAACGCTTTTTCATAGCATTTTTCTGTAATTGTCTAAAGCCTTCTTTATCATAATGCCAGGTATCAACTGCCCACTTTACGGTTGCGCTCAATGCTTCAGGCTTTGCATCATAAAACTTAAAACCAGTGCCACTCTTATCATCATTTTGATAATTTTCAATGGTATCATCAAGACCTCCAGTTGCTCGTACTATCGGGATAGTGCCATAACGCAGACTGTAAATCTGGTTAAGCCCACAAGGCTCAAAGAGCGAAGGCATCAAAAAAAGATCGCTCCCGGCTTCGATCTGGTGCGCTAAGTCATTTCTGTAACCAATATAACAAGCGAACTTTTCAGGATACTTTGAAGCGATATCAGAAAAAAAGTGCTCCGCCCATTTTTCACCGACACCAAGTAAAACGATCTGAATATCTAATTCTATCAAATCCCATATCGCTGCAGCCAGAAGCGTAATTCCTTTTTGTTCAGTCAGGCGACCGACAAATCCAATAAGCGGCACATCGCTGCGCTTTGGAAGGTTAAACTGTTGTTGCAGAGCTGTTTTGCAAACTTCTTTTCCAGAGAAATCCTCCAAATCAAAAGTCTTCGGTATCAAAGTATCCACTGCCGGACTCCACTCATCATAATCGACTCCATTAAGAATACCATAAAGTTTAGAGGCTTTTTCATTAATGAGCCTATCAAGTCCGCAACCAAATTCCGAAGTACGGATCTCTTGGGCATACTTTTTGCTTACTGTATTGATCGCATCAGCATGAACGATCCCCCCTTTAAGCAGATTGACACTGTCATATTCTTCAAGCTCACTGGCATTGAAATGCTCCCAACCTATACCGAGTACATCCATGGCACCCTTGTGAAACTTTCCCTGATACTGGAGGTTATGAATACTCAGCAGTGAGCCCGTATAGTAAAAATTTGGATCAAACGCATAGGTGGTATTGAGTAAAATCGGTATCGCAGCCGTATGCCAGTCATTGGCATGAATGACATCGGGTCTGAAGTGCAGTTTTTTCACCAGTTGCATGACCGCTTTGGAGAAAAAAATAAATCGATTGTCATTATCGCTATAGCCTATGCCATTATCATCATAAAGACCTTTTCGACCAAAAAATCCCTCATGATCGATAAAATAGACCGGCACATCACTGCCAGGAAGTGTACCTTCTAAAACACCCGCCCATGCTTCGCCCATGCACCCCATAGATACACCAAGGGAACCTTCAAGAGGTTTTAAATGATACTTCTCCTTATCAACACTATAATAACGTGGCATCACAACACGCACATCATGCCCCAAAGCACGTAATGCCTTAGGCAGAGCGCCGGCTACATCCGCTAAACCACCGCTCTTTGCAAAAGGAACTACCTCAGATGCTGCAATAAGAATATTTAGTTTATCCATCACTTCTCTCTTCAAGTAGTTTAATCCCGCTCTTTATCATGATTCTGTACAGTTGTACATATAATTTTGCACTCTCATTCCAGGAGAAATCACAAAGCATATTATATTTTACGACTTTATTGTAATATATTTTCTTCGTCTTATAAAGCGCTAAAGCCTGATCAATGGCTTTGAGAAATAAAGAAACACTTGGTTTTGAAAATACGATCCCATACCCCTTTTTCTTAGCTGTCTTGGCATTAAAATCTTCATAATGATACACAGTATCTACTAAACCCCCGACATGATGCACTATCGGTATCTGTCCATAATGCATTGCGATCATCTGTGCCAATCCACATGGTTCAAAGAGTGATGGCATCAGCAAAAAGTCAGCCGCTGCATACATACGATGGGACAAGGACTCATCATAACCAAACTCCAGATGAACATTACTGTACTTCTCTGCTATAATCTTGAGTGCATCATAATACTTCTCTTCACCTTCACCTAAAATAGCAATATTGCACTCCAATAAAACCATCTTTGACAAAGCCTCAATCAATAGATCTATACCCTTCTGCCAAGTAAAACGTCCTATAAAAATGAACAATGGCTTATTGATACCCTTAAGATTAATATCCTTAAGGTAAACTCTTTTATTGACTGCTTTCCCTCTTAAATCAACATAAGGAGCGATAAGTGCTTTGTCATCTGATGGCGAAAAATGTTCCATATCTATTCCATTGACAATGCCCGCAAGCTTATTGCGATGAACCCGTAAAAAACCTTCCAATCCGCATCCAAACTCCGTTGTCAATATCTCTTTGGCATAGGTCGGACTCACTGTTGTAATCATGTCAGCATAGGCAATACCCGCCTTCATAAAATTAACCTGACCGTAAAATTCCAAACCTTCCATGCTAAAATATTTATCATCTATACCGAGTTCTTTAAGAACAGAACTTTCAAAAACTCCCTGATATGCAAGATTATGTATAGTAAAAAGCGTCTTTGTCTGAATGGCTTTGTCTTCGTTTATCAATAAAGGGACCAGAGCACTTTGCCAATCATTAAGATGTGCAATATCATACCTGTCTCGCTTAAGCAATGTAACTATGGCATAGTTAAAAATACCAAATCGAATCGCGTTATCTTTATAGCAACCCTCAGGTGGACCATAAAGGAATTCTCGATCACATAGCAACGGTGAATAGATAAAACGGTAATCCAAACCTTCGTATTTGCATCCGTAAAGTTCAACAGGATATTTCATGCCCCCCATCATAATATTGAAATGCTCTCCTAGAGTTTTGATATTAAATCGCTCACGGTTGATAAACTGATACAGCGGCATAAAAACATGCACATCATACTCACTGCTCAATACCCGAGGCAAACTATACGCCACATCAGCCAGTCCACCACTTTTGGCAAAAGGATAGACTTCACTGGAAGAAAAAAGCAAAGACATTTTAGACATCAGTGCTCTCTCTCAATAATTTTGCTGCTTGTTCTGGGGAGACAGGATTGATAATGATACCAGTGCTTATTTCAAAGCCACCATATTTGTAGATACGAGGCAGGATACGAATCACAAGCCGGCACGCTTCTTCATTCGTGCAAGAAAGCAATTCATTTTCAACCCTGCTTTCTTGCAGTGGAGGTGTCGTAACCGTAAGATTAAAATCAAAAGAACCCAATTGTATCTTTAACTTTTTAAGTGTTGCAAGCAGTAAAGATGCCAACTCACCAATACTGCTATCGCTTAAAGTATCAATCTGACCCAGGGCTTTTTTGGAGCTAATCATCACTTCAAAGGGATAAGCACTTGCATATGGACAAAAAGCAGTAAAGTCACCCTGTTTGGCAACAATACGTTGTGCGTCTTCCTCTTCTTGTGTAATCACTGATTCTAGAATGGCATTTGTATTATGTTTATAATACTCACAGCTTCGTTGATAATTTTCCCTCTCAACTTTAGGAATAATAGGCAAGCCAATAAGCTGGGTATGTGAATGGGCTTGTGTTGAGCCCGCCCTGCTGCCCTCATTTTTAAACAGTGAAATATAGGCAATGCGATGATCTCGTCGTAAGTCAGCAACCCTTGCGCGAAGTGTCTTCAGCCACGCTATCGCTGTATGTTCACTCCACTGAGTCATCGAGGTATGATGTTCAGGTGTATCGATAATGATTTCATGTACGCCAAATCCCTCCCAATGCTCAAACGGACCATAATGGTGCTGATATGGCATTTCTATTTGCACTGCCTTATAAAGATTGGGAATAACACGTGTCTGCCAACCTTTTTCATTGACAAGTGTACCTGCCTTACGTATGGCAAAGATCTCCTGTGGCGTCATCAACTCGTTTCCTTCGCAAAAAGGACAGTTTTTATCTGCTGCTTCTGTCTTATTCTCAGCAATACTGCACTCAGGTCTATGTAAACGTTCTGGAGCAATAATGACATGGGTATCATGGATACGGTCATACCTAATTTCAGACACAATGTACCTCCAAAGAACCTTCAATCAACAAAGCTTTACTAAATGGGATTAGCATAGCAAAACTGACACCCTGCACACTAAGGTCAAACCCATTTTCGCTCTGTGAAAGTGTTTTGAGTTGAAAATAGTAGATGCTGCATGGTTGGTCTAGCATAATAATAATTTTTTGCTTTAAGTATCCATCATAAATCTCAAGCGCTGAAGCGTGTTCGACTCTGCCATCTTCAGACAGAGATTCCCCGTTAACTGTTATTGCCCCATAATCAGCAAAGTGAAAATTGTGCTCAAGAACATAGTTGAAACATCCCGTCGCCTCTGTTGAAAGTTTTATCTCAAAATCAAATCCACTGTTTTTTGGCATATAGCTTTTTTTCAGATATGCTTGCATCTTTTCAGGAAAATAAAGACCACCATCGCGAGAAAAAGTGACCTTTTTTTTCTTAAGTAAGACTTCAAAGGGTTGATTGGCAAAATCCCCATATTCACGGAAATTACAGTGGCGGAAAGTGTCAGTATTAAAACATTCATCACTGATATGATCAACAAAAGAGTTTTTCAAGTACCAGTCATAGATGATTGCATCTCGGAGTGTATCATCAACTTCCATAGCGGCATGATGGATAGTGTCTATCCCCTCTTCGGCAGCTGCTGTCTTTGTTGTTGACTGATCTTCAAATAAGCGCTGATGATAGGCTTCTTTACGGCGTGTCAAAGTATTCTGCCAGTTAAAACATGCCTTACGACTGTCAAACTCTACCATCTGACCCCCCTGTGCTCCATCAAAACGAAAGATATACTTTGGCGTTATTGCCTTAACCTTGTCATAGCCATCAAGTTCATTTTGGTCACTCACCAAGACACTTTTCTTAGTATAACGCACATTTTCACCTTCGATCAGGTAACGATAGGTATTGTCACGCAAGTTAGGCAGATAAAGACCACCAAAAATACCATGCCAAAGTGCATCATTGGTTTGAGCCTTGTATAGTGCAGAATCAAAATCAGAGCTAGCAACACTTGTACGCGCCTTTGAGAGTTCTAGCATACGTTTGTGAATACGGTTACTTTCTTCATACTTGACAAAAAAGTTTTTCCAAATACCGCCTTTTAAGAACTTTACTCCCTCTTTTTCGTAACGATCATGCCCCATCTCTTGCTTCAATGATTCGAGCCTGAGAGTATCATCAGCACGAAGGCTCCACTCACCCATCTCATAATAAGAGACATTAGGAAGATAGGCGATACCACGAGTATGTTCTTGCTGATAATATTCGCCATAATGCATTGTTTCGATCATTTCATCAGCCAAAACAGCCTGTACAAAACTTTCCAGCCATCCTTTTTCATAAACCCATTCATGGGTACCAGGCCACATACCAAACTTCTCAGCATCATCAAAAATAATAGCTGCTGAATCCTCTTTTCTGTTAAATGATTTAATCATCTTGATCACACTGTCGACATTCAAAAATGGAATAGCATAGCGTAGTTTTTTACTAATGGGAAAGAGGCCTATCTCGTCTCCTCCCTCTTCACTCATGTAATAACCGTCCAAAATATCTTCATCAAAGCCTGCACACTGAAAATGGTAATCATCCATCACTGTGTACTTCATTCCTGCACGACTTAAATCAGGAACAATAGAAGATTCCCAGACACGTTCGGTCAACCAAAGACCTTTAGGTCTTTGGTTGAAGTTTGATTGTATTGAGTCATTGAGCATATTAATCTGTGTTACACGATCCCTAGAAGGGATAACACTCAAAATCGGTTCATAATACCCCGCACTGAAAAACTCTATACTTCCTTTTTTTGCCAGTGTCATTATTTGTTGAAACAGTTTTGGGTGAAATTGCTCAATCTGTTCCATTAGCCAGCCGCTGCAATGCACTGAAAAACGAAACTCCGGATATTGGCTCATCACCTCAAAAAAAGGTCCATAACAAACTTCAACACCATGCTTTATCACCCAATCAAAGTTATCAATGGGTTGATGCATATGAATTCCAAATAGTAATTTTGTTGTATTATCCATGTGTATTTCCTGTAACTGTATATAAATTTTGTTTTTCAAATAAAGCTTTCATCTAAACAAACCAGTTATTATCGTAGATCTCATCCAAGTCAACAAAAAGTGCTCCATAACCAGGCATAATTTGAACAATATGCTTACCTTCTAAAATTTCAAACCGCAAATGAACGGAGCGATAAGCTTTAAAATTTTCTTGTGCAAGTGCAAGCTCAATACGCTCACTTACCGCAATCTGAGCCTTCTTATCACTCCTTGGCCGATCCATGGCAAAAGTAAGCTGCTCACCTGTCTCTTCTATTGTGACTTGGAGCACGGAAGATGTTGTATTGAGTGACGTTATATCTCCCTCAAATGCTATAAAAACAGTGCTGTCATTATGTCCGTAATAGATTTTCTCTATGGGTCCACGAATACGGTCCATCGTAGAATAGAGTTTGCTCTCATCAATCCATCCGCTTCCTAGCCACTCAAAAAAGTAGCTATTTTTCCCATCAATTAATGGTGAAATAGAAGCTTGTGGTTTGAGAAGGAATGAAGCAGTGCTTTTATGCGTGAGAATCGGTTCAAGAAGATCTGAGGGAGGCCGCATATCAAGCAGGTGGTAAATCTCTATAAGGTGTTCTCGAAAAAGGGCATCAAACTCAAAGGAAAATCTTGTTAGATGATCATCACCATACCACCAGAACCAGTCACTGCATTCTGCTGCCAGGAAATGGGATTTTACCCTTTCAGCCACCTTGCCGGTAATCACTCCAAAATAGTTCTCCACATCACGCCGCGTCTGATAGATGAGTTCCCATGCACGATTTTTCTGCGGATGGCCAGACCAGGTATTGAAATTGCCATTTATCCAGCTTCCTGGAGCAAGTGTCTCAAGCGTCCCATGACTTTCAAGTTTGGACATCTCATCCATTGTCATTGTTTTGCACCATTGTGTTTGCACTAAACACTGATAGGTTTCCGTAAAAAAATCGTACGCATTGTTCTCAAAAAACTCCCAGGCATTTTCTCCATCAAGAATGACAAAGAGCGTGGGAGTATGCTCTTTTTTTACAATAGACTCCAAAGTATCCATAAAATGTTCTGCTGCCTTATGGCCCAATTTGAAGCGGTAATTAAACCCTATAAAATCACTCAAAGTATGATCGCGAAAACCGATGGTCATATCATTATAACGATAAGGTTTGTAAAGATTATGACGTGCCTTAGAGCCAAGCGAGCGAAACAAAATCGTCTCATCACTAGCTATCCAGTGAAGTCCATGCTCTTTATAGATAGACACGCTTTGTGCATCAATAGCCCCTTCTGCGGGCCAGAAACCTGTTGGGTTAAGTCCAAATGTCTTTTTATAGAGCAAAATTGAACGTCTTACCTGCTCTATCGCATCTTCTTTAAGCGACATTGGATTATTTGGTAGAATACTGTGTATATCGGCATATTTAGCATTATTGATATCGATTAACAGCGGTAAAATAGGGTGACTATAAGGGGTCGTTGAGAGCGAGATGACACCCTCTTTTTGCAAAGCAGCATAGAAAGGAAGGATCGTCTTTATAAAAACAGATAAGCTTTGAAGCAATTGGGTTTTGTCTGTTTGGATATAGCCTTTTTCTTTTTTGATCAATCCGGCAACAAGACTGTTCTCCTGACGCAGATAGTTGCCACACCAAGCCAGCATAAAAAGAACCTCAAATTCGATAAGCTCTTCATCACTTAGCTGCTCTTTATGATAAAGAAAATCAAAATGTGGCCACGGCTTGACCATCGTATCATGCTGGGTCGACTTGCAGATACTCATTAAGCATCTTTTTTCCTCTTCGTGAAGCTGTGAGGGATGTTTTTCCCATAGAGAAAGAAAATAATCATTTTGTAGAGGATCATCATAAAGATTAAGTTGTTCAATCAATGTAGAAGTGATATTGAAGGTCGCTTTAAGACCCTTATGACGACTTAGAAGCCATGGCATCTCATAATAGTCTTTTATTGCATGAAGAAAAACCCATGGCATCCTCATTACTCCATCACTTCCTCTATAATCAGGCTGGTGCATATGCCAAAGAAAGCAGAGATTGAGTGATGGATGGACCATTATAATTGAGACCATTTTTCAATTTTTGCGGTATACTCAGCTAAGATTCCTTGACCTTTTTCATCATTTTCAGCTTGAATATATAGGTTAAGATGGCTATTGTACTGATCTGGTATCATCAAGATCCAGTCATTTTTGCCCAGCCATATCTTCACACCATCAAGTGTTGATGATTTTTTACCTTTTGCATCTTCAAGAAACATACGCATCATCTTACCCTTGAGAGCCTGTGAACACTGCACATGGGTAACATTGTAATAAAAGCTCGGAAGAGAGTCAACTAACTCGGAAAGTTTGACATTATGTTTTAACATCATCTCAAGAATTTTCAAGGCTGCATACATAGAATCTCGGTGTGTCGCAAATTCAGTAAAGGCAAAGTTTCCCTCACCTGTGGCTACAAGATCATACTTTTTAATCTCTATGGCCTTGAAGTTTGTGTATTGGCCTTGTTCTATCTCCAAATTATCAAATTTGACAATATCAGCTGCCCACGTCGGTAGCAAAACACGTTTTTTGGCTCCTGCTGTCTTTGCTTCCATATTCAAAAGTAAGAGGACCACATTTAAAGATGTCTGTTTTCCAAGCAGTTTGCCCTGATCACATAAAATATTAAGACGCTGCCCATAAGGGGAAAACATAAAGCCGGCATTGAGTTTAAGCGCTTTAATAACAGTACTCATATCATCATTCGATTGTTTAGTCAATGCTTTGATATTGGTCAGACGATGTTCATCCGGATAAGCATTGAACGTAATATTGTTCACGCCCAGATCATTTAAAATATCAGGAAAGACTTCTGCCGCCATACCGTGCATCATATCAATTGCAACCCTACAGTCAAAGGATTTAAAGATATGAGAGTGAAGTAGGGCTTCCATGCCCTGCTTGTAAGCTCTATACTCATGTTCATGATCTGACTCATAAATCTGACCAATCTGAGAATAATCTACACGGCGAAAGGTCTCTTTAAAAAATGCTTTCTCCACTTTTTTAGCCATATCATTGCTGATACGCAGCGCTTCATGGTCGTAGAAAGTGATGACCGTACTGGTCGGATCATCAATCTTCTGACGAAAATGAATACCACCCATAAATTCACCATGAGAAGAGAGGTTACAGCGCAATACTTCCGATGGAATATTGCTATAGTCTATAACATCAATACCTGCAGAAAGCAGACCGCCCAGAAAAGCACGTTTAAGCATACGCGAATTTTTATGATAATCACGTGAAATAAGGACCGAAGAGCCCACCGACAGCTGTGCACCAAAAGCTTCAGCAAGTTTAGTGGCCATCTCACAAGAAAGTTCAACATTGGACTGGCCGATAACCATTCCATGTTCAAAGATGGAATTTTTATACTTGCTGCCGAGGATAACACTGTGACTGATGATGGAAGCGTCTTCAATCATCTTGTCCGGCCAGATCGTAACGTCTTTTTCCACATTGACCAACTGGCCAATCTCACATCCTTCAGCTAGGATCATTCCTGCTTTTGCCGTGACATTTTTGCCAATCTTATTATTATTACAGATGACGCAGCTGTCAAGCTTTGCATTACGATAAATATCGACATCATTCCATATCACAGTATTTCGTATATTGCTCTCTTTCCCGATGATGACATTATCGCCAATAACAACATTATTTAGCTTCACACCTTTTTTAAGCGTAACATTTTTTCCCAATACCACCGTACCAATAAATTCAATACTTTTATCAAATATAGGTGCTTCTTCACTATAAAGTACCCCATCAGGGAATTGCATTTTATGTCCAGTGATTTTGAAATTGACCTTGCCTGTTAGAATATCATCATGCACATCGCGGTAACTCTCAGGATTGCCCACATCACGCCAATACCCCTTGGCATATCCGGCCATCAAGTCAATGCCTTCACGCATTAAACTAGGAAAAAGGTCTTTTGCAAAATCAAAGTTTTCATGTTTGGGAATGTACGCAAGAATCTCCGGCTCAATGATATAGATACCCGTGTTTATCGTGTCGCTAAAGACTTCGCCCCAGCTTGGTTTTTCTAGAAACTTCTCAATCTTTCCTTCTTTATTGGCGATAACAACACCAAATTCCAAAGGATTATCCACCGATGTCAATGTAACAGTTAATTTGGATTGTTTGGATTGATGATAATCAAAGATTTGCTGAAAATCAAAATCAGTTACCAAGTCGCCGCTGATGATAATGAAGTTATCATCTTTTATGTACTCTTCTGCTTGCTTAACTGCACCAGCCGTACCATAATCATCATCTGGAACCACATAGGTAATCTTAATACCAAAATCACTACCATCTTTAAAATAGTCTTTAATAATTTCGGGCTTGAAATAGAGTAAGACAATAAATTCACTAATCCCTACATCTTTTAAAGTCATCATTATATGTTCCACCATTGGTTTGTTTATAATGGGTAACATTGGTTTTGGGCGAGAATTAGTAAGCGGTTGGATTCTTGTTCCAAACCCACCTGCCATAACAACAGCTTTCATTCGTTCTCCTATGGTATATTATGGAACCAATCAACAATGTAATGCGACTATAAGTCTATCTAAAATATAAACTTATAGTTCAAATAAAAAATTTAATTTGCAAAAAAGAAGGAATAATTACAGATATTCCAAATATATAATAAAATAATTATTTAAAATTTCAAAAAGATTGTCATATATAAATAAAAAGTAACTATTATTTGAAACGTATTGTACAAATCACCCTCCTATAAACAATCATAAATAACGGCCACAGCGTAAGCAAATATTTCAATACACTTTCCTTACTTGAAGCCTCAATCTGCTATTGTTCTACCAGACTTAAGAGCTTATATGTTATGGGTTCCCTTATCTTTGGTCAGATAATGAATCTTACTTTTTTGTGGTGAGCCTCTTCTGTTGATTCACCTGCTGTGTTCCATAACTGTTACACTTTAAAATTGAATTGGTGATAGATATTATTTGGGATAACAATGAATAAAAATATTTTACTACAAGTCAACAAAATTTTTAAAAATGACGGGCTGCACGATACGTTTTTAGATGAAATTAAAATATTCAAAACAACAACTTATGAACCAAGAACTCCTTTAGTCTACGACTTCTGTCTTATTATGGTTTTACAAGGTAAGAAAATAGGCCATTTGGCAGAGAATACTTTAGTATATGATTCAAAGAACTATTTAGTTGTTCCAACAACGCTTCCTTTAGAGTGCGAAACGTATGCGTCAGAAGAAGAGCCTTTTATTTGTATGATCATATCCATAGATAAAAAAGTTATGAATGAGATTATAGAAGCTGTTTCAAAAAAAAAAGCGCTGCAGAGCAAGAAAAATTTACTTGGAATTTTCTCGGATAAAGTGACAGATGATATTGAAGATCTTTGTTTAAAAATACTAAAGATTTTAGAATCCAAAGAGGAATCAAAAATTTTAGGAAGTTCTATCTTAAAAGAACTCTTTTATAGAATAGCTGTAGGAGAGAATTCAAATTTTTTACATAAAATATTTTTACATACAAACAATGAAGCAAAAATTGCACGTGCATTAAAATATATTCATGATAATTGTAATGAGAATTTGGATGTTTCTTCTTTAGCAAGAAGTGAGGATATGAGTGTTTCATCTTTTCATACGCATTTTAAAGAGGTTACTTCTCATACCCCATTACAATATATCAAAAAGATTAAATTAAATAAGGCAAAAGATCTGATATCTAAACAGCAGTATCAAGTAACGCAGGCTGCAGATGAATTAGGATACGACAGTCCCTCTCAGTTTTCAAGAGATTTCAAAAACTATTTTGGATACCCTCCAAAAGAGGAAAAACCCTCTTTTGAATAAGATATTTATTTCATTGACATTGTTAAAATAGTTGTAACTTTATCAAGTGTAATGTTTGCATTTTCACCCAAAGCTGTATAACCCTTAGCTTCTAAAGCGTTAGTAACATTTGAGATTACTTTATCATCAATTTCATATTCACTTAATTTTGTAGGTACGCCTACTTTATTATATAAAGTTTCTATGGCTTTGATGACGGCTTCATTATCATTTTTGATACCAAATACGTTTTCACCCATTTTGGCAATTTTTTCTTTTTTATCTTCCATCATTACTCTTAAAAGATACGGTTGAACAACGGCTAAAGATCTTGCATGGTCAAGATTGTAGTATGCTGTTAATTCATGACCAACGAGGTGTGTTGACCAATCTTGAGGAACACCGGCTCCGATTTGGAAGTTTAAAGCTTGATTTGCTATGTGCATAAGATTTTCTTGCCAAACTAAAGTTCTTCTATCTTCCCAAGTGTTGGCAAGTGTCACTAAACCTCTAAATAAAGTTTCTGCATAACCATCATTCACTAAAGCAGGTGTTGTATACGTAAGGTATTGCTCACTTGTATGTACAAAAGCGTCGACTAAACCATTTCCTAGCTGTCTATCATTCAATGTACTCATAAAACTTGGATCTAAAACTGCAAATACTGGATACGAATAATCTGAAAAATACATTCTTTTTTCATCCGTTGCTTTTTTTGATAATACGGTTAAATTATTTGATTCAGAACCAGTTGCTGGCAATGTTAAAATAACACCTAATGGTAAAGCTTTTTCAACCTCTTTTGTTCCATCTAGGAAATCCCAGCCATCACCATCATAAAGTGAGGCTGCTACTAGATATTTACATCCATCAATAACTGAACCACCACCAACAGCTAGTACGAAGTCTATATTCTCTTCTTTTACTACCTTCACTGCTTTATCCATAGTCTCGATGGTTGGATTTACTTCAACGCCTGAAAATTCTATCCAAGTATGATTTTCTAAAGCTTTTACAACTTGGTCATAAACACCATTCTTTTTAATTGATCCGCCGCCATAGACTACTAATACTTTTTTATCTTTATCAATTAAGTTTGTAATTGATTGAATCTGTCCCTCACCAAATTGAAGTGCTGTTGGGTTGTGATATGAAAATGTCATATATTTATCCTTTAATATTTTTTGATGAAGGATTATATATCGATTTACGACTTTAAAGAATAGCAATTTATACAAATGACATGACAGTTTCTACAAGTTTGATCTGGCTACATTTTTAGGGGTATCATAATGCTCCTCTGCCCTAAATCGTGGGAATCTATAGATAAAACAATTCATAGAAAATGATAATTCGGCTTCCATTTTTTATTACGCCTATAATTTTAATATTATCCTTGACATTATTACTAATTAGTATTATTATTATGTTGTTAGCTGTTTAGGAAAGGAGAATTTATGAAACGTCCAAAAAGTTATGGCAAGCATGAAGATATTGTGTTGCGGGCACATATTGAGATCTCTAGATCTCTCATTAAAATTCGTTCCAAAGAAACAGCATGGTTATCTGATCGAGATCTTACATTACCTCAATTTGCAATATTGGAATCTCTCTATCATCTCGGAAGACTCAATGTCGGTCAGATCACAAAACTGATACTGAGCACTCCCGGAAATATCACGGTTGTTGTTAAAAATCTTCAATCCAAAGGGCTGATTAAAGCAGTTGCTTCAGAGGAAGACCGTCGCATTAAAATGCTTGATATTACCCAAGACGGGATTAATATTATGCAATCTATCTTTCGATTGCATGTGGAAAACCTTAGCAGCTGGTATGACAAAGCATTGAGTGAAGATGAGATTCAGACACTCTCTAGGTTGCTGCGCAAACTTGAAAAAGCGCAATAAAAAAATTACTTATAAAGTACTAATTAGTAACGAAAGGCTTGATGATGACTCGTAGAACATTTACACAAACACTGTCTCTCTTACCGTTAGGTCTCTATGCCAATATAAAGGAAAAGAATATGTCATTCAAAATTCATCGTGCCGCTCAACGTGGTGTTGCCGAACATGGTTGGCTCCATAGTCGCTTTAGTTTTTCATTTGCAGACTATCATAATCCACAACGGATGGGATTTGGAGCTTTAAGAGTTATCAATGATGACGTTGTTGAATCTGGGATGGGGTTTGGTATGCATCCGCATAAAGATATGGAAATTATCTCTATTGTCACCAAAGGTGCTCTTGAGCATAAAGATTCACAAGGAAATCACGGCATTACCAAAGCAGGCGAAATTCAATACATGAGTGCAGGAAGCGGTGTGTTTCATTCCGAATTTGCATCCGATGAAAGCGACGCTGCACTCTTTCAAATCTGGATTCATCCAAATCAAAAAGGAGGTGCCCCGCTCTATGATCAGCGTGACTTTATGCATCACGATAAGACCAATAGATGGGCTATTATTGTCAGTCCAGATGGACGAGAAGATTCTATCACGATCAAACAAGATGCCCTCATCTATTCGGCTGAAGTGGAGAGCGGTAAAACAATGTCAATCCCCTCTGCCAAAACAGATCACGGACGATTGCTACTGATTATCGAAGGTAAAGTGGAGATTAACAGTCATATTCTGAATGCCAGAGATGAACTGCAAATTACTAACGAGGAGGGATACACTCTTTTCGCTCTTGAAGAGTCTAAGGTCTTATTATTTGACGTGCCCATGCACTAAACCCATGAAAAAAATACAGACAGCACTCTTAAATTCGTCAATCTGACATAATTTTCAAACCAGCTATCATAATCAGATAAAATCCCATTATGATTTTGCATCTTGACCTTGATTGCTTTTTTGCAGCTGCCCATAGAATTAATAATCCTCAGCTACACAATATCCCTATAGCTGTCGGTGGAAGAAGTAATCTCAGCATCTTCGGCAGAGAAAAAGAGATAAGGCATCTTAGCGCCATAGAGGGCGCATTTACAAGCTCAATACTCAGCAGCAACGGAAATAAAACATTCAAAGAGTATTTTGTAGATCCTGATGGGAGAATAAGAGGTATTATCACAACATCATCTTATGAAGCCAGAGCTTTTGGCGTTAAAACCGCTATGTCTGTAGCCGAAGCTTTGAGATTCTGTCCAAATCTCATTGTACTGCCTCCTAACTATCCCCTGTATCATAAACTGTCACATAAACTAAAAATACTTCTTGAAAAAGAGATACCATCCATTGAACAGTTTAGCATAGATGAATTCTTTGGAGATGTGACAGGATGGATAAAAGATGAAGATATCGTAGAGTTTGCAAGCAAATTAAAACAGCAGATCCTAAATGAACTGGGACTTCCGATATCTATTGGCATTGCCAAAACCAAATGGATAGCAAAGCTTGGAACAAATGCTGCCAAGCCTAATGGCGTCAGATTAATAAAACCAGATGAAGTAGATGACTTTATCAAAGATATACCGATCAATGCGTTTCCTGGCATTGGAAAAGGCTATCAGGAGAGATTGTCCCAAAGAGGTATCAAAACTTTGGGAGACATTAAAAATAGAAAGAATCTGTTTTGCTCTTGGGGCAAACCAGGTATCCAACTTTATCATCGTATATGCGGGACGGATAACGAAGAGATATCGTTGGCACAATCCAAAAAATCTATAGGACTAGGCAGATCTTTTGATCCTGAAAATAATCGAGATGAGATAAGAAGAAGAATTACTATACTGTCTAGACATTTATCTTTTCTTGCACATCAAGGCAAACATAACCCCATGACCTTTTTCTTGAAGATAAAATATCAATATGGATCCAAAGCAAAAGATTCCATCAACACAAACAGGTTGTTTAGTGAGCAGCATTTGAAACAGGCGATGGTAAAGATGTTTGATGCCATTGATATACACCCTACTCACGCTGTTGTTCAAGTGAACATCACCTTATCTAATTTTGAAGAGAATAAAATACTTACTATGGATTTATTGAACTATGAGGATGATATAAAGCAATCTAAACTTACAACATCTATGCAAAAGCTGAGGGATAAGTTTGGTATTGACATCATTAAGAGCGCTGGGGAATTATAGGTATTTTTTTAAAGATTATCAATAGTCAGGTATGCATTTAGCAAAGAACTTTCAATCACCATGCCTTTTATGCCACCAGCCTTCTGTTTATTTTTATAGGTATAGTCAGAAAAAGTGATAATAACCATTAAGTATAATACCTTTTTTATTCCATTTCCAAACTCATAAGATACATATCTTCGCCGTCTACAACTTTGACATCTAAACTTTTACACTCTTTGCAAATATAGCGAAGCTTATCTATCTCGAACTCACAATCACAAGCATTACAATGTAGTTTCAGCTTCTGTTCATGGATGATGAGTTGGGCACCATCGCAGATAGTTCCTTCCTTGAACGTGTCAAAGGCTACTTGAAACAAATGGGTTTCTACTCCACTCATTACACCAATTTTGGTGATGATCTTTACCACTTTATGGGCTCTGTTCTCTTGTGCTATCTCTTCACACTGAGTAAGTAGCGCTTGAACTATACTGTATTCATGCATAGGTATTTTCTTCTAACATTAAATACACTTAACAAATACGGGGAAGAAGCTCGCCAGTAGGCAGATCTAAAAAACGTTTTGTACCCCAAGAAGAGTTGAGAATGACTTTTTCTTTATACTGCAGAGTTATCGTACCTATAGAAGCAGAAGTTTTATGTGTTTTTTGTAGTACTTTCAAAGCTTTAGTTTCATCTTCTTTAGCTACGGCCAGCACAAAAGTACCTTCATTTGCAAGATTGACTGCTTCAAAACCCAAAAGCTCGCATATTCCCCTTACTTCTTCGCATACAGGTATTTTTTCTTCTTCCACTTCTATGCATACCCCTGAACTCTTTGCCCATTCATTGAGTACAGCTGCCAAACCACCGCGTGTTGCATCACGTAAGGCGACAATGTGTATATTTGCATCCATTAAAGCTTTTATCTGCGGATACAAAGACGCACAGTCTGTTTCCAGGCTGCTCTCCAGGCAGATGCCTTCTCTAGCCGCAAAGACTGTAGCACCGTGTGTTCCTATATCTCGACTGACCAAAATACTCATGCCCTCTTTTAGGGCAGAAGCGCTGATACCCTTTTGCTCTATGACCCCAATGCCAGACGTGTTGATGAAAAGTTTATCTACACTTCCCCTGGGTACTACTTTTGTGTCACCGCTGACTATCATGGCTCCATTGATTGCCAACTCATGTTTCATGCTTAGAACAATTTTTTCCAACTCTTCTGTAGAAAATCCTTCTTCTATAATCACAGCACAGGTCAAATATTTGGGTTTTGCGCCCATCATGGCCAGGTCATTACAAGTGCCACAGACAGCCAGTTTACCTATGTCTCCGCCAGGGAAAAAAAGAGGACTTACTGTAAAACTGTCGGTGGTAAAAGCGAGTCTCCCTTCTTCTATGACAGCTGCATCTTCACTTTTTTGTAAAATATCATTGGCAAAATGTTTGTAAAAGACTTTTTTAATAAGTTCATTGTTTTCTTCACCGCCGTTGCCGTGTGCTATGGTTATGGTTTTATTCATCAGATCAGGTTCCCGTATTTATAATAAGCCGCACACGACCCCTCAGAACTTACCATGCATGATCCCAGTGGTGTAGCGGGCTTGCAGGCTGTGCCAAAAACTGAACAATCCTGAGGTTTTTTTTCACCGCGCAGTATATCACCGCATATACACAGTTGATGGTCATCAATTTCAACAGTAGGTAAGATATCTGCATAGATCACTTCGGCATCTAAAGAAGAAAAGGCTTTTTTGAGACGGTAAGCGCTATGATCAATATCTCCAATGCCCCGCCATCTGAAATGCTCTCGTTTTTCAAAGTATTTTTCCATGAAACCTAAGGCAATAGTGTTTCCCTCGTAACTTACCGCTCTTTTATACTCAACTTCAACTTCACATCGATGCTCTAAAAACTGCTTTAGTATTTTACTGATAGACTCCATCACATCCACAGGCTCAAATCCGGAAACCACTATAGGCTTGGCATATTTTTGGGGAAATTCATCATAAATCCTACTACCCGTAATTACACTCACATGGCTAGGTCCCAAAAAAGCGTCTATGTGACAATTTGCACCTTCTAGCAGTACGCGCATGGGTTCTGGCACAGTAACATGATTGATATGAAACAGAAGGTTGGAAATATGTTGCCTGATACTCTGATCTATGAGTACGGCTGTCATAGGTGTTGTGGTTTCAAAGCCTATCGCAAAGAAGATCACTTTTTTATTTGGATTCTCTAGCGCGATCTTCAGGCACTCCATAGGAGAATAGACAAAACGCACATCCGCACCTTTGCTTCTGGCATCCTGAAGTGAACCAAGGCTTCCGGGTACCTTGATCATATCTCCCAGGGTGACAAGTATGACATCTTCCTGCATAGCCAAAACATAGGCATGATCTATGCGTTCCTTGGGCATGATGCAAACAGGACATCCAGGCCCATGGATAAAGTTGATATTTTTTGGCATTAATTGTGGCAAACCGTATTTCATGATGGTGTGCGTATGTCCACCGCATACTTCCATTATGTTTATATTTCTGCCTAGTTTTTCTGCATCTTTTGCAATGATGTCCGCATAGGCTTTTATGGTAGCGCCATCCCTGAAGTCATCATAAAGATTTTTAAGTTCCAATTGCATTAGTCTTTCCTTTTGGAACATTCATCATCTTCCAAAATAGCTTGTCTCCTCTCATCCTCATCCATAAGTTCAAGCATTTCTCTGTAGCCCTCTATGGAAGCCAGCGCCTCATCGTTATCTATTTTATTCATTACAAACCCAATATGTATGAGCACATAATCACCCACCTTAACCGTATCATCTGTCATCATCATAAGATTTGCATCTCGCTGAACGCCCATAGTGTCAACCGTGCACATGCTTTGGTCTTCTGAGATTTTTACTACTTTGCTGGGAATAGATAAACACATATTAGGTTCTCATCTTTCGTTTAAAATTGATCCAGTCTACTACTGCCTGCACGGATTTGATGTCGTGAATATTGACTTCTAGAACATCTACATTGGGTTTAAGGAGCCTGGCTTGGGCTTTTTCCTTTTTAATGTCGTACTCAAAGTATGGTAAGAGGTCTGTTTTGGTAATCAGTATGAGATCGGCTTTGCGAAACATCACAGGGTATTTGGCTATCTTGTCTTCCCCCTCTGGTATAGAAACAAGGACAATGTTTAAATGTGTACCTACATCATAGGCAGCAGGGCACACAAGGTTGCCGACATTTTCTACAAAACATACATCTAGCTCATCTAGTGGTAGCTCATGTAGGCCCTTGTGTACCATAAAGGCATCCAAATGACAGGCAGAACCTGTTTGTATCTGCATCGCAGGTATGCCTTTGGCTTTAAGCCTGTCCGCATCTTTGCTGGTCTCCAAGTCACCTTCAACCACAGCAAACTTAAAATCAGCCACATCTGCCATGTGTTCCAAGAGTGTTGTTTTTCCAGAACCGGGACTGCTCATAAGGTTGATGCCCAAAATACCTTCAGCGTTAAAATGCTGTCTATTGTGCTCGGCCTCATGGTCATTCTTGTCTAAGATCTTTTGGATCACAGAAATGGTTTTGGCATCGTTAAGTTGTGGGTTTTGATGTAAATGTTCATGTGCCTTTTGGTGCTCGTGCGAATGGCTAGACATCTTTTCGTCTCCATGACTATGTCCCACCATGCTGCATCCACAATCTGTACACATACTTATTCCTTTATCCTAATAATACATTGGTTCCCACCAGCAGTGAAACAAAACCTGCTGCCGTGAATGCTCTTCTGACATTTTGAATATTTCCCAAAAAGTTTTGATTTACATAGAGTATAATCATACCAAATGCTATAAATACAAACATGACACCCAGTGTAAATATTGTAACCATAGTGAAGTCCACTGCACCGCCCTCTATAACACAAAGTGTAATGAGCATACCGCGCACCCCACCCGCTCCCATCAGAAGCCCCAATGCAAAAGAAGAACTGACTGCTGCCTTGTTGTGCTCATGTGATTTTCCAAACCAGATGTGTATGTGTTCTTTATTTTCATGTATATGTTTGCGTAATTGAATACGATCTGTAAATACCATAAAAAGCAAATAAATGCCCATAATCATAATGACCAGAGCAGAAACTACATCGCCATAGGCTAAGATATTTTCAGGGATAGCTGTATGCTGCAGTATCTTTGCAAACATGAAAAGGCTGAGTCCATGACCTATGGCAAACAATAGGGTAATCAGCAGAGTTTTTTGTTTATTTTTTCCTATGGAAAAATCAGCAATTACTGTAAGATGATCCGGACCAAAAGCATGCAATATACCATACCAAAAAATGAGTGCCAAACCTGTTTCCATTGTGCCTCCTTTAAGTATCCTTATGTATTTAATTATAGACTGTTTTCATAAAAACAGTGTTTAAATACAGGCATCCTTCAAATTACTTTTTGGAAGAGAGATGATGCAGGGCAAACCAAGCCTGTCCAAGGGCAATACCTCCATCGTTGATGGCTGTTTGGGTTGGAAAATAATATATATGATTTTCTCTGATACACCGTTTGATTATCTTTTCTACCAACACCTTGTTTTGAAATACACCACCGCAAAAAAGAATTGGCAGCGCAGGATACATCGAAGTAATTTGAAACATAATCTCTATAAGCGTATTGAAAAATCTTGAAACAATTTCATGTTTATCATTCATCATTATGATTTCTTTTAGCATCAATTCAAGGTTTACAATGCCCCTGTCTATCGTGAAAGGGAAACTTTCTATGACAGTTTCATCCAGATACTGCTCCATCATCAAACCACTTTCTCCCTCATAGCTTGATATGTGCAGTATGTCTGCCAAGCTTGCCACCGCATCAAACACTCTTCCTGCCGAACTGGTTGGCGGTGCATTGATTGCTTTGTGCCATGCCTTATGCAAGATGTCTATCTCTGCTTTACGGAACGCTTTTGTGGATGCACATTGTAGTGAATGTATTTCGTCAAGCGTATAGTGTTCAAAGAGTAGAGCAAGCGCAGATCTTCGTGGTTCTTTGATGGCTATTTCTCCGCCTAAAAGAGCAAAAGGAGCAAACGTTACTATGCGTTCGTAGTGTTGTTTGTCTGCTATCATCACTTCTGCACCCCACAGTGTTCCGTCGTCACCAAACCCCGTACCATCAAACGCAAAACCCAAAACTTTTTCATTCAACCCAAATTCAGCCAACCCTGAAAGCAGATGCGCATAGTGGTGTTGTACTTCAATACATTCTAATTTTGGATGGGTGGCCTTTAATTTTTTAGCCCATTTTGTCGTCATGTATTCAGGGTGCTTGTCATACACAATGACCTCAGGTTCAAAATCATAAAAACGCTTAAAGGACTGCAGTGTGCGCTCAAAAAATTCAAACGCTTGCAGTGAGTTCAAATCGCCTATATAAGGGCTCATAATGAGAGTATCATTAAACACAATAGCAATACTGTTTTTTTGATTTGCCCCTAGGGCAAGTATATTTTTTTCACTCTTGAAAGGCAGCTTCATACTCTTTGGCGCATACCCTCTGGCCATGCGTAGGGTAATTTTTTGCGTACTGGCCATCTGCATGACACTGTCATCATTTGCATTGATAATATCGCGATCATGGTCCAACACAAAATCAACTACAAAGCCAAGCTTTTCAAGTAATTCAGAACTGTTTCGTATAATGGGTTCATTACTCAGATTGGCAGATGTGGCCACAAGAGGAACATCAAGTTCTTTGAGTAAAAGATGATGCAAAGGAGTATAGGGAAGAAAAACACCGATACAGTCAATGCCTGGAGCAACAAGCTCGCTGATTGTATTATGGGCATGTTTTGAAACAATGACTATGGGTTTCTCTTTAGATGTGATCAGCCCTATTTCTTCTGGAGAAATTCTGGCAGCTTGGCTTAATGTTTCGATGTTTTTAAACATTAGAGCAAAAGGTTTGGTAGGTCTTTGTTTACGCTGTCGCAGGTTTGCAATGGTTTGGGTATTGTTCGCAGCACAAAACAGATGAAAACCGCCCAGTCCTTTCACTGCAACAATACTTCCTCTTTTGATGGCATCTACTGTCAATGCTATAGCATTTTCACCCTCTGCTAACACATGATGTGCTGTATCTATGAGTTTTAGCATCGGTCCACAGTCGAAGCAGCTAATGGGTTGTGCGTGAAAACGGCGATTTAATGGGTCGGTGTATTCATGATAGCAGGCTTCACACATGCCAAAAAAATGCATCGATGTATTTGGTCTGTCATAAGGGAGTGTCTGGATGATACTGTAGCGGGGTCCACAGTCAGTACAGTTTATGAAAGGGTAACGATATCGTCTGTTGCCGGGGTCATTCATTTCATCTAAGCAGTTTGCACAGATTGCTATATCGGGGGAGATTAAGGCAGTCTTGTCACTATATGTTTCGCTTTGAAGAATTTGAAAATCTGTGTAACCAAAACACTCGCCCCTTTCACTTAAAATTGTATCGATGCGTGCCAGAGGAGGCAAATCACTCTGCAGAGCTTCCATAAATGCTTCCATATCGTCTTCTTTACCTTCAACTTCCAGACGAACACCCGTGCTGTCATTTAATATGCTTCCATTCAGATTGTAACGATGCGCAAGCTGATAGACAAAGGGCCGAAAACCGACACCCTGTACGACTCCGAAAATCTGGATCTTTTTATTCACTGCCAAGGTTGTTCCGATCCCCCGAAGCTCCTAGGCTGTAATACACGCCTCCTTGATCAGTAGAAACAGGAGGTGCCGTAAGCTCCCCTATGCGATTTAAGAGTCGTGTAAACAGTCCATTGGTGTGAATATATTTAAATTTAAACGCTATATGCATTGATAGCCTTAAATGAGTTTGGAAGAATCATCTCCATGTCTACTTCCGCGCTTTTTTCCGCGTGAACGTCCATCGTTTTTAAATAGTCCAGCAATGTTTTTTCCATTAGGGGGACAGCTTTTTCTACACCCTCTGAGAGAGAAAACTCTGTCGCTTCTATGATTGTGGGCACCACTCCCATAATCATGGTTTGCGGACGATCGCCAACAAGATCCATCATGTTAAGTGTTTGCAGCATTTCAACTTCATGCGCACTGCCCTGCCAGTTCACTGCATCAGGCACCGCATCAAAATCAAAAAAATACACTTCTCCTGCTTTGACACCAGAAGCATTAATGGTGTCAATGATAATAAGACTGTCATACGCTACAATAATCGGGATAAGCCTTTGTGCAAGCGTGCCGCCATCTACAAAATCAAGTTGATGTTCACTTTCAAATCGGTATTTTGTGCTCATATAATTGACAAAATGAACACCGATACCTTCATCACCAAAAAGAATATTGCCTATGCCAAGAACCAATATCTTCACTCTTTCCCTTCTTGTTTGAGCTGTTCTTTTTTAATAAGAAATGGATCAGCAATATAAAAACCTGTAATAATTAGTCCAGTAATCACCAAAGCCCGTATCCAATGCAAAATTCGGTTAGTACTACTATAGACAAAATCAGGATGATCTGAAACGTATTTTTCTGTCTGAGCCATGCTTACTCCTTCTTGCTTGTTGTATATAAAGAAATCTATTTTAAACGCTCTAGCACGTTGCGCCACTGCTCATAGGATTTACTTTGAATTTACTAAGTTCAATGCCTTTCATATCCATCGGTCCTGCATTCTAGGTTGTTGGCACCGCGGCTTGATAATTTTCTATCAAACTATTTTTAATACGCACCCAGTGACTAAGTGTTCCACATTTATAACTATGCCTTTCTTTCTAAAACCAGCCCTTCAACATAAGATGCCAATACATAGGCTTTAACTGATACAGGTCAAATGCCCACCACATAAATCGTGGCTCTGCAGGATCCAAAAATGGCATAGTCGGCGCTAAACCTTTATAGTTGAATTCTGCCATAATAATTTGGCCATAACCCACCTTGAGCGGACATACCGTGTATCCATCAAACTTTTCTATAAGTGGCTTACTCTCAAGTTCAGCAACCAGATTGGCTATGACAATTGGAGCATGGTGTCTTGCGGAACCGCCTGTTTTGCCCATAGGAATACCACATACATCACCGATACCAAATACATTTTTGTACCTTCTATGCTGTAATGTTTCCTGGTCTACTTCCAGCCAACCTTTTGCAGACCCTTTTTCCCAACCCAGCACAGAATCAACCAAGGCCTGAGGCGGTCCCATAGGCGGCACAATATGGATAAAGTCATATTGTAACTCTACCATTCTTTTGTCCTCAGTTATTTCATACTCATCAAACTCCTCATCATATTCACCTTTAATTTCATAAATCTCTTCAAATGTGGCCACTTTTTTGTTCACATCTATGGCAACAAGATTGTGGCTAAATTTATTTGTAATGCTGTCATATCTTTTTTGTACTTCTGTCAGCGACTTATCGATAGCGGGAAGGCTAAATAGATTTTTTGTAGCCGTAGCAAAAATATAGTTGGCGCCTAAGTCATCTTTTTTCAAATGATCTGCACTAAGGTAGAGTATTTTTTGTGGCGCTCCTCCGCACTTAATCGGTGTATTTGGATGGGTATAAATAGCTGTGGGCTTTACTCCTGTTGCTGAAGCGTTTTTAAGTGCTTCAAACCATTCCCAGGTTATAGTACCGCCTTTTGCTGTTCCTTCTTCAGAATTATTCAAATAGACAGATGAGATACCATTTTTTCCAATGTCCTCTTCACTCAAACCTTTTATCCAGTCATAGTGGTATGCCATCCCTGTTGCAACAACCATATAGTCATAAAGTACTTCTTCGCCTTTACGTGTTCTTACTTTATTATTATCTGGATCAAATGATGCTACTTCATCTTTAATCCAATTGATGTCATCCGCGATAAAGTCTTTATTGTCTTTAACGATATCATCAAAACTATAAAGCCCCGCAGCCATAAAAATTTGTCCAGGCTGATAGAGATGTTTTTCATTAGGCGCGATAATCGTTATAGCTGCATTAGGCAATGCTCTTCTAAGTCTGGCCAAAGCCATAATACCGCCTGTACCGCCGCCAACAACCAAGATCCTTACATCCTTTTCACTTTTTGCACTCGGTGTTTCATCTGCTTGCAAAGCAGGAGACAAGCCCATAACAGTGGCTGCTCCACCAATACCCATCATTTTGAGTGCAGTTCTTCTGCTTATTCCCTCATTTGTCTGTTCATTTAATGCGTCAATAGCTGGCTGGCTATGCTGTATTTTCTTCTTTGGCATTTTTATCCTTCTTGTGATTTGTATTTAATTATAGAGCAAAAAAAATTTATAGATACTGAAAATATTTAAAACACAAGGGTGAGATAGCTCGATTACCCTTTTGAATTTTTTATAGATGAATATAGCAGTTAAAGTAGCTATATCCATCGTCAGTTTATTTGATTTTTTCGATATTAAAGTATCTTTGTATCAAATATTTTATAGATAAATTTAAATAATATGGTCATTTAGCCCTCTTGTGTTATAATGCTATTATACAAAAATAAGGTTGTACCACAGTGGAAACCCCGGCAATTAAAACGCAAAAATTCATCTTAAAACTCTTTCCCGAAATCATGGTTAAAGGCACTTCTGCCAAAAGGCAAATGGTAGGACAACTCTATAACAATCTAATCAAACTTCTGGGTCGCTATAGCGATGATATCAAAATCAAAAAATTTAGCGATAAGTTAGAGGTAGTGACACCCCTTGACATGCTTACAGAAGTACGCCAAACCCTACTTGATACGCCGGGCATAGAACAGGTGCTTGAAGTATTGCAGTTTGACGATATGGAAACACTCGATGACATTAAAGTCAAAGTTAATGAAGTAATGGCGCATGAGATTACAGGCAAAACTTTTGTGGTTCGTGCAAAACGCACAGGAAAACATCCTTTTAGTTCATTGCAGATAGAGCAAACCGTAGGCGGCTATATGCTGGACCATGGCAATGCCAAAGGTGTTGACTTGCGCAAGCCTGAAGTGACCATTCGTATAGAACTCATCCACAATCAACTAAATATCATCACCACCAAATATATAGGACTTAGCGGTTTTCCCCTGGGCACACAGGGGGGCATACTTTCACTTATGTCTGGCGGGTTTGACTCCACTGTGGCCTCTTACCTTACTATGAAGAGAGGAATCAAAACGCACTTCATCTTCTTTAACCTTGGAGGCATCGCACATGAAATAGGCGTGAAACAGGTAGCCTTTTATCTTTGGAACAAATTTGGTGCTTCGCATCGCGTCTCTTTTATCTCTGTACCTTTTGATACGGTGGTAGAAGAGATATTTCGTTCTACTCATGAGACTTATATGGGTGTAACATTGAAGCGTCTTATGCTCATGGCTGCTGAAAAGGTGGCTAATGAGATGAAGATAGACGCACTGCTTACAGGTGAAAGTGTGGCACAGGTTTCGAGTCAAACTTTACGCAACCTTGCGCTCATTGATGAGGCAACAAACAAGCTCGTCTTACGTCCACTCGCAACCATGAATAAACCGGAAATTATCGATATGGCAAATAAGATAGGTACACGCCAATTTGCAGAGAATATGCCAGAATACTGTGGCGTTATTTCTAAAAACCCTATTATCCATGGAACATACAAGCGTATGGAAAAAGAAGCCAAACGTTTTGATTACACAATACTCGACAAAGCCATAGAGGACTCGGTAAAAATATATGTGCATGATATAATAGATGATGTTAGTGCTTCTGCGCCCATAGAAATCATACACGATTTAACTGCGGGTGATTATGTAGTAATAGATATACGTACAGAAGATGAGTGTATAGAGACGTCGTGTAAAAGTATTAAAATACCATTTCACAAGCTAAAAACTGAGTTCAAGAAGCTACCCAAAGATAAAGAATATCTGCTCTATTGTGAAAAAGGTATCATGAGCCAACTGCACGCCCAATATTTACGGGATGGGGAAGATGTTAAAAACGTTAGGGTATACAGACCAATATAATAATTGCACACAAATTGCACATACTTTAATTTACTATAACAGACCAATAACGTTTATTTGTTAAAGAGTGCAAAAAAAGATGCAAAATGACACATATATTAATAGATTTACCCTTTGAGCAGGATGTGTTGGAGCTGTATATTTCCAAAGAAACGTTAGAGTATCATCGTGGCATTATACTTTTGACTGGTACGACAGTGATCATTTTGGGATATTACGGCGGCAAGATAACTTGGCCGGACAAGGAGCCATCTTGAAAGACAGTAGCATTCCATTTCAAACAGATCGCTCCACACGGCCCGTCTCTCTTCCTAAACATAAGAAGCTAGAACACTACGGTACACACAGTACTTCTATTCTCATCGGAGGGGCCGCCGGTACAGGGATTATGTCACTGGAAAATATTTTAAGTGATGCATTTAAGCGGAGTGGTTTTTTTGTTTTTTCTACCAAGGAGTATATGTCCAGAGTACGCGGAGGAAGCAATACTACCCTGCTTCGTATCTCAGATGGCCCTATCAATGCCCCATGTTGGCATGTCGACCTGTTTATAGCTCTGGATGCAGATGCATTACTCCACGTGCATGAACGCTTGAGGGACGATACTATTGTCATGGCAGATATAAGCGTTAAACACGAACAGATAGCCGTCACACCTATGCCTATGTTGGAAACAGTCAAAAAAGTTGGAAGTACGCACTATGCCAATAGTTATATTTGCGGTGTACTATTTGGATTATTTAAAATCGACCCTCATATATTGTCTCAAAGCATTGCATCTTTATTTGAAGGTCAGGATCCCCAAGAGAATGAGGCAGTGATGCAGAAAGGAGTCGTTTACGGCAAAAATTTAGAAGGGATATCTCTGCCAAAACTTCCTAATGCCAAGCCGACTCTCACAGATTCTATGCATTTAATGAATGGTACTTCCTGCTCAGGTTTTGGTTTTTTGGCAGGAGGTTGCAATATGATTACCGCTTATCCAATGTCGCCTTCTACGGGGGTATTAAACTTTATGGCTTCCATGTCTCATGACTTCACACTGCTGGTTGAACAAAGCGAAGATGAAATAGCATCGCTCAACATGGTATTGGGTGGGTGGTTTGGAGGAGCACGCGCGATGACATCCACATCGGGCGGAGGGTTTGCACTGATGGGCGAAGCCGTCAGCCTATCGGGAATGAGTGAAACGCCTGCAGTCATTTACCTTGCACAACGTCCCGGACCGGCTACGGGACTTCCTACACGTACAGAACAGGGGGATCTAAATCTTGCCATATATAGCGGCCATGGATATTTTGGCCGTATAGTTTTAGCTCCTGGGGATCTGCAGGAGTGCATTGACTATGGATATCTTGCTTTTGAACTGGCAGACAGATACCAGATGCCTGTTATTTATCTTAGTGACCAGTATTTGTCAGATTCTATAAGTATGCTCAAAACGGTTGATTTTGGCAGCTATGAGCAACGACGTTATGTACACCCTACTGAGGCTTCATATAATCGTTACAAACTCAACGATATGGGCATCTCACCCAGAGGTGTCCCCGGGTTAGGAGAAGGAATCATAGTTTCAACCAGCGATGAGCATGATGAGCGGGGACAAATAACCGAAAGCCATCACATGCGTGAAAAAATGGTGGAGAAACGAGAGCAAAAAATCGTAGAGAGTATTTCTGAGGCTTATGCTCCCAAGGTATCGGGCGAAGGAAGTATCGCACTTGTGGGTTGGGGATCGACCAAAGGTGTCATAGAAGAGGTCTTGAAAAATTTGGATGATGACAGGCTCTTTCACGTGCATTTTATCTGGGTATATCCGCTTAATCAGGAACATCTCAAGCTGTTGAAACACACAAATATAAATATCATGATAGAAAATAATGCTACGGGACAATTTGCAGATATTTTGAAAAGCCATGATGTCAACATTGATTACCGTATTCTACAGGCGAATGGTTTTAGCTTTTTTATAGATCTTTTGGAAGAAAAATTGAAAAAAGTACTAAAGGATATACAATGAAATATTCGCTAAATAGAACAAACGTTGATAACGCATGGTGCCCCGGATGTGGAAATTTCGGGATATTAAAACTGCTTAAAGAAGTACTGACAGAGCTGGAGATTGATCCTAAACAAACTGTGATTGTTTCAGGCATCGGACAGGCTGCTAAAACACCCTACTATATCGATACCCACATGTTTTGTGGATTGCATGGACGTGCACTTCCTGTAGCAACCACGCTAAAAGCATCCAACCCTGCTCTGCATGTTATAGCAGAAGGAGGTGATGGGGATATGTATGGTGAGGGAGGTAACCACTTTATGCATGCCATCAGGCGTAATCCTGATATTGTGCATATAGTGCATAACAACATGGTGTATGGCCTCACCAAAGGACAAGCTTCTCCCACAAGCCAAAAAGGTTTTCAATCCTCTGTTCAGGTGAACGGTGTTACAAACGAACCTTTTAACCCCATCTCTGTCGCCCTAGCGTTAAAAGCAGGCTTTGTATCACGTGTAAATATAGGGAACTATGCCCACGCTAAAAAAGTACTTAAAGAGGCATTTTCACACAAAGGATATTCTTTGGTAGATATTTTCCAGCCCTGTGTGGTCTTTAATGAAGTCAATACCCATAAATGGTTCAAGGATAATACCTATGAACTTGAGAGTACCTATGATAGCTCTGATCTTCCTGCAGCAATGCACAGAGCATTGGAAAACGATCCTATACCCATTGGTATATTTTATCGATTAGAGTCTAATACTTTTGAGGAACATCTAAGAGCAGACGACAAAAGAGCCCTCTATGGACTTTCTCATGACCTCAATAGGCTGCAAGATCTATTTGAAATGTATTAAATGGTTTAACTGGATGTGTAGGGCTCGCATATATATAGTAAAATGTAACATAAAATCTAAATGATGTTATAATTTAAAAATTTTAGTTTTAGGCTTGACCTGAACATCTATTTGTGCTATAAGTTAAATGAGACTAAAATTATCCGAATAAGGATTTTTACATGCTAAAGGATTATAAATGGCAAATGAAGGACTAGATAAAGCTGTCTCAGGTGAGTATGGACTTGGATTTGAGATAGATATCGAAACCGAAACCGTACCACCGGGATTGGACAGAAGCACAATCGAATTTATTTCGAATAAAAAAGATGAGCCGCAGTGGATGTTGGAGCTTCGGCTAAAGGCTTTTGAAAAATGGCAAACGATGACTGAACCACACTGGGCACATTTAGAGTATGAACCGATAGACTATCAGTCTATCTCCTACTTTTCTGCTCCCAAGGAGGGGCTGGATAGTTTAGATGAGGTTGATCCTAAAATTTTAGAAGCGTATAAGAAGCTTGGTATTTCTCTAGATGAGCAAAAACAACTAGCGGGGGTAAAAGTAGCAGTTGATGCAGTAATTGACTCAGTATCAGTTAAAACGACTTACTCAGCAGAGCTTGAAAAGCACGGAGTTATATTTTGTTCTATTTCAGATGCCATAAAAGAACACCCTGAGCTTGTCAAAAAGTACATGTTCTCTGTTGTACCTATGGCAGATAACTATTTTGCAGCACTAAACTCAGCGGTATTTACTGACGGTACTTTCGTATATATACCAAAAGGGGTACGTTGTCCGATGGAGTTAAGTACCTACTTTAGAATAAACGCGATAAACACAGGGCAGTTTGAGCGTACGCTTATCATCGCCGATGAAGGTTCTCATGTGAGCTACAATGAAGGATGCTCTGCACCCACGCGTGATGAACATCAATTGCACGCAGCAGTTGTAGAACTTATCATTTTAAAAGATGCAGAGATCAAATACTCCACCATACAGAACTGGTACCCCGGTGATGAGAATGGTAAAGGAGGTATCTACAACTTTGTAACCAAAAGAGCTATATGTCAAGGTGATAATTCTAAAGTGTCGTGGACACAGGTGGAGACCGGGTCTGCCATTACATGGAAGTACCCAAGCTGCATTTTAAAAGGTGATAACTCTGTGGGCGAGTTTTACTCTGTAGCTGTCACTACTCTAGCTCAACAGGCAGATACGGGTACAAAGATGATACACATAGGTAAAAATACTTCTTCCACCATTATCTCCAAGGGAATCTCCGCTATGAGGGGTCAAAATACATACAGAGGTTTAGTCAAGATAGGCGCAAATGCAACTGGAGCTAGAAATTACTCTGAGTGTGATTCACTGCTTATTGGATCCAATTGTGGTGCGCATACATTCCCTTATCTGGAATCTAAAGATACACAGGGGCAAATAGAACATGAAGCAACCACATCAAAAATATCTGATGAGCAACTCTTTTACTTACGTCAAAGAGGTATCAATGAAGAAGATGCGGTGTCCATGATAGTCCATGGTTTTTGTAAACAAGTCTTTAGCCAACTTCCTATGGAATACGCGGTGGAAGCAAAAGCATTATTAGAATTAACATTAGAAGGAAGTGTAGGATGAGTACTAACAGTATTATGACAATAGAAAATTTACAAGCAAAGATAGGCGAAAAAGAGATACTTAAGGGATTAAATTTACAACTTGAGCCGGGCAAAGTACATGCTATTATGGGGCCAAACGGTGCAGGAAAATCTACACTATCTAAAGCTCTGGTAGGTCACTACGATGTAGAAATTACAGGTGGTGACATCATCTATAAAGGCAAAAGCATTAAAGATATGGAGGCTGAAGAGAGAGCCTTAGAAGGTATCTTCCTTTCATTTCAACACCCCGTAGAAATACCGGGTGTAAACAATGCATACTTTCTAAGATCTGCACTCAATGCAAAACGTAAGCACGAAGGAAAAGAAGAACTCAACGCTGCTGAGTTCTTGCGTCTTATGAGGGGCCACCTTGAGATGCTTGGTATGAAGTCTGACATGATAAGCCGTTCACTTAATGAAGGCTTCTCCGGTGGAGAAAAAAAGCGCAACGAAATACTACAAATGCTTATACTTGAACCTGAAGTCATCATCCTAGACGAAATAGACTCCGGACTTGATATTGATGCGCTAAGAGCTGTTTCTGAGGGTATTAACAAGATGAAAGACGGTAAACGCAGTTTCTTGGTTATCACACACTATTCTCGCATCTTAGATTATATTGAACCTGACTATATCCATGTACTTAAAGATGGACGTATCATCAAAACAGCTGGTCCTGAGCTGGTAGCACAGCTTGAAGAGCATGGATATGATACTATAGAGGAGGAATAATGAAACTCTCAACCTTAAAAGATACAAATGCACAAGAACTGACAAGTCTCTTAAATATGAAAGGGAGAGAGGCTTTGGTTGAAAAGTTCATCTCCTTGGGTATGCCCACTAAAAAGAGTGAAGAATATCGCTACTTTGATGTGGAAAAACTCTTCGAGACTGAGTATAAAATCTCTCCTGCTTTTCCTGGAGCCATAGCTATAGGCAAGAAAGTTGAAATTGTTGACGGTGTGGTCATCTCCGCACCCAAAGGGCTACGTATTTATTATAAAGAGTGTGAATCCGCAGACATGGATCATTTCGATCCGATTTATTACCTTGGTCACCTACTCTCTCCTGTGATAATAAAAATAGAAGTGGATGGGGATGCGGAGTTGGAGATTGAACATCGGTACACAAAGAGTAACAGCCTCATTCCTTACCGTATTGTTTTGCACAATCAAGCCAATCGTCATGCAACTATTTATGAAAAATTTGTGGCTGAAGATATAGAGAATACTCTTGTACTTTACGGATACGACATGCATATTGCACAAGACTCCACACTTAGAGTAGTCAAAATGCAAAGTATGCCCGATAGTCGCTATGCTATGATAGCTTCACATAAAGTAAATGTAGGCAAACAAGCCAATGCCCTACTTAAAAGTTTTGACTTGGGTGGAGGGCAATCACTTCAACTGATTAAAGTCGAACTTGATACTTATGCACATGTGGATGCTGCGCATCTACTCTACCTAAACAAAGATTCTAAACGAGGTACAGTCTCGCAAATGGTGCACAGGGGCGAACATTCTACTTCAAAACAAGAGGCAAAAAACATCTTAGATGGCAAAGCTAGAGGCATATTTGATGCACTCATCAGGGTAGAACATACTGCCAAATATACCAAAGCAGAACAAAACTCCAAAGCTATCCTCCTTCATAAAGAAGCATATATGATAGCCAAACCACAGCTTGAGATTTATATAGATGAACTCGAAGCCAGTCATGGAGCAACCACGGGACAATTGAACGAAAAACAACTTTTCTATCTACAAAGTCGTGGTATTAGCTATGTGGAAGCTAGAAAAATACTTGTTATCGCCTTTGCCAACACACTAATAGAAACAGTCAAAGACACAAGACAACAAGAACAGATTAAAGCAGCTTTTGAAGAGGTGTTTTATAGTACTCACCAAAGGAGTTAAGATGAATATGGAAGAAACAGTAGCGCAGTACAAAGAAGATTTTGATCTTTTTCCTACTGCCAATGATAAACTTGAATATATCTTTGATTTGGGAAAAAAGCACACTACTCTACCCGATGAAGAAAAAAATGAAAGTACCTATGTGCATGGTTGTGCAAGTGATGCATGGCTTATGGGAGAATGTAAAGATGGTATTCTTTTACTTCGCGGAGAAGGTAGTTCAGAAATGGCAAAAGGTATGCTAACTCTCTTACTTGACATTTTTGCCAACCGTCCCGTAAATGAGGTACTCAATTTCAATCCAGCCAAACTGCATGAGATGGGAGTAGTAGAACTACTTTCTCCGGTACGCCAGCAAAGTCTAGAAGCTTTTTTGAATAAAGTCTATAGCTATGCACAACAATGCAAAGAACAAGGAGAATAGTCATGAGTACAGAGAAAAATTTGAATGAAACCAAAGAAAAAAGCATTACTGAAAAAATGGCCGAAGAGAGAAAAAAATTTGTAGAGAATCAACCTACAGATGAAGAGATGAAAGAGATAATCATCAAACATCTTAAAGAGATTTATGACCCAGAGCTTCCTGTTAATATCTATGATTTGGGTCTTGTCTATAACATTGACTGCTGGACAGATGAAGTCTCTATGATGAAAAAGGCCAAGATTACTATGACTCTTACTTCTGCTACGTGTTCTTTTTCTCAAGTGATCATTGATTTGGTTAAAAGTATTGCTGCTCGCCAAGAAGGTCTCGAAGAGATAGAGGTAGAAATTGTATTTGACCCACCATGGGGCCAAGATAGCATGACAGATGATGCAAAGCTGGCAATGGGACTACTCTAAATATAGCTTCTATGCGTATTTTTTCAATATTTGTTGTTTTTAAATGTTTCTTTCGCTCGTTCCACCAGAAGTAAAGAGGTAATGCTATACTGATCTTTATTCTTGACTATATACCTTGGGAATGAGAGAAAATCTCATAACTCAAAAGATAGATTTGAAAATACCCCTTCGACACTTTGTGCGGTTTTATAGCGAGTACGGAGTAGTCTTACCTTTTTTGTCTTCATATCGCACACGGCTATACGGAAGCTCATACCCATTTGTGGTTCAACGATGCAGATAATTTTTCCTTCATACTTTCTTGTGGCGTGGATAATACCCTGCAGGTTGGGAAAAAAGTATTTTGGATAGCTCAGCGGTGTGATGTCTACGATCTTGACCTTATCGCCTTGTTCAAGGGTATCTACTATAAGCTGTGCATCTTCCAGGCTCTCAAACTGTACACACCAATCATCAAAAACTTTGTTGAATCTCTTTAGATCTTCATCTAAAAAACCTCCGGCAAGTGATTGTAAAGCAAAAATTCCCATTCATTTTATCCTATTATAAAGGCGGAATTTTAACATAATTCGCTGGAGAACAGAAATACACTGAAAGATTGATGCGGTGAAAAATAATTTTTCTAAAATTCATGAAAAATATTTTAATCCTAATTAAATAATAATTTTTATTACTTATCTGTAAGTCTAACAGCTATATAATAATTAATTAACTCTACAGGGAGAATATATGAAAATGTCTAAAATCATTGCTGCATCACTTTTAGCATCATCCGTGTTATTTGCAGGTCCGTTGGCTGAAAAAGCCAAGTCTATTGGGCTTCAATCGATCCCTACAGATGAGGCTGAGCTTGCCAAACTTACGGACCCAAACGGTACGATCACAGCGGAAAGAGTTGAACTGGGGAAAAAGCTTTACTTTGAACCGAGACTTTCAAAAAGCGGTATCATCTCTTGCAATACCTGTCATAATCTCGGTCTTGGCGGAGTAGATGGGGTTCCAGCTGCTGTTGGTCACCAATGGACGCCAAACCCTCATCACTTAAACTCACCGACTGTCTACAATGCAATGTTCTTTCAAGCACAATTTTGGGATGGAAGAAGCCCTCATTTAGAAGATCAGGCTCAGGGTCCTATGCAAGCAGCACCAGAAATGGCAGCAGCTCCATCACTGGTCGTAGAAAGAATCAATTCTATTCCAGCTTATGTAGAAGAGTTTAAAAGTGCTTATGATAAAAATGTAAGTATTGATTTTGAAACTATCACATCTACTATTGCTATCTTTGAAAGAACATTGGTTACACCTTCAAGATATGATGATTTCTTAAATGGAAAAATTGATGCACTGAGCGATGCTGAAAAAGTTGGTCTTCAAACCTTTATGGACAAAGGCTGTACAGCTTGCCATAATGGTATTGCGCTTGGCGGTACGATGCAAGCATTTGAAGTTGCAGGAAAATATAAATTTGCCAATGTAGGTGACTTTAAAGGTGATGCAAACGGTATGGTAAAAACACCAACACTTAGAAACATCACAGAGACTGCACCCTATTTCCACAATGGTGCCATCTGGAGTCTTGCAGATGCAGTAAAAGAGATGGGTAGCACACAACTTGGCATCGCAATAACAGATGAAGAAGCTTCTAAGATAGTAACATTCTTTGGCGCTCTTAAAGGTAGAAAACCAGAAATTACCTACCCACAACTTCCAGAAAGTACGCTCAAAACACCACAGCCAGATTTTAAATAATCTCCCCCTGTAGCCTCTTTTTGAGGCTACCCGCATTAAATATTATAACAAATTGTTTAAAAATAAATAAGAAATAGATATAACCCTAGCTTTTTCTGATTAATTAGGGTATAATTTCGAACTTTTACTGCAAGAGAGTATCAAACTCCTTTTTTAGATACATGAAAATGTATCTCCTATTTACAACGCATTGACGTGTGATGGTTTGGTATCAAGTTGCATAAAACAGGGTGCACCCCACTTTCGCTTAGCGATGGGGGCTATCGGCATATAGTGCCAGATAACATGCTTGTAACTTTAGAACCGTTCTATCGCCAAGACCTTACCACCCCACCATAATAACAACATAAAGAAAACAATATATGAAATTTACTGATTTTAACCTCAAAGACACCATTCAAACTGCCGTAACAGACGCAGGATTTACTGAGCCAAGCCCGGTTCAAAAAGACGCTATACCTTTAGTATTAGAAGGTCACGACATTATCGCTCAAGCACAAACAGGTACAGGTAAAACTGCTGCATTTGGTCTTCCTATCATGAGTATGATGAAAGCTGACGGTTCCGTAGAGGGACTTGTTATCGTTCCTACACGTGAACTTGCTATGCAGGTAAGTGATGAGCTTTTCCGTTTTGGATCAAAATCTGGTCTTAAAACAGCAACAGTCTATGGTGGCACGCCATATGGCAAGCAAATAGAGCGTATCCAACAAGCTTCTATCGTCGTAGCAACGCCGGGTAGACTCCAAGACCTTCTTATGAGCGGAAAGATCAAAATCAACCCTAAGTTCGTTGTACTTGATGAAGCAGATGAAATGCTTGACATGGGTTTCTTGGACGAAATCAAAAACATCTTTACTTTCCTTCCTAAAGAGCGTCAAACTCTTATGTTCTCAGCAACCATGCCAACTTCCATTAGAAAACTTGCAGAACAAATTTTGAAAGACCCAAAGACTGTCTCTATTACCAAATCTGAGAAAACAAACACAAAAATTACGCAACTTTATTATGTGGTTCAAGAAAGAGAAAGAGATGATGCTTTAGTAAGACTCATCGACTATAAAAACCCAGATAAATGTATTATTTTCTGTCGTATGAAAAAAGAAGTAGATAGACTTGTTGCACACATGACTGCGCAAGGATTTAAAGTTTCTGGTCTTCATGGTGATATGGAGCAAAAACAAAGAGAAGTAACTATCAGAGCGTTTAAACAAGGTGGAATAGATATCTTTATCGCTACTGATGTTGCTGCTCGTGGTCTTGATGTCAATGACGTTACGCATGTATTTAACTACCACATTCCTTTTGACTCTGAGTCTTATGTTCACCGTATTGGTCGTACAGGTCGTGCTGGTAAGACAGGTGAGGCTATTACTTTAGTAACGCCAAATGAACTTAAAACGATTAAACGTATCGAAAAAGATGTAGGTACTATCATGACTACCCAAGTCATTCCTACACGTATGGAAGTACAAAACAACCGTGCAGATGAGCTTATAGCTAGAATTGCTGAGACAAAAGTAACTGAAAATGCTATCGAACTCGTAAAGACACTTCAGCATGACTTAGACATCGTAACTATTGCACATCTTTTGGCTTCTTTGGTACAGGAAGAGAGTTTTGTCAAAGGTAAAGACAACATCGGTCTTGGACTTGAAGAAGTTAAACTTCTTATTGAGCGTGCAATGCAAGGCGGTGGCGGTAGTGGCGGCGGCCGTAATCGTAGTGGCGGTGGTGGCGGATACCGTGGTAATAACACAAGAAGTGGAGGCGGTGGCGGTGGCGACCGTAATGGTCGTAACGGACGCAGTGGTGGCGGTGATCGTAGTGGTGGCGCTCGTAGCGGTGGTGGTGATCGTGGTGCACGTAGTGGCGGTGGTCGTGACAGTCGTAATGCTGGTCAAGGCAGCAGAGGATAGTTTTCCTCTCTCCCTAAGGTAGCATTAATGCTACCTTAGATTGCATGCTTATATATTTACCAACATACAAGCATGTTACGTTACAAAGTAAAAAATTCTTAGAGATATACAACTTCTAAATTTGACCTAAATTATAATAATTATGCATATGCAATTCAGCGAAGACTCGAAGAATAATTACTTTTTCTCTCAGCCCCATCGACCTTGTTCTTTTTGACATTGCTGCAACTGCCTGGCTTTTGATGTTCATTTGGTGGGCTGTGAAGTTCTTTGCTGTGCTTATAGAAGGCAAAAAATTACCCAAATAACATCTCAAGTTTAGCTATGATGTAGTATCTAAAATCAAGGTAGCTATCAATATGACCTATTATCTTTTGCTGATACAATTTATTTTTACCTTAATGGGACTCTTTCTTCTTTGGCAAGGTGTAAGGTATTTTCGTCGAATGTGGCAGTATAAAAAACTCAAATCCATTCCCTTTCCTAAATCATATGGGATCATACTTCAAAATATACATCAATACAAAGTCCTGTCACCTGCACATAAAGAGAAACTTCACCTTTTAATGCAATTCTTTATAGATGAAAAAGAGTTTGTTGGGGCAAGGATGACCATCACTGATGAGATCAAAGTTATCATTGCATTTTATGCCTGTTTGATGCGACTTGGATTTGAATGGGGAGAAAAAGACCATGTCAGCACAGTCATTGTCTACCCAAAACACTTCATCGTAAATGAGACACACTCAAGTGGTGGTATCAACCATAATGAAACCTCCATTTTAGAAGGCCAATCAGCAAATGGTACTGTAGTTATCTCATGGCAGGATATAAAGCAAAACATAACACAGCAACAAAAAGACAATGTTATCATCCATGAGTTTGCACATGAACTGGATTTTGAAGACGGTTTTGCAGATGGCACACCAGTACTGGAAAGTTCAAACTATCGTAGTTGGTCTGAAGTCTTTTCTAACTCCTTTGATTCCTTACATAATGAGTCTAAGGCAAAAGAAAGTTCAGAAAAAGTAGCACTTTTAGGGACATATGCATTAAAAAATGAAGCAGAGTTTTTTGCTGTGTGCAGTGAACGCTTTTTCGAAACACCCAAGGCATTCAAAGCGTATTTTCCAGATATCTATCAAGAGCTTAAACGCTTTTATAAACTTGATACACAAGAGTTGTTTAAAGAGGTATAAGCGTTCTGATTTCATCCTTAGTCATCAATTATTTTTGTGACTTGATATGCATATCAACCTGGATTGAGAATTATCACTTATTGGCTATAATACGAAAACTATCATTAAATCACGGACAAGGTAAAATAACTATGAAAAAAATGTACTCTAGCTCAAGGTTTGTAAGTTAATGCCAAACAGACCTATTTACATCACTGACCTCGACCATACTTTTTTACGTACTGACCAGAGCGTCAGTGACTTTTCTGCTCAAGTATGGAACGGAAAATCTAAAGATGCCATACTCTCTGTAGCTACGGCCAGAAGCTTTCAGAAGACCCATGATTTTTTAGACAAACTTCATTTAGATGCTCCGATGATACTCTTGGACGGCACGATGATAGTCACGCCAGAGAAAAAACTCATTGATATTAAGTTAGTAAACAAAGCGCTCGGCGATGCCATCATAGATGAAGGTACAAAGTTCAACATCTACCCTTTTGTCATAGCTTTAAAAGACATGGCAACGCTTGATGAAGCATTTTTGTTTCCTACGATGCTAAATGAGCACCAAAACGGTGTACTGGGAAACTACAGAAATGACCCTCGTATGCAAGAATGTAAAAACATTAGAGCGATGGACATGAACCTAAAACTGGTCTACTTTGGAGACTACAAAACCCTCAAACCTCTTACGGAGCACTTTCAAAAAACCTTTGGCAAAGAACTGGAGTATAAACTCTCTCCAGAAAAGTACTCAGACGGTTACTTCCTTACTATTCTTCATCCAGAAGGAGACAAAGCCCATGCCCTGAAAAAAGTCATGGATTACTTAAAACGTGACTCTTCCGATGTTACAGTATTTGGTGACAGTATCAACGATATAGGTATGTTCAAACTTGCAGGAACTTCCGTGGCCGTTTCTAATGCCTTAGATGAAGTGAAATCGGTTGCAGATGTAATCTTGCCGCACTCCAATGATGAAGATGGAGTTGCGAAGTATTTAGAGAAAGAGATTTAAATCTTTTTCTTGTTAGAGTACTTTTTCTTTCCAATACAAACCTATCTCTTTTAAAGTCTCTTTAGGCAACATAGCAAAGCCATGTTTATTTGCTATAGCTTCTCCATTTAAAAATGCCCAATCAAAAAATTCTGTAATCTTTTTATTTTTATTTTCATTTTCATACGGAAGTAAAACAAATGAAGTAGCAATTATCGGATAAGATGTTTTCCCTTTTGGATAAGCTATGATGCCGTAAAAATCATTTTTTTTACTCAAATTTGCATATTTTGCACCATTGGTAGATGTTTTAAGTGATGGACTAACCCACTTTCCTACTCTATTTTTTAGGGTAGCAACGCTCAAGTCATATTTTTGTTTATAGGAGAAATCTGTATATCCTATACTATATTCTGTGGATTTTATCTGTTGAGACATACCACTACTTCCTTCTGCCTCAATCGTATCTGCTTTCCAATCAAAGTCTTTTTCCGCTTTTTTGAAATGAGCATAGTCAATCTTACGTAAATAGTAGGTAAAGTTATAGGTTGTACCGGAACCATCCGATCTTACGACTACTTTAATAGGCTCATGCGGTAACTCTAAGTGCATGTTTTCTTTTACTATTCTTGGGTCATCCCAAAATTTTGCTCCCCCTGAAAAAATAGCACTGATGGCTTCCTCATCAAGTTTAAGATCATTATCTGCCACTCCTGGTATATTATAAGCCAGTACAATGCTTCCTACTATCGCTGGAAACATCGTAAGTTTATATCGTTCTAATCTCCATGGTCTTAACGGCTTATCTGTACCTGAAAAGTCTGATTTACGTTTTACAGCAGAGATAATACCATCTCCTGAACCCGTAGGAGTATAATTTATTTTTATGCCTGTTGCTTCTTCATAAGCTTCCATCCAATCTGTATAAACAGCCTTAGGAAAAGATGCACCCCTCGCTTCTATATCAGATGCATGGACTGTACCAAAAAGTGTACATAAATAAAGCATTCCTACTATTGTTGTTTTTAATTTCATTCTTAATTATCACCCTAATTATTTTTTGGAGATAATATATGATTAATATAACAACTTGATAACATAGAATATTCGTTATTTTAAGTATGTGATGTATCGTTATTTAAATACGTTTATACAAGTTAATCAGGTACGTCACCTATGTCATTTAACGGTATCTAATCATAATAAGTACTTGCTACAATAGATACTCATACTAATAATGAGGATAGAGTTGCTAGGTATTTGAGAATTTTATTCTAGTACCTGTTCATTAACTGCGCATTTAAAAGTTCAAGCCGCTCAGGTGTTCCAATGTCCAGCCACTCACCCCTATACAATTCTCCTGTCACTTTTCCTTCTTTCATAGCAGCTCTAAGTAAAGGAGCTAAGGCACTTTTTTCATAGGCTACACCTTCAAAGAGTTTTGGCGAATAGTAGCCTATGCCAGAGAAGGTGTATTGTTTGTTATCTACCACACGTTGTCCAACTAAGGCAAAATCTCCCTCAGGGTTGTGTTCTGGGTTAGGTACAAGGATTAAATGTGCCAAAACACCATCTGCAAGTTTTCTGTGAAATTGAAAATCATAGTCTGTAAATATATCTCCATTAAGCACTAAAAATGTTTCATCTCCTAGCAAAGGTAAAGCTTTGACTATACCCCCAGCACTCTCAAGAGCCCCTTCTTCTTGTTCATCGGAATAAGTGATGTTTACTCCCCACTCTGAGCCATCACCTAGGGCTTGAGGTATCTGGTAACCTAGGTGGGCGATGTTGATGACAATATCGGTAAAATCATCATGTGCCAAACGTTCTATATGCCAAAGTATAAGGGAGATGCCTCCTACCTTGAGTAATGGCTTTGGGATTTTATCAGTAAGTGGTCTCATTCTTTCACCTAATCCTGCGGCTAAAATCATTGCTTTCATACTTTTTTCCTTTTATGGTGTAATAAAAATAAAAAATGATTATTCATATATGCCTCCCAAGATGGCATTCTGGCTTGCACCGGTTACATCTTTAAGGTCGACTGGTTCTCGTTGTATGCGTTTATATGCCAGCCAGGCAAAAGTCATCGCCTCCATCTGATCGGAATGTTGTGCGATGGTTACTTCTATATTTGGTATAAGCGCTTTTATGCGTTCTAGCAGAAAAGTATTTTTTGCTCCACCACCACACAGTAACACCATGTCTGTATTGAACCGTAACACTTCATTGCTGATGCTAAGCGCAGTCAACTCAAGCAGTGTTCTTTGTACATCTTCGGGGGTGTGGGTTTTACCTTTAAGGTATGATTTTAGCCAGTCGTTGTTAAACTTTTCCCTGCCTGTGCTCTTTGGGTAAGGTAAGTCAAAATACGCATCTCTCATCATAGCATCCAGCAGCTCATAGTCTACCGTCCCAGATCTTGCCCACCCTCCATCTTTATCGTAAGGTACGCCCTGATGCTCTACTATCCACGTGTCTAAAAGTACATTTCCACAGCCTGTATCGTAGCCTATAATTTTTTCATTACCGGCATGTTTTAAAACAGTGATATTTGCCATACCGCCTATGTTTACAATGGCTATAGCCATATTTATATTTCCAAATATAAATTCGTGGAATGCAGGGGCAAAAGGTGCACCCTGCCCACCCAGTGCAATATCTTTACGTCTAAAGTCAGTTACTACGGGTATACCTGTTTTGGCTGTCAGTATATTTGGGTCGCCCAACTGCATAGAAAAAGGATATTTTCCGTCTGGCTCATGCCAAAGTGTTTGCCCGTGTGAACCTATGGCTACTATGGTTGATGCATCTATATTTTCACGTATAAGCAAAGTCTCAACAGCCTGAGTGAACAGCATGCCTAAACGATAGTCTATCTGACCAACGTGCTCTAGGGTAGTTTTACCTTCTATCATCATGAGTATATCTGACTTTAACTCCAAAGGCATAGGGTATTCCAGTGAGCCAAGAAGCTGACATGACGCTGCATCTATCTCACAGAGTACCGCATCTACACCATCCAAAGATGTGCCTGACATGATGCCTATGTATCGTTTTTTATGCATATATCTTCCACCGTCTACTTTTGATACAAGTTTACCCTCATATATCTCAAAGAGTGATGAATGCAGGCAAGCTTAAATAAATGATGGTATTCTAAGAAAAATCAAGTACACAGCGTACGCAATCACGACACAAGGAACAAGCATGACATACTCAGACTGGTTTTATACACACGGTAAAAAACACAAAGCTATTATGGAAAAACTATCTCATCTGAGCATGGAAGAAGTTATCGCCTACTTTCGATTTGACAATATGGTAGAAAAAGAGCCGGACTTTTGTCCTCTATACAAAGAAAATAAAAAATGTCATGACATTACAGGACTGAACTGCTACTTATGTGCATGCCCCAACTTTAGGTTTAAGGACAAAGGTTTTCATGCCAGAGAAGGCAAAACACTCTACTCTGCCTGCAGTATCAATTCAAAAGAGGGAGGGCAGTTCATTACTGAAGATGCCATCCATCAAGACTGCTCAAAATGTTCCGTACCACACTATGAGTCTTATATCACAAGAGTATTTGATAGAGACTGGTTCGAAATGATGGAGAATGTCTGCTAGGTGCTTCTAACAATTTTTTCATATTCATTTAATAGAACTTTAAAGAAATAACAGGTGATTGATTATTGGCGTATGAACACATTTGATATCCTTAAAGGAGCAGGAAGCGGGTTTCTATGGGATAAAGTGGGAAAGATGGTGTCGTCGTCATCGCTGTTCTTCCAAACACATCTGCAGCAAAAAAATAAACTAAGAGCAACTTCTGAAGACCAAAAAGGTTTTATCACCTTTGGAGATGTTATCGTCTCTCTGGATTCTAAAAAAGTTGAGAGCACTGAAGACTTCTACCGTTTACTTGACAAATACAAAAGTGGCGATACTGTAACACTTGAGATACGAAGAGGAGAGAAAAGTGAGAAGGTAGATATAGAATTGAAGTGATTCTATACTGTGCCTTTTCCCATCATCATTACTCCAAATGAGACAAATGTTCCAGCTAGTATTTGCCAGGCAAACCCAAAATCAAAGTCCAAAATAGTACCTAGAACATATGGCTGAAGAAGCAGTACGGTTATAAATCCGCCCACAAGAGCAAGAGGTACGGTTACTACATTGCCACGATTAGTAAAGATAGCTGCACCATAAACACCCAAAAGTCCAGTATAAGCAAAGGCCATCACCCCCAGGGCAAAGTTAAGCAATGGCAGTTCCGTGTAGCGTTGCCAGTAGTAGGAAACCATCGCCATAATACAAAGTGCAACTGCAAACATCAGTATAGACACCCTGCTGGCTTTGACAAAGTGCATTTCATCCGTGTTGCTTCTTTTTTGTTTCCATGGCTTATAGATGTCTTCTATTGCGACTGATGACATAGCACCAAGAACCGAGTTGGAACTGGACAGTGCTGCTGCTACAGCGCCTACGGTTACAAGTCCACGCATACCTTCTGGCATTTCATGTAAGATATAGTACATGAAAATGGTGATATTCTCACCTTCAAATTTTTGCACCACTTCAGTACTTAGGTGTGAAAGTTCAGGATGTTTGTAAAAAATATACAGCAGTAAACCTATAAACAAAAAGAGCATGGCTACAGGAATAGTCATATAAATGCTCATCATTAGCGATCTTTGGGCTTCTTTGACACTTTTACAGGTTAAAGCCCTTTGTGTCATGTCCTGGTCAAGTCCGTAAGCTGCGATGTTAAGAAGTAGCCATCCGCCAAGCAATGCCCACACTGAAAACCCGCCGGACATAGAGAAGTCCAAAAGTTTGAGTTTATTGTCCACCTGCAGTGTACTAAAGACAGTACTGAAATCTGCATCTATAGTCACATAAAGATACACAAGCACTGCTATACCCGCCCCTATATAGGTTGCTGCTTGAATAATATCTGAAAAGATGACCGATTTTACACCCCCGAAATAAACGTAAGCCAAAGCACCAAGCATCAAAATGGATATAGAGATACCAACATGTAGCGCAGTGATATCTAAAAATATTATCATAGAGATAGCAAGCCCACCTATATATAGTCTAGCGCCAGAAGCGAAAAGGCGGCCAACGAGAAACATCACGCCAGCCTGCTTTTTGGCAGACTCTCCGTAACGCTTTTCAAGGAGTTCATACACAGTTATAGCATTGATGGCATAAAAGCGGGGTATGAGCACTTTGGCTACAAAAATGACTGCCAAAAAAGCAGAGAGATAAAACCCTATAAAGGTAAGATCTTTACCATACGAGTATTCGGGTCCTCCCAGAAAAGTGGCAGCAGACTGTGATGTTGCAAGCACGGAGACGGCTGCTGCAAACATGGGTACCGTGTTGCCCGCAACAAAGTAGTCTCTTGTAGATTTTATCTTGCCCTGACTCAAGATGACCGAAGTCAAAATAAGCACTAAGAAATACGCAGCAAAGATTCCCCAATCAAGTGTAGAGAAAGCAGAATTTATCACTGCATCCATTATTGGTTGGCTTTGGGTGGTGTTTTAAGGTTCAGATTTTTGAGGGCATGACGCATGTCAGACATGAACTTGGCTCCGGGGTCAGATTTAACTGTTCTGTACCCCTTATCTTTCTCCAACCATAGAGATGTATGTTCCATCTGAGTATATTCATGATGACCTATCATATATTCAATACTGGGATATTTGGCTTTAAGGTATTTGACCAGTGCAATATTTGACTTGCGCTGTGCCGGTGTAAGGTCATCTAATTTATTGTCCTTACCTCCTACATTTTCTATGCCGATGCTTGAGTAGTTAAGTCCTATAACATGTCTTGCCATCCAATTCTCAGGCATCAAACGGTATATGGTTCCATCGCGTGCCACCAAAAACTGGGAAGATACATTGAGTGAGGAGGCTTCTGCAATGTCTTTTCTGTCAGACAGAAGTTTTTCAGGCTGTAAACGTTTGAATGATTTGTCAAAATCCATCTCGGCAGTCCAGTGAAGCAAAATGATCTTAGGAGTTATCTCAATAGTATCTACACTCATTCCATAATGAGCTTTGATGTACTCTTTGGTCATAGCAATACGCTGGGATCCAAAATCTATAGGTTTATCAATGATATTAAGCTCAGAGGGAGACTGTGTGGATTTTGTCGCATAAGTCAAAGGTTTTGGTTCTTCATTTTCACAGGCCGTAAGTGTAAAAAGTGTAAGGGGTATGAGTAAAATTTGTAACATAAAATAAGTCCTAAATTGTAGTTAGGCTTATTTTATCTAATCTTGGCTATGGTTTTCTTTTTCTCTTAAGAGTACCCACACAAGAATCACAGAAGGAAGACCCAAAGATATAATATAACTGGGAATATGCAGTAAACCCTGTCTGTTTAGGTACAAAAACCCTAAGATAAGGATGGCATATGCACCTAATCTATAGATGGAGAGTGCTGCTTTGGTGTCCTTAATGGTTTGATACACGGTGCGTCTATTTTCTTTAAGCTTTTTTTTCTC
>JAGXFO010000017.1 GCA_024637255.1 Sulfurovum sp.
ACCAATTTTGCTTTGAAGTCTGCACCATATGTTTTTCTCTTTCTGCTCATCGCATAATCCTCTGTATATTTCTCATATCTAATCTTAGCATTTGGAATAAAAAAGTTCTCTTTTTTGGTTGGAATTTGTGGGAGCATTATACTTTTCTAGCTGAAGAGAAAAAGTCTCTTTTTGTATACTCCCTTTAATATCCAAAGTATATAATGCACCACTAATAAAATAAATAAGTGCCAAAGGGAGTAAAAAAATTGCAAGCAGCATATGCCACCGTATAATTTTTGAACGTTTAAACATAAAATTCCTTTAACTTAGTATATCAAAAGTGTCTTGATATTGATAAAATATATAGTATTGTTACTCAGGATAGGACTGGATATAATCATCTTTTCCTCAGCGCGACTTTTATGCTGGTACGGGCAGAAAAAGCTAAAAAACTTAGAGGCTTAAAATATATATACAAACAGGAGAATAACATGTCAGATATAAATCAACCGTGCATCAGAAGATGCTGTCTTAATGAAGAGAATATCTGTCTTGGATGTTTTCGCACTTTTGATGATATGCGTCAATGGAACAAGGCAAGTATAGAAGAAAAACAGGAGATGCTCAACATGGCAGAGAGAAGAAAAAGGGAGCATGCTAAAAAATAAGTATTTTCTAAAAGGTGATTATCCTGCATACAGGAGCATCTATCTGCTCTTTATCCACTCTTCAAGCATCTTCAATTCATCTTGGGCAATGGTATGTGTTTTATCATAGCTTTTAAAGTCTATGTCCAACCCACCCTCTTGCAATGCTTTCACTTGTGCTTTGGTGGTCTCATAAGGCAGCACTTCATCGTAGGTTCCGTGTGTACATAGCCAGCTTGAGGTTTTAACATGTGGATTCATTTCTTCTAGTAGTGTATCGGCATCGTAGATGTAGCCACTGACTGCGATGTATCCGGCAAGTACTTTTTTGTAACGGGCACCAAACTCTAAGGTGAGCAGTGAGCCTTGCGAAAAACCAAATAGGAAACTTTCATGCGCGTTGAACTCCTCCTCAAAGAGTCCGTCTAACGTTTCTGTAAGCAAAGCACGTGAGTAGGTGATCCCTTCTAATTGATTGGGCGGCAAGTCATACCAGGAAAAACCATCATAGTAGTCATAAGGGGCATCGAGTAAAATATAGTTCATGTCCTCTATGTTGAGGTAGGGTGGCAAGAAGGCAAATCCGGCAGAAGTATCTCCTCGGCCGTGCAGAATGATCATCAGCTTTTTCGAGGGTACTTTGGAGGGGATAAAGATATGCTTAAGGGGCAGGTTGTTGTGATCAGGCATTTTTGTCTCTCTGTGTTAAGTTGTGTATTTTTAGTGTGGGGTAGTATACTAAATTTATATTTAGAACAGATATACTCTCACAGATAAAACACAAGGAACACTATGGCAGCCAAAGCAACTATCAGTAAAGCGCTACTGAACATAGCAAATATGGACAGCCATTATTATGCAGAGCACAATTTAACACTGGCACAGCACCCCTCGGAGACAGACTTGCGTCTAATGGTGAGATTGTTGGCATTTATATTTAATGCTGAGGATGATTTGGAATTTTGCAAAGGTATCTCGCAGGATGATGAGCCTGATTTGTGGAAAAAGTCTTTAGGAGGTGACATCGAACTATGGATAGATTTGGGTCAACCTGACGAAAAGCGTATTAAAAAAGCTTGCGGTCGTTCCCAAAAGGTCATCATTTATACGTATCAGGAAGGTATGGCTGCAGCATGGTGGAAACAGATAGAAACATCTCTTACGCGTTTTAATAACCTTAGCGTGGTGCATCTTGATATTGAGGGTGACATAGAAGGGCTGGCAAAACGAGCTATGTCACTGCAAGCCAATATTTCTGATGGTGAACTTACCTTGATAGATGATAAAGAACAGAGTGTAACGGTCAGGAAAAAGCCTTGGATGATGGCTACATTATAACATGAAAAAGGTTTCCATCTTAGGTTGCGGCTGGATAGGAAGGGCGCTTGAAGCATTGCTTTGTACAGAATATGAAATGCATTGTCTTTCTCGAGATATAGTAGCAAACGACATGAAGGGACATTACCGCTGTGATACTTTGGTCATAGCCATACCCCCAAGAGATAATTACCTGGAAGTATTGAGAGAAACTCTGTGTAGGTTAGGGGGCTCTACACAAGTAATACTGCTAAGCTCCATCTCTTTTTATGACGATAAACCTTTGGTAGTAGAGGCTGAGAAATTAGTAGCAAAGATGCATAAAGGCTCAGTGCTATTACGACTAGGTGGCTTGATGGGGTATGACCGAATAGCGGGCAAGTACACAGCAGGCAGGGTGCTACATGCTGATTCTGGAACCAACTATGTGCACCGCGATGATGTACTGGGTATCATAGAACGAATAATAATCCTCAATATAACGGATGATGTCTTTGATGTGGTTGCCCCTTTGCAATCTACAAAAAAAGAGATCTTTAGTCAAAATGCACAAAAATTTGGTTTTAAAAGTACAGAGTTTTTAGAAAATAAAACAAGAGGAAAGGTACTTACGCCAAGTAAGCTTTGCAGTAGGCTGAACTATCAATTTCTAAAAGAAGATGTGCAAGAATTTTGGAATTAAACCCAGATAACTATTTCATCTAACCATGGTAAATTTATAGCACTTGCAGAGCAAGGTGGGTGAGGAAAACAATGCTTTTAAGAGTTTATTTTACTGAATAAGATATATTTAATTCAATATCAAATATAATAAATTTCTTAAAGATGTATTTAAATATTATTTTATTGTGGCAAACTTGTTGTGAAACAGGGACGCAAAGCTTGGGTCTTACAGGTTGCTAAATACTCATGCTTGTGTATAGTTCTCTTCTTCTACGGGTTGCCCATTCATTGTATTTTACTTTAAAATTTAATATCTGCAATCGAGGAACGATACATGTACAAAAGAATGGAAATCATAGAAGAAGAAAATTTAAACTGGGAAAGTGTTCTTGTGCAACCGCCTGTAGAAAAAACAGACTACAAGTTAAAAACATTTTTAAACAATGGCATGAATGTAGGCAAGAAAAAGTTGAATATAAGAAAACTGACCAGTTTTATAAATGAAAATTCGGAAATTTCTTTGCTTTTTTCTGTGGTGATTTTGCCTTATATTGTAGGGTTTTGTTTTAGCTACTTTTTATTTTATTTTTATGGCGGTATGTCTATTGGCAGTTTCCTTGGAGCGGAACAAAATCACTCTTCCATTGAAATGTGGTCCATTGGTGCATATATTTTTATAACAGGTTTGGCCATTTGGTCCATTCTTGCGCTTTAGTGGGGTTTTTAAAAACAGTGTAAGTGTTTAAAAAACGATTTGTCCGTCATTTTGCATACGTTTTATGATGTCCATTGCCATCTTGTGTCCTTGATAGGCTGCTTTTCTACACCACTCGATGGCTTTTTCTTTGTCTTCTTTGCATCCTAGACCCATGTCGTATAGCGCACCTAGATTGAACTGTGCTTTTGCATTGCCTGCAAGGGCTGCTTTGGAGAAAAGTACAAATGCTTTTTTGTAGTCCTGCGGAACACCACGACCTTCTTTGAACATAGCACCAAGATTATTGTAGGCGTCCATGTTCCCTCTTTTGGCTGCTTCTTCATACCAAAAGGCTGCTTCTGATTCATTTTTCTCACAACCTTCAGCGTTTTCAAGCATAAGAGCTACTTCAAATTGGGCTACAGGCACTTCTCTTGTTGCGGCCTCAAGATAGTTGTCAAATGCTTTTTGTGTATTTTGGTTTACGCCATACCCTTTAAAATATAAAAAACCCAAGTAATAATAACTGGTTGGTTCTTTTTGTTGGGACAATACGCTATAAAGCTCAAAGGCCTTCTCGTACTCTTGAGCCATTAATGCCTCATAGGCTGATTTAATTACTTCTTCCATTATGATCCAAATCCTTCGAGCTCAGCAGATACTTTGCTCATGATGTTTTGTGCCTCTTCCAGTGCCTGTCTATTTGCAGCTAGCACCTCTTGGGGTGCATTGGCTACAAACTTTTCATTGTTCAGCATGCCGCTTAGTTTTTGTATCTCTTTTTCAAGTTTTTCTTTTTGTCGTGTAAGCTTGTTTATGATTGGTGTCATGTCTATCTCACCTGTTGGGAGGTAGACTTCAAGGTTGTCTGAAACATCAGTGATGGAGTCAGGTACTTTTGCATCTACAAATTCTATCTCAGTAACTTTAGCAAGTTTTTGAATAAATGGTTTTGCAAATTCTGTATCAAAATCAAAGTTTAATTTTACATAAGCCTTATCAATTTTACTATTTCCCATATTTATAAAAGTTTTTGCTCTTCTTATTGATACTATAGCTTCATTTACAATATTAAATGATGTATTAATATTATCATATATCAATTCACCATTTATACCTCTTTTTTCGGGTTTTTTTAATTTTGGATAATTCATTATCATTACGGAATCATCATTTTCTAAAGATGTTCCATTAAGTTTATGATAAAGGTTATCAGCAATGAAAGGCATAAAAGGAGATATCATCTTAAGTGTTTCTTTAAATATTGCACCTAATTCAATGTATTTATCCATATTTGGATTCATTGAATAATCACTTCTTGCTTGAGAGTTAATATCTGTTTTACTTAATTCAATACCCAAATCGCAAAATTCATTCCAAACAAATTTATAAATATTTGATGCTGCTTCATTAAATTTGTAACTTTCTAAATTTTCCCTAACTTCTTGAACGGCATCAATTAGTTTACCATGCATATAAATACCAATTGTTGTTTTAATTTCTATATCTTTTAAATCAGGAAAGTTATTACGTTGCAATAATAAATAGTTCGTTGCATTGTAAAGCTTATTGGTAAAGTTTCTAAACTGATCTAAATTCTTAGCACCCAGTTTGATGTCACGACCCTGAACAGCCAAGTACGCCAAAGTAAATCTGATAATATCAGCTGAATGTTCTTCCACCATATCAAGTGGATCAATAACATTGCCTTTTGATTTAGACATCTTCGCACCTGTTTCATCTCGTACAAGAGCGTGCATATAGATATCTTTAAATGGTAGTTCACCGGTAAAGTGTTCACCCATCATCATCATTCTGGCTACCCAGAAGAACATGATGTCAAATCCTGTAATCAGCAGTGAGTTAGGGTAGAAGTTTGACATATCACTGTCATTATAAAGTTCAGGCAGTTTTCCGTTATTTCCCCAGCCAAGCGGTGACATCGCCCATAGAGCAGAGGAGAACCAGGTATCTAGGACATCAGGGTCTTGTGTCAGGTTTTTACTTTGACATTTCGGGCAACCATCTGGTTCGTCTTCTTTATCTGCCCATGTATGGCCACAGTCATCACAGGTAAATACCGGAATTCTATGCCCCCACCACAGTTGACGGCTGATACACCAGGGACGAAGTTCATCCATCCATGCCGTATAGGAATTTATCCAGTGAGGAGGATGAAAGAGACTAGTACCTTTTTCTGCCCTTTGTTTGGTTTCTTCTTTGGTTTTGTTTATAGAGTTTTGTGCCATCTCAGCGCTCAGGAACCATTGTGTGGAAATATATGGTTCTACAATGTTTTTACATCTGTAGCAGTGCCCCACTTGATGTACATGTTCTTGGATATTAACGATGTAACCTTCTGCTTCAAGTTTTTTAACAATGACAGGTCTGGCTTCTAGTCTTTCAAGCCCGGCAAATTCACCGCAGTATTCATTGAGTATCCCTTTTTCATCAAAGACTTTAATGAACTCCAAGTCATGTCTTTTTCCTACCGCGTAGTCATTTTGGTCATGTGCAGGGGTTACTTTCACCACACCTGTTCCAAAAGTCATATCTACATGGGTATCACTAATGACTTTTATCTTTCTGTCCGTAAGAGGCAAGAGTACTTCTTTGCCTACAATGTCTGTATAGCGACTGTCATCAGGGTGTACCATAATGGCAGTGTCTCCAAAGTATGTCTCAGGTCTTGTGGTAGCAACTTCAAGTTGTCCGCTTCCATCGGCAAATTTATATATCATGGTGTAAAATTTGCCGTTTACTTCTTCATGCTCTACTTCAATATCAGAGAGTGCTCCATCGTGGGTACACCAGTTTACCATATAGTTGTTTTGTGTGATGTGACCTTCGTTATATAAAGATACAAAAGCTTCTTTCACTGCTTCTTTAAGCCCTTCATCCATGGTAAAACGCTCACGTTTCCATGCCGGAGTTACGCCCAATTTTCTCATCTGATGAACAATGTTCCCGCCGCTTGTCTCTTTCTGGAGCCAAGCACGCTCTAAAAACTTTTCACGTCCTAACGCTTCCTTGGTAGTACCTTCTGCCAAAAGTTGTTTTTCTACAATGTTTTGTGTAGCGATACCCGCATGGTCAGTTCCAGGCTGCCAAAGTGTCTTAAACCCATCCATACGCTTGTAGCGTGTGATGATGTCTTGAAGTGTAAAGGTAAGGGCGTGTCCGATATGTAAGCTACCTGTAACGTTTGGAGGAGGCATCATAATAGAAAAGTTTTTCCCTTCCTCTTGGATACTCTTATTCCCATCTATTTCAAAATACCCACGCTCTTCCCAAAGTTTATAATAATTATCTTCTACTTCTTTTGGGCTATATACGGCTTTTTTTTCTGTTGTTTCGCTCATAGCTTCTGTTCCTATGTGTTATATTGTCGCGATTATAGCGTAATGGTGCTTTTTGTTTTATGGCAGTGTTTAAAAGAGGGGGTTTTGTTTTTCTGATGCCAGAGGATGATGGCTTCCCATGCTTCCTGGGCGGTATCTTCATACATTAACATACTTAGATCATTGGGAGCGATGACACCTTCTTCTTGTAGAAATTCAAAATCTATTGCACGTTTCCAATATTCTATCCCTATCAATATGATAGGGATAGAAGGACTTCTTTTTGTTTGTATCAATGTCAATATCTCAAAGAGTTCATCCATTGTGCCAAAACCGCCAGGAAAAACAACCAGTGCCTTGGCGCGTTGCATAAAATGGAGCTTTCGTATGGCAAAATATCGAAACTGGAAACAAAGTTCAGGAGTGATGTATGGGTTGGGGAACTGTTCATGCGGTAGTTCTATATTGAGTCCTATAGACTTCGCACCGACATCCAATGCGCCACGGTTTGCGGCTTCCATGATACCTGGACCACCTCCTGTCATAATAGTTACATGACAGTCATTAGGATTTTTACCGCTTTTTCCGACCAGTTGACCAAATTTACGCGCCTCATCATAGAAGTGGCTTTTTCTTACCATACTCTCAGATTTCTTCAGGGCGCACAAAAGTACTTCTGAGTGGGGAGAATTTTCCAATTCTTTTTCGATTATTTTAAGGTTTTTTATGGCCGAGTCAAATTCAACGATACGCGCACTTCCAAAGACCACAATAGTATGGTCAATGCCTTCTTTTTTCATCTTGACCTCTGCCTTGAGATAATCAAGCTGGAGTCTTACACCTCTTGCTTCATCAGAGTAGATAAAATTTTTATCTTCCTCTGCCACCTCAAAACTCGGGCCATTTATAATAGTTTTTATTTTATCTAGCACTTTTGGCTCTTTTTTCATACGGTTACCTTTGTCAATATTATACATATTTTTGATCTGGATTACTTTGAATACTTTTTAATGCTATAATTTTTTACATAAATGAATAAAAAGGGTACTCATGGAAAATATAGCCATACTCTGTTCTGGGGGCGATGTCTCTGGCATGAATGCCGCTATTAAGCGTTTTGTTGAATACGCTATAGCTAAAGGACTTACTCCTTATTTTGTTGAAAGTGGCTATGAAGGCCTGATAGATAACAAGATCTATCAGGCGTGTTATGATGATGTTGCGGGCATTATTTCTCACGGAGGCACGAAGATACGCTCATCACGTTCTAAGCGTTTTATGGAACAGAGTTACCGTAAGCTGGCACTTGATAATCTCAAATTACATCATATAAGCTTTTTGGTAGTATTGGGGGGAGACGGATCATTTAAAGGGATGCAGCTGTTATGTAATGAGAGTGAAGGAATTGGATTTAGTGGTATCCCTGCAACTATCGATAACGATATAGCCGGAACGCAATACTGCCTCGGAGTAGATACTGCACTCAATGTCATTAGATGCGCTATTGACTCCATAAGAGACACGGCTTCTTCATTTAGCAGAGCTTTTGTCATAGAAACGATGGGAAGGGAGTGCGGGTATTTAACCTTGGTTTCTGCACTGACATCTGGTGCAGAGATGTGTCTGATACCAGAGATTCCCTATAGTCTTGACAGCTATAAGGCATCGTTCAAAAAACAGGTGAAAAACGGTAGAGAGTATTTCATTGCTCTTGTTTGCGAAGCTTTAAAGAATGCAGAAGAGATTTCAAAGTGGTTTGAGGAAGAGATAGGCATAGAGTCTCGTGTCGTAGTTTTGGGCCATGTGCAACGAGGAGGCAATCCTACGGTACATGACCGACTGATGGCTTTTGACTTTGTCACCCATGCCATTGACGGGCTACTTGAGGGGAGGGGAAGTTCCATTGTTTGCTATAACGAGGGCGGATTTAATTATAAGAACATCCAAGAGGTTGCCTTTAAGAAATATGAAATGAAAGCGGGTCTTCTGAGATCAGGTTATGAATTTGGGAGTCAAAAGTGAAATGTTGTCTATGGGGTTTTATTCCCTTGGTATTGGTTGGCTGTGGTGAGCCATCAGGTCAAATAATTGCAAAGATTCCTGAAGCTTCTGGCATAAGTTACTGTAGTAATTCAGATACGCTGATAGTTGCCAATGACGAAGGCAGCTATTATGAGATAAGCAAAGAAGGAAAGATACTACATCAGATAAAGTTAGGTAACTATGATTTTGAGGGTATAGTGTGCGAGGAAGATACACTCATTTTTGCACTTGAGAATCAGGGGTTATTGATGGTTGATAGAAAAACAGGAGTAACGAAGACAATCCTTGTGGATGAGAGCTATCAAGGCAAAAAACTTTCGCTATTTGGCAAAAAAGCAGGTGTAGAAGGTATCGCTAAAGTAGATAACATGGTGTATCTGGCTAAACAGTCTAAAAAGAAAAAAGAATCTTTTATTGCAGTGGTGAAATTGATGCCTTATCCTTCACTCATCATTGATGTTGTAGACCATCATATCGCAGATACGGCAGGACTTAGCTATCATGAGGGTTATCTCTATATGGTGAGTGACAAGGAAGATCTTTTGATAAAGTATGACCTTCAAAAAAAAGAAACGCTGCAAAAAGTGAAGTTGGGTGAGGGTGCATGGGAAGGCATCGCTCTTGACGGTAAAGGAAACGTCTATCTTGCAGATGACGATGGACGGGTGTTGAAATATAAGAAAAAAGCATTGGGCTTGTAAAATAATGAGAACTAATATAACGCTTTAGACACTTTTTTAGATAGCCATAACTGTTTGTAGCTTCGATAAAAGACAAAATTTAGCAAAGCACCTGTCATGGCTAAAGTGGTATCTTTGTGTGCATCCCATACATCCCCCTGAGTACCCAAAAAAGCCATACCAAGCTCTGGATGTAAAATAGTCGCTGCAAGCCACTCAAGCATTTCATACACGGTTGAGATTAATACGATCATCGTAAAGGTAAAGAATAAAGCAGCTTTAGCCGTGGTTGCCCAAGAGCTGATCATTTCAAATAACATTCTAAAGGTAAGCAATCCAAAAAGAAAATGCACCAAGCGGTCAAAATGGTTTCTCTCGAATCCAAAAAACTGCGTAATCACATTAAAGTGTTCCATCTCGGCATAGGTATAATGTGATCCAAGAGAATGCAAAGAGGCAAATATAAGAAGTAAAATAATGCTCATAAGCGTGTAGCTATACTTTTTATCCATCCAGAAGACAAAAGGAAAAAAAATGAATACCAGTATATTTTCAAGAAGCCAATCTTGCGGATATTTTGGGTTTATAGCCATGATACCCCAAAAAATAATATAAATGGTAAAGACTATCTTGTGTGACTTTGGCATGATGATTCCCTCTCTTCTTGTTTGTATTGTAACACTAAGCAATATAATCCAAGATAATAGTAATATTACTTTGCAGTATATAAATACGATAGTGCCAAGATTGAGCTTGAATCCAAACAATGCAACCATCTAGAAAAAGTCCTAGACCCCCGGTTTCTGCCATGATAATTTACTACACCTTTTGTGATATTATGAGATAAATATTTTTTGGATGAGCTAAACTGGTTTAGCTCTTTAAAAGAGTAAAAATACTTCTAGATGCTACAAATGGCGTTGATTTTATAGTTTCCCAGATCTTTACCTTTCATATCGATGATATGTACCGCACATGCCAGACAGGGATCATCAAGTTTTATGCCTATAAGCGCCTCTTCATAAGGTCCTCTTTGATTTTTGCCGTCTTTGGGAGAGGCGTTCCATGTGGTCGGTGCTATCACCTGATAGTTTTTGATCTTTTGGTCTTCAATGTTGATAAAATGTGATAAAACGCCTCTTGGCACTTCCAGAAATGTCCTTCCTTTTGCCTCTTTTGGCAAGGCCTCAAACGTATATTTTGTCCAGGTATCGGTATCGTAATATTTGATATTTTCTACCAGAGAATTGATAAATTTGAAGATATATTCAGAGATATAGGCACTTTCAATGGCTCTAGCGGCATTTCTCCCTACCGTTGAAGAGAGATCCAAGAGTTCCAAGTCACAAAATGTCAAAAATTCATCCACAAAAGGTTTGATAAAAGGATTCCCCTTTTTATATGATACTAAAACCCTTGCAAGCGGTCCGCACTCCATGGTTTTTCCATTGTATCTTGGGGCTTTTATCCAGGAATATTTGTCATCCGATTTGGCAGTTTTGAGGGTTCCATCTTCATTGAGGTCCGTGTAGTAGGGCTGGTCATCTCTGTACCATGCCCTTTCGACCTCTTCGGTGATTTGATGTTCATCAAAATGCTTAATATCTTCAAAGTTATGACCATAAATAATGCCACTTTCAAAAAGTAAATTTTCATTATCAAAATAGTATCCGCCGACGCAGAGAAAATTACCCGCGCTCCTTCCTGATCCGGATTTTATCTCCTCTTTATACGCAGTTGCCAAAAGTTTCATATCAGGCAGGTAAGCCCTGTCTATAAACTCTTTTGCATCTTTTAGTATAAATATAAAATCATTTAACCTTTGTGGATTTAACATATCGGCCACAGAGGTGATACCTCCCACAACTATGGTTTGGGGGTGCGGAGTTTTTGCGCCAAATATGGCAATGGCTTTTGAAATATCAGACTGAAATTTCAGCGCTTCAAGATAATGTGAAAGTAACAATAGATTTTCTTCTGGAGTCAGTTTATAGTCGCTGTGTCCCCAGTATCCGTTAGAAAAAGGCCCTAACCTGCCTGTTTTTATAAACTTTCCCAATTTCTCTTTCACTTCAATATAGTGTGTATGCGAGTTGGCATAAGGCTGAGATGAATAGAGATGCGCTATTTTGCTTGTCATTTTGGGGTCTGCTTCCAATGCTTTAGTGACATCGACAAAATCCAAAAGGTGCAGATGGTAAAAATGGGTCACATGATCTTGAATAAACAGTGCCAATGACATCAGGTCTCTGATAATTTTAGCATTCTGAGGAGCTTGTATACCGTAGGCATCCTCAACAGTACTGACCGCTGCTCGAAAATGTGAATTCGTGCAAACCCCGCATATTCTGCCCGCCAACAAACCCGCGTCTCTTGGGTCCCTGTCTTTTAAAATAATCTCAATTCCTCTAAAAAGCTGTCCACTCACATACGCCTCTCTTACAATGCCTTCTTCGTCTATTTCTACTTCAGCCCGTAAGTGACCTTCGATTCTGGTAATAGGATCTATGACTATTTTCTTCATGTTTCTTCCTCGATTTTTCTTTCGTTGGCATATTTGTCAAAAAACCCTTTTTCTACACATCCCATACATCCGTGACCTGCTTGTACCGGCCAGCTTGTACCCTGATTAAATTTCATGGTAGGGCAGTTGGCATGGGTATAAGGGCCCTTACATCCCATCTCAAAAAGGCACCAGCCTTTTTTTGCACCCTCATCCCCCCACTCCTTGACAAATTCTCCAAGTTCATAGTGACCTCTTCTCTCACAGTTGTCATGTATCCTGCTCCCATATGCCCAAAGCGGTCTGTTAAACTTGTCAAGTGCAGGCAGTTCTGAAAACATCAGATACCACAGCAATGTTCCCACAATATTGATAGGATTGGCAGGGCAGCCTGGAAGGTTAATGATGTCATCTCTTCCCAATGCCTCAGACACACCTACCGCGCCTGTAGGGTTTGGAGCAGCTGCAACCACGCCTCCATCAAAAGCACAGCTGCCCACAGAGAGTATAAGTGCGGCATCTTTGGCACATTTTTGTAACAATTCAAGTCCTGTTTCTCCCTTAGGGCCTATACGAAGATATTTGCCTTCCATCGCCATGGGGATAGCCCCTTCAACAATGAGTATATACTCACCCTTTTGTGTTGCCAGGATGTGCTCTAAAACACTCTCGCTTTGGTCCCCACTAGCAGACATTAAAAGCTCATGATAATCCAGTGAGATATAGTCAAATATCAAATCTGCTATACCTGGATTGGCAGTTTTGATAAAGGCTTCGGAGTTTCCTGAGCAGTCAGCCAGTTCAAGCCAGATGATAGGTACCTTGTTTAAGTTATTTATACCTTCTTTGACGACCCCTTCAAATTCCGGATGCAGGTGCATGGTTGCTGTGACCATGGATATCCAGCTGTTAAGATCCCTGTCTGTAATGTCAAAGGCGTCCAAAGAGGAGGTAAGCTGTTGTGAATCGATTTGATTTTCAGGGTGGAGCTTGTTATATTTCTCTATGCGTTTTTTGGCCAAAGCAATCTCTTTTTCCCGTGCTAACTTTTCAGCACTCTTCTTCACAAAATGAGGATCGATGAGATGCTGTGACTCTTTGATGACAGACTCAACCATTTTTTTACACTTGCCGCATACGCGTCCTGCCTGAGAGAATGCTCCATATTCGAGAAAATTTTCTACGCCGTTAGCCACTACAGTATCGACAATATCTTTATGATAGACATGTTCACAACTGCAAATAAGTCTGCCCCTTTCACCAACAAGCCTGTTTTGGTATAGGGCGGAAAGGTCTATTTTTTGGGCATTTTTCATAAGTGATTCTATATATCCTGTATCTACATTGGTATTGATGCCTATAAAGCGTGTGAGTGTGTCGTTTTCTACAAAATATTCATCTACGCGATAATCTTTTTCTGATGTGATTAAAATTTTTTCAAAATTTTCTGAATAATCAGGAGCTCTTGCTTCTAGCAGTTCAAATGCACCGACCTTAAGCATATCAATCATCACTTCGAGTTTAAATTCTTTCTCTTCGAGTCCCAGCAGGTTTGCAATAGCAACATCTGCCTGAAGTGTGCACTCCTTGACATGAGCTGCTGTAAAACCTGTGTCTTTTACCTGTGCCGCTTCTCCTACTGCATAGATATCTTTATCTTCGGTTTGCATCTTTTTGTTGGTCAAGATGCCCCTGTCGCAACTCAACGCATTTCTTGCAAAATCAATATTGGGTTTTATGCCTATACCAAAAATCAAAAATGGGTTGGAAATCTCAAGTTTTTTTGTCTTTAAAAGCGTGATAATATTATCGCTAATTTGTTTGTCTATAATCTCGTCTTCATAAGAGATGGTCACTTTTCCACTTATAAGATAACATGCCTCCATCACTTTTTTAGCTTCCAAGGAGAGCTTTTTGTCATATAAAGCATTACCGCGTACCAGCAGTGTAATATGCTTAACATCTGGCATATTATTTAGGGTCTACATGAGCTCTAAGCCTATGGACCCTGAGCCCACAATGACCACTTCTTTGTCATTGATGCCCTCGCTGATCTTCTTGCAGTCATCGGCATTTCGAAAAACAGCAGCATTTTTCAATGTGCTGATGTCAAAAAGAGTTTGGGGAAGCGAACCTGTTGCAATGATGAGTTTGTCGTAACTAAAAGCAGAATGTGCTGAAAATATTCTTTTTGCTTTTTTGTCTATGGAAAGTATTTTTTCATTGAGGGCTATTTCGACAGTAGGATCAACGGGCAAAGAGATATCTTTCACACTCTGGCTTTTGTCTACAAGGGAACAGAGGTGTATCCTGTCATAGGGTAGATAGTCTTCTTCTGATACCATCAGTACATTTGTATTTGAAGCAAGTTTTTTGATATGGTTTGCCACATAAGCTGCGGCAATACCACCACCTATAATTACGATTCGCATAGTATCTCCTCGCTAAATGTAGATTATATTCACAATACCTTTATTATACTATTATAACAAATAAATATGTTACACTAATATAATATGCTTAGATATGAAATGTAGGAAGAACCAATGACTATTCCAGATTATCCCCATTTTGAAACGATTGAATCCTTGGCCGGACAAATGGAAACCTCAAAAGAGGGATTAAACAATGTTGACGTACAAAAAAATCTTTCTATCTATGGTTTGAATGAGATAAAAGAAAAAAAGCATAATCTTTTTATACTCTTTCTTTCCCAATTCAAAAGTCCTTTGGTATATGTGTTGGTGGCGGCGGCTATACTTTCTCTCTTTTTGAGAAACATACATGAAGGAGTTTTGATACTTCTTATTCTCCTGTTCAATGCACTTATAGGGTTTTGGCAGGAGATTAAAGCGCTTAGTTCTATTAAGGCACTTCAAAAACTAACTGAAAGCAAAATACAGGTCAAACGTGAGAATCAGATACTTGTCATCTCCTCCTCTGAACTTGTACCCGGAGATGTCATTGTCATGTCAGAAGGAGATATTGTACCTGCGGACATACGTCTTTGCTATACCAACGGATTTGTCATTGATGAGTCGATCCTCACAGGAGAGTCTATGCCTGTCGAAAAAGATGCAAACCTCACTTTACCCAAAGAGACACTTCCTTATGAACTGGACAACATGGCACTCTCTGGCACCACTGTAACTAAAGGAAAAGCAGAGGGTTTTGTTGTATTTACCGGACAAAAAACCTACTTGGCATCTATTTCAAGTAAAGCAGAAGAAGAGTCTCCCGACACTCCTTTAAGTAAAGCACTGGAAGTTTTTATCAAAAAACATATGTTTGTTGTACTTATTCTGATTTCCATTACTGCTATTCTTTCCCTTTGGGAAGGCAGAGAGATCATTGAAGTTATTTATTTAGTCATCGCTTTGCTGGTTGCCTCTGTACCTGAGGGTTTGCCTATTGTCATTACTCTGGTACTCACCATAGGGGCCATGACACTGAGTGTTAGAAAAGTGTATATCCGTCATTTACCTTCGGTTGAAACCTTAGGCAGCACTACTGTCATCGCTTCAGATAAAACAGGCACCATCACACAGGGAAATCTTAAAGTGGAAGAAGTGTTTTCGCTGCATGATACTTTTTCTCAAACCGTTTCAGCACTTGCTAATGAATCCATAGATGGGAAGGGCGATCCACTCGATACGGCTCTTGCAATTTGGGTAGGCAAAGCATATGAAGATATACGCCAGAAATATTCACGTGTCAATCTTTATCCTTTTGATACGCAGCATAGACTTATGGCAAGTTCAAACATGATTGAAGAAGAGCATAAAATATTTGTCAAAGGTGCTTTTGAGTCACTAAAACAGTTTGCTACAAATAAGGAAGATTTAGAAACACTTCAAAAAGAGCATGACAGGTTGGCTTCACATGGCTTAAGAGTCATAGCGTTAGGTACGGGGGAGCATACGACGGATGATATCGAAAAATGGCAAATTGAGATCGTTGGACTGGTAGGGTTTATTGATCCTCCCAAACCAGGGGTTTTAGAGGCAGTGCATACAGCACAAAAAGCAGGTGTTAGGGTGATGATGATCACAGGGGACAATGCTCTCACTGCCGCAGCTGTTGCAAAATCTGTCAATATCTACAAAGAGGGAGATCTAGTGGTTACGGGAAAAGAACTCAATGATATGGATGATAAAACACTCGAAGAGATATTGCCAAAGGTCACTGTTTGGGCAAGGGTGCTTCCCGAACACAAGTACCGCATCGTAAAAGCACTGCAAAAGCAGGGAGAGATCGTTGCCGTAACAGGCGATGGGGTCAATGATGTACCTGCGCTTAGAGCTGCTGATTTGGGGATAGCAATGGGAGAGGGAACGGATGCAGCAAAATCTACTGCAAAGATGGTACTTGCAGACAATAATCTCTCTGTCATTGTTGATGCCATTAAGCAGGGACGATCCATTGCCAATAATATTCGAAAAACAATCTATTTTCTGCTCACTACAAGTTTGGATGAAGTAATTCTCATCACCGGTGCTATCTTAATGGCATTGCCACTACCACTCTATCCTATACAGATTTTATGGATCAATCTTGTTGCAAACAGTGCTTTGGACAAAACGTTTCCATTTTTAAAAGATGAAGAGGATGTTATGAACAGAGCCCCAAGTAAATTACATGAGCAATTTTTAGATAAAGTACAGCTTTTACGTGTACTTTATGTGGTTCTGGTCATCAGTCTTGGTGCACTCTTTTTATATGTTTGGATGTTAGAACACTACACAGAAGAGAGTGCTATATCTACACTTTTTACAGCCTTTATTATAGCCACATGGGTAAATGGTCTGCAGTCACTCAAAGAACATGAACCTTTTTTAAAAAATATAAAAAAATCTCTACAGCTTAACCCATATATTTTTTACGGTATAGGTATAGGAATAGTGTTGCAGTTATGCGCTATTTATCTACTTTCAGATGTATTTCACACATTGCCGCTCAATGCTGAATCGTTAATGATCATAGGCTTACTGGCACTGTGGGTATTTGGCATGGTTGAAATACGCAAATGGGCTGAGTATTTTTGGACAAAGCCACGAGATAAAAAGCTCAAACCTGGTTTATCTTCTAATTAACTTCCATTCAGCAGGTTGGCCTGCATTTCAAAAACTTCTGAAGCCTGATAGAGCGAGTTCAGAGCCAAAAAGAGAGATTGGTTAGTGTTGAGAAGCGAAGTGACCACTGTGACATCTAGGCCAAAGGTTTTGTAGGCAAAAGTGATCTGCTTGAGTAACTGTTCATTTTCATGTAAACTCTCTTTATATTTTTTTTCAAATTCTTTTCTGTCTATCTTGTGATTCATATACAGATGTAAAGCCCTAATAGCGTTAATGAGATGTTTACGCATGCGGTTATAGGCTTTCTGCACAGACATATCTTCGCTTTGGGAAAATTCGTTAAGATTGTTTTTAGTGTCTTTGATTATTTTGGCTGCATAAGCACTCTCTCTGGCAGAGGTATAGAGTTTATCAATATTTTGACTTTGTGTATCATCAAGTCCTTGCCTGTTTATTTTACTGATAAATTCAAATATGGCACTCTCTATCGTTTTGATGTTTTTATAGGAAATGGTAGAATCAAAGTCGATGGTATCAGTGTTTGTTTCCAAGATTTCATCAGTCACTTTTTGATTTAGCAAAAGATCGTTAGATTTTACATTTGCCAGTAAGAGTGTAAATTTGAGAGTTTTTAGAAAAAGTGATTCTATTTCATCTCTCACTGCGATACAGGCACTTTCAGGGACATTGGCATCGACAAGATGTATATAGTGTGTCACTACAAGCTTTTTAAAGGTGATCACATTGTTGAGAAAGATTGCCAGAAGCGGAATAAAGGGCGCCAAGAGTAAAACACCCAATACATTAAAAAGTGTATGAAATATCGCCAGTGCAATCACGGCATCATTTTTCATATGTAGTGTATTGAGAATAAAATAAGAAAGATAGGGCAATAAAAAAAAGACAATCACCGCGGTAAAAATATTAAATATAAAGTGTGCCACAGCAGCTCTTTTTTTGTCGACAGTGCCTCCAATGGCACCTAATAGTGCCGTAATGGTAGTACCGATATTTGCACCGATCAGCATAGCTGCGGCTCCTTCAAATGTCAACATACTCACACTTAATGCACTTAGCACTAGTGCAGTGGTTGCAGAACTTGACTGGATAATAGCTGTAATAACAGCGCCTATAAGCACAAAATAATAGAGAGAATAAGCACTGTATTCTTGAAGATCAAAGGAAGTGCTAAGTGCTTCAATACTTGTTTTCATATAGTCAAGTCCCAAAAACAAAAAACCAAAACCGATCAAAAACTTTGCAAAGAAGAAATATTTACTATTTCTGGGTAAAAACATCAGACCAAGTCCGCCAAGTCCGGCAATGGGAAGTGCAAAAGATTCGATCTGAAGTTTAAATCCCAACAGTGCAACAAACCATGCAGTCACAGTGGTACCTATATTGGATCCAAATATAACACCTATAGCACTTTTTAGGGAGATAAGAGACACACTTACAAAGGAAAGCGTCAGGAGCGTAACAACGGAACTGCTTTGCAAGAGTGTTGTGGCAAGTGCCCCAGTGAAGATTGATTTTGGTATGGTGTCGGTGCTTTTTTTGAGCAGTCGTTTGAGTCTAAAGCCGGCAAACTCTTTGAGGGCATATTCCATATAGTAAATGCCAAAAAGAAAAATACCCAGTCCTGAGAACGCCATTATGATAGAATCTGTAAGTGTTATAGTCTGCATAATATATCTTAGTAGAAATTATTTTAAAATGACTTGAAGATATTTATATAGATAAATTGGATCATTATTTTTTTGTAGTAGAATACAGAAAGCTGCTGAGAAGCTTAATTTTATTATTTTGATAAAAAATAAGGTAGGTGGAGTATGGAAAAGTTGAAAAGAATTCTTGTAGGCATAGATATTGTTGAAAAATCTGACGATGTGTTAAAAAGAGCGTTGATGCTAGCAAAAGAGAACAAGGCTGACTTGTTTGTCGTTCATGCAGTACAGATACCTTGGTTGGCTATACCAAACTATTATAATGCAGGTGAAATATCTATTGACAAAAGTGCTATAGAGAAACAGATAGAAAAAAAGATCAAAGCAGTAAATAGTGAGGCAAAAGTACTTTATAAGGATGATACGATTCTCGTCATTGACTCATGATATCCCCTTTTTATAGATGCCCTTTGATTACTTTATATGACAGAATGTATTGTGAAATTTAGTTCCAAACACTAAAAAAGTGTAGCTTTCTTGTGTGAAATTAAATTAGATAATTTTCTAAAAATTATCTAATTATGTATTATAATATAAAAAATGGTAAATTATGAAAAAAAGATATAATATTAGAGGTGTTTACCGAGATCATCAGATTGATATCCTTATCTGTTGACTTTGAAAATTTATTATTTTGCATTATGATATAATATAAGGAGAAGGAGACGAGATGAAACGGTCATTTTGGTTGATAGAAACTGATCACTCTCCGATAGTTGCTACAGCCTTGCATTGCGGTCATGAGTTAAGGTCTGATTTGAAGGATAATATTGCTCTTGATGAATCAGAAAGATTAAGAGAAGAGGATCCTTTTACTGACATCTTTACAGAAATCATTAAAAATCGTATCATAAATAGTCACACCAGATTTGAAGTTGACTTCAATAGACCCAGAGATAAAGCTGTCTACAAATACCCTGATGATGCCTGGGGTTTACACATATGGCACACTGCACTGTCCAAGTCAGATATACAAAAATCCCTATCTTCCTATGACCTTTTTTATAAAGAGTTGAAAACCTATTTTAGCAATATTATCAAAGAGTATGGATATGTGGTTGTATTGGATATACATTCATATAATCACAGAAGATCAGGACCTGATGCACCATATGATGATCCCCTGTTAAATCCTGAGATCAATGTTGGAACCAAAACATTGAAAAATCTACAGAAGTGGTACCACTTGATAGATAGAGTAATAGAAGAGATGAGAGCGTATGACTATATGGGAAGACATCTTGATGTACGGGAAAATGTCAAGTTTTATGGCGGATATTTTGCCCAGTGGATACATGAAAACTTTTATCCAAATGCCTGCGTTTTGTCTATAGAATTCAAGAAATTTTTTATGGATGAGTGGAGTGGAAAAGCAGATATGAAACAGATCGAAGAGGTCAAAAAGATGCTTAAAACAATTATACCGGCAATTGAAGAAGAGTTACATAAGATGAAAGAGAAGTGATGAGCAATACTATGATAATTACAGACGAATTTATTCAAAATGTTTGTGAAAAAATAAGAAAAAATAAGCCCATCAGGATGAATCTTCCGGGATGGGGAAGGGTGCATATCGATCGTCAGTTACCGTTTTTATGCCTATACAGGTTGCCAACAAACAGAGCAGATGTTGGAACGCAAAAGTTGGTTCTATCTGAGGCATCTTATATCATCGCAGATGAGGCTTTAACAGGTAATGGGTTGGGTAAGTTGGTTGAAGCGATCGTCAAAACCATCAGTGAAGAATGTGGCGCTTTTTTGCTGATTGAGATTTGGTCAATGTGTTTGCCAGAGGAAGAGAATAAAATTTCTTCCCAAAATCATAAAGAAGCGTTCACTATTGTTTCAAAAAAACGGGGACTCTTAACACCTGAGATCGAGACTATGAAAAATAGACTCTCGAGAATAAAGATTGATGACCTTACTGCAAGTGTCAGCATAAAATATACTACCACCATAGCGCCTCAAGAGATGCAGCCCATTATTGATACTAGGAGTTTAAACGGTACGAGCAGTTATATGCTTGGATTGGCGATCAGACCTATTTATCAGGATCAGGAGGGAGTCCAGCTTTATCCTTATGAATTATTAAAACTACAACAATGCGTTTCCGAAGCGCTGAAAAAAACTTTTTTTACCTTTGTCAAAAAACACACTACTGCTGTGACCTCTGATTACCGTGAACTTGGACGAAAAGGTGTCACCAAATCAGTATTTAAAATCGATGATGCGATGGCAAAAATAGAAGACAGTTTTGATTTTCTTCTTCAGGTAAGCCCGGTAAACAGTAAAGAAGCATGGGAACAGTTTCAAACCTCTGATTTTAAAGAGACACCGATTTTTTATTATCGTCCAAGACCGTTTGATTCTGCTATAGTCAAAAGAGAACTTTTTAAAATCCCGATAGAGAAGATCGAAGATCCGGTACTTTCTGAGATTTTTGTACAAAAAAGAGACGAGATAGACAGAAAACTCACCATGTTAAATGACAGAGGAAATGCAAGTTTTCTGCATGGTAGCATGCAAGTCTATGGTGGGGTGGAAAAAGATCTGCTGGAGACTTCCATAGAGATATTAAAAGCGATCTCAAATATTAAGCCAAATAAAAAGCCTAAAGAGATGGCAGATGCCGTAGAATTTGCAAGAGCGGCAAAAGAAGAGATAGCCTACTATAAACAGATCTGTCCTACTGTTGATGCAAAAGTAGAGATCCGTGATGATATCGCTTCGGATGCGATGGTCAGCGGCGGGAACTTTTTGATCTATCGTTGGTCTTCCTTTCCAAAAGATCGTATTGAACCATTGATACATCATGAAATCGGAACACATGTATTGACCTATTTCAATGGTTTGTCACAACCCTTTAAACAGCTTCATACCGGTCTTCGAGGTTATGATGAAATGCAAGAGGGTATAGCTGTTTTATCAGAATATATGTGTGGAGGATTGACGTTAAACAGGATAAAGGTACTGGCAGGAAGAGTAATCGCAGTCCATGCAATGATAGAGGGAGCTACCTTTGTCGATACCTTTCATCTGCTCAAAGAAGAGTATGGGTTTCTGCCAAAAACTGCTTTTTCTGTCACAACCAGAGTATTTCGTGGTGGAGGTTTGACAAAAGATGCTGTTTATCTGAGAGGATTTTTACAGATATTTGATTATCTTAAAGCTGGGGGGAAACTTGATCTGCTTTTTGTCGGAAAGATCGCTGCAAACCATATTCCTATCATTCAAGAGTTGCTTTATAGAAAAGTGTTGCATAAGCCACCTTTATCGCCCCGGTATTTGGAAGATGCTGAAGCATTGAAACGTTTGGAGATGATTAGAAATGGTCATACTCTTTTAGATATCATCAATAAGGAGATGACATGAGATTAGGATTTGTACTCAATGATGTGATGCATGAAACATTGCCAAGCACTACGATTAATCTGGTACTAGCAGCTTTGCATATGGGACATGAAGTTTGGCTGATGGGTGTGGGTGATTTTGCTTATGATCCAAATGACACAATACATGCTAATGCGTTTGGTGCTTCAAAAAAGAAGTTTAAAGATGCAGGAGATTTTTTAGCACACATCGTAAGCAAAGAGGCAAAAAAAGAGCGAATCTCAGTAGAAGATTTGGATGTATTGATGCTTCGAAATGATCCGGCAGCAGATTTTGAAAAACCATGGGCACAGCATGCTTCTTTGGTTTTTGGATCTGTTGCTGTACAGCATGGCGTAATCGTCTTAAATGATCCGGGAGGTCTTACGAAAGCGATAAATAAGATGTATTTTCAGCAGTATCCAAGAGCTATCAGACTTAATACGCTGATCTGTAAAAATTATTATGATATTCTTGAATTCTACCACCATAATAACAATAAAATTATTATCAAACCGCTTTTAGGATCGGGTGGAAGAAATGTCTTTTTAGTGCAGCCTGAAGATGAAGCCAATATCAAACAAATGACAGAGGCGGTTATGAGGGATGGGTATGTGATCGCACAGGAGTTTTTTGCACCTGCGTCCAAAAGTGATATACGTTTTTTTATGCTCAATGGTAAACCGTTTAAAGTTAATGGCAAATATGCAGCATTCAGAAGGGTTAGCGGTGGAAAAGATATACGCAGCAATATCCATGCAGGTGGCCACGGGGAAGCAGTTGAAATCACAGATAAGATTTTAGAACTTACAGAGATCGTCAGACCAAAACTGGTACAAGACGGGATATTTCTTGCAGGACTTGACATCGTGGACGATAAGTTACTGGAAGTCAATGTATTCAGCCCGGGTGGGCTTAATATTGTAGGTAAATTGGAAAATGAAGACTTTTGTACGGCACTCATTGAAGCGTTGGAAAGAAAGGTAGCGTATAAACAATATTATAGGACAAATTTTGATAATGTTGCGATGAATACTTTGTAGTATGAATACCTGTCTAATTTTTTTAAAAATCTAATACTGTATTAAAACCGACACCGCACATCAGCATATCCATTGTCCAGTCCGTTGCAAGTGAGAGATCAGTAGTATCCACCGCACCGCAGTTGTTTGGTGCTGCAGCTCCGCGTTCATAAACATATACAAAAATCCTCAGGGAGAGTGAACCGTTCTTGGACAAATGGTTGTGATTGATTCATTATTCTTTAGGGCCCTCATTGTCATCCAAATAGTCTTTAATGGCATCCATAAAAGCATTGAGGTCCGAAGGCTCTCTGGAAGTAATGAGATTGCCATCTACGACTACTTCCGCATCCTTATAGACTGCACCGGCTTCTTTTAGTTCATTGGCAATGCTTTTATAACCCGTTGCCACTCTCCCTTTCATTAAACCGGCTGAGATAAGTATTTGTGGCCCATGACATATCGCAGCTACAAGTTTGTCCTGATCAAAAAACTTTTGGACTATTTCCAATGCTTTTGGTTCCTTGCGCAGTGCAGAAGGTGCCTTGCCTCCGGGAAGGAGCAATAAAGTATACTGATCAGTATCTACTTCATCCAGGCTTTTAGTAGCATCTATACTAAATCCATGCTTCCCAACAATAGTTCCCTTCTTCAAAGAAGCTATATCTACATTTACCCCTAACGCTTCAAGCGTCTCATAGGGCATTTTTAATTCAGAGTCTTCAAAAAGGTCTGCAGTGATAATTAAAGCTCTCATGCTTTGCTCCTCATAAAATTTGTTTTTAGATCTTCATCAGCAGACAAGTTATAAAATTAAAGTATAGCATATTATTTTTTGGATGTCTCATTAGAGAATCTGAAGTTGATGAGATATGATCCTTTCATAAGTTTACCTTAAAGTTTTAGAAAATGATCACTCCCGTGCTATAGGAGGAGCATTAGCCCACAATAAGATAAAGCAGAGTTACCAAGGCAATTCTTTTATTGCTGATATATTTAGCCAGTCTATGTTTTTAGCGCTTCATTATACATACCAATTGCAGTCTCTTCGGTTTCTACTATAATATGGGTCAATCCAAGATCCAAAAGCATCTGCTTTTCTTGGAAGCTATTGACTTTTACTACGGTTTTAACATTGGGCGCTACTTTTTGCACGGTTTGGCAAACCAAGTATAATTTTTCATTGTTGCCCAATGAAATGACTACGGATAATGATTTATGGATATTTAAAGCTTCCAAAATATGTTTTTGTGCAGCATTTCCAAAAATAACAGGTTTTCCCTGTTTTTGTGCATCTTCTGCTGTTTTAATATTTTGTTCTATAACCACGTAATCGTAGCCATCTCTCTCCAGTAACTTCGCGATATGTTTTCCAAGTCTTCCATACCCAATGAGAATAATATGGTTTGAGTACCCTTTGGAAATATGTGCCAAATCAAGCGTTTCTCCTTTTGCTGAGGGCATTAAAAAGTCTGTAACAGATGAAATATGCCTGAGCAGAAACGGAGTAAGTATCATCGATAAGATAATCACAACAATTAAAACCTGGGTAGTAGTAGTATCTAGCAGGTTCTTAGTACTTGCCAACTCGAATACCACCAAGCCAAATTCTCCAAGCTGAAAAAGAGAAAGCGCGCTTTTAAGCGCAACCCTTTTAGAGGTGGCAAATTGTAAAAGCATAAATATGATGATAACTTTTAGCGCTATAAGACCCACTAAAAGCAGTAAGATCATCAGCAAGTAATCAGAAATAATAGTGAAATTAATTTGCATGCCTACTGTTACAAAGAATACGCCCAAAAGAAGATCTCTAAATGGAATCAAGTCTGCTTCAATCTGATGTTTGTAGCGTGTTTCAGCTATAAGCATTCCTGCCAAAAAAGCGCCCAAAGAATAGGAAAACCCAATGAGATGCGCCATACTTGATGCGCCTAAAACCAAGAAAAGGATAGAACCTATGAAAATTTCATTTGAATTGACTTTTGTCACTTCATGCAAAAATGGTTCCAGAAGGTATTTTCCTGTAAACCAAAGCGCCACGAATAAAACTAGCGCAGCAATCACAGTCTTGAGTAAAAGTGTATGAACAGGTATATCCTCTGCTGAGAACATTGTGATCATTAGAAGTATGGGAATGACGGTAATATCTTGAAAAAGCAAGATACCAAGAGATCGTTGTCCATACTGCTGGTTGATATCGCCATTTTCATTAAGCAGCTTAAGCACAATGGCAGTAGAGGAAAGTGCCAGAGCGGCACCGACAATCACAGCAGCTTTGATATCCAAATCAAAACCGTAGATGGCAATAAGTGTGATGAGTGTGGCTGTAATTATGACTTGTAGTCCACCATACATAAAGACTTCTTTTTTCATGCGTATTAAATGTTTGACAGAAAACTCCAAACCAATGGTAAACATTAAAAAAACAATTCCAAATTCTGCTACAAGCTTTAGATCATGTGAATTTGTAGCATCATGAAGTTCAAATCCATAAGTAATAATGGTACCAGTGGCGATAAAACCTATAATGGTTGGGATGTGAAACTTCTTTAAAAAAAGGTTCAAAACAGTGGCGATACCTATACCTGCAACAATGATTTCTAGCATATTAAATTCCCCCATAGGTGAATTTGGCAAATAAGGGATGATGGTCAGATAAGCGATGATTTCTTTCTATACTGTGTTCAAGAAGTTCAATGCCTCTATAGAAAATGAAGTCTAAATGATTTTTCATAAAAGACTTGACTTTATCACTTTTTGAAAAGGGGACAGGAGTAAAATTTAAATCTTCCATTTTGCTGTGAAGTAATTTCATTCTGTTTTTATTCCAGGAATTAAAATCACCAGCTATGATCATCGCCCCTTCATAGTTATCGATTATCTTAATAATTTTATCTATTTCTCTGTAGTAGTGTCTATTTTCTCTAAAATTAATAGCATGAAGATTTAGAATCAGTAAAGTAGAACCATCCTCAAAAGAGTGTTTTGTTAAAAGTAGGCTTTTGCGAGGACCAAATATCAATTCTTTGCCGTGTGAAAGAAAGGGCTCGCTATACATCGTTTTACATTTACTTGCTGTTAAGACGCCATAAAAAGTAGAACCTTTTTCTAAATTTGCTGCAGCATTGAATGTTAGACCTGGTAGATTTAATTCTATATTGTGTTTAAAATCAGCTTCTTGGAATATAAAGAAGTCAACCGGATTTCTTGCAGTAAATTCTTCAATATAGTTTTTAAATGAAAAATTATCATTATTTTTATGCACATTCCAGCAAAGAATACTGAATTCATGTGGAACGGCGTCATCACAAACTGAGTGAGAGTAGCTGTGATGATATATAGATGGTCTGGTAAGTAGACATTTTAATTCGTTTATCATATAATATTATAGCATATGTAAAGAAGTAGAGTAGATTTAGATTGGAAATTATGCTATTTACAGTAAAATAAATCAAAGGATAACTTATGTCTGCATATATAAAGTGGTTTAATGAGCTTGGTATCAAAGATGTTGACTTGGTAGGCGGCAAAAATGCTTCCTTGGGGGAGATGTACCAAAATCTTAGCAAGAAAGGTATACGTATACCTAATGGATTTGCCATCACCGCTGAAGCCTACACTGCTATATTGGACAATAATGATGCATGGAAAAAATTACATATCCAGCTTGATGATATGGATCCAGATAATGTAAGCCAGCTACAAGAGAGAGGAAAAGCCTGTAGAGAGATTATCTATAGCTGTACACTGCCTGATGATATTACTGAACAGATAAAAAAAGCCTATAAAGCACTAAAAGTTGAATATGGTGAAAATGTGACACTGGCGGTAAGAAGTTCGGCCACTGCAGAAGACTCTCCTGAAGCCTCTTTTGCGGGTCAAAATGAAAGTTATCTTAATGTTGGCAGTTTAGAGGCACTTTTGGATGCTTATAAACGCTGTTTGGCTTCGAACTTTACAGACCGTTCTATACACTACAAATACGACCACGGATTTGACTACCTGAAAGTGCTTTTGTCGGTGGTAGTGATGAAAATGGTTAGATCTGACATTGGGGAGAGTGGAGTAATGTTTTCCATTGATTCGGAGACAGGCTTTAAGGATGTTGTTTTCATAAATGCAGCCTATGGTTTGGGGGAGAACATTGTTCAGGGTGCCATAGCACCAGACAGTTTTTATGTGCACAAACCTACTTTCAAAAAAGGCTACCGCAGCGTGCTCAAAAGAAGGCTCGGTGACAAAGCACTCAAAATGGTCTTTATGGACAATATAAATAAAAATGCTATTGCCGTGGAGTATATTAAGAACATTCATACGCCCAAAGAGGAGCAAACTAAATTTTGCATTAGTGATGAAGATGTGATGGTCCTTGCAGACTATGCCATCAAAATAGAAGATCACTACTCAAAGCAAGCCGGTTATGACAAACCAATGGATATAGAATGGGCAAAAGACGGGCTTGATGGACATATCTATATCGTACAGGCACGGCCAGAAACGGTTGAGTCCAGAAAAGAAGAAAGATATCTGGAGATATACAGTCTTAACGAACGCAGTAAAGTACTTACAGAAGGTCAGGCAGTGGGCATGAAAATAGGTTCTGGTAAGGTGCGTAAAGTGCTTGATGCCAGCCAACTGCATACATTTGAAGCAGGTGATGTACTTGTTGCGCAAACTACAAGTCCTGACTGGGAACCCGTGATGAAGATGGCCTCTGCCATTGTGACAAACAGTGGTGGTAGAACCTGTCATGCTGCCATAGTCTCAAGAGAACTTGGCATACCTGCCATAGTGGGTGCCCAAAATGCCGCAGAAATACTTCAAGATGGGCAGGAAGTGACGGTAAGTTGTGCGCAAGGGGAGACAGGTTTTGTCTATGAAGGAAGCCTTGATTTCGAAGTTACAAAGACAGATCTTAGTGCTTTACCCAAAACCAAAACGCAGATCATGATGAATCTTGGTAATCCCGACATGGCATTTTCATTGGCTTCTCTTCCTGTGGATGGCATAGGCTTGGCGAGAATGGAGTTCATTATCAGCACTTCCATCAAAGCACATCCTATGGCATTTGTCCATCCTGAAAAACTGGATGATGCAACACGTAAGAGCTTGGCCGAACTTACATCTGCATACGAGAACCCTAAAATATTTTTCACCAAAGTGCTTTCAGAAGGCGTTGCCAGTATCGCATCAGCTGTTTATCCTAAGCCTTGTGTGGTAAGAATGAGCGACTTTAAGACCAATGAATATGCTACATTGCTTGGAGGTCAGTTCTTTGAAGCCCATGAAGCCAATCCTATGATAGGTTTTCGAGGTGCATCACGCTACACGCATCCTGCTTATGAGGAAGGGTTTGCGCTAGAGTGTGCAGCCATGAAGCGGGTCAGAGAAGAGATGGGTTTTGACAACGTCATCTTGATGATCCCTTTTTGTCGCAGAGTAGAAGAGGGAAGAGGGGTGCTCGAGGCTATGGAAAAATATGGTCTTAAGCGAGGCGAAAATGGATTGAAGATTTACGTCATGTGTGAGATACCAAACAATGTGATACAGATAGATGCATTTTGTGAACTTTTTGATGGCATAAGCATCGGTTCTAATGATTTAACGCAACTCACACTCGGGGTAGATCGTGACTCTGAGGTGGTCGCATTTGATTATGACGAACGTGACCCTGGCGTGATGAAGATGATAGAAATGGCAGTGGAGGGCGCAAAACGAAACAAACGTCATAGCGGCATTTGCGGGCAAGGACCTTCGGATTATCCTGAGATGGCAGAGGCGCTTGTGACAATGAAGATAGACTCCATGAGTCTTAATCCTGATTCTGTATTGAAAACCATACAGGCTATCGGCAGACTCGAATCCAAACAAGAGAAGTAGTCCTTGCTAATAGAGATTGACAATAGATGCAGATTGGATTAAAATAATAAAAAAGGAATATTATAATGAAAGCTAAAATTGAAGAAGTAATCAAATATGTAGAAGAATCAGAAGAAGTTTCGCAAGAAAGTAAGCCGTTGATTCTGGAAAAGCTCAAAGAGTGGAAAGAAGAAGATAATGCAATTGCTGACGTTACGATGAGGTTTGAAAACTGGTGGATGGAGATGGAGCCCATTTTCGCTGAGCTCGGCTGGATATAAGAGGTGGATATTTATACCCAATATGTTTACGAAAAAAAGTGGATCAAAACCAGCCAAAAAGATGCGTTGCGTATCATAGAAGAAGAGATGCCCGAAACAGATGCACAGAGTACTCTTTCTTATATTCTAGCCGAGATTAAAAAAAGCAAGATGGTTACCCTTGGAGGGTGTAGGTTCAAATCAACCATTTAAAATTCATGCTTCGCACTCTTATTTTATACTTCTCCTGTAATTAAAAAACATTCCAAAAGGATTAAAAATGAATAATAATACAAACAGCTGCACATGTTTTACGACATATGATCACTATTTTTACTAGTGCCTTCGCATAACTATTAAATGCACATTACTTGTTTGATCTTTTCCTGATTGAGCTTTTTGATGAGTTTGGTTGACAATTCACCGTAATGCTCTTCATCCAAACTTAACTTTGTTTGTATCTCTTCCTGTGGCGTTTCATTTGCCCATGCTTTTAGGAGTTTAAGCTCTTTTTTGGTGAGTTTCACTTTGAGTACTTCAATCAGCTCCTCTTCTTCTTTGAGTGGGTGTATGAGCTTTTTAATGTGTTTTTCTATCTCTTGGGTTAGTGTTGACAATGTTTTTCCTATTATTTTGATATTTGCATAATGAAATAGTATCCAAATCCTGCAAGAAGTATGGTACCAAAAAGGTTAAGTGCCATGTTGGCAAAAGCATGGAGATAGTGACCTGACTGGAGCAAAAAGAAACTCTCTATGGCAAAAGTAGAGTAGGTCGTAAGTGCACCGAGTATACCTGTGACTAAAAATGTTTTCATATATGGTGTAAGTGAGGTGCTAAAATGAAAATAGGCAAAAAGCATACCGATGAGCAAACTTCCTATAAGATTGACAGCAAGCGTACCCAAAGGGAATGCATGTACAAAATGCTTATTGATAGTCCCGTTGATAAGCACTCTTAGCATTGCCCCTACGGCACCGCCACTAGCGACTGCAATGATTGTTGCTAAACTCATCATCTATAACCTTTTGCATATTTACTCTAAGTATCTCGAACCAGTCATTGTCATCGCTTTTCACAGAAATAACAGGTAAAAATGTATATTTGACCGTACCACTGTGACCTGTTTTAGTATGTTCGTTGAGTACCCATTTGCTCCCTGTAATCACTATGGGTTGCACACTAAGTTCGAGCTTCTGTGCTATAAGTTTTGCTCCCTGCTTAAAAGGAAGCAAGGCTTGTTTGTCTGTTCTTGTGCCTTCAGGAAATATCGCTACAGGACGATGATACACTTCTTTGGACTCTTTTACATCTTTTATGAGTTTTATGAGGCCTGCTTTGTTTTCACGATCAAGTGAGATCATCCCACCGTGACGCAAAAGATTTCCAAACCATGGTGTATCGAAAAGCTCTTTTTTTGCCACCCATCTCAGATGGGTATTCTGCAAGGCTTCAAGACCTATGATGTCCACAACACCTTGATGGTTCATGACATACATATCAGCACTTGTATCCATCTCGCCTTGTTGCGTCAGTTTCCCGCCCATCATAAAAAGCGTCAATCGATTGATATGATGCACAATGGTACTTTTGTGCTTTCCAAAAAGCATTAAAGCAGGTATCATAAAAACAGCGGTATTAAAAGAGATGACAAAGGCACCCCAGTAAAATCTAATTGTCGCAAAGATCTTCATTCTTGATCCATCCAATGACTCCTTCTTTGTATTCGACTTTTTTAAATCCTTCGCGCTCACCCAAAAGCATCGTGTCCATATCTTGATCAATTTTTGTGCTTATGGTGCCGGTCTGTGTTGGTAAAATATATAAAGAGGCACCTTGCTTTACACATATTTTTTTATGTGGTATATACAAAGTCAAAAGAGTAATAAGAGAAACGGTGGCAAAAACAAGATAGAAAAAATCTCTTTTTATTAAAAACATAATAAAAAAGAAACCAAGTAAAAACATTAGAATATATCTTTTAAGTTTTTCAAAGCTGTCTTCAACGGGGTTAAGGTCAGACTGTGCAGTGACGGAAGCATCAGCAACCACTACAGGAACCTCTAAAAAAACATACTGTCTTTTAATGGTATTGAAGTAGGTGAATTTGAGCAGCTTCACTTCTACGGGAAGTACTACGTAAAATTCTGCCTCTACCTTCGCATGCTCACGTCTTAGTGTCTCAACATCAGATTCAAGTACATTGTTTAGCATCATATCTTCAATGTTCGCTTCGAAAGCTTCAATGGATAGAGTAACTATGTGGTGCTTCTCATCATAGTTTGACACCTGAGAGTTTTTTATCTTCATGTCTGCTGCCAATACATGACAAAAATCTTTTCTTTTTTTGAGTGCTCCCATAGGAATGGTTTTTGCCTCGAGTGAATATGCACCATCTTGAGATGAGATAAAAAGTTGGGGAATGTGTATATCACTTTCTGAAGCTTTAAAATAAAAGGTATAGAAGCTGTCATTACCATTTTTTACGATAAGCGGTTCTGAAAAAAGTGGCTGCATATCTGAAGCTCTGTCAAAAGTAAATTCAGGATTTTCTGAAGCCAATTCTCCTGTAGATATAATAGTGACGGGGAAAAGTTGGTTTTTATACACTTTTTTAGGCATATAGCTGTATCTGAAGTCGCTCTGTGCACTTAGCAGGGTAGTATATGCAAGCACGAAGCCCAGTAGAAACCACACTGAGCGCAAATGTCGCATTACGCTTCAAAACCTTTGAGCATACGCAAGCCGTCTTCACTTCCAAGTATGGCCTCTAGTGCACGTTCAGGATGAGGCATAAGACCAAAAACATTTTTTCTTTCATTGCAAACACCGGCAATAGAAGTCACCGAGCCGTTTACAACAACAGGGTTGCCTTTATCATCGGAGTATCTAAGCAGTATTTGACCATTGGCTTCAAGTTTTTTTAACCCTTCATCATCGATGTAATAATTGCCATCTGCATGGGCAATAGGAATGTTGAGTACTTCACCTTTTCTACATTGGTTTAAAAAGGCATTATCATTGCTGACCACACAAAGGTTTTGGTATTTAGAAATGAAATGAAGGTTATTATTACGCTTCAGGGCACCCGGCAGCAGTCCCGCTTCTGTAAGTATCTGGAAACCGTTACAAATTCCAAGAACCTTGCCTCCCTCATTTGCGTATGTAGCCACTGCTTTCATCACAGGTGAAAATCTGGCGATAGACCCAGAACGCAAATAGTCGCCATAAGAGAACCCTCCTGGTACCACAACGAGATCAATGTTTTCGGGCAGTGTATTTTCTTCATGCCATACAAGCTCCGCGGCGTGACCTAACTTTTCAAAAGCATGCTGGGTATCAAATTCGCAATTTGTTCCAGGAAATCTTAATACGGCTACTTTCATACTAGTTGATCTCTATTGTGTATTCTTCTATGACCGTATTTGCAAGCAGTGTCTCACACATCTCTTTTACCTCAGTTTGGGCTTTGGCTCTGTCCTCGGTGTCAAGAGTGACGATGATCTGTTTTCCTATTCGTACATCTTTTACGCCATCAAAGCCAAGGGAATCAAGGGCATGGTGTGTAGCTTTTCCTTGTGGATCAAGTACGCCTTCTTTTAAAAATACATTCACTACCGCTGTCATTATTTCTTCTCTCCCAGGATTCTATTTAATACTTCTTCATAAGCCACTTTAAGTCCGCCTAAACCTTTTCTAAATCTATCTTTATCCATGCTCTCGCCACTCTCTCTATCCCACAGCCTAAAATTGTCAGGGCTAAGTTCATCGATGAGCATAATGTTCCCTTCTGCATCTCTGCCAAACTCCAGTTTAAAATCAACAAGTATTAGGTTTCTCTTGCCATAGAAATCTTTTAACAGTCCATTGATCTTTCTTGCCATGTCGCGAATGTAGTCAAGCTCGGATACGTCTTTTACAAGATTTAAAAGCAGGCAGTGCTGGTCGTTAAGCTTAGGGTCACCCAGTGCATCATTTTTGTAGTCAAACTCTACTAACGTAAAGGGGAGTATCTGTCCAGTTTCTATGCCCAGATTTTTGCTTAGACTTCCTGCAGCGATATTTCTGACGATGACTTCTATCAAGATGACATCTGCACGCTTGTGAAGCATGTGGTTTTCATCAAGCATTTCAACAAAATGCGTAGGTATGCCTTTTTCGTTTAGAAACTTGAAAAGTTCTGTAGAAATCTTATTATTTAATGCCCCTTTTCCTGCTTCGCTTGACTTTTTTTCACCATTGAAAGCAGTAAGGTCATCTTTAAACTCTGAAATGTAAAGTTCCGGATATTCTGTTGTCCAGACCTTCTTAGCTTTTCCTTCATAGACCAGTGACTGTTTCACAAGTGTATCTGTTGCCATTATTTCTTTCCTTTTTGTGTGATGATAAGTGCTTTTAAAATGTCTACAGCACTTTTAAGCTGTACATCTTTATAGAGTTGATCTTGGGTAATAACGGTATCGTCAACAATAGTTGTATTATTTTCTGCTGTGCTGTTTGTTTCTACAGTTATAGTTACATTGTCATCTATTTTGGAGAGTTCATTCTCTAAGTGTTTTTTCAGGTCACTCTCTTTCAGTGAGATGCTGTCTTCAATAAACTCTATTTTTCCAAGTGGCACGAAGATGTCCGGAGTCACACCTACTGCCTGGATAGTGCGTCCGCTTGGAAGATAATAACGAGCTACAGTAAGTTTTAAAGCTTCCTCTTTGCCCATAGGCATCACAACCTGCACTGAGCCTTTACCAAATGTTTTTTCGCCTACTACTATAGAACGGTTAAGGTCCTGAAGTGCTCCCGATACGATTTCAGAGGCTGATGCTGATCCACCATTTACGAGTACAACAATAGGTGTTGTTGTATCGGTGTTTTTTTTGTGCGCCATATAGCTTTGGTTTTCGCTTGCGACTTTCCCTTTTTGGCTGACGATGATGCCCTCATCAACAAAAAGGTCTACAAGATCTATAGCCTGATCAAGAAGGCCTCCGGGGTTATTTCTTAGATCTAGGATCAATCCCTTGGTTGCATTATGTTCTTTTATGGCTTTCTTTACACCCTCTACCACTTTCTGGTCAAAAGAAGTGACATGAATATAAAGTATGTTATTTTCTATGGATTTTGCATACACAGACTGAATATTGATAATATCTCTGGTTATCTTAACTTCAAGCGGTTTAGCTTCGCCTTTTCTGATGATGGTTAAAATCAAAGAAGTTTTAGGTTTACCTCTCATCATCTTTATAGAATCGTCGATACTCATGCCTATAGTCGCCGTATCATTTATTTTTAAGATAATATCTCCGGATTTGATACCTGCTTTAAAGGCAGGAGTACCATCAATAGGCGCGATGACCGTAAGAGCACCTTCTTTCATACCTATCGAGATACCCAGTCCACCAAATTCGCCTTTGGTTTGGACGGAAAGATCTTTGTATTCTTTTTTATCCATAAAAGAAGAGTGTGAATCGAGATTTACCATCAGCCCTTTGAGTGCTTTATCAACAAGTTCTGTGGTATTGACGTCATCCACATACTGACTTTCGATGACATTGACTATTTGTGTAAACTTGATGTAAGCTTCAAGCTTTTCTTTGGCAGTAGAGGGTGCAGGTTTTTTTTCACTTGAATCTTTGGCTTGAGCAAAAGATCCAAACATATATGCTAAAGCCAATGTGCTGGCAAGACCAGCAACCATAATTTTTTTACTTTTTTTAATCATTAAGATGTTATCTCCATGTGAGAATTGGTTTATAATTTTATTTAAAAACATCTAAGAGGTTGCTTTTAAATACATACGCGACACTGTAGCGAACGAAAGTTAACTGTTCTTTAGTGTGTCAAAGTATCTCACCAGTGCTTTGAGTTGTTTTAGCTCTGATATTTCGTTCTTGTTTGCGTAGGTTATTTGCTCATAAAGCCTATCAATATTTTGCATCGTAGAGATATGTTCTGGTTTATGAGGATATTTGTCTATATATCGCAAAAAGTATTGATGCAGGGTTTCTCCTTCTTGGCGTACATACCCTTCTTTTTTTAGGTCTTTTAAGAGTGGCTGTAGGGTTCCTATACCTTGTGAGCTATGGATTGGACGCCGAAAATAGGTGATGACGATAAACGTAAACATCACTAGAGCCATTAAACTCAGTATAAAAATAAAGATAAACCTTGGGTTGCCTTTTGCATACTGTAAAAGCTGTAACTGACGTACATTCGAGTAGTAAAGTATCCATGTTTCCACTTGATACTTGGCGTACATCAGGTAAAGATTGACTTTTTTGTAGAGTTTGTTTTGTGCTTCTTCTGTGGCTTCAGTTTGTGTTGGGATATCCATACCTGCTGCCGTACTTGTTGTCTCCACGCGTACCCAGTGTTTATCTAGGTATAACTCTGCCCAGGCATGAGCGTTACGCTCTTTGACTGCAAGATAATTGTTCAGACTGTTTGCCAAATCTGCTTTGTAACCAGTAACTACACGTGCGGGTATGTCTGTCATGCGCGCCATGGTGACAAAAGATGAGGCAAAGTGCACACAGTAGCCGCGTCGCTTATCGAATAAAAAACTGTCTGTCGTGTGGTTTATATCTAGAGCATCAGGCTTAAGTGTGTACGTTAAGGTCTGGTCTTTAAAAAACTGAATGATAGCAGATGCACGCTTTTCGGGTGCGCTATAAAGCTCTTTTAGATTTTGCGCCATTTTGTAGGTTTTGGGATTTTGCTCCTGATAAAAAAGTGTAGATGCTTTTAGGGTTTGAGTATCTGGAATATCGTACAGTGTAGAACTCAAATAGGACCGGGCTGCATAGTGTATAGGCTCTTTTATCTCTTTTTTGACTGTACTTATGAGGTCTGCGTCCAATGTGGCATCTTTGATTGGCTTTGCAGGCATATCTAACATGTATAGCCAACGTTTTTGTGTAGGGTAGAGGGTGACTTTATAATCTATCATTTTACCCTTTACAGCAGAGTAGGGCTTACTCTTTCGTTTGTTTGGATCAGGCATCGGTTCCCAATGGTCTTTCTTGTCAATATACAGTATGCTTCCTCGAAAGTAAAGAGTACTTGGAGGCGGAATTTGTCTATCGAATCCTACCTCCATTACGATGCGTTCAGAGGGTACCAGCTGCGCATTTCCATCAAGATACATAGTTCCGTCATGACCCATACGTTTCACTGTTTCACCTTTAAATCCATACGTGGCATGTTCAAAGGAGATTCGAGGGAAAAAGATGAAAAGTACCACAACCCAAGGCAAAGAGTACATGAACATGACCATGCTTGAACGAAAACTCTCCCTAAGATCACCTTCCATGCGATGTGCCAGCACCATCCACAGCAAAAAGAAGATTTCAAATACTACATAAATGAGCATCAGCATCCCATGGTAGAAAAACAGAGACAGTGCCAAGAACAAAAAAGGAGAGATGAGCAGATAAAAATTTATTTCACGGGTCAGTCTTTGCATGGTAACAACTACAAGAAGCACATAGATAAGAAGCTCTATAAAAAGTTTTAAACGTGAAAGCCCCCTAAAAGAAAATGCCCCGTAAAGCGACAAATAGACTGCAGAAACTCCCAGAAAAAAAACAAAAAATATGAGAAAATTTTTAGCAGGCGTTTTTTTAAAAAAAAGTATAGTCAAGACAATGAAGACAAATACCAGCATGGGTATTTTAAGCATGAGTAGTAGAGGAAGCAAAACCGCAATATAGCTTAAATCCAATAGGGTTAAGGGAGAAAGTCTAGTATTTTGCAAGGTATTCAAGAATTTCATCTATGCTCTCCTTCACTGAACTTAGTCGTTTGTGTGGCATTTGTATGCTAAAGTTCAGGTGTTGCTTTTCACACTCAAGTGTCCATAAACAAAGCTGAGATAGCCGTGCCTCTTCGTCACCCTCTAGCGTTTGAAAGGTAAAGACAAGATTGGGGGTTTGTGTCTCTTTGCTGAAGACTTTTACTGCCATGTCACCTTTGGCCACAGATGCCCAATGTATACGTGAGAGACTTTGAGATCCGTCATACTCACGTAGTCCGTCAAATTCTTTTTCTTCGCCATAGTATGTTTCTTCTTCATTTAAAAATGCACTTAAGGACTTCCCTTTGGGCTCAGGGTAGGCGATGCCTTCGTAGCTCTCAGGTATATCTCTGGTAAGGCGTACAGTAGAGAGTGGATATTTACTCTGTAAATAACAGTTTTCATAGGTAAATACACCGCGTTTTAAAGGCGTAAAAGGAAGCTTAAGTATAGCGGAAGACTCACCTTTAAGCTTAGACAGAACAACTTCTATCTCGCTATGATGCACCGAAATCGACCAGGAGGTTGTGCTCGAAGTGTTATGTATCTGCAAAGAAATGTTGCCTTCCTGATGTGTAAAAAAACGTCCGGAACATATAAAATTTGCTTGAAGATGCCCTAAATTTAGCACTCCGATGGGTCCCGCTGAAAAGGCAAGAGAAAAAACAAAGAACAGGGTGATGTAGACAAGGTTAAAGTCATGCATATATGCTTCCATAAAAAGTCCAAAAAGCAGAATGACAACAACCAGGCTAAAGCGTGTTGCGTGTTGCTTTGTGCTTTTATGTATCTGAATGAATTTGCGCAAAGATTTCATGATGTATTCGTAGTGCAGTGGTAGTGCCTTCTTTGAAACGTAGACGGTGCGAACAGACAGCGGCGGTGACCATTTGTACATCATCGGCAGTGGCGTAGCTACGTCCCTGCAGCATGGCCCATGACTTAACCATGGCCGTCAAAGAGAGAGCGGCGCGTGTTGAAAGTCCATACTCGAACAAGCCACTTTTTCGGGTAAACTCTATGATGTCCTGAAGAAAATCAAGCAAGGCATCACTAAGCATCACTGCAGAAGCCTGTTTCATGTATGATGCTGTTTGTGCGGAAGTCAGTAGGGCAGAAGAAACAGACGAACTGTGTCCTGTCTCACCTTTGAGAATCTCCCTTTCGGATGCTTTGTCTGGGTAGCCTATACCAAAGGAGCACATAAACCGGTCGAGTTGCGAACTGGGCAATGGAAAGGTTCCTACTTCTTCATGAGGATTCTGTGTACCTATGACAAAAAATGGTTTAGGCAGTGTATAGAGCGTTGCGTCTATTGTAATAATACCTTCTTCCATGGCTTGAAGTAGGGCAGATTGTGTTTTTGGCATGGAACGGTTTATCTCATCGGCCAAAAGAAACGAAGTGAAGATAGGGCCTTTTTTAAACACAAAGTTTCCTTCTTTTTGCTTGTAGTAGTTTACACCAAGTATGTCAGAGGGAAGCATGTCGGAAGTAAATTGTATGCGCCCAAAGTCAAGACCAAGCACTTGAGACAGATGTTTGGCCAAAGTTGTTTTTCCTACGCCAGGTATGTCTTCTAAGAGCAGATGGCCTCCTGCAAAAAAAGTGGCTAAAGACAAAGCGATAGTCTCTCTTTTTCCTACCAAATGTGTTTCTATAGCATCAATAATAGGGGTAAATTCGGGTGATATAGTGTAATTCATAAAAGTATGTTAGCGTAAATTATATGTAAATTCCGTGTAAAGAGCACTTTTTATTGTAACAAACTGTGTGATTATTTTAGATTATAAGTGTAAATCAACTATTTAAATTATTAACTAAGTAAACTTGACAATAAGTGACTAAAGGTTGTATAATAATCTATATTTAAACCATTCTAAGGAGTTCTTCATGAGTATATTAGAAAAATTAACCAATCAAATGCAAGGTACTATTGAGTCAGGCGTATCTCTTGCCCTGCACAACAAAAATCAGGAAGTGGATCCTATACATATTATTTGGGCGCTATTAACCAATAGCGGTTCCATATTGCACCAGACACTGAACAAAATGAATGCAGATAAGGCTGCAATCGAACTGGAAGCCAAAAGTATAGCAAATAAACTGCCGACTGTTTCCTCTGTAACCAAAGAGAACATCAAGCTTTCACAAAAACTTGTACGTTCACTGCAAAATGCAGAAGGGGTGATGACTGCCAATGGTGACCAGTATCTTGCCGTAGACGCATGGCTCATGGCTAATACAGGTGAAGATTTCATCAAAGACACACTCGGAAAATATCTTGATATGAATGAATATAAAAAGACTTTAGAGAGCATCCGTGGAGGCAAACAGATAGACTCACAGTCTGGAGATGAAACACTTGAAGCACTGAGCCAGTATGGTATAGACCTTAATCAAAAAGCACGTGATGGTGAACTGGATCCTGTTATTGGTAGAGATGAGGAAGTCCAACGTGTGATGCAAATACTCATAAGAAAAACTAAAAATAATCCTATTTTGATTGGGGAACCCGGAACAGGTAAAACAGCCATAGTTGAAGGACTTGCTCAGCGTATTGTCAATAAAGAAGTACCGCTAAGCCTTCAAAACATGCGTGTGATCTCACTAGACATGTCCAGACTCATCGCAGGAGCGAAATACAGAGGTGAGTTTGAAGACAGACTTAAGGCGGTCATAGATGAAGTGAAATCCTCAGGAAACGTTATCTTGTTCATTGATGAGATTCACACCATTGTAGGCGCGGGAGCAGCCGAAGGAAGTATGGATGCTGCAAACATTCTCAAACCTGCACTTGCGCGCGGAGAGCTTCATACCATAGGTGCAACCACACTAAAAGAGTACAGAAAGTATTTTGAAAAAGATGCTGCGTTGCAAAGACGTTTCCAGCCTGTAAAAGTCGATGAGCCAAGTATCAATGAAGCATTGCAAATCTTAAGAGGCATCAAAAACAGACTGGAAGTACACCATAATGTGGTGATTACCGATACGGCTTTGGTGGCAGCAGCAAAACTGAGTGATCGTTACATTACAGATAGATTTTTGCCCGATAAAGCCATTGACCTCATAGATGAAGCAGCCGCTGAACTTAAAATGCAGATAGAGTCTGAACCGACGGATCTTTCAAAAATTAAGCGAGAGATTTCTACTATTCAGGTAGAAAAAGAAGCGCTAAAAATGGAAGAGAGTGAAAAAAATACGGCACGTATCGCTGAGATAGAAAAAGAGTTGGCAGACATGGAAGAGAAACGTGTTTCGCTTCAAAACCAGTTTGAAAATGAAAAAGCGGTGTTTAATGACATAGCCGAAGTTAAAAGTACCATAGAGTCTCTCAAAACACAGGCAGAATTTGCAAAAAGAGAGGGTGACTTTAATAAGGCAGCAGAGATAGAGTACGGTCAGGTACCAGCTGAACAGGCAAAACTTAAAGGGCTTGAAGATAAGTGGATACAGATGATGTCTGAGGGTACCCTGCTTAAAAACTCAGTAGATGAAGAGATGATTGCAAGCATTGTGAGCCGTTGGACGGGTATCTCTGTGAGTAAAATGCTTCAGGGTGAAAAAGAGAAGATTCTTGCCATAGAAAGTATTCTCAAAGAGGAAGTTGTAGGTCAGGAAGAAGCACTAAGGGCTGTTGCGCGCGCCATAAAGCGTAACAAAGCAGGGCTCTCTGATAGAAATAGACCTATAGGGTCTTTCATGTTTTTAGGGCCAACGGGTGTGGGTAAAACACAAGTGGCTAAAACCCTTGCGAAGTTTCTCTTTGACTCTGAAAAATCGCTCATACGTATAGATATGTCTGAGTATATGGAAAAACATGCGGCCAGTAGACTTGTTGGTGCACCTCCGGGGTATGTGGGTTACGAGGAGGGTGGACAGCTCACAGAAGCCGTACGTCGCAAACCTTACTCGGTCGTACTCTTTGATGAGATAGAAAAAGCGCATCCTGATGTATTTAACACACTTCTGCAAGTGCTTGATGATGGACGTTTGACAGACAACAAAGGGATAACGGTAGACTTTAAAAATACGATTATCATTATGACATCAAATATAGCCTCAGATAAGATTATGACGATTACTGACAAGGAAGAGAGAAGAATAGCGGTAAATGAAGAACTTAAACGTAACTTTAAACCAGAATTTCTCAACCGTTTAGATGAACAGGTTATCTTTAATCCGCTTGACCTTGAAGCGATTACTAGTATTGTAGACATCTTGTTTAAAGATATCCAGAAAAAACTTGCTGAACGTGATATCACTATCACACTTACCCCAAGCGCCAAAGCGTACATTGCTGAAGCTGGCTTTGATCCCGTATACGGTGCACGTCCACTAAAAAGAGCACTCTATGAAGTGGTGGAAGACAGATTGGCTGAATTGATACTCGAAGACAGAGTTGTTGAAGGCTCAAAGGTTGACTTTGATGTGGTAGGGCAAGAGATAGTTGTTAGTGTCTCCTAATTTATTTCCGATGTGAGCATGATTCTTACATCGGGATTGGGAGTTTAATAACTGATAGATAAATAAAAACTTAGTTCAAAATCATCATCATCAGACAAATAATGATTTTTATGATAGATGGCATAGGATGGTTTAGTGGTGGTTTCATAGTCACTTTTTGGAAGCCATTCATGATAGACCCAATGCGTAAACTTTAACAAATCACCTGCCTCTCCTTTTAAATCAAATTTAGCATAGACACCAGAAGAGACATTGAACTCAGGTAGCCTGTCGCTGCTAATTTTTTGATTCTCCTCAGGAACAATACATGCTACATATTGACATTCATTCAAGGGAGTAATGGTCGGATTGTCATGAAAGAGAGCAATTTGTTTGAAGTGGGTGATATGATTACTGAATACCCAGGTTTGAAGTTTTTGCCATACTTGTTTGATATTTACATTGTAGCCACGATTTCTGATATAATAACTGTGGAATACTGGCATCTTTACAATGGTCGGTTCGATATGATTGAAGGTTGCAGTGGATTGTACGGCTTGGGGTGATTGTTCTAAAATATGTTGTGAATATGTTTTGTATCCTCCTTTTCTCCACTCTTTGGGCGTCATGTTGAAGCGCTCTTTAAATACACGGATAAAAGAAGTTTGCGAACTGTAGCCACACATATTGGCTACTTCGGAAATAGTTGAAAATTTGTTTGTTAAAAGTAAATTTGAAGCTTTTTGAAGTCTGATAGATTTGATACTTTCATAAATATTTTTTTCAAAAACCTCTTTAAAGACACGGTGCATATGAAATTTACTGACGTTTAAATCAGAGCTTAGCTCGTCTATATTGATGTTGGTATCGATGTGTGTGTAGATATAGTACATGATATCATTTGCTATTTGTACTCTTTTTTGCATGGTTTCTCTTCTCATAAATATATTATAGCACATATTGAAAGTTAAATAAGCAATAATAGATAGTTTTTATAGCACAAATAGTGAAGAATTAATATTAAAAACACTTTATAATGGTGGAAATAAATTAAAGAGGAAAATGTGAATAATAAAAAAATTAATAAAGTCTTGATCGCAAACAGAGGTGAGATAGCATTACGTATTATAAGAGCATGTAAAGAGCTGGAGATAAAAAGTGTCGTTATTTTTTCAGAGGTAGATGTTGAAGGTATCTGGGTAAGAAAAGCGGATGAATGTTACCCAATCATGGGAGATCCACTTCAGGCCTACCTTAATTACGACCGTATTATCGCGTTGGCACTCAAGGCAAATTGTGATGCTATTCATCCAGGATATGGTTTTTTGTCTGAAAGTGCTGAGTTTGCAGAAGCATGTGGGAAAAACGGTATTATTTTCATAGGTCCAAAACCTGAGCACATTGCACTATTTGGTGACAAAATGGCATCAAAAGTGGCAATGAAACAGATAGGTGTTCCCGTACTTGAAGGAACAGATGAGCCTGTTTTGGACAAAAAAGAAGGTGCAAAAATCGCTGCGGAGATAGGTTTCCCTGTTATTATCAAAGCGGCATTCGGTGGCGGCGGAAGAGGTATGCGAATCGTAATGAATGCAAAATCATTTAACGATATGTTTGACTCTGCCCAAAATGAATCTATTAAATACTTTGGAAGAAGTGAAGTTTTTATAGAAAAATATGTACAAAACCCAAGACATATTGAAGTGCAGATCATTGCAGACAAATATGGGAATGTAGTGCATTTGGGCGATAGAGACTGTTCCATTCAAAGACGACATCAAAAAGTCATTGAGATTGCTCCGTCTCCAAGGTTGAACGAAGCCGTTAGAAAAGAGCTTTACCGAACTTCAACCAAAGCCATGTTTAAACTCGGATATGAGAGTGTTGGAACAGTTGAATTTTTGGTCGACGAACAAGATAATATTTATTTTATAGAGATGAACACAAGAGTTCAGGTAGAGCACCCTGTTACGGAGGTTATCTCTGGGATTGATCTTATTCAAAGAATGATAGAGATCGCAGAAGGAGATAAGCTCAGATTTTTACAAGAAGATATTAAGTTTAGAGGTTATGCCATAGAGTTCAGAATCAATTCCGAAGATCCACAAAAGAATTTTATGCCCTCAGCAGGAACCATAACAAGCTACATAACACCAGGAGGACCTGGAGTAAGAATTGACTCAAGTGCGTATGCGGGTTACAAAATCCCTCCAAATTATGATTCAATGATTGGGAAACTCATCGTTTCTGCGCTTGACTGGGAAGGGGCTGTAAAAAAAGCAAGAAGAGCACTGGATGAATTTTACATTGAAGGTGTTGTCTCAAACATACCGCTACACAGAGAGATTGTAAGAGATAAAGATTTTATTGCCGGTAATTTTACTACTAGTTATCTTGAGAAAAAAATGGATCTATTTAATTTGAAGGCAGTAGATGCACAAGCCGAAGAAGAGAAAAAAGTGGGATATATAGCCAAACTAATAGCAAGCATTAAAGAACATAAGATTAATGTAAGAAGTTAGAGTTTTTTGGGTATTTGTGTGGTTTACACCTCAAAAGAGGTGTAAACATAAGAAGGCTAGTAGCCAGTTGCTCTAGCTCGGTCTTTCTCGTCTTCGTTGTTACCTATAAGCGCACCACCAATACCACCAATTGCAGCACCAGCCCACGCACCGCTGTTTCCACCTACGGCATGACCAATAAGTGCACCTGAGCCTGCGCCCACAGCAGCACCAGTTTGTGTTTTGTTCGCACAGCCCGTAATTGTTATAAGACCTATACTTGCAAGAACCAATATCGTTAAATTCAATCTATTCATTTTTTAACCTCCATAATTTTGTGTCAGATTATTATAGCATAATATTTTGATTCTCAGGAAAGCAGTATTTTGGGATTTAAATTTTTGTTTGTTTTAAATACCATAGTTACATCTTAACTTTTTCCCAATCAATCTCTATGTCTAAATCTTCATAGGGAAGTTTCTCAACCAGTGGTTCGATAAGAAGTTTTTTTATTTCTTTGAGTTCCTCTTCTTCTTTCATTTTTTTCTCCCTCTGGTAAATTCTGAAAGATCTTATATTGGACAGGTGTTTTGTGTACTCCGCACTGAAGTCGTGTGTGCCATTTTGGTTCAGCATGAAGAAAAGATAGTCACTTTGGGCAGGCTTCGAAGAAGCCTTAAGTGCATCTAACGTAATGGTACTTAAGGGGTGAGGTGGCAAACCTTTATGCTTGTAGGTATTATAAGCACTTTTATCATTTTTTATACGTTCAGGGGTGACTAAAGTATGCGAAAATTCACCGTAGTTCAGTGTACCATCCATTTGCAGCCTCATGTTTTTTTCCAAACGGTTATATATGACTGAAGATATCAATGGCATTTCATCAACAGAATTGCTTTCTTTTTGGATGATAGATGCGATGATATAGATGACTTTAAGTTCCAATATACTTGGAGTTTTACTAAAATACTCCTTATTAAATTTCTCTATCTCTCGTCCAGATATCAGAAATAAGTACTTCATTGTTGTGTCTTCGTCTGCTTTGCGTGCAACGGTGTAACGTTGCGACAAGATGTCTCCTTCTTGAAAATAGGCAAGCATATTATAGGTGCTTAAAAGTTTTTTTTGCTCAAGTTTCATATCGTTGGCAAGGCGTGCAGTCAATTCATTTTTTGTCTCTCCTGCGTAGACAACCACATCCATAAGATCATTTGTTTTTTGTTTATAAAGATGCTGAAAAAATAGAAAACGTCCATATTTGTTGGGTTGAATGCTGTACCAGCCTTCATCGGGTATTTTCTTGAGATTTAACATCCATTTGTCTATAGCTGTAACTTCATAGCCATTAATTTTGAGTGTTTGTATGACACAGTCTATGTTTGAGGAGGAGATATAAAAAGTTTTAGTCCCTTTGTTTAATGGAATAAAGTTATAGGCAAGTGGAAGCGCTAAAATAAGAGCTAAAAATTCAATATACAAAATATAACGCTTGTATTTTGCTGTAAGTAATTTTTTCATAAGTTATTTAATTCCATCTATAAATTATATGCTTATTATATCAAAGTTACATTGCTAGATATCCATATGTACAGAATAACCATAACTGTAAAATGAGACTTCACATAGGTGCTTAGATATTCTTTGCTAAGAATGCATTCAACTGGTTTGCAAAGGCATGGGCATCTTTTATACCAAAAGCCTTAGGACCACCTGTCATCTCTCCGCTCTCTCTAATGGTCTCCATGAGATTTCTCATGGAGAGATACTGTTTAATGTTGTCTGTACTATAAAGTTCACCTCTGTGGTCGATAGCGTGGGCATTTTTGTTTATGATACGATCAGCTAAGGGAATGTCTGCAGTAATGACTAGATCACCACTTTCGCATAGTTCTACTATATGATGGTCTGCCTCATCTGCACCTTGGTTTACAATGATATATTCTATATATTTTGATGTGCCTATGTGTATTTTTTTGTTGGCTATGACTTTAGTAGAAATCTCCAGACGTTCTATACTTCGCAAAAGTATGGGCTTGAGAAGGTTCGGAAAAGCATCCCCATCAATAAAAAGTGTCATACTATCTCTTTAACCCGACCCACTTCTCCTGTATGTAGACGTACTTTTATTCCATGAGGGTGTGTAGGGGAGTTTGTGAGGATTTTCTGCACTTTTCCATAAGTGAGTCTGCCTGTGGACTGGTCTTCTTTGAGTATCACGCCCACATTTAAACCATATTTGATGTCTGCTCTTTTTTGCCCACCTGTCATTCTTTACGCTTTTGGTTCATAGCTAAGTACTTTTTTAACTGTATCCACTGAACAAAAGAAGAGAGCATCAAATACAGGGTTCAATTTTATTTTATTTTCGTTTTCAACATCAAAAGGCTGAAAGAAAAACCCTGGACCATCTTCTTTACGTGCAGGCTTGACATGAAAAACAATAGGTTTCAAGGTACGAACTACATTAAGTATTTTTTTATAATTTTTTTCATTCGGCTGAGGAAGAAAGTTGTCCTGCTTGCTTTCGTTGACGCGTGCTTTTAGTAGGAGTTGAAGTTTATCACTAAAAATGACTTTATTCCATTTTATTGTTCCTAGTTCTATAGTAAATTCACTATTTCCTGCCACAAGTGGATGGGGTTTTGTTTGTCGGATAGCTTCGAGGAGTTGAAGGAAAAAATTTTTTCCTCCGAAGTCTTTGGCGCACTGTAAGAGTTTTTCATGATGAAGCTTTTTTTCTTCATCACTTAAAGTATTGAAGTCGCACATGGTACTTCCTTGTATTGTATTTTTTTGCAATTATATCCAAATTAATCCTAGCCGCACTATAGTGTGAATCAATACAGTACAGATAGCGATTTTTACTTTTTTTACAGCGGCGGCACTTAAAAACCAGAGAAACATATCTTTGGTGTATATAGAAGAAATTGCAGGTATTTGCTTTACACAATATCCACACATTTATATCCTAATATTGCAAAAATTAAAGGATATTCATGCTTAAGAAAACAAAAATTTTAGGATTAATCGCTACAGCATCATCTGTATTCATTTTCTCAGGTTGTGCTCCAGTATATGATCAGCCATATGGTTCAAGCTATTACAATAATTCAGAACCGTATTATGGCTCTTCTGCGGCAATTGGACTCAACTCATATAGTTATCCATATTACTATGGCGTGCCTTATTACTACTATTCAGGAAGGTATTATTATGGAGGATCTTACCGTGACGGGTATTATAATTATGGTGGTCAAAGATTCCGTCAAGGACACTATTATAACAGCGGGAATCGTTACTATAATGGGCGACGATATCGTGCAGTAGAGGGAAGCCACGGCTACTATCGTAATAGAGATAGTTACCAAAGATCAAGCTACTATAGAAAAAATAACTATCGTAATAATTACAGTGGCAGTGATAGAGCTTACTCTAGTAATGTAAATACCGGAAGATATGCGGAGCAAACAAGAAATCAGTCACGAACAAACCTTAGAACCAACAGGGAACGCACAAGAGAGCAGGCGCAAAGAAGCAATAGAAATAATGTCGAGGTAAACAACAGAGACAACAGAGAAAGAAACGTAAGCCGTAACAACAGCATTAATAGAACCAACACTACTACAACTACAAGAACCAATAATGAACGTACAAGAGTGCGTGCGGAAAGAAATGTTCGCGAAAAGGATAAAGATGAAGACAGAAGAAGAGGATATTAGGAAATAGATAAGTCCGCCTCTCTTGAGTCGGACTTAAAGATAATTTATTTGAGTTTCCCGTTTCCGTAATATTCAAAGAGGTAGTCCGTAGTTGTTGTGACTGCTGCCTCATCCATAGGCGCTTTAAAATGTATGATCATTTTTTTTACTTTTTCATGCCAAAATGCTTTAGATTGTCTGCCTTGATTGGTAATGTACCCAAAAGAGTGGCACGTTAAACAGTTTGCCTGTATGGCATCAAATCCTTTACCCATTTTGATTGGAAAAGGCACATAAGGTACTTCTATATTTTCTTTAACCTGTGAAAATAATGGTGATGCAATCAATGTTGCGATTAATAATTTTTTCATGCTAAGTTCCTTATATTACATCTACGGTAACTTCATCGATACCATTGTATTTATATCCGCCGTGGTTCCACTTGATGTCTTTGGCAAATGGTTGTACTTCACCTGCTTCATTGATGGCTTTGGTCATGATGGTTAGTTTGCCGTAACTATTCGGTTTAAATGGATATCTAAAAGTTCTGAACGCATATTTGCCTTCCTCAGCCTTGTCTAAAATAGCCGATTCCCATGTTTTACCGGCATCTATAGAGACTTGCACCTCTTTGATACCATGTCCACTATCAAAAGCAACACCTCTGACTACAACATGGGAGCCATGATTGACTACAGACTCTCTAGTTGGGTAACCGATGACTGATTTGACATTCATTTTTGTAATCGGTTTTGTTTTAGGGAACCTTTTTTCAGGTGTTTCACATTCACATTCATTATCCGGTACACGATATGCAACATCCATAAAGAAGAGTTTTTTATACTCATTAGTTACTGTAATGTTAGAAAGCATTTTTACCCAAGAGTCAGAATAAAACCCCGGAATAATAAGTCTAAGCGGATAGCCGTTTAAATATGGTAAGTCTTCCCCATTCATCTCGTACGCCAAGATAATCTGCTCATCAAGTTCATCAAGATGAAGTTCGCGTACAAAGTTTGGTGTCTCATAGTATGCAGCAGTTTCTTTACCGTTAAATCCTATCCATTTTGATTCCTTTTTCAGTCCTGCCTGATTAAGTAAATCGCGTAAACGTACGCCTTTCCATTTAGCACAACCCATAGCACCAGAACCCCACTGTATACCTCCGGCAATAGGCTTAAATGCAGAACGGCTGTTTCCACCACATTGAAGTACGGCAGTTATTTCTACCTGTTCAAATTTTGTTTTAAGGTCATTAAGGGAGATATGAAGTTCCTTTTCTACAAGTCCGTTGATATGTATGGTATATGTATCTGGATCAATATGGGTAGGGATATCCGGCATATGCCAACGTACAAAAAATAAGTCATTGGGAGTAAATACGGAAGTAAATATACCTCGAGGTGTTTCCAATAGCGGCGGTCTGTCAGAATACATGATTAGGGGTCTTTTTTCCGGGAAAGCAATTTTTGCTATTTGTTGATCATCTATAGGTTGTTTTGTGGTACTAGCTTCTGCTGTATTTGTACCTATAGCTGCTGCTCCAGCTACAACCGCTGCTTTTTTAAAAAAATCTCTTCTTTCCATAAGTTGCCTTTGATTTAAAATCTTCATTATATTATTATGCGATTATGAATAAAACTCTCTTAATAGGTACTGAAATTGGGCGCATATTTACATTGCCGGGGCAATATTTTATAATTACAGGTATTATAATCAATAATTTTTACTTATCAAAGAGAAAATATTGATATATGATTTGATTTATTCAGTGGGTTCAATGGTATTGTACGATCGATCACCTGCATCCCCTAGACCTGGTAATATAAACATATTCTCATTAAGTTTTTTATCTATTTGTGCAATAAATATTTCTATATTTGGGTGTTTCTCTTAAATGGTTCACCAAAGTTTTTACAACAGGATTGGAAAGTTCATGAATCATAATATACCTTATCATTTTAAATAATTATATTATAGTCGAACTAAACTCATAAAAAATGGATATAGGTAAAGTATTAGAGAGAGTTATGTTAAAATGAAAACAAGAGTAGATGTTTATGTATGTTAACCTATAAAGGTGAGAAATGACAGCAAGAAAAGTAAAAGATACTCCAAAACCAAGAAAGTCTGAAATTGGTTTTGATGATGTGGTAGGACATAAGCAGATTATAGAACGCCTGAAAGGGATAATTAAGATCATTAAAAATCCTGAAATGCTTGAACGTTTTGATACGGTCATTCCCAAAGGATTGCTCCTCTATGGACCCGTGAGTGTTGGTAAGAGTATGCTTGCAAGAGCCTTTGCAAAAGAAGCAGGACTTTCTTATATGGAGATATCAGGATCTAAACTTTTTGAACTTGCTTATATTAAGGAGGTGTATGAAATTGCTTCTAAACATGCACCCTGTGTAGTCATTCTTGAAGACATAGATATCAAAGGTATTATGCAGGGTGCTATTACTAATGTTTCATTTTCAGATATCGCAAAAGTACTGGAGTCAACAAATGAAATGGTGTTTACTATTGCCACAGCTGAGAGTCTTGATGAGATAGACCCTGTTTTAACTTCAACACAGAAACTTGATTTTTTACTGGAGGTTTCGGAACTCGATAAAGATGCTAGAAAATTCTTTATTGAAAAGATCATGAAAAAACCACACGATCCAAAGATAAATGTTGAACGTATTGTACGATATATTGCAGGGATGAGTGCCATGGAGCTTGAAAGAATTGGACGCATGGCTGCACTTAGCGTGGTTGAACAGGACAAAGAGTTTATTACAGAAGAGATACTCATTGAGCAGATCAATATCATAAAGTATGGCCACAGAATAGAAAAACAAATAATAGAAAACCTCGAAGAGGAACTTAAAATGACTGCATACCATGAAGCGGCGCATGCAGTTCTATCTGTTTTACTTTTGCCTCATATTAAAATCGAACAGGTCACCATTGCACCACGAAGCAAAATGCTCGGTTTTGTATCCTATGATAATGAAGATCAGTTGTCCAATGTAACAAAACTAGAGTTGTTTCACGATATTTGTGTACTGCTTGCCGGGCGTGTGTCTCATGTTAAAAAGAGGGGAAGTGAGCACATGGATAGTGGCGCGGCAAATGACCTCTCTCAAGCTTCATTGCAAGTTTATGCCGCTATTTCAACTTTAGGGATGGATAAAGAACTGGGGTATATTAATTTAAATGCTGTAAATAGCCTAGATAATTATTTCCTAGGGCAGCAAATTGAAAAAAGATTTCTACACTGGATGCATGTTGCAAAACAGCATACGGAAAAATTGGTTGATGAGCACTGGGACAAGATAGAGACTTTGGCACTTAAGCTGATGGAACAGGAAATAGTGGAGAATGATGAACTCTCAAAGATCATCGGTGACATAAAGATTTTAGATAAAATTCCTGAAAGTTTATAGGAAGGGCGCAATACAGCATGGATATACACAATTTTTTTCTAGCTCTTTTTTTAATTTTAGTGACCGCTAGAATTTTAGGAGAATTGTTTGCCCGTGTTGGAATCCCCGCAGTATTGGGTGAATTGAGTGCAGGAATACTCCTTGGTATTTCAGGGTTTGGACTCATCGAGGTTAATGATGTACTCAAGGTGCTCTCTGAGATTGGTATTCTTCTTTTACTCTTTGAGATAGGTTTGGAAACTGATATAGAGCGCCTTAAAGCAGCAGGGCCAAAATCCGTGATCGTTGCTTTATTTGGTGCAGTATTTCCGTTTGCCGTTTCTGCTTTAGTGTCTTATTATGTATTTGATCTTTCACTGGTTGTATCACTATTCATAGGCGGTACGCTGACTGCAACAAGTATAGGGATAACAATGAGGGTACTAAAAGACTTACAAAAAGAGCATACAGATATTGCACAGATTGTGATTGGTGCGGCGGTGATAGATGATATTCTTGGCGTGATTATCCTTGTGTTTATCTATGACTATGCCACCACTAAAGAGTTAGGTTTGTCTAATACCCTCAATACTACAGTGTTCATCTTTCTTTTTATACTAATTGCGCCTGTTTTTGCCAATCTTGTCTCTTCTTTGATGAAGAAATTTGAAGAGCATCAAAAAGTACCCGGATTTATACCCACTGCTATAATCTCGCTTATCTCACTTTTTGCTTATCTTTCACATCTTTTTGGTGCACCTGAGATTTTAGGTTCATTTGCTGCGGGTATCGCGCTATCACGACGATTTATTTTGCCCTTTGGTGTAGGGCTAAGAAACGATGAAGTATTTTTAGAAAAAATAAAAAATGCCATTACTCCCATAGCTCAAATGTTTACTCCAATCTTTTTTGTAATGGTAGGTTTATCGATGAACCTAAGAGTGATAGATTTTACTTCGGGTAAATTTTGGTCATTAGCACTTTTTTTTCTGTTTATTGCTGTGGCTGGAAAGTATATGGGTGCTTTTTTACTTCGAAAAACGAGTGTGCTGCATAAGGCTTTAATCGGTATTTCTATGATTCCCCGCGGAGAAGTAGGGTTGATATTTGCAGAAGTAGGACGGCTGAACGGCATATTGGATAATGAAATCTATGCTGTGCTGATCTTTGTAATTATCATAACAACTATTGCACCACCATTTTTACTTAAATGGCTTTTTAGATATGAGAACGTGTAAATTTACACCTCTTAATTTTATTTTTTTATGTTTGTAAATAAGTGCAATAAGATATAAATTATACTAATATATAATCTCATGTATAACAAATATGAGGTTTTTTAAAAAAAGGAGTTAGTATGGAGTTTTTATATGTTGGTATTGGTATTGTTATAGGTGTTGTTGGGATTCTTTTTCTTGATGTGGATTCTATATCAAAATTATTTTCCAAAAAAGAGGAAACATTTGATGACAAGGCAGAGTATGAAGAGAATGAGAAATAACCTAGAATCTGTTTCATCCGAAACTTACATTTTGGATGAAATTTATATTTAGAGAATCGCTTTAATTATTTTCTCACAAAAGATTTCAAAATCGGGTAAATTCAAACGACTTTCCCGTTGCTTCATTCCCCACATCGGTTCAGGAAAATAGCTGTCTTCTTCAAATCTTGCCATTATATGCCAATGAACATGTGGCATATAATTTCCAAAACTAGCGATGTTGATCTTCTTTGGATTATAATAGGCTATCATTTCTTTTTCGATAATGTCCAAAAGGTAGTAAATTTCAGATCTTATAGCCTCAGGAACTTCACTCATTTCTTTGTAGGAATCTTGAGTAAAAATCTTGAGCCAAGGTATTTCACTAGCTTGCGTTTCTATTTTGATGTTTTCATTTTTATAGATAACAGACATCAGCGGACCCTTTTTAGTGCATGAGTGCCTAATTTATAAATATGTGACGCTTGTCTTGTTCCTATGAGCGGTTCTATAATGACATCGGCCATTTCTTTTGCAAAAGTTTCATCATATTCTTCATTGCTTAGGTTCGCAGAGCTGGTGAATACCCATTTAAGCCTATTTAGAAGCAAAAGATGATGCTTGTCTTGTATGACCCTGTAGGAATGTTTATTTGGCATAATAAAAGTTGTTTTCTGTGATCTGCGAACTCTATTTTTATGTTTTTGCGGCACACGTGTAAATTTTGCAAGTGTCTGCAGCGTATTGACTGCTTTAATATAATGCTTGTGGGGAGGACGTTGCTTTACGGCAGTGAGTCTATCTGCATTTTGCGAAACAAAACCGATGGTGGTATCGGTTTGTGTCAAAAAAACTTTATCTTTAAAAGAGTTATTATGCATTTATTATTTTCCTAATACAACCAAGTAGTGTGAATCTACTGCTGAAATGGAGACAGCATCAACACAAGGTAAGATAAGTTTTGTTCCTTTGCCGTTCTTTTATCAAGAGAGATAATCTTGTAAAGCCTTAGGATCAAGTGCGCCACCAGTTTCTTTTAACTCTTTTATGGCCATTGCAGTTGCCTTTGCTGCTGATATCGTAGTAAAGTATGCAACATGGTTAGCTAGGACAGACTGTCTGATAGTTTTAGCATCTGTTTTACTGCCAGCATTGTCAGAAGTGTTAATAGCTAAGGCAATTTCTTCGTTTCGTATCATATCGTCAATATTTGGACGACCTTCGCTTATCTTTAACACTTTGGCCGCAATTACACCGGCGGCTTCTAGGGCAGCATGCGTACCCGAGGTTGCTACTATTTCAAATCCAAGGTCTGCAAACATTTTGCCCACTTCTCCTGCATGTTGTTTATCATTTTCAGTAAGTGAAATAAAGAGTTTACCTTCCATTGGAATGTTGTTTTTAGAAGCAAACTGGCTCTTTGCAAAACTCATACCAAAAGAGTTGGAGATGCCCATTACCTCACCTGTAGATTTCATTTCTGGACCCAAAATAAGGTCAGAACCTGGCAGTTTATTGAAAGGAAAAACCGCTTCCTTAACAGCAACATGTCCTTTCAAGTTAGGCTCCATGATCTTTTTATCAAAGTTCACTACGTTAAAGGTGTCGTAGAACTTCAGCGCCTCTTTTAAATCGCCTTGTATCATGACTCTTGTGGCAACTTTTGCCAAAGGTACGCCAGTTGCTTTGGAAACAAATGGAACCGTTCTTGATGCTCTGGGGTTTACTTCTATAAGATAGATCTCGCCTTTATGAATAGCATACTGAATATTCATAAGACCGACCACCCCAAGACCAAGCGCAATCTTTGCTGTTTGCGTCTTGACCTCTTCTTGAAGTTCAGCCGAAATACTGACCGGAGGAAGTGAACATGCAGAATCTCCAGAGTGTATACCCGCTTCTTCAATGTGTTGCATCACCGAACCAATGTAAACATCTTTGCCATCACAGATAGCATCCACATCCAGCTCAATAGCATTATCAAGGAATTTGTCTACGAGGACAGGAGCATCATGGGAAACACTGACTGCTTCATCCATATAGCGTCGTAGTTCCTTGTCATTATAGACTGTTTTCATACCGCGCCCACCTAGCACAAAACTTGGACGCACAAGTACAGGGTAGCCTATGCGGTTAGCAATAGCCATCGCTTCATCTTTAGCAAATGCTGTACCGTTATCCGGTTGCTTGAGCCCAAGTTTATCTACGAAGGTAGAGAACTGCTCTCTGTCTTCAGCAAGATCTATGACTTTTGCCGAAGTTCCCGAAATCTTTGCTCCAATAGCAGTAAGATTTTTAGCCAGCTTTAGTGGAGTTTGTCCTCCAAAGTGGACAATGACACCATCCGGTTTTTCAAATTCAATGACATTTCTGACATGCTCAAAATCGATAGGCTCAAAGTAGAGGATATCTGAAGTATCGTAATCTGTAGAAACTGTTTCTGGGTTGCAGTTGTACATGATGGATTTTATACCCATGTCTTTTAGGGCAAAAGCAGCGTGCACACAGCAGTAGTCAAACTCGATCCCCTGACCGATACGGTTAGGTCCACCACCAATAATAAGTACTTTCCTCTCTTTGGATTCAGGAAAAGGGACTTGAGGTAGCTTGCTGATGTTTGTGCTAGAGTAGAGGTAGGGAGTAAGTGCTTTAAATTCCGCAGCACAGGTATCTACTTCATTGTACTCAAGAGCAATACCCATTTTCTCTCTCGCGGTATAAATATCATTTTCACTAAGAGAAAGACCTTCTTTTTGGTTGATGACTTTGGCTATCATTGCATCGGAGAAACCTTCACTTTTTACTTCTCTAAGACGTGTAGCATCCGAAAGTAGGGCAATGTCCATTTCTTTTTCACGAAGACAAAGCTCTTCTAGCTGATAGAGGAACCATCTGTCGATATGACAAAGATCAAAGATTACATCTACATCCATCCCACGTCTCAGACCTTCAAATACATAGAGCATACGGCTTTCATTTGGCCGGCGAATTTCACGCATAAGTTCTTCTTCATCGCATTGGATAGGGTTAAATCCTATAAGGCCAGTCTCTAGCGAACAAAGTGCTTTTTGGAATGATTCTTTGAAGGTGCGTCCTATCGCCATTACCTCACCTACTGATTTCATAGCAGTAGTGAGTGTAGAGTTTGCCAGTGGGAACTTTTCAAAAGTAAATCTAGGAAGCTTGGTTACAATGTAGTCAATCACCGGTTCGAATGATGCGGGTGTACCGGTAATGTCATTGGTAATCTCATCCAATGTAAATCCAACTGCAAGCAGTGTTGCCACTTTAGCGATAGGGTAACCAGTTGCTTTAGAGGCAAGTGCAGAAGAACGGCTTACTCTTGGATTCATCTCTATAACAATCATACGACCGGTATCAGGATTGATGGAAAACTGTACGTTTGACCCACCTGTATCAACACCTACTTCACGCAAAATTTTGAAAGAGGCATCTCTCATATTTTGATACTCTTTGTCTGTAAGTGTCAAAGCAGGTGCTACGGTGATAGAGTCTCCAGTATGTACACCCATAGGATCAAAGTTTTCGATGGAGCAGACGATGATGCAGTTGTCCGCTTTATCACGGATGACTTCCATTTCATACTCTTTCCACCCAAGAAGAGATTCTTCTATGAGGATTTCAGAAATAGGGCTTGCCTCAAGACCGCCCCTCACAATATCTTTGTACTCATCCATATTGTAGGCAACACCTGAACCGCCACCTGCCATGGTAAATGATGCACGGATAATGAGGGGAAAACCGATGTTTTTAGCAGCGTCAAGAGCCTCATCCATATTGTAAGCATACTGAGAGATGGGTAGGTCCATCCCTATTTTAATCATTGCTTCTTTGAATATCTGTCTGTCTTCTCCTTTTTTAATCGCCTCGGGAGTTGCACCAAGAAACTCTATGCCCTCAAGCATACCGGCATCATTCATATCCATAGCAACATTGAGTGCTGTTTGGCCACCCATTGTTGGTAAAATAGCATCCACGTTTTCCAGTTTGATGATTTTATCAATCACTTCTGGAGTGATAGGCTCAATGTAAGTACGGTCAGCAAATTCAGGGTCAGTCATAATAGTAGCAGGGTTGGAGTTAATCAACACTACTCTGTAGCCGAGCTCTTTAAGTGTTTTGGCGGCTTGTGTTCCAGAATAGTCAAATTCACACGCTTGCCCAATAACGATGGGCCCCGAACCGATAAGTAAAATAGTTTTGATGTCATTACGTTTTGGCATGAAGAAATACCCTTGATTTTTAGTTTAAAATTATAGCCAAAGCAGACAAAAAGCCCCCTTAAATAAAAGTGTATTTAAGGGAAAGCCTGCTTTAGAAGAGGTCTAAACTGCTTGAATCAGATTTTGGTTTAGAGAGTGGTTTAGGCACGTTGTTTTTTATTTTTTTAGGTTCTTCGATGACTTCTGCGGGAAGCACCGGTTCAATGACCTCTGCTTGGGTCTGATCAATACGGCTTGGAATACTGGAAATGCTAGGTGTACTGACATTGGCATCTTTGTCCTCCAAGAGAGGTTTAATTTGCTCTGAAGAGGAAGCGTTTTGCTCTGAAGAGGAAGCATTTTGTTCTGCATTGACACTTGAAACAGAGGCTATTGGCAACAGCTTTGTATTGTTAGAGTCAAAACCTTCAGTAAGTGTAGCTCTTGCATCACTTATAAGGAAGAATGTTTTGGGATGAAATACATCGCTATAGGTTTTAATGTGTGCAACGGTATAGGAACTCTGCACCTCTATCTTTGTGACAATACCTACAGGAATATTTGCAAAAAATATAGCATCCAACCCTGAAGTGAAGACTTTATCTCCTACATTAATTTTATGCCATTTTGGAATGAATTTAATGAGCATTTCATTTTCTCTCATGCCAAGGGCAATACCAGGAGCCTTGTTTTTTCCTACAAAAACAGAAAAACGGCACTTGTTGTCCGATGTGAGATATCCATAGAGTTGATTGTTATGAACCCTGGCTATTCCTGCCGCAACATAGCCCTGCATAAGACCATAGAGTTTATTATTTTTAAGCCCTTTGGGTTTTGTCAGTATGATTTGGGAAAAACTGTTAAGTTTTACATAAGAAATTGTCTCAACTATGGCAATATTAGGCACAGGTAAGCGACTTAGTTGAGGAAGTACTTCATAGATATTTTTTATTTTTCCTATATAATGTATCTGTTCCAGGAGGCGTTTGCGTAAAATGCGGTTTTCTTTACTAAGGTTTTCTATAGACTCTTTTTGAAAAATATAACTATGACTTTTTTTTTCTATATCCTGCGTGAAGTTTTGATAGTTTTGTTTAATAGGATTAATGATACCCAAAATGGTATCTGATATACGCTCATTATTTCGTGAAAGCAACACTGTTAGGAAGAGCAACAGTGTGGCTATAATGACGAGTCTAGTCTTCATATGCCGTTTGCTGAAGAAGATCTATTTCATCCAATGCTATTCCTGTGCCCCTTGCAACAGCAAGAAGCGGATCTTCAGCAATATATACAGGAAGTTTTACTAATTCTGATAGGTATTTGTCCAAACCTCTTATGAGTGCGCCACCACCAGTAAGCACAATACCGTTTTCTACGATATCACCAGCTAGTTCAGGTGGAGTCTGTTCGAGAACATCTTTAAGTGCATCTGCAATGGCTTCAATCGAGTCTTTCATGGCTGTCCTGATATGTTCAGATGTAATTTCGACAGAAGCAAGACTTCCCACAATATGATCCCTACCACGTACGATAGTTGTAAGTTCTTCTTTGAGCGGAGTAGCAGTTCCTATTTTTATCTTTAGTTCTTCAGCAACACGTTCACCAATGAGCAGGTTGAAATTCTTTTTAACGTAGTCAATAATAGCTTGGTCAATATTATCACCTGCCACACGAATGGATTTGGAGATGACAAGTCCTCCAAGAGACGTTACGCCTATTTCAGTGGTTCCTCCACCAATGTCAACAACCAGATTGCCATTAGGGTCTTTTACCGGGATACCTGCACCGATGGCTGCTGCCATAGGCTCTTCTATAAGATAGACATATCTGGCTCCAGCATTGGCGGCTGATTCTTTCACGGCACGTCTTTCAACCTGAGTCAAGCCGTAAGGTACACAGATAATAATACGCGGAGAAAAAAAGCCTTTTCTTTTATGTGCTTTTTCAATAAAATAGCGGATCATCATTTCGGTCACTTCAAAATCTGCAATAACACCATCTTTCATAGGACGGATGGCTTTGATGTTACCCGGTGTTTTACCTACCATGTCTTTTGCTTCCTGACCCACCGCAAGAATACGTTGCTTGCCATGTTTATCATATTGTATAGCAACAACAGAAGGCTCGTTAATACAAATACCCTGTCCTTTAACCAACACAAGTGTATTTGCGGTCCCCAAATCGATGGCTAAATCGTTAGAAAACATTCCTAATAGTCTTTTAAACATTCTTATATCCTTTTTTTCTGTTATGCTGTTTTTTTGTCTTTAATGTATAAAGGTTTTGCACCCGAGTTGATGACATCGCTTGTAATGACTACTTCAAAGCCACCAAGTTCAGGTAATTCATACATAATGTCAAGCAATATTTCTTCAAGTATGGAACGAAGGCCTCTAGCGCCTGTTTTTCGCTTTATAGCTTTTTGTGCGATGAGTAAAAGTGCATCTTTTTCAAAGCTGAGTTTTACATCATCGATCTCAAAAAGTTTTTGATACTGTTTAACCAGTGAATTCTTAGGCTCTGTCAAAATGCGTACCATATCTTCTTCTGTAATCTCACCAAGCGTTGCAAGCACATGAAGACGCCCGATAAGTTCTGGAATGAGACCATAAGTAACAAGATCGTCTGCTTCAACCAGATGAAGAATATTCTCTTCTTCTTTCTTGGAACGTTTTTCTTGACCAAAGCCAAGCGTGTTTGCTCCAAGTCTTCTTTTAAGTATATCATTCAGCCCGTCAAATGCTCCACCGCAGATAAAGAGTATGTTTGATGTATCTATCTGAATAAAATCTTGGTTGGGATGTTTACGTCCTCCTTTTGGAGGAATGTTCACTATAGAACCTTCGATAAGTTTAAGCAAAGCTTGCTGCACCCCTTCTCCGGAAACATCACGTGTAATAGAACGGTTTTCGCCCATTCTGGCGATTTTATCAACCTCATCGATAAATACAATGCCCTGTTCGGCACGCTGAGTATCACCATCTGCAGCCATAAGCAGCTTTGTGAGAATGTTCTCCACATCTTCCCCTACATAACCCGCTTCCGTAAGATTTGTTGCATCCGCAATCGCGATAGGAACATTTAAGAATCTGGCAATAGTTTGTGCCAAAAGGGTTTTCCCTGAGCCTGTTGGCCCAATGAGTAATACATTTGACTTGGCAATCTGCGTATCGTCATCAATATTGTCTTTAAAGATGCGCTTATAGTGATTATATACAGCAACCGAGAGGGTCTTTTTTGCTTTTTCTTGACCGATAACATAGCCATCGAGCAGAGCGTTGATTTCTTTTGGCGTATAAAGCGTATGTGTACCTAAGTCTGCCTGACTTTCTTCCTGATCTTCTTCTCCAAAGAGAATTTTATAGGCAGAGATGACACAGTTTGAGCAAATGTAGGCACTTTCTCCTGCTATAAGAGGATTTTCTTCACTTTCTACGGCTTCACAAAAACTACAAGTTTTCATTGACATTTTCTTTCCTTGTAAATGGTATACCTCTGGTAGAGGTCATAATAAATTTGCAGAGTAATTTGACTTTCTGCGATGTGCTGTTTTCAAAAAGTGTTTGTGCGACTTCTTGCAAGGGGTTGCCCTTTTCAAAGAGTTCTTTATAGGCTATTTTGAGTGCATTAATATCATCACGCTCCATATGTCTTCGTAGGCCCGCAAGATTGAGCCCCCTAAGACTTGCACGGTTACCTTCGGCTAGACAATAGGGGGGAACGTCCTGCGCTAAGGCACTAGCTCCTCCTATCATGGCATAATCACCGATATGCACAAACTGATGCACAGGCGTAAGTCCTCCAATGACTACATGATTGCCCAGCTCAACATGTCCTGCAAGTGTTGCACCGTTTGCTAAAATACAGTTATCCCCGATGATGACATCATGTCCTAAGTGCACATAACCCATGAAAAGGTTTCCGTTACCTACTTTAGTGACAGAGCCTCCGCCTTTTGTCCCAGGATTAAACAGGGTAAATTCTCTGATAGTATTGTTGTCACCAATGATAAGCTCCACATGTTCGCCATTAAATTTCAAATCCTGAGGTATCGTACCTATGGCAACATGAGGAAAAATACGGTTGTTTTTACCAATGGTTGTATGACCTTGTATGACAGCGTGAGAAGCTACAGTGGTACCATCACCTATTTTTACATTGGCACTTATATGGGCAAAAGGACCTACAGATACATTGGTGCCCAACAAGGCACCTTCTTCTATGACTGCGGAAGCATGGATTAAAGACATCAAAAGACCTATTTGTCTACGATCATAGCTTTGAGTTCAGCTTGCGCAACCACTTTGCCATCAACATATGCTTTTGCATCAAGTTGCCATACGGCACCTTTGTTTTTAATGACAGAGATTTGATATATAAGCTGGTCTCCAGGTGTGACAGGCGCACGGAACTTCGCCTTATCTATGCTCATAAAGTAAACCACTTTGTTTTGTATCTCATCCTGGCTACTTAGGTCCATACTTTTGAAAGCCAATACACCACCAGCCTGAGCCATACCTTCGATGATCATAACGCCGGGATAAATAGGGTGACCAGGAAAATGCCCTTGAAAAACAGGCTCAGAAATAGAAACATTCTTTAATCCCTCTATATATGTACCTGGGATTAGTTCTGTAATTCTGTCCACAAGTAAAAATGGATATCTATGGGGTAATATGTTTTGTATGTCCATCACGTTATAAAGCACAAGAAAACCTTTTTGTAAAAAATTCTCTTATTTTACCTAAGAGTTTGTAAGAAGCGGTTTAGAATTTGATTAATACTTCTTTCACATCGCTATAGGTTTTACTTTGACAAAGTATTTCTATCTTGTTGTTTGGTATCTCCTCAGTAACCATGATAACAGATAGATCGTAAGGTGTAACACCCAGTTTTGAACGCAGTTCTACTTCTTTGGAAAAAGTAGGAGGAGCGTAAATGAGTTCTGTCACTGTTTTGTAATTCGTATGGGCTATTTCATTGTAATGCTTAAGCGTAATAAAACGTACCTCATCACGGTTCATGTGGTACACATCAGCGATGTTATACTCTATTTTTCCTCTGGTGTACTCACCTTTGATGGTAGAATAGGGCAGGAAATGTGCAGGAATAACTTCTTTGCGAACACGTAAAAGTCCCATGGTTAAACGCCAGTTTAGAAAACGTTGTTTGATGATTTTATGGGGGATATTTTCTTCTTCAAGTTTCCATCTCTCCTCATACATTTCTATGCGTTCTTCTATGGATTCTGGTTGTATCTGCTGTGAGATAGGAGCAAAAAGTTCATCGGCAATTTTCTGCTGTTCATCACGTTGGATGTTTAGTGCAAAAAGACAACCACAATAGTCTTGACGATATAAAGCGTCTTCTTTTGCCAGGATGTTTTGCTCTTGTGTGCCTGAAGCTTTACGGTAATCAGGCGCTATAAATGTTAAGCCTTCTTTTTTACCCAAAGCATTACCTACCACTTCTAACTGCTCTAATGATTTTTTGGGCGAAGTAAGCAGAGTAGAAGTAAACATCGTCTCACCTATTTCTCTTGCTTTTTTTGCTGAGACTTCAAAGCGTCTGTCAAAGCATATGCCACAACGAGACCCTTTTTCGGGCTCATGTTCAAAACCTCTCACAAGTGCAAGCCAATTCTCTACATCATAGTCACCTTCAATAAGATCGATGCCGAGCATTTTACAGCTGCGTTTTACATCAAGCAGTCGTAAGTAGTATTCGGAGTAGGGGTGAATATTCGGGTCATAGAAAAACCCCGTGAGTTTCTCTTCAGGGTAGTCTTTTTGTATCTTTTGTAAAAAGTAGTGACTGTCCACAGAACAGCAAATATGTACTAGCATTGTTTATTCCATTATAATTTGCGCAACATTCTCGGAACTTCCGTGAGAAAGATATGCTCTTAATTCTTTTGCTTTTTGGGCAAAGATTTGTCGGTCGGTATTGTAGTACTCTTTGAGCAAGTTGTCAACTGTAACTTTCTCCTGCAGTAACTCGTTGTGTAGTGTACTTTTGTTGTAGTGGGTTAAGATAATATTGGCAAGCCCTACCTGTTTGATGCCTAGAAGTTTTGTGCCTATAAAAAAGTCTACTTTTTTAGCGATGTAAGCCAACGTAAAAGGTGTACCTATGAGTGCGGCTTCAAGCGTTGCTGTACCTGAACAGATAAAGGCAAACTCTGAGCGTCTTAGTGCTTCTTGGGCGTCGCGTACGATTTCAAATTCTCTGTTGCCCCTGTAAAGATGTGCTATCTTGTTTCTATCAAAAGAGGGTGGTATAACAAGCAGAGGACGAATGTCATTTCCAAGCTTACGTCTAAGTTCTAAAAATACTGGCATCAGTCGTGTTATCTCTGCTTTACGGCTTCCTGGCATAAAAGCAATACACCCTTTGGTCGCTTCTTCATTTCTGTGTACATTTATCTCATCAAGCAGAGGATGACCTAAATACTGCGCTTTTCCTTGTGGGTAATAGTCCACTTCAAAAGGTAAAATACCAAGAAGCTTGTCACAATACTGCTCTAATTTTTTGGCACGTTTTGGACGACTTGCCCATATTTGCGGCAAGATGTAATAGATGATCTCTTTGTTTGGGTAGGTAGTTTTGAGCTTTTTTGCCAAGGGAAGGTTAAAGCCAGAGGAGTCCATAAGTAATACTTTGTCTGCATCTTTAGCCAATGCCACCATTTCATCTGCTGCCTTTAAAAACCAACGTAATTTTTTAATAGCATCTACCACACCCATAATGGCCATTTCGCTAATGTCATAAAGTGCTGTGCCTTCTTTGATGCTCTTGTCAAAGATGCCTGTAAGCTCTATATCTTGTGTATGCTTGAGCAACGCTTTTAAATGGAGGTTTGATGAAGGTTCGAGAGCGCTGACTAGGAGTTTCATAGGTTTGTTTATTCCTGCTGTATGATTTAAAAGTATTTTAACATAGTTTTTTGAAGACCTACAGAAGAGGGGGCAAGGACTGGCATCTCAATCTATGAGTTATTTTTTGTTGAATTGAAATAACGTTCGATCTGCGCACTTGATCCTCTAAACACTATCCTTGATGCATTCTTTTGTATCTGATAGTCATACATAGGGTCGTAATATTCATTGAGTAAATATGCAATCAATTCTTCATAGGCATCTAGAGAACCAGTCGTGGCCTGCATGGCAACCGCGGTATCAAATATCTCACACAGACGCTCGTATCTTGAGCCACCAAGTCTTTTTTTAATTCTTTTCATGGCATCTTGTGTGTCCTGTATCCATGATTTTAAATAGCCCTCTCCAAGCTTGACCCTATAATCTTCCTGCTCTTTAACTATGTATTCATCAAAGGTTATTTTGATTCTTTCTTCTATGGATGTTTCAAGTATAACAAGAGGTGCTTCACGCAGATAATTTGCAAAAGTGGCAGGAAGGTAAACTTGTCCAATAAAGGCTCCTTCGTCTTCAAAAATGAGGGTCTTAAATCCAAAATCAAGTTTTTGTATCAGTGTATATGCCAAAGTGTTCTCAAAATTGATCTGCGTAGGCTGTTCTGTGATTTTTCGACCAAAAGAAGAGCCTCGGTGATTGGCTAGACCTTCCAAGTCTATGACATTTTGTATTTTATTGAGTAAGATGGTTTTTCCTGAACCTGTACGCCCACCAAGAATGAGAGGCTTGAAGTGTGTGGGTGCATCTTCTATGGCATTTAAAAGGTAGCTTCTGAATGCTTTG
>JAGXFO010000018.1 GCA_024637255.1 Sulfurovum sp.
CCAATTTTGCTTTGAAGTCTGCACCATATGTTTTTCTCTTTCTGCTCATCGCATAATCCTCTGTATATTTCTCATATCTAATCTTAGCATTTGGAATAAAAAAGTTCTCTTTTTTGGTTGGAATTTGTGGGAGCATTATAGTATTCCTAAAATAAGTTTTAAATATTATATCGATAATATAAAGATTTCTTTTAAAGTGGAGATTTTTATTGGGTAGAGTTTAGGTAAGTGGAATAGTTTAGCAAAAGTAAATAGCTGAATTGAATATGGTCCATTCAGCTATACATGCTGTAAAGCAAAAAGAAAGATTACTTTCTTCTAAGTTCTTTGATTCTTGCTGCTTTACCTTTAAGGTCTCTAAGATAGAACAATTTAGCTCTTCTAATTCTACCTCTTCTAAGTACTTCGATACTTTCAATAGAATCTGAATAAAGTGGAAAAATTCTTTCAACACCGATGCTGTTAGCACCAATTTTTCTTACCATAAATGTTTTACCTGTTCCTTGACCTCTAAGAGCAATACAAAGCCCCTCAAAGTTCTGAACTCTTGTTTTTTCACCCTCTTTAATATTAACGGCTACTCTTAGTGTATCACCGGCTCTAAAAGCTGGAACATTTTTGTTTTCTACTTGCGCTTGCTCGAAGCTTTCAATGTATTTATTTCTCATGTGTTATACCTTTTTTGTATAAGTCTGGCCGAAAATACTTTGTTTTACACAAAGCCAGCCCTCTTTTTAAGTCCGTGATTTTACTATGATTACCCTTTAGGAATTCTGAAACTACTTGATTGCCTTCATAATTTTTAGGTTTCGTAAAAGAAGGTGCTTCCAAAAGTGAAGACTCAAAGCTCTCCATACTCAGAGAATCGCTGTTACCAAGCACATCTTTCACATTACGGCTCACGGCATCACAAAGCACTAAACTCGCCAACTCGCCGCCTGTTAAAATAAAGTCTCCTATAGAAAAAAGCTCATCGGCCTGCGTTTCTATGACACGTTCATCTATGCCTTCATAGCGGCCGCTGACAAAGACTACATGCTCTTTCTTGGCTAAGCGCTTTGCATCATTTTGCGTAAAACGCTTAGCTACAGGAGAAACAAATACCACATGCGCATTTGGTGAGTTTTTTTTAATTGCGTACAGTGTATCCATCAAAGGTTGTGGTGTCATCAGCATACCAGCACCTCCGCCTATCATGGGTGCATCCACACGATTGTGCTTATCTGTCGTGAAATCACGGGGATTATAAAAATCGATAGAGATTTTTTCATCTTCTATGGCGCGTTTTAAGATACTCTCAGAAAAGTACCCCTTGATAAGGTTGGGGAAAAGTGTGACGAAAGAGAAATGCATAGTGGTTAACTAGCTTCCAATATGTCTTTTGCATCTTTAGTATAAACTATTTTTTCTTCCATATCTACATTTAAAACATAACGGTCAATATAGGGGAGTAAAAAGTTTTTAGGTAAACCTGCTTCAACCAAAGCGTCATTGGTTTTTACAGAAAGATAATCAGTGTCTACCATACGTTGTATATCCTCAACCGAACCCAAAACTTCATCACCCTGCTTTACCGTGCAGCCAATGACATCAAACCAAAAATACTGTCCCTCATGCAAGTCACAATTTTCTTTTGTTTGTTCTATATTGGCAAAAATTTTAGTATTGGTCAATTTTTTTGCAGAATCTATACTTTCATGACCGACAAAACGGATTATACCTCGTGTCGGGTTGATATCTGCGATGGTAAGATCACCACGGTCACTTTTATAAGTCTTGCCTACTTTAAATTGTTCAGGGAAATCGGTATGAAGATTAAATTTAAGGTCACCCCAAAGTCCTATAGTCCGCCCTATTTGAGCAATAAGCGCATTGTCACTGGACATACTGTTACTCTGCAGCTTTAACATTAACGCGGTAATTTTTACCGCCTTTTGCTTTACAGCCTGAAATGACTGTTTTGATAGAATTGATCATTCTTCCCTCTTTACCGATGAGCTTACCTATATCTTCATTGTTTGCAAAAAGTGTAATCTCATCGAAGCTCTCATCAATCTGTGTAATCTCTATGGAGATATCTTCAGGATTGTTTACCAAAAGCTTGGTGTATGAGAGCAAAAATTCTTTAACCATTAGAACTATTTTTTACCTGCAAGTCTTGTTACTGTCGGGCTCATTTGTGCACCAACGCTTAACCAGTAATTTAATCTTTCTACATCAAGAGTAAGTTCTTTGTTTACACTTACCGGGTTATAGTGACCGATTGCTTCAATCCAACCACCATCTCTTCTTTTTCTGCTGTCTGTTACTACGATTCTATAAAATGGTCTTTTCTTTCTACCCATTCTCGTCATTCTGATCATTGTCATGGTATTTCCTTTAATGTATGTTTTTCTTTTTCTCAAAGCAGGCACTTGCCTTAGCTTGCCTCTTAAAGAGAGCGTATAAGTACTGACAACTGCTTTTTAATGACTAAAGCACTCATCAACACTTTTGGAACGCGATTTTACCATAAAATTTATAAAATTTTAATTAAACGATGGGTACCAGACAAATAAAGATACCCTCTTGCATAAATCTTCTACTTGTGTCATATTCTTAACGCGGTATTCCGCCGCCCTTCATTTGTGCCATCATGTCCTGCATCTGCTTCATGCCACCTTTTGTTGACATTTTTTTTGCCATCATCGCTGCATTTTTAAACTGTTTCAATACACGATTTACATGCATTGGGTCCAACCCGGCACCTGCAGCTAAACGTCTTTTACGCATATTATTTAATACGTCTGGATTTTCTCTCTCTTTGGGTGTCATAGAAGATACCAAAGCTTTTATCTGCCTAATTTCTGAAGAATTTTCCAGATCCATGTCGCCTATCTGCTTTGCCATATTGCCCATACCAGGTATCATTCCCATGATAGACTTCATGCTTCCAAGCTTTTTCATCTGCTCCATTTGTGCCAAAAAGTCATTAAAATTAAATTGACCTTTTTTTATCTTCTGTGCAAATCTTTTTGCTTCTTTGGGATCTATGGCAGCTGCTGCTTTTTCAGCAAGGGACTCAACATCCCCTGCCCCCATCAAACGGCTAACAATTCTGTCTGAAATGAACTGCTCAAGATCAGGCATCTTTTCACCTGCCCCAATAAAACGAAGCGGCACACCAACCTGCTGGGTAAGCCCAAGTGCAACTCCGCCCTTTGAGTCCCCGTCAAATTTTGAAAGCACCACACCCGTGATGCCTATCTTATCTTTAAAAGTTTGCGCTGTTCTTACGGCATCCTGACCTGTCATTGCATCGGCCACATAGAAAAGTTCATCTGGATTGGCTACACGCTTTATTTCTGCCAGTTCATCCATAAGCGCATCATCTATGGCTAAACGTCCCGCGGTATCTATGAGCACCACATCATAAAGCTCTTTCTCTGCTTTGGCAAGCCCCTGCTTGACTATCTGCACCGGTGTTGCACTCTCATCTGCAACCAGTTCTACACCTATCTGTGAAGTGATCTGTCTTAGCTGCTCTACTGCTGCAAGCCTCTGCAGGTCTGCTGCAATCACCAATACTTTTTTCTTTTTTTGTTCTTTGAGGAAATAGGCTAATTTTCCTGTTGTGGTCGTTTTTCCAGAACCTTGTAAACCTATCATAAGCACAACCGTAGGCGGCTTAGAGGCAAAGGTGAACCCTTTTGGGGAACCTTCTATAGTAAGTATACGTGTAAGCTCTTTTTGTAAAGCATTCAAGAACTGGTCTTTGCCTATACCATTTTGTTTGGTATCATGCTCAACAGATGCAATAAGCTCTTTCACCACCTTATGATGAACATCTGCAGCCAGAAGTGATTTTTTAAGTTCTGCTGTTGCTTTTTTTAATGCTTTGTCATCATCATGAAAACGAATCTTGCTTACGGCATTCTTAAAACTATCGGTTAAAGTATCAAACATTTTTACCCTATCTATAATCTAATTTTAAACACTATTTTCTATGCGATTTTACCCTATTTGGGCTTAAATGGCTTATTTGTATTTCGCGATTTCTTTGGGCTCTCTGGCATTAAACTCATAATCAAGTATCTTTATTTTAGAAGAGTGCAAAAGTACGCGTTTTGCCTGAGTCCGGCTTCCATACTGCTCATCTCCCACGATGGGGTGCCCTATATGTGCAAGATGTACACGAATCTGATGCGTTCTTCCAGTAGTGATCTCTATGTGTACTTTAGACTTTTTACCCTGCAACTCCTCAGGTTTTACGATAGTGTGTGCTTTTTTCCCACGCACAGGGTCTATTATGGAAAATGCTTTTCCTTTTTTGATTGTAAAGATAGGCTCATCTATTTCAACTTCTTCAAAAATCACACCCTCTACCCAGGCAATATAATGCTTTTCAACCCTGCGTGCTTTAAACTCTTCTATAGCACGCTCTACAAATGCTTCATTTTTACCCAATAGCAAAACCCCCGAAGTATCTCTGTCGAGTCTATGTAAAAGTACCGCGCCAGGCATAGCATCTTGTATATCATAAGAATCTACCTGCGCAGGTTTATTAATCACAAGAATATCTTCATCCTGATACAGTATCTCCATCTTTTCAGGATATTCTATACGAAAGACCGTGTCGACAGATATGTCTGCCCGTGCTATCTTTACTTTTTGATCTTCAACATAGACAAATCCTTTGTCTATGAGTTCTTTTGCCCTCTTATTTGAAATGTCCTGTGCCAATGCCAGAACTTTATATGCTTTATCTCTTGCCATTTATATTTCCTTACTTTTTGCTATCCACTCTTTAAATGTACCATTCAGCGGAAATGCTACTATCTTAATCTTGCTGTTTTGTCCTGTTTTAAAAAGTATATCACTTTTTAAAACTTTGAAACTTTTAGCAAGAAACTTTAGCAACTCTTTGTTTGCTGCACCTTCTACCGCAGGTGCTTTAATGCGTATCTTAATGGCATTACCATCACCATAAGCTTCACAAAATTCACTTTTACTAGCGCTTGGTTGCGCCTTGATGCGCATGCTGACAATTTCATCTTTTATTTCATAAAACATTTCTATTTCTTCTGCAATGCAAGTCTGCCCTACTTTTTAATGTTGAAATCATACCATATTTACTAACCATTCCCACTTGCTGTGCAATACCACGGCTCATAGTATTGGCTACATAAATGTGGCTATATTTCAAAAAATTCGAAACTTTTATTTTCAAATATCTTCTTCATGGGTTTATTCAATTTTGTTTTCATATCTGCAACACTATCCTTAGGTATCGCAACAAAACTTTTAATGCTATTATTCTCGAGTCCCTTCTTGAAGCTATTGAAATCTATATAAGGTACAAATTTAAAAACATCAACACCAAAGGTACAAAAAGCGCATAACCATAAATCAAATTTAACCTTTTAAAAAGAATCTGATAGTTTGCCTTTTCTAAATAGATTGCGAGCAAAATAGCACCAAGTGCTTATAGACAACATAGTTCTGAACGGTAACCATTGCTATGGTCACTAGCTGAGCGTAGAGAGTTTCCAGATGTAAAATATCAACAATGCCATCACGCTGTAATGCAAAAGTGTAGCACTACCGCCACTCAATATAAATCTACTAATTTGATTAAAATTGATTTTCACAACACGCTCTTTATGCTTTTTAGTATTGGCGCTATGTCGCTAGTACTTTTTATCTTTGTAGATTTTAGTCTGTCGTACGCTAAAAGTTTGCCTGAGAGATCCTTTGCTTCTACTATTTCTATGCCTTCAATAGCCTCAAAAATATCTTTTTGATTAAAATAATATTTCCCTGAGATAATCTTGCATCCAAACTGTGCTGCTTCTGCCGCATTATGTCCACCTATGGGCTCAAATGCGCCTCCTAGTATAACAATGTCGCTGATGGCATACATATTGACCAGTTCACCCAGCACATCTATCAAAACAATGTCGCTGGAAAGCACTTCATTTTGTGAATACCGCTGCATCGTACAGTGACTCTGCCTAGCAAAATCTTCCATCATTTGAGCCACTTTGTTAAAACGTTCCGGATGACGCGGAGCCAAAAGTAAAACTGCCTCTTCATGTTCTTTTTTTAATGCAGCAAAAGCTTGCAGGATGAGTACTTCTTCTCCCTCATGTGTACTTGCTCCGCACACAACCAAAGGTGAAGGCTTTTTGACTTCTTTTGTCACATCAGATAAATGAGACAACTTAATGTTGCCTGTAACAAACACATTTTTAGCGCCCAGTGACTCTAAACGTTCTTTGTCTAACTCCGTTTGCGCATACACTTCATCTATATACTTAAATATCTGTCTATAAAGCCATCTTAGTTTCTCATACTTTGGAAAAGACTTATCATTCATCCGTGCATTGATAAGCATTGTTTTGGCGCCACGCTTCTGTGCCAAAACAAACAGCAGGTACCAAAACTCAGCCTCTATGACCACTAATGCTTTTTGCGGCTTAAGCCATACAAAAAGCAAAGGTTCAAAAGGCAGGTATCGACTTTGTGCTGTATACTCCCGTATCACCTTAAAACCCGTCTGTGTTGTGCTGCTCATGCGCAGCACATCTTTTGGCAGTGCATCTACTAAGGGTCTTATGGCTTTTGCTTCTCCAAAACTACAAGAATGGAACCAGATACCATCAGATTTTAAAGGTTTATTGTGCCATAAAAAAAATCTTGAAGGAAGGGAAGCTTTATATTTGGCTTTAAAGGAGAGTAAGACTAAAAGAGGAAGGGAAAAAATATAAAGAAAGAAAGAAAGAAAACTATAGAGAAAAAAGAAAAACTTCTCCATAGCGTAGCACTTATGCTTCTGCTGTCACAGGCTCAATATATAAAATACGTCCACAGTGAGGACAATTTATGATTTCATCGGCCTTGATTACTTCTGAGTATGTTTTATCATTCAGTTTCATATAGCATCCGTAACACGCCTGTTTTCTAACAGGAACAACTGCAGTATTCCCTGCCCAGATACGAATCTTTTCGTAAAATGCAAGTACTTTTTGCTCAAGGTTTCTGCTCAGCTCTTCTCTTTTTGCAAAAAGAGCCCCTTTACTTTTTTCAATTTCCTCTTTTTGTGCCGATACTTCTTGATTGATTTTATCAAACTCTACAGTAAGTTCTTTTACCTTTTCACTTGCTTCATCTAAAAATGATTTTTTTGTTTGGTTTATATTCTGAAGTCTTTGTATCTCTTCATTAGCAAAAGTCATTTTCTCTTTGGCGATATCTTCTTCCAAAGAAAGTGCTTTCATCTCTTTTTCTGTTGTGATATCTTTGGATTTTTTTACATTTGAAGTCATTTTGTCATTAAGCAACGTAAGTTGTTCTTCAAAACCTTTTACTTTTGCTTCATTCGCTGCGATAGACTGAGTCAATTCATCGAGCTCATCTTGTGCCACATTAATCTTGCTTTGTATTTTTGCCACTTTTTTATCTGCTGCTTCAAGTTGCGGAGTATAGCTGTCTATTTCTTTATCATTTTTTGAAAGCTCAATGAGCTCATTTAGATGTTTGTTCAATCTTTGTCCTTTTGGAGTTTAAGGGTTCTCAAGCATTATTTTGAGACGTTTATACCACACTTTATATCGTTTCAATATGAAATGGATTTTTTGAATGCGAAATTATAGCCAAAAGAGGTAAAACTTGCAACTCACCCAAAATAATTTCTGCAAAAAACTTCTCGGATTCATAATGTCCTATATCCACCATCATCAAATCTTCACTCATAGCTTTCATCGCATCATGGTACTTAATGTCACCGGTCAGGAAACAATCGGCCTCTACCTCATCCATAAGTGAGGCACCAGAACCTGTCGTCATCGCAATGGAAGTAATATGCTCTTTTTTACCTACCACCTTAAGTGTTGGCAGGTTTAATTTTTCTCTCAGCAGACTCAACAGTTCTTTATAGTGCCATTGCCCCTTTGCAGTACATATAAAAGGGTTTTGTGATTCAAGTTTAAAACCTAATACTTTTTCAAACACATATCTGTTCAGATGAGTCTGGTCGAAATTCGTATGCATCGCAATAAGCGACTGTTTTTTCAGTATCATTTTTTCTAGCAAATTAGAAGGGTACTTGGCAAAGTCAAGCTGTGTCAGTTTTCCAAAGATAAGAGGATGATGCACAACAAAAAGAGAGCCTTCTTTGGCATCCTCTATCATATCGTTATCTATATCCAAAGAGACAACTATCCCAGACACTTCACGTTCCATATCTCCGACAATAAGTCCGGAGTTATCCCATTTTTCCTGGAGTTCAAAGGGACTTACTTTATCTAGATGCTTGTATATTTCCTGTAGCTTCATACTAATCTTTTTGAGATCGGACTTTTTTTGACTTTTCCATCACTTGTTCACAAAGACTTTGCTTATATGCAATGATTTCTTCTCTTGTCTGCTCACAGGCCGTTGAGATGATTTGTGCGGCAAGGATACCTGCATTTTTAGCTCCATTGAGTGCCACGGTAGCCACCGGAACGCCACCTGGCATTTGCAATATGGAGAGTACTGAATCCCATCCATCAATGGAGTTACTTGACTTTACAGGCACACCTATCACGGGAAGTGGAGACAGAGAGGCTATCATACCGGGCAAGTGTGCAGCACCACCCGCTCCAGCAATAATCACTTGAATGCCGCGTTTATGTGCATTCTTCGAAAACTCAAAAAGTTTTTCTGGGGTTCTGTGGGCCGAGACGATATCTATCTCATACCCCACTTTAAATTGTTCCAAAATCTCAGCAGCTTCTTTCATGACCCCCAAATCAGAATCGGACCCCATAACAATACTCACTACTACTTTTCCCATGATTTTACCTTTATCAAATTTTTAACCTTATCTGCCTTTTTTAATGCGCCTTCGATGGAATCTGAAAGTATCGTTATATGTCCCATTTTTCTGTACGGTCTTGTACTTTTTTTACCATAAAGATGTATTTTTACACCTTCAATTGCCAAGCATTCAGCAAACCCTTCATACAACACTTTGCCATAATACCCTGGGTCGCCCAAAAGATTTAGCATCACTGTGGACATCTTTAACTCTGTACTTCCCAGTGGAAGACCGAGTATCGCACGAAGTTGCTGTTCTAGCTGGGAGGTTACAACACTTTCCATGGTGTGGTGTCCGCTGTTATGAGGTCTTGGAGCTATTTCGTTAACAAGTATCTCGCCACGCTTATCTATAAAAAACTCAACAGCCAAAAGCCCAACCATCTCCAGTTTTTCTATAATCTCAACGGCAAGCTCTTTGGACTTCTGGGCATCCTGCTGGCTTATCTTTGCGGGGCAAATTATCTCTTCTACTAGATTGGTCTGTGCACTAAAGATCATTTCCACCGCAGGAAAACAACGTACTTCACCTAAGCTGTTTCTTGCAACTATGACTGCTACCTCTTTATCTATATCCACTTTTTGCTCAACCATGGAGCTACCATCCAGTAAGGTATCATCACAAGAATTGATAAGTGCCACACCTTGTCCGTCATAGCCACCTTTTCGTATCTTCTGCACAAAAGGATAAGTGAGTTGCGCATTTTTTATCGCTTCTTCTATCTCATCTTTATTTTGATAACATGCAAAAGATGATGTAGGTATATTGCACTTATGATAAAATTCTTTTTGAAGTCCCTTGTCTTGTATGAGTGCTAAAATATCTGGATCTGGAACCACACGACAGCCCTCTTTTTTTAGCTTTTGAAGTGCTTCTATGTTGACATTTTCAAGCTCAAACGTCAAGATATCTACAAGCTTTCCAAACTCATAAACAGTGTCAAAATCAGTAAAATCTCCTTTGACATAGGCAGAAGATATGCCTCTTGCGGAACATGCTTCATCAGGATCCAACACATACGTCTCTATATCCCATTTGCTCGCCTCCTGGATAAGCATTTTACCCAACTGCCCACCTGCGATAACTCCCATTTTCAAACTCGAAGTGATTAGTTTTTCAATCAACACTTAAGATCTCACTCGTATATTACGTTCTTCTTCTTGGGCTTTATACAGTTCTGCACACCCAACAGAAAGCTCTCTTACTTTAAAAATATAGTTCTGCCTCTGGGCTTGGGAAATCGCTTTTCTGGCATCCAGTACATTAAATGCATGTGATGCTATCATACACTGGTCATAGGCAGGAAGAGGCAATCCTGCATCCATACAAAGCCTACACTCTTGGCTTGCATCCTCGAAGTGTCTCAGAAGCTTCTCGATAGTTGCCACTTCAAAATGATATTTGGAAAATTCATACTCTGTCTCCTTGTGTACATCGCCATACGTTGTGACTCTGTCACCCATGCGGTTCCATACAAGGTCATAGACTGAATCTACACCTTGTAAATACATTGCAAGTCTCTCTGTACCATAGGTGATTTCTACGGCTACAGGATCACAAGCGATGCCTCCAACCTGCTGAAAATATGTAAACTGTGTCACTTCCATACCATCAAGCCATACCTCCCAACCAAGACCCCAGGCACCTAAGGTTGGGGACTCCCAGTTGTCCTCTACAAAGCGGATATCATGCTCTTGCAGGTTAAGCCCTAAGTATTCCAAGGACCTTAAGTAAAGCTCTTGAATATTGTCAGGACTAGGCTTAATAAGCACCTGAAACTGATAGTATGCGCCGAGACGATTAGGGTTTTCCCCATAGCGTCCGTCTGTCGGACGGCGGGATGGTGCTACATAGGCAGCAGACCAAGGCTGAGAGTCTAAACTTCTAAGCAGTGTAGAAGGATGAAATGTCCCTGCACCTGAAGGTATGTCGTAAGGCTGTACAATATTACACCCCTGCTCTGCCCAATATTGCTGTAGCTTTAGTAGCAGTTCACTAAATGTTAGCATGCTAACTCCCTTTCTGTTTTCTTTTTAAATTGTTCTGCAAAAAATTCTACATTATTTGTAAAAATATGATCTACCAGATTGTTATATTTTTCCAAACCAAATTTTATAGCACCTTTACCTATTCCACATTTATAACTATCTCTAGGTTCAGTGCATTTCTTATACACAACACAGTAAATAAAAATATAATCATTTTTTTGAATATTCTCTGCAGACAATAAAATATCCAATTCTTTTTTCCCTTGCTCTAATTTTCCTTGAATATCCGCATTATTAATATCTCTTGGTATTTGATTTTTAAATTCTATACAATAAATATTTATGCCATCTATATAAATAGCATCAAATGATTTTGGTCTATCGTCTGAATTAGGATATTTATCTTCTAATATAGCATCAAAATTGATAACTTTTTGACTTTCATCATTACAAAGATACTCATCATTTTCACTATCATAACTTGTCTTCTTAAAACTATCGTTGAAGGTAGTATATTTTCGTACTAAGTGTTCAATATCAGACATTCATAAATGCCTTACTATCCATTTCTTCAAATGTTTCAAAAGGTTCTGATAGCTTTTTAAATATTTGATAAAGTGTTTCTGAATTACTATTATCAATCTTTAATATAGATTCGTCTTTTGCTAAATAAAAATTTCTATTCATAGCTATATCTTCACTATATCTTTGTAAAGCTTCAATCATATATGGACTATGAGAAGTCACCAGTACATTTATATCATTTTTAACTAATTCAATAATGAATTCTGCATATTTTATTTGCCATTTAGGATGAAGATGTACTTCAGGTTCATCAAGAATTAATAATGATCTTTGATTAATAAAACCACTTTTAATCAGCATCTGTATAATTCCAAATGCTTTAATCCCTGTTGCTGTATTTAAACTATCAAATGTTTTTCCACCTGTAGATACATACATAAAATCTTTTGTTTTTTTATTATATTTAATATTACCATTCATAATATCTGACAACTTATCTAATAGTGCCTCAATATCAAAATCACTAAAAAAAATCTCTACATCAAAAAAATCTTCAGAATAAGCAGATTCTTTCATTTTCTCTATCAAATCTTTTATATGAAGAGTTGTATTTGGTCTTCTATTATGCATAATTTTTTCATCTTTATCTATTTCTTCAAAGTAAGTTTTTGAATTGTCAATAGCTTCTGATAATTGTAATAATACTGGGCTTTCAATAAAAGTAGAATCAGAAAAATATAATTCATCAAAAATATTAAACTCTTCTATTTTATTATTGTGCACAATTATATCAAGTATTTGATTTTCACCTTCAAATATTTTAATTTCCGATTTTTCGTCAAGATGATTCTGATTAGATATTTTTCCTTTGAACTCAGAGATTAAAACTTTTTTAAATGCTCTTTTTTGTGCTTCTGTTTTATTTTCTTGAGTCATTGATATTTTTTTCAAGTCCAATAATCTTTTTTCGACATCAGACAAATACGAGACATGATTACTATTATCTACTTCAATATCAAATAGGGATTGCTGTTTCATAGCATCAAGAGTTTTAAATCTTTCTTGAATAGCATGATTAAGTGAAGTTTGTTCTATATCTCTCTTAAATTTGGGAGGATACAGTAATTTTCTTAATTCTATATTTTCAGAAAAATCCATTTTTCGTCTTAATTGAAAATAATTTTTTTCAATTAATGAAAATATTTTTTCTTCTTTACTTTCCTCTAAATCTTCCTTATATCTACTACTTGCCTTAATAATAGAAAATAAAAGTTTACCTACTGTACTCTTCCCAGTATTATTTTCTCCAGCAATCACAGTAAGCCCATCAAGCTTTAAATTTGCTTCTTTTATCATTCCGATATTTTTTAACTGGAGTTCCATACTTTTTCCTTACCTATTCAAATATATTTTAAAGTATTGTTTCAATCTCTGAAGAGTCAAGCTCTACTTTTTTTGCTTTGCTTATGCGGTCTTCTTGAAGTTTTACTCTAAGTTCATCATCTTGCAGTGCCATGATTTGTATAGCCAGATACGCGGCATTAATTGCGCCTGCTATGCCTATGGCAAGTGTTCCTACTGGCATACCAGCTGGCATCATCACAGTAGAAAGAAGTGAATCTTCACCCTTAAGTGCTCCACTTTCTATAGGTACGCCAAGTACTGGCTTAGTCGTAGAGGTTGCTAATGCACCCGCAAGGTGGGCAGCCATACCTGATGCTGCTATAAACACTTGCGCACCTTTAGCTTCTGCTTCTTTGACATAGGTTTTAGTTCTCTCAGGACTTCTGTGCGCTGAAGAGATAATAAGCTCATACAGCACACCAAACTTTTTCAATGTTTCTGAACACTCAGACATAATGCTATAGTCACTTTTACTTTCCATTACGATTGATACAAATTTCATTTTATATCCTTAATTATTTTTACTCTCTTGTTCTTGCCTCATAGGTGTTGAGCTCTCCGCTAGGCCCTTCTTTTCTAATGCCTCATCTATCTTGCGTCTCAAGATAGTATAGCTTGGCAATTGAGTAGGTAAGAGAATATCATGTAAATCACCAGAGTGGATGCACTCAAACTCTTTACCCGACGTAGAGAGCATCTTCTTGAATGTCAGCCAATACTGTCCATTTACCTCATCTATCTTACCAATATCATTGTCTGCCATCTCAATAGTTGCGCCAACGGGTAAAACTATCTCTACAGAGTCCCCTATGCACGTTTTATCTTTACATTTCCATGAGAGTCCATCTTCACTGACCAGTCCTGCTACCTGATGGGTACCGTACTGCATGGAAAAGTCATTGGACTCTGTATTGTTTCTCTCAAAAGGACGCGAGAGCAAATAGGCATCGGTAAATCCACGGTTCTGTGTGGTGCCAAGTTCACGTTGATAACGCGTTTCATCAAAGTCGTTGGCATAGTAGTCATCTATCGCATGACGGTAGGCTTTTGTTACCACGCCCGCATAATAAGGAGACTTGGTACGTCCTTCAATCTTCAATGAGTCTATGACCCCTGACTTTAGTATTTCATCTACGTGCGATGCCATATTCATGTCTTTGGCATTCATAATGTACGTACCGATACCCTCTTCTTCGTCCAGTCTGAATGTGGTTCCAGATTCAGGATTGTGCGCGTAGATCTCATAAGGAAAACGACAGTCATTAGCACAAGATCCGCGGTTGGGTACACGCCCCGTTTGCAGCGAAGAGATGAGACAACGTCCTGAATAAGCAAAACACATCGAACCATGCACAAAAATCTCAAGTTCCAAGTCAGGCAAATGTGTTTTAATTGCTTCGCAATCCTTCAAAGATATCTCACGGGCAACAATAATACGTTTTACCCCTAAATCATAATAAACCTCTGCATCCATTGCATTCATCACATTGGCCTGTGTAGAAAGGTGGATAGGAATATCAGGCGCAACGCGATGGGCTATTTTTACTACACCTGGGCTAGAGACAATCAATGCATCCGGTTTAAGTTCAGCTATCTTGGCAATATGGTTTTCATAGAGTTTTAGTTGCGAGTTAAAAGGGAATGAGTTAACCGTTGAGTACACTTTTTTGCCTCGTGCATGGGCATAAGCTATACCCTCAGCATAGGCGTCCATGTCGAACTCTTTACCTGAACGTATACGTAATGAAAAAGTACTTGTACCTCCATATACAGCGTCAGCACCATAGTTTAGAGCAATTTTCATCTTCTCTAAGTTACCTGCTGGTGCTAAAAGTTCTACTTTGTTTTGTAATGTCATTTTTTTCCTAGAATAAAAGAGGGTTAATTTTGCTTTTATTCTATCCTATTAGTGGTAAAAAATAGGTTTTTTCTAAAAATTAAGCGTACCATTCACTTGGCGCATGCTCTAAATCTACAAGCAAGATTTCATGTATCGCATCTTGATTAATAAGAAATACGTCTACTACATCCGGATCAAACTGTATGCCGCTTCTTCCCTCCACATACTCTAAAATATTTTTATATTCCCATGCATTTCGACCTGGTCTTTGTCTAAAGAGTGCGCTCACGGTATCTGCCACTGCCACTATACGTGAAGCTATATCTATTTCTTTATTCTTTTTTTGTGAAGGATATCCTCCACCATCCCACCATTCATGATGTCCCTCAGAAATGACAGCTGCCAAGTCTGTTGTAGGCAAATTTTGAACCTCTAAAAGATCCTTTCCCATAAACGTATGATACTTAATAGCTTCAAATTCTTCAAAAGTTAGCTTTTCATCTTTCTGATATATTTCCCGACAAATCATAACATTACCGACATCATAAATTCTTGCGGCCTGTTCAAGCTTCTCGCAATACGTTAAACCGTGTCCTAAAGACTGTCCTAAAATTTTACTGATTTGTGCTATTTGACGCATTTGATTTCTATCTTTTCCATGTGCTAAAAGCGATGCAGCAAATATCTCTATCACCTTCTCTTCTAGAGAAAAATTCTTTGGATTTGCATGACGTACTTTGCTTAGCACACTCTCAAGAGACTTTTTGTTTTCTAATTTAAGTAAGTTTAATTGTGTGATATTCATATAATTGGTCATAATTTAGTTCCTATAAAATAAAAGTTCATCATAGAAAAAAAGAGGATGTACTCCTCAGAGAGGATACAATCCTATTGGTAACCTGGCAACCTACTAGAGACCCATGGCTTTCCGTCCTTATCTCGCAATAAGTTTGGCTTTTTCAATACGATATGATGATTAAAATACATAAAATAATACTTTTCTAATCACATAGCTACACTATAAGATAAAAAAGTCAAAAAAAAGTCAAAAAATAATTTATGAATGGCTAATTATCTTTGCAAGACCAAGTTTTATGCTAAACTAACAATAAACAAAGAATTTTATATGAGAATAGACTTACACAATCACACAACACGTTGCAACCACGCCGAAGGTACTGTTGATGAGTACATCCTAAAAGCCATAGAACTGGGCATTGATATTTACGGTTTTTCTGAACATGCTCCTATGGATTTTGACCCCCATTACCGTTTGGCTTTTGAAGAGATGGAACACTATACCAGGGATATTCTTAGCATAAAAGAAACATATAAAAGCGACATAAAGATACTCCTAGGCTATGAAGTCGATTATCTGCCGGGCCATATGGATGAAAGGGTATTAAATGCAGAGGTGGACTATCTTATAGGCTCTGTGCACTTTATTGACAAATGGAGCTTTGACAATCCGGAGTTCATGGGAGGATGGAAAAACAAAAATATAGATGAGATATGGCAAGCCTATTTTGAAGCCACTGAAGCCATGGCAAAATCTGGAAAGTTTGATATTGTAGGACATCTTGACCTCATCAAAGTATTTAAATTCATGCCAAAACAAGACACTCGCTTACTTGCCAAAAATGCACTGCGTGCCATCAAAAAATCAAACATGGTACTTGAACTTAACACTGCGGGCTTGCGCAAACCTATAGGAGAAATTTATCCTTCACGTGCCTTGCTCGAAGAAGCATATGCACTTGACATCCCCATTACTTTTTCTTCAGATGCCCATTCAGTTGAACAAATCGGTTTTGCCTATGAGGAAGTCATTTCTCTTGCAAAATCAGTCGGATACACTAAAGCCGCCACATTTGAACAAAGAGATCGTAAATTGATTAATTTTTAGACAACAACTATGAAACATCTTAATTGTTAAATGGTTATAATGCTCCAATAAAATTAAATTTAGGAGCGTACATGGGTAAGTTTGTCAATAACACAGATGAGTTTTATAAATATTGTGAAGAAAATGAAGTAGAGTTTGTAGACTTTAGGTTTACGGACATTAAAGGTGCATGGCATCATATTAGCTACAGAATGAGTGCTGTACCTGTAGAAATGCTAGAATCAGGTCTTCCGTTTGATGGCTCTTCTATTGATGCATGGCAGCCGATACACAAATCAGATATGCTTCTTAAACCAGATATAGATACTGCGTTTCTCGATCCTTTCACTGCTGATAGTACAATCATCGTTATCTGTGATGTCTATGATATCTACAAAAATGAACTTTATGAAAAATGTCCAAGATCCATTGCCAAGAAATCATTAGAATATCTCGCAGAACAGGGTATCGGTGATGTTGCCTTCTTTGGTCCTGAAAATGAATTTTTTGTTTTTGATGATGTAAAATTCAGAGATGATGTAAACAGTGCGTATTTCAGAGTCGATACCGAAGAGGGTGGATGGAGCAGTGACACTGCGTATGAAAATGGAAACATGGGTCACAGACCAGGTACAAAAGGCGGATACTTCCCAGTTATGCCTACGGACTCCATGGTAGACCTTAGAGCTGAAATGATGTTACTTCTTGAAGAAGTAGGTCTTGAAGTTATGCTTGGCCATCACGAAGTAGCGCAAGGCCAAGGCGAAATCGGAATTAAATTCAGTACGATGATTGAAGCAGCAGATAACGTTCAAAAATACAAATATGTAGTAAAAATGGTGGCACACCTCAACGGTAAAACTGCTACATTTATGCCAAAACCACTCCTTGGAGACAACGGCAGTGGAATGCACGTACACCAGTCTATTTGGAAAGATGGCAAAAACCTTTTTTACAAACAAGGTGAATATGCAAACCTCAGTGAGATGGCGCTCCATTATCTTGGTGGTATTTTCAAGCATGCCAAAGCTGTATCTGCTATTACAAACCCAAGTACAAACTCCTACAAAAGACTTATACCTGGATTTGAAGCCCCGTCTATCCTGACGTACTCCAGCCAGAACAGATCTGCAGCTTGTCGTATTCCTTATGGTGCAAGTGAAATGGCCACAAGAATAGAGACTAGATTTCCTGACTCTTCTTCATGCCCATACCTTTGTTTTGCAGTATTGATGATGGCCGGAATTGACGGAATCAAAAACAAATATATACCTGTTGGGCCGATGGATGAAGATCTCTTTGAACTTTCGCTTGATGAAATTAGAGAGAAAAAAATCCCTCAAATGCCTCACACACTAAGAGAAGCAATTGAAGATCTTATTGAAGATCATGAATTTATGAAACCTGTCTTTACTGAAGAGTTTATTGAAGCGTATCAGCACTACCAGTTTGAAAGACAAATTTGGCCTGATGAAGCTAGACCAACAGCATTTGAATTTATGTCTACTTACTCTTGTTAAACTCTTCTCTATTGTATTCCCTCTCTTTTTGGGGATACAAATTCTATAACTTTCCAAAAATTATCTGATTTTTTACCTGCTGTTGCTGTTTGCCACTAAGTTAAGGGCATAAAGCAATGCTTATTCTAAAATAATGTCCCGCTGTCATTGGAAACAGGCGCCGAAGGTACTTTTCTCTCAGGATGCAAGGGGTCACCTTCATCTTCATTCTCCTCATATTCTATCTCTTCGCCAGATACTTCTGCTTCACCCTCATGCATCTGGGCAGATACATCTGTTTCATCCTCATAGACAGGCTCTTCATCAATATTGATTGTAGGAGCCATTTCTATCTCTCCACCATCTGGATCAATATCCTCAGTAATTTCAATATCTTCTTCCAGCATTTCGCTATAGGTATCTTCTTCGGATGGTGCTTCTTTTTTTTGAATTTCCGGGAAAGGAGAGTGCTCTGTATAAAGTTCCATTCTTCCTTCGTATTCACCCCTAAATACCCCTTGAGGTATATCAAATGTACGTTTGGTATCAGGATACAGCTTTAATAATTTTTTAAAATAATAAGCAAAAGCCGGTGCAGCCAATGCCCCTCCGGTTGCACCGCGTCCTATGCGTTTATTGTCATCTCTTCCCAGCCATACGATGGCTTCTATAGTAGGAGAGTATCCACAGAACCATGCATCTACGTTATTATTGGTTGTCCCTGTTTTCCCGGCAAGTTCTATGCCATCTACCTGTGCATTTCTACCTGTACCCCTTTTTATAACATCCATTAGCACATCTGTCATAAGATATGCTTGTTCAGGCGTTGTAAAACCTTCTATCTCCTTAGGGCGTGTTTCATAAATCACTGCACCCTCCTTAGAGATAATTTTGCTGACCAACCTTGGTTCTACCATATGTCCTTTATTTGCAAATACTGAAAATATCTGTGCCATTTTAAGCGGACTCAAGCCAAGGTTTCCAAGTGCGATTGACATGTCTCTAGGGATGTGAGGTACATCTAAAAACGCCAATCTTTTACGAATAGTACTGACACCCAAATCAGATACCAGGTTTATGGTCGCCAAGTTACGTGAATGTACTAACGCTTCTCTGAATGAGACAAATCCTTTATAATCACCTTCATAATTCTTGGGCGACCAGACTTTGGGTTTGCCATTATCATAGTACTGGAAAGTTCTTGCCAGATCAGTCAAAGGAGTTGCGGGGTTATATCCCATATCTAAAGCCGTTTGGTAGATAAAAGGTTTAAAAGCAGATCCGGGCTGACGTTTTGACTGCGTTACACGGTTAAAGGCAGATTTTTTATAATCTGTTCCTCCCACCATTGCCAAAATATCTCCTGTCTTATTCTCCACTGCCACAAATCCTGCACTCAAGGTCGATGTTTTGGCATTCTCTTTGTATTTCTTTAATGCTTTATGGTAGACAAAATCCACTGCTTCTTTCGCTATGGCCTGTTGTTTCATATCTATAGTGGTATAAATCTCATAACCGCCGGTACGGATATCGCCAAGCTTTCCTTTAAAACGTCTCAGCACTTCATCTACAATACCTGGGGCAATATTTTGCGTTAGGGATGTTTTGTATATCTTCGGGGACTCTTTGACTGCCTTGAGGTAATCGTCCTGAGTAATCCATCCTATACTTTTCATGCGATAAAGTACATTATTGCCACGGTCCAAAGCCCGCTTATAGTGCTTGAGAGGATTATAATAGCTTGGTGCATTCGGCAGACCGACCAAAATAGCTGCCTCTTTGAGTGTCAGTTCACTGAGGTCTTTATGGAAATATCCGTTTGCTGCTGTTTTTACGCCAAAGTAGTTATTGCCATAAGATATCTCGTTGAAATAACGCTCAAGGATATCTTCTTTGCTCAGTTCATGCTCTATTTTCAATGCCAAAATAGCTTCTTTGAGCTTACGTGCAAGTTTCTTTTCGTTTGAAAGAAGTTTATTTTTGATGAGCTGTTGCGTAATCGTACTTCCGCCCTCGACAAATTTTCCCGCCTGAATATCTTTTACTATGGCCCTTAGAATGGCATCAGGGTTGACACCGTTATGTTCAAAGAACCTTGTATCTTCCATCGCAACAAGCCCCTCAACAAGATATCCGGGAATCTCATCATAACGTGCATAAAGACGGTGTTGATCTTTAAAGACATACGCTAACTTCTCGCCATTTCTGTCGTAAATAATCGAAGAGGTTTCGGGTTTGTAATTGATAAGTTTATCGGCATCCAAAGATACCTCTTCATAGGCATATATAAAGGCTGCAGTAAGCGCTACACCAAATACCATCGCTAAAATAATGGAACCTTTGATTAAACTATTGAACACTGCAAAACCCCTTATAATTAAACATTATTGTACCGAGTTATGACTAATGAGTGCCAATGCATGCCGAATCTTCTGTGTGGATACACTTAAATTAAGTATCACTCTCACGATAGCTCTCTTGACTGTTGGCTGGCGTATAGCTCCCACCAAATAGCCTTGAGCCATCAATCCCTTTTGTACATATAGTGCATGCTCATTGCTTGGCATTTCTATAGGGACTATGAGACTTTGGCAAATGATGCCCATATCTTTTCTTACAGCCGTTTGCCGTTCTAAGATCTTTTTGGTATATTTCTCTGCATTTTTACGTATATGTTCTATATTGACCAGTGCCAGTGCTGTATCGAACACAGAAGGTGCCGTGGAGTATATAATGGGTTTTGCCCTGTTTACCAAAAAACTGATAATCTCTTTTGAAGCCAGAATATATGCACCATAAGAGCCGTAAGCCTTGCCCAGTGTACCCATTTTTATATGTCTCTGGTTTATCTTAATGCCATAGTACTCAAAGATACCCAATAGCTTTAATCCTAATACCCCTGCACTGTGCGCTTCATCTACAATCAGCAACGCCTTTACCTCATCTGCAAGCTCAAAGATCTCTTTTTTACAAAAATCGCCTCCCATGGAGTAGACGCCCTCCACGGCGATAATCTGTCTATGAGCAGGATGTAATGCCAACTTTTCTTTCAAATCATCTACATCATTATGGGAGAAAATTACGACCCTGTCGCCCAAAAGTTGCGCAGCCATCACACCAGAGGCATGATACTCTTCATCCATAAAAAGCATGTCGCCCTTTCGCACAAGAGCTTCTATGAGCGCCATATTGGCAAGGAACCCGGACCCGACAACAAGTCCTTCTTCAAAACCGTTATACTCAGCCATGGCCAATTCAAAAATACGGTGAATCGGATGATACCCATTTACCAGCATACTGGCTTTAGAGCTCAGGGTCTTATACTCATTAACAAGTTTTACGGCCTTCTTGAACTGTTTTTTGTTACTCGATAACCCCAAATAATCATTAGAAGCCAAATCTTCCAAAGTGTCATCAAAGAGTTTACGCTCTCTAAATCGTCCCGCCTTTTCGAGGGCTTTTAATTCATTTTCATACATATTAACTTCCAACCTTTATCCATGGGATTAAACACTCAACCTGCAAACCCATTGCTGTACTCTCAAATCCGTCTACTGACTTGATATACTTTTGACAAAATCCTTCAACCATACAAGCACCCGCTTTTCCTTGCCATAATCCACTTTCAAGATACGCTTCCAGATCATTTTTTTCAAAAGGGGCAAAATGGTAATGGGTAGCTGAAATGTCTGAAAAGAGAAGTGCTTTAGATCTATAGTGTACTGAAGAGATGATAGAAATAATCGAACCGCTTTGTATATTTAAAATACGTCTTGCATCCTCTATATCTTTGGCTTTACGTAAAATACTTCCATTAGACGCTGCTATGACAGTGTCAGCACAAAGAAGAGGCATTTCCAAGCCAAACTCACGAACAGCAGCTTCGAGCTTGCCTTTGCTGGCAGTGTAGACAAAATCTTTAGCTTCTGAGGTTGTGATCTGTTCTTCATCATATTCTGTGGACTTTTGAACAAAGTCAATGCCAAAGTTGCGGAGCAACAAGGCCCTACTCTGCGAAGAAGAGCAAAGACAAATCATTCCACTGCTGTTGACTCCTTTTTCACTGCCCACTGACTAAAGCCCTCTAAGAGATACACCTAACCATAACGCTATGATGCCTAAAACAATATTGATTGGTAAAAGTAAATTCGGGATCAATCCCAATTGTGCTTTAGCCTCTGCAATACTACCTTGAGAAAATAGCCTCCATGCTTTTGCACGTTTGATGTACATATAGGTGTAATTTACTGCCATAATGGTCCACAGTATCTCTTTGGAAAGAAAGAGTGACTTTAAGTCGCTGTGATGTCCCCCTGTAGCTATCGCCATGATTAAACCTGTAGCAAATAAAATCACAATAAAAGGCATCACAAGATTAAATAGCCTGCCTGTAATCTGCAAGGTGATACCCAGTCTCTGTTTTGGTATCAGTATAGAAGACATAACATCACTTTGAAGCATCTGCCATGCAGTCACTCCGCCTCGCCCAATAACAGGATGCACCGCCACGCGAATCGCTATCATACCGCCTACCCAAATAAAAGCAGATAGTACATGTAAAAAGACTATCCAATGTCCATAATTGCTAAATAATTCTGTCATACTAGTTTCCACCTTCCAGGATTGCACTCAAATATACTTTTGACTCTTCTATGGCTGCTGTAATCTTACTTGGATCTTTTCCGCCTGCTTGTGCAAAGTCAGGACGTCCGCCACCGCCACCACCCACGATAGGAGCGATGGATTTTATCCAGTCTCCTGCTTTGATGACCGTGTTTTTAGAACCTGCGGCAAGCATCACTTTATCCTCTTTTTTCATGAATAGCATCACAGCAATGTTGTCATACTTGTTTTTAAGATCATCTATCATCGCTTTAATGTCACCATTATCCACTTCCTCAACGATGACATTGATACCATTGACTTCAACCGCGCGTAACTCTTTTTGACTGGAACTCATGGCTGAGCTTAACTCACCCTTGAGTATTTTTATCTGTTCTTTGAGTTTAGCTATACCTGCCAAGGGATTCACATTTTTAAGTTCTGATTTTATTTCCAAAAGCTCATCTCTTAAAGCTTTAACAGCTTCTACGGCCGCATTTCCACAAACGGCTTCTATACGTCTCACTCCTGCACTCACTCCAGACTCTCTGGTGATCATAAACAGTCCTATTTGGGATACGTTTGACACATGCGTTCCCCCACAAAGCTCTGTAGAGGCATCGCCCATACTTACCACACGCACTTCATCACCATACTTCTCGCCAAAAAGTGCCATGGCGCCTGTGTTTTTCGCTTCTTCTATGCTCATAATCTGTGTTTTTGCCGGTACGGCTCTACTGATTTTATCATTGACCCATGCTTCTACTTTATTTATTTCATCAGCAGTCATCGCCTGTGGATGAGAAAAATCAAAACGCAGTCTTTTGTCGTCATTGAGTGAACCCGCTTGAGAGATATGGTCTCCCAAGATGTCTCTTAGCGCAGCATGAAGCAAGTGTGTGGCGGAGTGGTGTTTTTCTATCTCAGCACGGCTGATGTCTACGACAGCCTCTACCTCGTCACCTACACTGAGTTTACCTTTGATCTCTGAGAGGTTCATATCTAAAAATTTTCGAGTATCTAGCACTTTTACTGTGCCATTTAACGTACCTCTATCTCCAGTTTGCCCCCCTGACTCAGCATAAAATGGCGTTTTGTCCAAAAGTACCCAGCCTTTAGCCTCAATACTCTCTGCTTGCTTAAAGTCCTCATCGAGCAGTGCCAACACTTTTGCCTGAGTCCTTGTACTTTCGTAGCCAACAAATACATTGGTATCGAACTGCTCTTTAAGAAGTTTAAAGTCACCTGTTTCGACAGCATCACCTGTACCTTTCCAGTTGGCCTTAGACTGTGCTTTTTGTGCTTGCATTTTCGCATCAAATGCATCGATGTCAAGTTTGATGTTTTTCTCACGAAGCATATCTTCTGTAAGATCAAGAGGGAAACCATATGTGTCATACAGTTTAAACGCTACTTCACCATTGAACACATCAGAGGTATTTTCAAGTTCTTCATTAAAGAGTTTTATCCCTGCTTCAATGGTATCAAAGAAACGTTCTTCTTCCATTTTCATAGAGGTTTTGATAGATTCAGATTTACCGGGTAGATAGTCATACTGTTCGCCCATCAGTGCCACTAATGTATCGACCAGTTTATACATAAACGGTTCACGCAATCCCAATAAATATCCATGGCGAATAGCACGGCGCATAATACGGCGAAGTACATACCCACGCCCCTCTTTGTCAAAGTTCACGCCCTGTGCAAGCAAAAAAGAACAAGAACGCAAGTGATCAGCAATGACACGGTAGGAAGCAGAGTTTGGCTCATCGTAGTCATACGGCGACCCTACAAGCTCACCGATCTTGTCCAGAAACGGCATAAAAAGTGACGAGTGGTAATTATTCAACTTACCCTCTTTTATGGCAACCACACGCTCCAACCCCATACCTGTATCGATGCTCGGCTTTGGAAGCGGGTTCAATTTACCTGTCTCATCACGATCATACTGCATAAATACCAGATTCCAAATCTCTAAAAATCTATCTCCCTCGCCGCCCATTTTGTCTTCGGGGCCGCCAAAGTTTTCCGCGCCCTGATCATAAAAGATTTCCGAGCAGGGACCACAAGGACCTGTATCACCCATCTGCCAGAAATTGTCTGCATCGCCAAAACGGATGATGCGATCCGCTGCGATGTGTTTTTTCCACAGCTCCTCTGCCTCATCGTCACTCTCGTGTACTGTGACCCATATTTTTTCAACAGGAAGATTTAAGTACGCTTTACCTGTAATGAACTCCCACGCATACGCAATAGCTTCTTCTTTAAAGTAGTCAGCAAAAGAGAAATTACCCAGCATTTCAAAAAGTGTGTGGTGACGTGCTGTGTAGCCTACATTGTCAAGGTCATTGTGTTTTCCTCCTGCTCTTAGGCAGGTTTGTGAAGAGGTGGCGCGAGGTATGGCCGGTATTGGTGCTTCGCCTGTGAAGATGTTTTTAAACTGTACCATCCCTGCGTTGGTAAACATAAGTGTTGCATCGTCGGGGACAAGTCCTGAACTTGGTATGAGCTCATGCCCTTTACTTTGAAAAAAGTCTAGAAATTCTTTTCTGATATCCATAATAAAATAATCCTGTCTTGTGTTGTATAAATTGGAGATATTTTAGCTAAATTGTGGTTATCGGGAGGTAAAACCGAGGAGTTAGCGACAGTATCGCTCTTAGAATAGAGCGATACTGTCAAAATACATACATCTTAGAGACCAAAAACACACTTATCATCTGTATCATAATAAAAACTGCCATCTGTATAGGTTGTGCTTACACCAAAAGAAACACATTCATAGGGGATATCGCCCTTTCCACCATCAAGATCATCCACAATATACACAATATGATCTACAACAGGATCATAATCATAATTGCCCTCAAGTCCAATAAAATCAAATGTACACTCCTCTCCAACATAAAAGGAAAATTCTCCATTAGAAGCTGTTTCACTCCATGCACTCATCGAATCACAGATATAAGGCACTCCACCATAAGACAAACCTTTTTCATCCACTAAAAATAAAGTTGTAAAACCATCGTCAACAGGAACATATCCTCCAGAACTGTCTCCGCCACCACATCCACTCATCGCCAATACTGCCACGCCAGATGCCAAAAGCATCATAAATCTTTTCATCCCTCACTCCTTATTAAATAATAGAGACATATTAATGCAAAATCGTGTCAAATTCGTGTTAGCAATTCTGCTATCTTTTCACTGCCATTTTTTTCGACAATTTTCATAAGTCCTTTACTTCTTTCTTGCAAGTTCTCATCTAAAAGTGCCAGTACTTTTTGTACATCTATCTCTTTTTCTCTCATAATCCACGCGAGATCTTTTTCTACCAAAAACTGCGCATTGTAGAACTGATGGTCACTCGCAGCATAAGGGTAAGGAATGAACAGCGTAGGCACAGCCGTTGCGCTAAGTTCCCAAAGTGTAGATGCGCCTGAGCGGGCTACGGCAAAATCAGCTTCATTCATGTAGTCTGCCAGCCTGTCTGTAAAACCAAACACTTCTGCCTCTATACCTAATTCATCATAGGCTTTTTGCACCTCATCAATGTTATTTTGGCCGGCTTGATGGATAATTTTGATGCCTCTTTCTTTGAGTTGTGCTGCCATCTGCAAAGCCAGTGTATTGATAGCCTTTGCACCTTGCGAGCCCCCAAGAAAAATGATGGTGTTGATCTTGTCGCGGATGTGGGCATTCTCAAAAAATATGTGTTTAATCGGATATGCTTTAATGGGACTCTCATTCAGATACGAAGAGATAAAAGCAGTTGCATAGGGTTTGAGAAACTTATTGAGCGAACCAAGGGCTGCATTTTGTTCATGTATCACCAAAGGAATACGCAATATTTTGGCTGCAAACGCAGTGGAAGCAGCCGAAAAACCCCCTACTGAAAAAATCACTTTTGGCTTATGTTTTCTTAAAATCCTGATGGCTTGTCTGGTTGCCTTAGTCATCATCAAAAGAGATTTCATTTTCCCTAATGTACCCTGATTAACAACGCCTCTTGTTTCTAAAAAGTATTTGTATACAAAGTCATCATCATTTTCAAACCATTGCTTGTCCTGACCCTTGGTTGAGCCAATGTAAATAAGCTCTTCGTCCTGAAGATGCTCTTTAACCGCCTTGATGATGGCCAGGTGTCCACCCGTTCCACCACCTGTCATCACGATACTCATTTTATGCGGCCTTCACTGTCTCTTGGTACTTTTTTAGACACCATCAGTACCATACCTATGGCAATACACGCCGCCCAGATGTGAGAGCCTCCATAACTCAAGAATGGTACAGCAATCCCTTTAATAGGGGTAATGCCCGAAATCCCATAGGAGTTGAGAATAAAAGCAAATGCTATAAGTAGCCCTGCTCCTATAGAAAACAGGTAATACATAGGGTTTTTGACTTTAGAGGCTATCTTGAAAATACGAAATATTATAAAAAGCATAGTCAATGTCACCAAAGTAAGGCCAAGAAACCCTAACTCCTCAGTGATTCCGGCCAAAATAAAGTCGGTATGTACTTCGCTTAGGTATCCCAATTTAAACTGGCCATTCCCAAGCCCTTCGCCCCATATTCCGCCATTATGAATAGCATTTAAAGAATTGGATATCTGATAAGGCTCTTTTCCGGCTTCGACACGAAGGGATTGGACGGACTCAAAGGGCAACACAGAGAGTATGTTGTCCTGCACTGTTCCCCACCAGCTTTTAATACGAGCCATACGGTGAGGTGCGAAAAAGATAAGTCCTATGAATGCTGAAAAAACACCAGAAAGCAACATAAAAAAGAACTTCAACGAACTCCCGATAAACAAAAATAGCACCATCAGTGTACCGCCTAATACCACCACCTGACCCAAATCTTTTTGAAATACGGCAATAATAACTACAGCCACTAAAAAAACAAAAAGATACGGTGCAAAAGCCTGTATCTCTTCACGAAATCCCATTTTGGTCTTGTCGAGTAATTTACGGGCAAAACTCCAAGACAGGAAAAAAACAAACCCTACTTTAAAAAACTCAACAGGAGCTATGGACATCGGTCCTAAATGTATCCACCGTTTCGCTCCTCCTACAGCATTCACCAAAGAAGAAGGTAAAAACTGCATCATTATCATAAGTATAAAAAAAAGAATAAAGAGTCCCATGCCCACTCTTGAAAACCATTTATCCGGATCGAGTTTACTTAAAATGACCATCGTAACAAAACCTATAAGAATGGCCATGCCTTGTCGTAAGAAGAAATGAAAATCTGTATAGTTAAAATGCAGAACCGTATAAGCAGAGAGAGAATAGCTCATCACCAGTGAAAGTGTTAAGAGTACCATTACGCCGGCAAAAAGGGGTTTGTCTATCATCTAAATCTCTTTTGTTCTATATTAATTAGTATTTTATCAGATTTAATAGATAACTTTGATAAAATTACACTCTATTAAGAGGGAAATATGGATAAAGAAATACAAAATAAAGCAATACTTCAAAGAAAGAACAAAATTACTTTCCTTTTTTTGCTCTTGGTGGCTGTTATGTTTATTTTCCTATTTTCTGTACTAAAAACTATCTCTTCAGACAGACGTATACCCAGTGATCATAATACCATTTACGACCGTTCATTTCGCGGATCTATTATTTCAGCAGATGATTATACACTCAGTAATTCACGTAAAACCTATCAGGCTGTGATACGAGGTGCGAGTATTGTCCCCGATAAAAAGCCTCTTTTTGTCAAACTTTTCAGCATTTATAGCGGTATTCCGGAAATAACCCTGCTTCAAAAATTTAAAGATCATAAAGGAAAGGAGAGAAGCGGTAATATCATTCTCTCTAAAACCATCAATGCGCGTTCTGCGATGCAACTGAAAGCACTCTCTTATAAACTGAGAAAAATGGATGTCTTTCGTTCCATAAAAACCCATAATGGTGTACAGGTTGTCTTTGGTTTGGATATCATCGAAAACGGGGAAAGCAGACGTTTCCCACTTGCTGATGTACTTAGCCCCATTTTAGGATACGTGGGAGACAATAGTGATGGAAAATATACACGTCCCAAAGGGAAGAAGGGTCTGGAAAGTGCCTATGAAAAACATATTACTTCCAAAAAGAACGGCTATTTCCAAGGTAAACGTGATGTCATCGGTACAGTGATTCATGACAAGAACAGCATCAAAATGCAACGTGTAGACGGGCTAGATTTACATCTCAATATCCCCCTTGCCCTTCAAAGACGTGTTGAACTCATGGCAGACCAAATGAAACAAAGTGTTGAGGCGGACGAAGTTATGGTCGCTGTAATGGAGAGTCGAACAGGAAAAGTATTGAGTTTGGCAACGTCAAATCGCTATGACCCTTCCAATATTAGGCAAGAAGACATTGCCTCTCTGGTTCCAAAGTTTACAGAGTATCCTTATGAAGCAGGTTCGGTACTTAAGCCTCTCACTATTGCTATTGCTCTTGACAAAAACAAAATCACTCCCGACACTGTTTTTAAAACAGGCTATAAAAAGTTTGACATTACAGGAGGACAAAGCGTAAGTGATGACGACTACTTTGAGTCCCTCCCTGTTACTGATATTGTTGTGCACTCTTCCAATGTTGGTACTTCTCAGATTTCATGGACACTCACAGGACAGGAGTTTAGAGAAGGGTTGCTCAAATTTGGTATAGCTAAAAAAACGGGAATAGACCTTTCGCGTGACTTGCCCGGTACACTCAAACCGCTTAGCATACTCAATCATCCAATGCATAGAGCAAACTCTTCATTTGGCTATGGAATGATGGTGACCTTTGCTCAACTTCTTAAAGCCTACTCTGCTTTTAATAACGATGGCTTGGCAGTCACTCCCCGTATTGTGAATTATTTACAAGATGCTAAAGGAAATCATTATACCCTTGATCCAAAAATAGGTAATGTGCAAGCCATCAGTAAAAAAGCTGCAAACCAAATACATGATATCTTAAAAGAAGTTGTCAACAGAGGCACTGGGGTAAAAGCACAATACCCTGGGCTGGAAGTCGGAGGAAAAACAGGAACGGCGCACATCGCCAAGAACGGTCGCTATGTAAGAGAGTATCATAGTAGTTTTTATGGTTTTGCCAATGATAAAGAAGGACATAAATACACTATAGGTGCCTTCGTTATACGCGCAAAAAAATACCGCCATTATTTTTCTTCACTCTCGGCTGTACCTACATTTAGAAATACTATAGACATTCTGGTAGAACTCGATTATCTCAAACCTGAAGGGGGAGTGGAAGTCATCGCCCCTGAAATAAAAATAGACAAACCCCTCATGGAAGAAACACTTACGACCATACCTGAAGAAACAGCCGACACAGAAGACACAGAAGAAGACACAGAAGCAGACACAGAAGCAGACACGGAAGCAGACACGGAAGAAGATGCTATCAAAAAAATAACCCCTTCGGTCAAGGAATTGTTTAATATAAAACCGACACCAAGACCAGTACAGTCTCCACCAGAAAGACCAAAAACGGTAGAGCCTCCGCTGGAGAGACCAAAAATGGTAGAGCCTGCATGGCAAAGACCAAAACCGGCACAAGAAGCATACACCAAACCAGTGCCTGTCAAAAAGAAATCAACCCAAAAGCATTTTGACGATATGTTTTAAATCCACAAATTATCTATAAGACGTGGCTTGCCTACCCAGGCTGCTACCAAAATGATAGTATTGCCTATCTCTACCTTCTCAAGGGCATTAAATGCCCTATCAACTATGACTACATACTCTACTTTATCGGCATCCTCCAGTACGTGTAACATTTCTTTTTTAATCGTCTCGGCATTAAGTTCACCAACCATAACCAATCTTGTGGCACACTTAAGTGAGCGTGAAAGGCACAGGGCACGCGTTTTCTCTTCATTATCCAAATACACGTTTCGACTGCTGAGTGCCAGTCCCCTATCGTCCCGTACTATGTCACAGGCGACAATATTGACATCCATAAAATAATTTTTTACCATCTGCACAATAAGAGCTAGCTGCTGTGCATCCTTTTTACCAAAATAGGCATTGGTTGCGCCACTGAGATTAAGAAGTTTCATAACAACCTGCAACATACCATCAAAATGTCCGGGACGCTTTTCACCTTCCAAAATATAACCACGAATAGCAGGTGCTCCTATGCAAAGTTCATCTGCTTCATACATGGCAACTATGGTTGGCATAAAAAGTATGTCTACTTTTGCTAGTTTACATATTTTGATATCTGCTTCCTCCTTACGAGGATAGGCATCCAAATCTTCACCCTCTAAAAACTGCGTAGGGTTTACAAAAATCGAAACGATCAAAGCGTTATTTTCCTGTTTTGCCTGTTGTATAAGTGAAAGATGCCCTGTATGCAATGCTCCCATAGTTGGTACAAAACCTATACTGCCATTTAAGGCTTTTTTTGCTTCCTGTAACTCACTAATGCTTCTGGCAATAATCATCTCTAACCTCATATTTCACTATATTTTGATAAAATCATACCTAATTATTGGTAATGATAAAGGAAAGATTTTATATGGATGCATACGAGTACAGTGAACTACTAAAATCACTCACCCTAAAAATGGGAAATATTAAGAATATTATGAAACCTGATCTCTTACAGGCAAGGCTTGATGAGATAGAACAGATGCAGCAGAATCCAGACTTTTGGAATGATGCAGCCAATGCAGGGCAGATTTCCCAAGAGAAAACTAAAGCCCAAAGAATTCTAGCTACTTACAACAAAGCGCAAGACGCGGTGCAAGACGCACAAGAGTACTTTGAACTCTCCAAAGCGGAGAATGATGAAGAGACGCTTGAAATGCTCTATGATGATGCAGAAAATCTACAGGCAAGTACCAATGCCCTGGAAATACAAATGATGCTCAGTGGCGAACATGATGGAGCCAATGCTATTGTCTCTATACATCCAGGTGCTGGAGGCACAGAGTCGCAGGACTGGGCAAGTATGCTTTACCGTATGTACTTGCGCTGGGCAGAACGACACGGCTTTAAGGTCGAAATGCTTGACTATCAGGCTGGAGAGGAAGCGGGTATCAAAGATGCTTCTTTCATCATCAAAGGTGAAAATGCCTACGGCTACCTCAAGGTAGAAAACGGCATACACAGACTTGTGCGAATCAGCCCTTTTGACTCAAATGCTAAACGACATACTTCATTTTCATCGGTAATGGTTTCACCTGAAATAGATGACGATATCAATATTGTTATCGAAGACAAAGACCTGCGTATTGATACTTATCGCTCATCAGGAGCAGGAGGACAGCATGTCAACAAAACCGAATCAGCTATCCGCCTTACACATATACCGACAAATGTCATTGTACAATGTCAAAATGACCGGTCTCAACATAAAAATAAAGCTGCTGCAATGAAGATGCTAAAGTCCCGTCTCTATGAGTATGAAATGGCCAAAAAACAAGCTGTTCTGGATGGGGTGGAAAAGTCAGATATAGGCTGGGGACACCAAATACGCTCTTATGTAATGCAGCCTTATCAGCAGATAAAAGACACAAGAAGCAATCAAGCCTTTTCGAATGTAGATGCCATTCTGGATGGAGACATAGACAAAATGCTTGAGGGTGTGCTCATTGCTCAGGCCAAGTAGCTACGTTAACTGGCACAACCATTCCAGAGGCTAGATCTCTTCGTTTGTGTCCTCTTTTTTTGCATACTTAGAAATCGTTTTAGTGATAACTATAGCTGCAATAAAAGCCAAAAGTATCATAGAAGTTGTATATAATACATTCATTAAGTCTATTTTCATACCTCTGCCTTCAAGACTTTATCTTCAAGCTTATAAATGCTGTCACAACGCTCTGCCATATTCTTATCATGCGTCACAAGTAAAAGTCCAGCGCCCGTCTTTTTAACATAATCCAACAATACATCCATAACCAAATCAGCGGTTTCCTGATCCAGGTTTCCTGTAGGTTCATCAGCAAAGATAATACGAGGTTTCTTGTTTAGCACTCTGGCTATTGAAACACGCTGCTGCTGTCCACCAGAAAGTTCACCAATTTTTTGCTTCATCAATTCTTTTATCTCTAGCTTTTCCAGTATTGCATCATCTATTTTCTCTCCGCTTAACATCGCTGCCACCTCAATATTTTCCAGTGCACTCATGCCTTTGAATAAATAATGAAATTGGAAAATAATCCCTATGTCATAGCGACGTATGGACTCTATGGCTAGGTCATCAAGTGCATACAGGTCTTGCTTAAAGAGTCTTACCTTACCTTCATCAGGTTTGATAAAAGTTGAAAGTATATGTAAAAGTGTGGACTTACCACAGCCACTTCGACCAACTATGGCTATACTCTGTTCTGGCTCCAAAGAAATGTTTATATCATGAAACAGCAGGGTATCAAAACCATGAGAGATATTTTGAGCTTCCAATAAAAATTGAGACATAAATCGCCTTTAAACTATTTGAGATATTTTAACATAAAAAAAATGATTGGTGTATTGAGAGTATAGGGGGGAATTTAGTACGTCTACTCCAGACTGAATTCTGGGTAGACATAAAAATATGTACAAATAATTAAGCCATTTGTTTAGCAACTTCAGCAGCAAAATCCTCTTCTACCACTTCGATTCCTTCGCCAACTTCTAGTCTTATGAAGTGTACGATTTCAGCTGTACCACCAGCTGCTTTTGCCTTATCCTGAACATATTCAAAAACGGTTTTACTGTCGTCCATTACAAATTTCTGATCAAGAAGACATTGCTCCTGATCAAGAGTCGTATTGTCCGAGATGAATCTTTCAATCTTGCCAGGAAGTATTCTGTCCCAAATATTTTCAGGTTTTCCTTCGGCTTTAAGTTCATCTTTGAGCATTGCTTCGGCTACAGCCATAACCTCATGAGTCAATTGACTCATAGAGATATATTGTGGAATGTTTTTAAGTGTTTTACCGAGTCTGGCAAGTTCTTCATTCTCTTTCTCTATAGAAACAATTCTTCCCTTGGTTTCTTCTTCTACATAAGTAGGATCAAAATCTTTATAAGAAAGTGTTCTTGGTGACATAGCTGCAGCGTGCATTGCAACTTCTTTAAGTACAGAAGTCATTGCTTCGGCTGTTTTTACTGAATCACATTTAGCTTCAATAATTACACCATTTTGACCATTAGAATGAACATAGCCATTTACAGCTGTAGTTTCATCTCCAGCCATAAGTGCCGCTCTTCTAACCTCAAGTTTTTCGCCAATAGTCGCAATTTGAAGAGAAAGATACTCAGAAAAAGGCTCACCATTAATAACAGAAGCATTAATAGCTTCAGCATCAGCCAAATTATTCTCAAAAGCATGATTTACAACTGTAGTCATAAGTGCTTTAAATTTTTCGTTTTGTGAAACAAAGTCAGTTTGAGAGTTAATTTCAACAATTACTGCTTTATTACCTTCAACTCTAACGCCAATTGCGCCCTCAGCTGCTACTTTTCCGGCTTTTTTAGCTGCAGCACCCATACCTTGGTCTCTTAGCCATGCAACCGCTTTGTCCATATCTCCATCAGCTGCAGTGAGTGCTTTTTTGCAGTCCATCATTCCTGCATCAGTCATTTCTCTGAGTGTTTTAATGTCTTTAGGTCCAAAGTTTGCCATGCTTACGCCTCCGCCAATTCTTTAGCAGATGCAACGGCTTCTCTAAAATCACCCTTGAAGCTGTATTTTTCTTCCATAACTTGCATTTGTTCTTCAGTCATGTTTGCAACGTCTGCATATGTGAAGAAGCCCTCGTCGTTGAGTTTACCTTGGTATACTTTACCAACACCTGCTATCTTAGTCAAATCATCACCTTTAGTCTCTGCTTTTGGTGCTGCTTTTTCTTCAACAAGTTTTTCAACTTCAGCTTCAGTTGCCGGAGCTGACGCTTCAGCCATTAATGTTCTAATCTCACCGGCAGACACTTCTTCAATCTCACCGGCAGATACTTCTTCAACATCTCCGCCTGTTTTCTCTGCATAAATTGCTTTACCTTCAATCATTGCTTCAGCCATTTCTTGGCAGAAAAGATTGATTGAACGGATAGCGTCATCATTTCCAGGGATTGGATAATCAACCATATCAGGATCACAGTTAGTATCAAGTGGAGCAACAACTTTCATACCCATTCTTCTTGCTTCTTTTACAGCAATATGTTCTTTCTCTGTATCAATAACGAACATCATGTCTGGAAGTTTCTTCATGTGTCTGAAACCTTCAAGGTATGAGCTTAATTTTTCTTTGGTTCTTAAAAGCATCAATGCTTCTTTTTTCGTCAACATTGCCAATTGACCATTTTCTTCCATTTGCTCAATAATTTCAAGCTTTCTGATAGATTTCTTCATTGTTGGATAATTTGTAAGCATTCCACCCAACCATCTTGTAGAAACATAAGGCATACCACATCTTTCAGCATGTTCTTTAATGGCTTGTCTAGCTTGTTTTTTAGTTCCTACAAAAATCATTGTTTGACCTTCAGCAGCAGCATCTCTAACGATATTGTATGTATATTTGAAATATCTAAGTGTTTTTTGAAGGTCGATAATATAAATATTTTTTCTTGCGCCGAAAATGAATTTCTTCATTTTTGGATTCCATCTTCTTGTTTGGTGTCCGAAGTGTACCCCACATTCGAGTAAGTCTTTCATTGTTACCATAATTTTCTCCTTGGTATAAGTATTAATAGTTTAGAAGCATAGCTTCATCATTAGGTTTAAGCCACTATAGTCATCAACGCACAATGCGCAACCATTCAAGGAATAACTATATGAGTATTTCCAAATTCAGAGTGTAAAAACCCTTGTTAAAGAATAAGGAACGCGATTATATCGAAATGATGTTTAAATAAATATGAATTTATGAGAAATGCGCAGGAACGCTCTTAGTGAGTGCCCTTCATAGTATCGTAGAATTAAGCCTGTAGCGTTTCGAGTTTAACCCTTACAGCATCTGCATGACCTTTGACTTTCACGTTACCCCATACTGCTGCAACTTTACCCTCAGGGTCTATAATAAATGTTGAACGCACCACACCCATATACTCTTTACCCATGAACTTTTTGAGCTGCCATACGCCAAATTTGCTACAAAGCTCTTTGTCTTCGTCTGCAAGTAGTGTTATTTTTAGGTTCTTTTTTTCTATGAAGTTTCTGTGTTTCCGAGGAGAATCCGGACTCACGCCCAAGACTATGGCAGACAAGTTTTCAAAGGCTGGAAGTGCCGCTGTGAAATCGCAGGCTTCTGTCGTACATCCTGGCGTATTGTCCTTGGGGTAAAAATAAAGTACAATCCACTTGCCTTTAATATCTCTAAGACAAATCTCTTCTTCATCCTGATTTGCCAAACAGAAATCTGGTACAACATTTTCAACTTCTAACATACTTTATCCTTTGAATTAAATAACTTTTTTGCTAGTATAACAGAATGAATACAGAAAATAAACAAACCAAAGAAGAACTTTTGGAAGAGATAGAGAGCCTTATTGCTTACGGCAGAGAAGAGACAAGTATTAACCCTGCCCTTTTGGCATACTTGGAAATAGACGACCTCATTTCAATAAAAAGAAAACTGCTAGAGCGTGCAGGAAAACTTCGCGAAGAGGATAAGGCATGGCTGGAACAATTTATAAAGTATCAATAACCAAACCCGTAACCTACTAAAACAAAACACTCTTAATTTAATGATTTTTTTGAGGTTCCTTAGCTCATTTATGATAAGCTGACAAAAAAATGATAGGAATTATTATGGATTATATTTTTCAAACAGGGTTTTTAGGAACGAGAGCACCACTTTTTATGGACATTGTATCTGTCATTGTTGCCGTATTGCCTTTTTTGATTTATGGGGCAATCATGCTTGCAAAGAAAAAGAATTATCGTGCACATGAAAATGTTCAGAGTTTCCTTTTTGTGATTTCTGTGATTGTAGTAGGGTTTTTTGAGTATGGCGTACGTATGGAGGGTGGATACAAAAATTTAATGGAAGGTAGTTCTGTATCACATGATTATCTTTTGTATGTATTGGTTTTTCATATCATGATTTCTGTAAGTACATTAATTATATGGACAAAAACACTTTATTTTGCAAAGCGTGCCAAAAAACAGTCCAAACTCCCAGGACTTTATACGCAAGCACATAAAAAAGATGGGCAATGGACCTTTATAGGAATACTATTGACCATGCTGACGGGCGCTTGGGTTTATATGTTGCTTTTTGTATTTTAACTATGAGAAGCGTTGCAATATCAGCCTGTCTTTTGGGTCAAAAGTGTCGCTATGATGCTTCCGATAATAAAAATGAAATCTTATTGGCTCAATTGGCAGGCGTGAAACTCATCCCTTTTTGTCCTGAAGATCATGCCTTTGGAAGCCCCAGACCTACTATGGATTTGGTGCGTACCGCCCAAGGAGATAAAGCACTCTCCAATGCTACAAGAAAAGACCTTTCAAGTCCTGTAATACAATACGCCATAGATTTTTTTGATGCATATAGCGGTATAGATTTGTTGATAGGTAAAGACAGAAGTCCGAGCTGTGGTGTGTGTTCTGCCAAACTCTATGATGAAGAGAAAAACTTACTCTCCTCAAGTGAAGCAGGGCTTATGGTAAAAGAGGCAAAAAAACGGCATATTCGCTGCATGGATGCGGAAGAGTTTAGAGGATTAGAATGAGATTATTATTTACTATACTGTTGAGTACACTTTTTTTATTTGCTACTGCACAGCAGGAAGATGTAACCAAGCAAGCTATCGTCAAAATCTATACCACAGCAAAAATACCCAACTACCAGGAACCATGGAACAGCTCGATGAGAAACAGTACGGGTTCAGGGGCTATTATAGAAGGGGAATACATACTCACTAATGCTCATGTGGTAGCTGATCAGGCTTTTATTGAAGTGCAGCGATATGGGCAACGTAAACGATACATCGCTAAAGTCTATGCAGTCTCTCATCAGGCAGATTTGGCACTGCTAAAAGTAGAAGAAAAAGGATTTTTCGAAGGTGTCATACCGCTTACTTTTGGCTCACTCCCCAATGTTGAACAAAAAATAGTAGTGTATGGTTATCCTATGGGAGGAAGTACGCTCTCTGCTACCATTGGGGTTGTGTCACGAGTGGAACATCATGTCTATGCCCATAGCGGAGAGTCCTTTTTAGCCGTACAGGTGGATGCTGCTGTCAACCCTGGAAATTCAGGCGGACCTGCGCTTTCAGGCGGAAAGATAGTCGGTGTTGTCATGCAGAGTATCGCCCAATCTCAAAACATCGGGTATCTTGTGCCTGTAAACATGGTGCAACACTTTATTGAAGATATGAAAGACGGCACATACGATGGGTTCGCAGATTTGGGACTGGGTACACAAAAACTAGAAAATCCCGCCATGAGACGATACTATGGGCTTGATGACAATACCAGTGGAAAACTCATCGTAAAAGTGATGCACGGCTCACCTCTGGCGAAAGAATTGCACGAAGATGATATTTTAACTGCTGTAGATGGATACAATGTAGAAGATGATGGTACAGTAGAATTCAGAAAACATGAATACACACACTATCAGCATTTTGTAGATGCCTATCAGATGGGAGAAAAAGTCAAGCTTGACATTATCCGAAACAAAAAGAATATACAGGTTGAGGCGCTGCTAAAAAACACTGCAGACGACATGTACCTGGTTAAGACGACACGCTATGATGAGATGCCGAGTTATTTTGTCTACGGAGGGTATGTTTTTTCTCCCTTGACTAGAAATCTTATTGTCTCAACGACACTCAATCGGTTGACTTTGAGTTATTTGGCCTCAAAATGGCAAGAAGATGACAAAAATGAGGTAGTAGTTCTACTTAAAGTCTTGGCTTCGGATGTAAGTAGAGGAGACAATGATTTTGCCATGTGGCCCATTGATAAAATCAACGGAGAAACCTTTAAAAATTTTAAAGAATTTTACCAGAAGATGGAAGCATCAAAAGGCCGGTATATCGTCTTGGAGGACGCAGACAACACAAAAGTGATTATAGACAAAGAAGAAGCACAAAAAAAACAGCATGCTATCCTTGAAAAATACAATATTGAGTTTGATAAATCTATTGATTTAAGAAAATAAAAAGCAACTGCAATTCAATGAAACCGGTACTTGGGAAATTTCAGTTCTGCACATGAAACAGAGTCAACAAATCATAACAATAAGCAACACCCCACGGAATGAGAGTTGCAACCGTGAGGGATTCTAACTCTCACAAGAAACACTGTGATATAATCTCGCCCTATAAAAAATTTATTCCTCTCTTATCTGGAATAGGTATACTCTGCAAATAGATACAAACTATTTCGGCAGAAGTAAAAAATTTAATTAAAAAGGTTTAAAATGGATCTCAGTATAAGTTATCACCCAATTACCAAAGAACAAATGAAAGAGTGGTATTTTGATGCGTTTGAAGATATAGGCGTAGCCGAAACATTAAAAGTAAAAATACCGCAAGAACAGTTGAGACGCCACAACAGTGAAGAGCTTGAAGCGTTCTATCAAGATAAATACAAAACAATGATTAAACGCTCCAGAGAACTTGACTATGATAACTTCAATAAATGGCATGCTTATTTCATAGCCATAACACAAGGCTTCTTTGAAAAATTCTTCTTTATTCACGGAAGTGCAATCTCTGCCATATTGGATACAGAGTTTCACAATACCTATGTTACGGCATGGGAAGATATTATACCAAGTGATTATATTGAAGATTTGCATGTTAGCAAGAAACTTGAGGGGCCTTTTAGCGGCGGAGCGTATATGGCGCCAGAACAAGTAAAACAACTTCTAAACGACTATGAGAACGATAGTGAGATAAAAGACATTATAAACGGGCAATTTCCAGGTAGAAAAATAGATGTATTGCTGGCTGCCCTCAGGTATGCAAGTAAAAATGACCAAGGTTTGCTTGAAGCTGCCAAAGTTATCGACCAAAGTAGTGAGCTATTTGAAGAGCCTTCTTGCTACAGCAATCTTTTCAACTGTGATGTTATAAGTGCCGCAGTCTATACCTCGGACCTGGCTGCACATTATGATGAAATATATAAGGGTACAGGAGACTAATGTTTCTCTATCACAAGGTGCTGCTATGAGCCAGGAACTGCTAAAGAGTATCAGTGAAGAAAATATTGGAATACTCGTAAGGACATTTTACGCCCAAGTGCTGGAAGATACCATATTGGCTCCTTTTTTCATAGAAAAGCTTGGAGACAATCTTCAGAGTGAAGTATGGGAAGAACATTTACTACTTTTGACCGAGTTCTGGAAGTTTGTTGCCTTGGGCTACGATGAATACAAAGGCAACCCGCTGCAGCCTCACTTTCATATCGCAGGCATAAGCCGTGAGGCCTTCGCCAGATGGTTAAAACTTTTTCATCAAACCATAGATACACTCTATACCCCTTCAGTTGGTGAATATTTTAAACAAAAAAGTACCGATATAGCTGAGAACTTTATGCGCAAACTAGGTCTATAGCCAAACTGGCCTACTTCTGTCTATTGTAGAGTATTTTTCCGTGTTTCGTTTTACCTCAATCAAGTAACAAATAAGTATTCCATGGGGAATCCCTAAGTATCTCTTTACAAATTTGGCTATGATAACTGCAAGCGTAGAGATTTTTTATTCATCTTAAAATCTCATTTGGCTACATAGCCAAACAACATTAATATGTTACATTTTACTTTTGTATTTTGATGCTATACTAAGAAATTAAGTCATTTTAATTATTAATTAAGATTCTATTTCTTATAAGTATATATAATTTATTCATAATGGAGTTTTCAGTGGAAAAACTAGTCTTATTCATACCATTTATACCGGTTTTGATTGCTTTTTTGTTAGCCTTTCTAAATCAAAAAATAGCCATGCCAAAAGTAAGTATCTTTTTCTCTTCGATTGTAGCACTTTTGGCGCTCTATGGTACCTACTATGTTATGAGCAGTGGCAAAGAAATCTATGGTTTTGGCGGACTTCTTGTTTTTAATGAGCTTTCAGCCATTCTCGTACCGTATGTTGCCATTCTGGGTCTTGTCATCCGTAAATATGCCACAAAATATATGTGGGATGAAGCTGGCTATAAAAGATTTTTTATACTTCTAAACTTTATTTTTTCAGCTATTTACTTACTGGTAATGAGTAACCACTTAATTATTTTAGCCCTTGGCTGGCAACTTATGAGTATCAGTCTTTACCTGCTGATCTCGTTTAATGTCCAATCAAAATCTGCTATTAAAAATGGTGGGTGGACGATGCTCGTACACAAACTGGCAGACCTGCTCTTTATCATAGCTGTTATTCTCACCTATAAAACATTTGGTAGTTTTGATTTAACCCAACTCAGTCAAAAATGGCTAGAGATGTCGCAAAATAGTCCTGTAGATAACCCTGTCATTTACGTAATAGGCTTCTTGTTCTTATTTGCAGCGATGATGAAATCTGCTATCATGCCTTTTCACCTCTGGCTACCTTATACTTCAGAAGCACCTACGCCTGTCTCTGCACTTATGCATGCGGGAGTAGTGAATGTGGGAGGTATACTCTTAAACAAGATGGCTTTCTTGCTACTTTTAACTCCTGCTGTACTCAATGTGGCATTTGTGATGGGACTTATCACTGCTATCTTTGCGTCTATTCTCATGCTTGCCGTATCGGATATCAAGCGTTCTCTTGGCTACTCTACCGTAGGTCAAATGGGCTATATGATCATGGAAGTAGGACTGGGTGCATTTTCTCTTGCTATTTATCATCTTATGGTACACGGCATATTTAAAGCTTCTCTCTTCTTGGAATCAGGAAGTCTCATCAATCAGGCAAGAAAAGACCCGAATGTACCAAGACGTCTTTCGCATGAACTTTTCTGGGAAGAGAAGCCACAATATAACAGTATAAATATGTTCCGTATGATTGCTTTCTTTACTGTATTACCAGTCATTGTTTTCATTGGAATAAAATTTCTACTCGGTGAAGATCTCTTCCACTTTAACGCAGCTACTCTTATACTCGCATTTGCTTGGCTTACCGGTACGCAACTCTTTTTGTCTTTCTTTGAAGTATCCAAAGCAAATTCACCAAAAGTCATTCTCGCGCTTATAAGCTCCTTTATTATTGTATTGTTTACTTATGAATTTGTAGGACTATCCCTTGAACATTTTCTATATGGTGAACATGGACTTCTCTTTTATGAGGTTGCTACACTCCATGTATCGGGCACCATGACCCTACTTATGCTGATAGCCATTATGATTGTTGGTTGGTATTTTACCTATAGACAACATTTTGTTGGCATACCTATAGGTGAGCATAAACCTAATAAATCCAAATGGCGACTCTACAAGATGCTGGCAAAAGAAGGTTACATCTCAGACATATATGTCAAATATTTCAAAATTTTTTAAAGAGGGGTGTAAATGTTAATAGATTTCATTTTATTGTTTTTGTTTGCGGGAGTACCGTATTACGTCTTTTTTGAAAAGACAAAGATTCTAGGGAAAGAAAAAATATTTCTTCTTTCCGCATTTCTAGTCATTATTGGGATGATAGTATCGTACAAGTTTCCACAAGAAACATCCATGCCATTCATCATTGTAGCATTCCTGGCTTCTTTGTTTTCTCTACACAAAGCAAAGAAGACAAATAACCTTTATAAGCTAACCTACTATATACTTTTTTTTAATGCGCCTTTGCTCATTATGTTTAAAACAGAAGAAAGTATCTTATATGGGATATCATTACTCGTGACATTATTGGGCGTCTATCTTATGGGCAAATATTATGAGCGTAGCTATGGAAGTGCCAATTATCAATCCGTCAGCGGTATTACACTCGTTACACCCTATGCCGGGCTTATCTTAACCATTTATTTTACGACTTTAGCACTCTACCCACCTTTTCCAAATGCGCTTTTGTTTTTAAATGGCATACTCAATTCTGAAATAACTGTGATGTGGTATCTCATTGTGATGGTTATATTTTTTGGAAACTTCCTCATCGCTGTGAGAGTGATGGCAAAAACAGTCTTTGGTAAACCAAATGATAATGTACACTATATTGACGTAGCGCCCAAAGAAAGATGGCTACATCTTGCCATATTTACACTATTACTAATCCTTAGTATTGTAGGACTCCAGGAGGTACTTTCATGAGTATATTAGAAAAATTAAATGCGATAAAAGACACGGTACCGCACTATTGGCCTATAGGTGCTTTTATCCACCACAATCCACTAAAAGGTTTTGAAAATCTAAATTTTAAAGAAGCGCTCATCAAAGCACAAAGTACATTTGGTGGGAAAGTCTATATGGACCCGGACTATTATATTGCACTGTATAATGAAGGCAAAATAAAGTCTGTGCAACTAGAAAAAAACTTGCTCAGACCTTTAAAAGAAGCAAAACTTGAGAACCATGCAGAGCATGCTAAAACATTTATGCTCGAGATAAGTCCACTGTGGAATAGCTACAGAAGCTATGAAGACTTAAAAATAAATGAAATAGATGAGGTACTGCATACTTACCTTGAAGAGAATTCTATCTATATGAATAATGAAGTATGGATAGAGTCACTTACAAGACATATGACACTTTACGAGATACATGATGCCTTGTTTGGTACAAGTAAAAAGGAATTGATAGAAAAAGATGTGATTGAATACATTGCACGTTTTCTTGATCAACAGCAAACCACACTCAGCATGACTGATAGAGACCTTGGCATGTTCAATACCTTTAAGCTCTATGAAGATATTGACTATATAATTGATGTGGATGCTTATGTTCAAGAGGCTCTGGAAAAACTTAAAGTTCCTGATGTCGAAAAATACTTCTTAACACACATACTCAAACTGCACGGATGGGCAGGATACATCAAATACCGCTCAGAAGCAAAAGAGTATTTTGCACAGCAAGAGCATCCTTCCACACTTATGGACTATATGGCTATCAGATTGCACTTTGAAGTAAAATATATGCAAAAAAAAGAGGTCAATGATTTTGATAAACTAAATACCTATATTCAAAACAACACTCCTTATGCCATATTAAAACTCTTACAGGCAAAAGGCAAGCTTACCGGTACCTATAATGATGCTATGGAGGAGCATAAGGACTATCAAGAGATTTTAGATGCCTATGTGAAAGATGAAATCAATTTAAATTCACTTCAAGTACAGCTTGCAAAAAAAGAATTACCTCTACTTGACATGACACTCATAGAGTTTTCTAACTTTGCCAATTTACTTAAAAAAGAAGAGGGGTTTATTTGGCTGAAATCTCTTGAAGATACCTATATTGCTCAGCATGTAGACGAATTTACTACGCCTCATACTTATAATGAGAAGCCTCTTTCATCCACTATATTCTGCTTGGATGTGAGATCAGAAGTCATACGCAGAAAAGTAGAAGAGTCTGGTCCGTACAATACTTATGGTGCAGGTGGATTTCTCGGAATTCCTATCTCTTTTGTCGAATTTGACAAAGCGCATACACTAGCCCTGGCTCCTGCAATCGTCAAGCCTCAAAATATTGTTTTTGAAATACCAGTGGAATCTCATGAAAATTATAATTCAAAAAAAGGTATAAACAAAACAACAAAAAAAGTCTTGAATGATCTTAAAAATAATCCCTACACTCCATATATTATGGTGGAAGCGATTGGATGGCTTTTTGGTATCAAACTTTTTGGAAAAACATTTTTTCCAGAAAAAACTCAAAAATTATTTTATGGGTTCAAGGCTAAAAAGCCTAAAACAACCTATACCCTGAATAAACTCACAAGTGATGAAATAGAAAAATATGTTAAAAGGCTTCATACCAACATTATTAATGAAGTTTTAACCACACAATTTGATACTGGACTAAACAGCGCAGAAATAGTCATCCTTTGGGAGTATCTTGTTTTTGATAAGGAATTATCAATTAAAATTTCTCCAGATATAATTAATAAACTAAAACAGGCTTATCATATCACAGGTGAAGATTATGAGGTTCAAAAAGAAAAACTTGCACAGGTAGGATTCACCATTGATGAGCAGCTCATGTACATAGAAAACCTACTAAAGATGCTGGGTCTCGTAAAAGACTTTCCTAAATTTATAACTATCTCTGGACATGGGAGTATCTCTGACAATAATCCTTTTGAGTCTGCGTTAGATTGTGGTGCTTGCGGAGGCAACATTAGTTTGCCAAACGCAAGGGCAATTTGCATGATTGCCAACAAGCAGGAGATACGTGAAAAACTAAGAGAAAAAGGTATAGATATCCCTGAAGATACAAGATTCTTACCTGCCATGCATATCACAACCACAGACGAAATAATATTTTATGACACAGATATACTCAGTATCGAAGAATTGGAACTTTTTTCTAAAATGGAACAAGACTTTAAAAGGGCGTCACTGGCATCAAGGGAAGAAAGAGTCTTGGCCTTACCTAATGTAAATCATGAAAAAGATTTATTTATCAAAACAATGGACTGGTCTGACCCTAGACCAGAGTGGGGTCTTGCAGGCAACATGGGAGTATTTGCAGGGCCAAGAGACTCATGCAGACACATGGAACTCAATAACAGACTATTTTTACACTCTTACGACTCAACCATAGACAATGAGAATGCAGATATACTCACGCGTATATTCAATGGACCTCTCGTTGTAGGAGAATGGATCAATTTGGAACACTATTTTTCTACGGTAGATAACGCTATCTATGGTGCTGGCTCAAAGGTCTACCACAATGTTGTCGCTAAAATTGGTGTTTATAACGGTAACTACAGTGACTTAAAAATAGGTCTTCCTACGCAATCTGTTCTCCTTGAGGGAGAGGCGTATCATGAGCCTGTACGTCTACTCACTTACATGGAAGCGCCTCTGGATACCGTAGCAAAAGCTGTTGAAAACTCTATTGCAAAACCATTCATCTTAAATGAGTGGATAAGACCAATTATTATCGACAAAGCGGCTAAAAAAGTATACTCTTATGAGTTCGGAGAGTTTATTGTCATTAAAGAGCTTTAGATGGCTCATTAATGACACTTCTATTCTCACGCATTGCCTCTTCTCAATGAAACAAATAGAATAAAATGCCCTATAGCATGTAATAAAATAAAAAAGGAACAAAAAATGTACAAAATCCATATTGAAAACGAATGCAGTTGTTTTAAAAAAAGCGCATTTGAAAATGATCAAATCTTTAAAAACAAGCCGGATGCACTCATGCAAGCAAAAATAATGGAGTGTCGAATGAATCAAGAGTTTTGTCACACGCATTATTTTGAGGCAGAAGACATGGGTAACGATATCATAATTCGTAGTGTTGTACGGCCGGATGATGAAGATGATGAAGACTATATTTAAGCGTAAAAAGGTCAGTAAATATCTTTAATCTCTATTTAAGGTCTTAGTGCTATTATCCCTTGTAAATTTACTTATTAAAGGATACTATATGTTCACAGTACAAGTTGAAAAAGAGTGCGGCTGCTTCAAAAGAAGTGAGATAGAAAAAGAAAAAACATTTGATAAAAGAGAAGATGCAATTTCTTATTCTAGAGCTATAGCAGAAATAATGAATGAAGACTTTTGTAAAAAACATCATTTTACTGCAAGAGCAAGTGCTGGAGATGAATTCATGATTAGTGTTGGAGAAGGCTCAGGTGGCGGATGCTGCGGTGGGGGACACTGCGGATAATCTTTTCTATGCTCACCAGGGAGGGAAATAGCTCCTCTTTGGTCATTTTTAACAATAAAAATATAGCTTCAACTATCTTATTCTACAAATAAAACTTACCCTCTAAGCGTTGAGAATCTTGGAAGAGTTAAACTATCAAATTTTTCACACAAACGCTTCACATCACTATCTATATTATCCCCAATAAATATAAGTAATGACTTCCCGTTATAATCTTCCAACTCTTCAAATGTGACATCACCAAATGCATAATTAACAAATATTGCATTTGGAACATCCTTGACTTTTATCACACCCTTAACTCTGTAAATATTATCTGGAATATTCCCTAAAACTGCATCAATATCATTAAAATAAATATCTTCTTTGAGGTATGTTACCTTTTGAGTAAGTGAGTCTTTCATGGTATGATCAAGATGCGTAAAGTCCTCAGCAAACTTTAGTACTTCTTCTATCTTATATATGCCCTCAAACACCTCTTTATTCACCAAGCCTTGCCTTGCCCTGTGTATAACGTAATTACTGAAAATTGCCTTTCCAGTCATTGTATTTTTGATATTATATTTTTCTTTAATTTCTCTGATAGCCTGTTCAACTTCAATAGCTTCATTATCACTTACCAAGTCTGTTTTATTTAGTACAATGATATTAGATCCACCAAGTTGATACTTAGCGGTAGAATTATCTTTATAAGAAGAAAAGTTTTTTGCATCCACAACACAAACGATGCCATCTACTGAAATACCCAGGTTTTGCAGTGACAGGAAAATAGGAAAAGGTTCAGATGCCCCTGAAGTCTCTATAAATATAATCTCTGGATTATAATTCTTTACTATCTCGGACACGCCGCTCTCAAACTCTTCAGAGAGTTGACAGCATATGCATCCTTCAGAAATTTCAAGTACTTCGCTGTATACATTTGTAAGTACCTTGCTGTCAACGCCAATGTCACCAAACTCATTGACCACAATAGCAATTTTTTTATCAGGAAAATATTGTTTAACACTATTTGTAAGCATTGTTGTCTTGCCTACACCTAAAAACCCTGTGATTATAAAAGAGGAGATCATGCTTGTGCCTTAAAAATGATGTGTAAAATGAAGATAAGTACTACAAAAACACAATTCTGTATATTTTTGTAGTACTTATGGGGAATGTCTGTGCACAAAGCACAGACATTGATAACTATTTAACTACTGGATCTAGAAGAGGTTCTAGTCCTACTTCTTTAGCCCATTCAGCTGTTAAATCATAAGCAGCAGATGCAGTTGCAAGGTTACTATTAATTAAGTCAAGTTTTTTCTTAAACTTTTTTTCAATAACTGAGTCAAGTGATGCAGTACCACCCGAAGCAACATATTTCTTAAGGAATCTATCTTTGATCCCCTCTTCAATAGCGCCCTTACCTACTGTGCCTAATGCACCAAATAATGCACCCAACATAGCCATATTAGTTGCAAGTTCAGTTCCTGCAATTTCTACAGCAAATTTAGTAAAGTCTCTTGTTAGTATTTTTACATTCTTTGATTCTAGGAATTTTCTATCAGAATCAGTTACAAGTTCGTGATCGCTGTTAATAATTACTAGACCATTTTCCTTAACACCTGAGTAAAAAGGCATAGTATAGGATTTACCCATAGTGATAACCTGTGGATGATATACCATAATAATATCAGGATATATAACTTCCCCTCTATCAAAGATAGGTACAGTTCCTATTCTTGCATAACTTTCAGAAGGTGCCATTCTTTTTTCAGCACCAAAAAATGGATTTGAAACAGCGTAATATCCTTCAGTATCTGCAGCTGTTGCAGCAATATGTGCTGCAGTAACAGCACCTTGGCCGCCTAGAGCGGGCATTCTAATTTTTATTGAATCTTTTGACATTAAAGAATTCCCTCCTTTTTACAGTTTTTCAAATACTCTTCCGCTTCAGGAGAAACATATTTGAATGAGACAAATCTATCTTTATCTTGCTCTTTCATTTCCCATAGACCTTCATTGGCATCCAAACCAATTTCAAGAATACAAGGGGTGTAAAGGTGAATATATGTTGGTCCAAGTTCTCTTGCAATCAGTACAGCTTCTCTAAGTACTTTTGCTACGGATTTAGGAGCTGATGCAGTAAGCTTTACAGAGTATTGTACTCCTGAAGTTACAGCTAGTTCCCACATAGGTACTTTATCAAATACTTTACCTTTTGGAGCCATCTTAAAGACTTGACCTTTTGGAGTTGAACCACTTTCTTGTCCACCAGTGTTTGCATATACTTCATTGTCAAAACAAATTGTAGTGATTTTTTCTTGTCTAAAGAATGACTGCAAAGTATAGTCTAGTCCAATATCAATTGTAGCTCCATCACCAGCAAGAACAACAACATCTTTAGTTTTATTAGGAAATCTCCAGTCTAAAACTCTTTTGATACCTGATGCAACTGCATTTTGGTTACCAAAAAGTGAATGCACGGTATGCAGTGCAATATGTGGGAACATTAAAGAAGTACATCCTGTAGAGTTAACAATGATAGTCTCTTCCGGTGTAGGAAGTGCTGCCAAGATATATCTAAGTGCTGCTGCCTCAGGACAACCTGCACACAAAGAGTGCTCTTCTAGTATCTCTTTTTTATCTGTAAGGTCATTAATACCACGCTTTTCGCCACCCCATGTTGCATTATCTTCAAGATCAAGGATCTCTTTAGGCATGATGGCTCTAAACTCTGGATTAATTTTGTAAATATCTACTGACATATTATGCCCCTTTCTCTACATTAACGTTTTCTAAAACCTCTTTAAGTATAGCCTCAACTGGCATACTCATACCACCGGCAACTCTAGGTCTACCAATAATTTTAGCTTCAGATTTTCCATAAAGTGCTTGTGTTACTTCTTTGTCTAACCAACCGACCACGTTAAATTCAGGTACAAATATATGCTTAGCACTTTTTGTAGCCTCAAGCAATTCAGCGTATGGGAATGGTCTAATAGTTCTTAACTTAACTACTTTTGATTTAATGCCCATTTTAGTAAGCTCTCTATTGGCTTCTTTTGCCTGATGAGAGGCAGTTCCACAAGCTACAAATACAATTTCTGCGTCCATATCACCAGTTACATGCACTAATCCTTCTAGGAAGTGTTTTGCATAAGGTCTAGATCTATCTACTGCAGATCTAACTTCCCACTGCCAACTTGCGTGTGTTGCATAAGAGATATAGTTAGATTTCATAACAAATGGATCTCTTAAAAATCTACCTGGAGGCATCTCTGAATCTATTGGAGGCAGTGGTGCTCTGTATGGATCATAAGGCAATAATGCAATATCATCTGCTGGAAGCATAACCGATTCTCTTGTGTGAGACACGAAAAAACCATCAACCACTGTAACAATCGGTACATGAACATCTGGCATTTCTGCCACTGTAAATGCTGCTATAGTCATGTCAAAAAGCTCTTGAACATTTTCTGCATACCAGATCATACAACCCGTCTCAAGCATAAATGATACTTCCAGGTTATCTGGCTGAATTGTTAGTGGTGAGTTAATACCCCTTGCCATCAAAATGAGTTGACATGGTATTCTTGTACCTGACCACATTGGAAAGTTTTCCATTGCTCTAAGTGTACCAGGTCCTGAAGTAGTAGTAACTACTCTTGCACCTGCCATCGCACAACCTGCAACTTCAGACATAACTCCAAATTCATTTTCTCCTCTAAAATATGTACCAACATACCCCTCTGCCCAAAGTTCACCAATAAGGTGAGCCGCTTCCGACTGAGGTGTAATAGGATAAGATACTGAAGCATCTACCGTACATCTTTTTATTGCCTCTTTAACTACTTCTGAACCTGTCATGAAGTGCTTTGTTCTAGGTGCTTCAAAAAGCATATAGTCAGTCGAAACCATCGTTTGACCCGACCAGTTCTTGTCGCCCTTTATATTGTTGTTTACAGTCATAGTAATTCCTTAGCTCTATTTTGAAAGTTCTTGCTTAACTTCTTTAGCAATTTCAATAAATCTCTTTAAGTCTTCTGAATGCTGGTCCCTAATGGTAGCCATAGCATCTTCATGTCCAGAAAGTCCACACATAGCAACTGTATAACAATCTGTTTCAGCTCTAACGATTTTTAACGCGACATTTGCATAATGACAGTGAACACCAATAAATATACATGCTTTGATATTATTATGCCATATTGTCAAGTTTGGATGGTTAGGGTTGATTTCAACTTCTGGATCAATTTTAGGATATTTTGGTCTATAATCATACATAGGTATCATTTTAGCATTCAAAACTTCTGACATCTCTTTGATAAGTGTTGCTTTTTTCTTTGCTTCATCATTCCATGCGTACAATACTTGTGGTCCTGGGAAGATTGTAGCATTCTCACTTGTTAACATAACTCTAGCAATTTCTCTCATTGCTACTTCTTCATCAACTATATCAGTTAATAACAGTGCTTTTCCTTCAGGTGGTGTAAGTATACCATCGTAGGTAGCAACTGGATATGGTGAATAGTCAGCTGGGCCTAAATTAGCCATTATTTTCTCCTAAATTTTACCTTGTGTACTGTTATGCCATGTGTATAAAACTTGCCATTCTCAATATTCATTAAGATATGAAAGTAAATCTTATTTACATGCCACAATACTATATCCCTCTGTTTGAAAAACAAAGGGGGGTGATTAAATTCCTATGCGGGGAAGTGATTCCCTAAATAAGAGTTTACGCTTCTTCTGTAGTAACCATTACCATTTCAATACAATCTCTGCTAAGAAGATCGGAACATACATAGACACAAATTGCACATCCCTTACATCTATCTTCATCAACCCATGAAGTGCCGTTTGCATTACCATGTTTTGGATCTTTATCATACATTAATGTGTTTGCCTCTGGGCAGTAAAGTGTGCACATGTTACATTTGTGTGTTGAACACATTTCTGAGTTTACTTTTGCTACGTAGTACATTATTTTTCCTTTTTATGCGTGTAATTTGATGATAAGTTCATCAGTATTTAAATCAATAGATTCTGCCAGTTTAAAAGTCTCATTAATAACAGCCATGTTTTTCTCAAGTAGTTCTTCTTTTTTCTTAAACTTTTTCTCTATTGCAGAGTCCAGTGAAGCAGTACCACCTGAGGCGACAAATGAATTACCCAAGAATCTTTCTCTTACGGCTTTTTCAATATTCTCTTTATTAACAAGTCCTGTTATTCCAAGAACCATGCCCATCATAGCCATATTTGTTGCAAGCTCAGTACCAGCAATTTTAATTGCTAGATCTGTAGCATCAAATTGGACTACTTTGGCATTAAGACGGTTAAGTACTATCTTATCTTCTGCATCAAGTACATCTACATCACTATTGATGATAACAAGACTGTTTGGCTTCAAGCCCATATAAAAAGGCATTGTATATGATTTACCATGAGTAATAACTTGTGAATGGTAAATCAAAATAATATCAGGATAAACAACTTCACCTACTTCATAGATAGGCTCAGAAGATGCTCTAACATAAGCCTCAACTGGAGCCATTCTTTTTTCAGAACCAAAAAATGGTACCAAAGAAGCAAACTTACCGGCATTATCCATTGCAGATCCAAGAATGTGAGCAGAGGTAACAACACCTTGTCCACCAAGCCCAGATATTCTCATGTTGTATCTTTTTCTAGCTTCCATTAGCTTACCTCTCTTTTGTTTTTAGATTCAATTTGAGCAAACAATTCTTTCGCTTCATCTGTCATATATTCTTCAAACGCAAAACGACCTTTTTCTTTCTCTTTTGCATCTCTAAATACATCAGGTGTTGGGATTGAGTACTCAATGTTACACGATGTATACACGTGGATAAAAGTTGGCCCAAGTGTTCTTGCTGCAAAGATTGCTCTTCTGATTGCTTTAGATGCTTTATTAATATTCGTCGGTGACATTTTAACAACATACACACATCCAGCAGTGATTGCCAGTTGCATCGCAGGCATCTTACCAAAGTTTTTACCTTTTGGAGACATCTTAAGGATGGCACCTTCCATACTCATACCACTCTCTTGCCCACCCGTATTACCATACACTTCGTTATCTAGCATAATTGTAGTAAATCGCTCACGTCTAAACCAAGCGTGCATAGTCATAGAGAAACCGATATCCATCATACCACCATCACCCGCGATAGTAATAACATCTTTATGTCTATCTGGAAATCTTAGTCTAAATGCACGAGTCAAACCTGATGCCATAGCATTTTGGTCACCATAGTTACCATAAATAAAAGGAACTGCGGCTTGAGAAATAGCAAGTCTACCACAACCAGCTGTTCCAATAGTTACAGTATCTTCTGGATTTGGAAGTGATGCAAATACAATCTTGATATAATAAGACATCCAGCATCCTGAACACATTGGATGTTCTTCAACTAGTTCTTTGTATGTGCCCATATTTTTAACGCCTACTTCACTGTAGTCTCTACCAAATGGGCCGTAATCTACCAATTCGACATAGTCTTTTGGTAAATATCTCTTAAATTTTGACGATGGAATCATATATTTTAAACTCATTTTATATTCCTTATGCTTGTAATGTTTCGGATTTCATGTCAAGAGCTATATAAATTTGCTCCATGATCAATTCCACAGGTAATGTCATACCACCATATACTCTTGGGCCATCCACTACAATTCCACTATTTGGAATAGCTGCTTTAACTTCTGTTGCTAGCCACCCGATAATATTATGCTCTGGTATGATTACTTTTTTTGCATTTTTAAGTGCAAGACGTATCTCATCTTTAGGGAATGGTCTAATTGCTTTTACTTTAATAAAACCAACACTTAGTCCCTCTTCTTCTGCATATCTATTCGCTTCTCTGGCTTGAGCTGCAGCACATCCTGATGCAAGAATAAACACATCTGCATCTGGGTGAATAACCTCGATTGGTCCACCTAGATACTGATAGATGTATTTCATTGCTCTTTTGTTTGAATCCCAAATTTCTTGTTGCCATACTGAGTGAATCAAATAAGACATAAAGTTTGACTTTTGAACAGGTGCATCTCTTTGAATTCTTGCCGGTGGCACTTCGTTATCCATTGCTGGAACTGGTGCTGCATACGGATCAGGCTCAGTAAATGCCATATCTTCAGGAGTCATATCTACATAGCCCTTTGCATGAGTTACGAAGAATCCTTCTGTTGCAACTGCTACTGGAATATATACATCTACTTTCTCAGTAATTGCAAATGCTGCCAAAGTAAAATCAAATGTATCTTGCTGATTTTCAGCATGCAGCATAACCACGCCACTATGAAGAAGATAAGCCATTTCAATGTTATCCGGCTGAATAGAAAGAGGTGCATTGACAACTCTTGTAAGTACTCCTAAAACACATGGAACTCTGTGTCCTGGCCATGAAACAATTGCTTCAAGTCCTCTTAGGAGCCCTGGTCCCGAAGTTGCTGTAAACAAACGCACACCGGCTCTAGCCGCACCTGCGATTGCAGACATTGTACCAAGTTCTTCTTCTGCTCTATAATACTCTTTAATGTGACCTTGTGCAAAAATATCGCCAACAAGGTGCATTACTTCGGATTGTGGTGTAATAGGATAGGCGATTGCCATATCAACACTTGCTCTCTTAACAGCTTCCGCCATCGCCTGAGCACCAGTAATAAAATGTTTTTCTCTTGGAGCCTCTTTTAAAAGGTAATCCATATTTACTAATGTTTTATTTAAACTCATTTGTCTCTCCTTATCTTATTCAACGTCTGCAACGTGTTCACCTTTTTTACTCATGAGGAGACTTCTGTACTCACCATAATCAGCAGGCGTAAGTGTTCCCCAATCCTCTTTTGGTAAAGATGGATTTTCTGGTGGCATTTTTGCGGTCCACTCAATACCAAGTTCATTCCTTACTTCAACAAGAATGTCTTTAAATCTGATGATATCTTCAGCATGAACATCTCTAATAGAAGCCATAGCTTCTTCGTGGCCCATAAATGCACACATTGCTATAGTATAACAGTCTGTACCCGCTCTTATCATTCTCAAAGTAAGGTTTGCATAATGACAGTGTACGCCGATAAATATACATGCTTTAATCTTATTATGTAAGATTGTTAGGTTTGGATGGTTTGGATTAATTTCCGCTTCAGCATCTATTTTTGGATACTTAGGTCTATAATCTGGCATTGGAATGATTCTACAATTTGGAATCTCTGCTGCTAGATCCATAATAGCTTCTGACTTCGCTGCAACATCTTCTCTCCAGTCCCATAAAACTTGTGGTCCAGGGAAGATAGTTGGATTAGCCATTGTCAACATTGCTCTAGCAGCATCTCTCATCGCCTCTTCTTCTTCAACGATGTTGCCATACAGCAACGCCTTACCTTCGGGCGAAAGCTCAACTCCCATAGATGGTGCCGAATGCGGCATATAACCCACTGGACCAACTGTTATTTTCTTTGACATATTTGATTCTCCTTAGTAAATGTTATCAAAAATGATTTTGACTTCAGCCTTAAGCTAACGCATCCTATCTAAAATATATCTAAAATCTTACCAAGAAGATTATATTTGTATTTTAAAACCCAATAAGTGTGTAATATAGTAATTTTATTTACCCTATATACATCCAATTCTAGCTAAAACAAGCAATAAATCTAAAATAAACCTACAAAATTAACCAGAATTTATCTTAATTTATGTTTTCAGGAAAACAACTTACTCCATTGTCTATTTTGCTTAGAACCTTATGCTAATTACTTTAATCATATTATATTAAACTGGGATTAAATTGTATTTATCTAAAACCGCATTTTATATGTTGTGTAGATTCTTCACAGCCAAGATTGGCTTAATTATGTTGTAAAAGGTGGTATATTTTTACTACAAATGTTTAAAAAATATCTACCGACCAACCTATCAAGACACTTTAAATTTTCCATTTATTTCCACAACATATTACTTTTTCCTTACTGTGATTTTTTTGACAAATAGTTATAGATTCCCAAAGATATAATAATCAATGCAATCCCGATAATGAGGTAGAGTGCATGTATCATCTGCGTATAGTCATGTAAGGCAATTTTGAATACCACCATCAACGCTTCGATAGAAAGCGCAATAATAATAGCAATGGAAAACTTCGTTAAGACATTTGCATCTTCATTTTCCTTACTGTAATTTTTGAAAAAAACTTCCCTCTCTAAAATCGTTTTGGCAAGGTCAAAAATGGCGAGTCCTAAAGTAAGTGCTACAATTGGTTTAAACAGAGTATCAAGAGAAAAATTTCTCTCTATAAAGATACTGGATACATACCCGAATATGGCATAAATGATAGCAAAAAAGGCAAATGCCATTAAGGAAAAGCCTACTGCTTTATAAAAGAAAGTTGTAAATTCTTTAAAAGTAGAATTGAATTCTATCAAGCCTAGCCTTCCAAGTAGTGCTGAAAGTCTGAGATCAATAAAAATATATTTGTCTTTTTCTTTTTTCATCACAGTAATACACGTACGGCCTGTTGCGGAACTTATGTAAGGTGCACTTATGGAAAACTCGTCATCTTTTTGCATCACTTTTGTTCTCATATAGGCTCTACTTTGACCTTTTGCAGACAATTCTTTTTTATTTCTAAAAATATTTGCATCACACTGATTAAACTCATGATCAGTAACATAGAGTAATTCCATAGAAGGAAAAGTTTGAAAAACCTTTTTATAATTATTTGATGCATCTGCCAAAATCGAGCCATTATTCTTTAATGTTGCGATAATAAATTTTTCTATATTTTCCTGATTATCTTCATAGACATTAATAAATTCTTTCATTTAATCCTCTTTTTTATTTTATTTTAACACCATTCATCTTCTTTGACAATTTTTTCATCAGCTTGTATATTGACTATGGATTTTGATAGTATACTTTTTATGCCAACCAAAATAAACATAAGGATGATTAGTTTTTAACCAAAAAGGCCCATGCTTTATTTTAATGCTATTTTCTAGATTCTTAATCCATACATTGATAACCAGCTTTTAACAACATTTTTGCTAAAATAATCCATTAATTTTGACTGCCCTATGGGTATGTCTTGGAGCATATAGAATGAACAAAGCAAAATACATTTGGATGGATGGAGAACTTGTACCTTGGGATGATGCCAAAGTACATGTACTCACACATACTCTACATTACGGAAACGGTGCCATAGAAGGAACAAAAGCGTATAAAACAGTAGATGGGAGATGTGCCATTTTTAAACTACATGAGCACACCAAAAGACTTCTTAACTCATCTAAGATGACACTAATGAATGTACCTTTTACCCTTGAGGAACTCAAAGATGCACAAGTAAAATTGCTACAGGAAAACGAACTTTTTGATGGTGCTTACATCAGACCACTGGTTTACCTTGGCTATGGGGTTATGGGACTGTACCATAAAGAGGCGCCGGTACAAGTATCGATCTCATCATGGGAATGGGGTGCTTACCTGGGAGAAGAGGGTCTCAAAAAAGGGGTACGTGCAAAAATCTCCTCTATGACCAGAACGCCTAACACTTCAGGTATGGGTAAGGCCAAAGCAGTAGCAAACTACCTTAACTCACAGATGGCAAAATACGAAGCTGTGGAGGCAGGTTATGATGAGGCGCTGCTTAGAGATGACCAAGGGTATATCGCAGAAGCATCCGGTGCAGCTTTTTTCATGGTAAGAGACGGTGTACTCATCTCTCCACCTAGCGACAATACTCTAGAGTCCATTACACAACAAACGGTCATAGATCTTGCCAAAGACATGGGCATAGAAGTGGTGAGACGCCGTGTCACACGTGAAGAAGTATATATCGCAGATGAAGCCTTCTTCACAGGAACAGCTGCTGAAGTGACACCTATTCGTGAAGTGGATGCTCGCATCATCGGTGCGGGAGCAAGAGGGCCAATGACTGAAAAATTGCAGGCAGCCTATTTTGATGTTGTTGCGGGTAAAAACCCAAATTATATTCAACACTTAACCTATATCAACTAGGTCAAACAAGGCGATAAGCCAAACTAAAAGGATAAAAAAAATGCCAGCAGATATGAATGACTATTTTAAAAAGAAAAGACCAACAAACGATTCAAATGACAATAGAGGGGGAGGAAACTTCAATATCAACAACCCTCTTAATGGCGCAGGAAAAGGGATGTCTTGGCTTATTATTGTAGGTGCTATTGTCTTTGCCGTCATAGCATTTAAACCATTTGCTATTATTAACTCTGGTGAAGTAGGAATAAAAGTAAGGACAGGTAAATTTGATGAGACACCGCTTAAGGCAGGACTTCACTTTTACATCCCTGTCATCGAGAAAATTATCCCAGTAAATACACGTATCAGACTCATTACTTATAGTGATACAGAGAAAAGTGCTATAGGTGATGATTACTCAAAAGGTCTCACTTCAGGCGAAGGATTTGAAGGTGGTCTCAAAAGAAACCCTGCAATTCAGGTACTTGATAAAAGGGGTCTGACGGTAAACATAGACATCGCAGTTCAATATAGTCTCAAAGCAGAGTCTGCCCCAAGAACCATAGAAAAATGGGGTTCAAGCTGGGAAGAAAAAATCATAAACTCCAAAGTAAGAGAAGTGGTACGTGATGTGGTCGGCCAATACACAGCGGAACAACTCCCTGAAATGAGAAACGAGATTGCTGCTGCCATTCAAACCAAAGTAAGACAAAGTATAGATTCGCTTGAATATCAACCTGTTAGCCTCTCTTCTGTTGAACTCAGAACCATTGTTTTACCTCCAAAAATAAAAGGGAAAATCGAAGAAGTTCAGGCGGCAAAACAAGATGTCACTATTGCAGAACAGCAAAAAGAGAGAGCAAAACAAGAAGCGCAGACAAGAGCTGAAGTAGCTCGTGGTGAAGCAGAGAAAAACCGTATTGAAGCACAAGGTGAGGCAGATAAAATTCGTATCGAAGCGGAAGAACAAGCCAAAGCAAATACACTCATCTCTAGATCACTTACTGCAGAACTTCTCGAATTGGAGCAGATCAAGACACAGGGGAAATTTAACGATGCACTTAAAGTAAATAAAGATGCGCAGATTTTCCTTACACCTGGTGGTGCAGTGCCAAACATCTGGGTAGATGCAAAAGGAAAACAAGAGCAGCGTTTGATGGGAGAACAATAGTCCATCTCTTCCTCCTAGGACTCGCGCGCACCCGAGTGCATTTGCCCCGGGTACCCGTTGGGGGCCAAGGTGCCTACACTCTTACCGCTTAGCTTTCTTTATTCAATCTAGACTCATATAGCATCATGCCATTGCACTAAAGTAAGCCTATATCCATCCTCTACGGGTAAAACTTCATGAGAAAAATAAGGGTTACTCGGGAAAATAATCATATCTCCAGCCTCTGGCTTTATTTTGACAGGTTCACCTTCACTGTTGTACAAATAATTAAACAATAACTCTCCGCCACTAAAACTCTGAGCTTTGTTTTGCACTTTGCTCTCATGGCTTGTAGCAAAAAGCACAGTCGATAATTTTCGTTGTGGTGCAACAAGTTTAAAGCCTATAGTCTGTTTGTTCTTATCGATAATTTCACTTGAATCATCAGCATGCTTAATGTAAAAATACCCTTTTTTATATTCTAATACCTGCACGTCTGTTGATAATGTCAAAGCAATACTGAAATATGCTTCCATTACAGGTTTGTATTTGATAAATTGTTTATCATAATACTTTTTGTAAAATTCATCAAGTTTATAAATATTGGTTTTACGATACTTTTCTACTGTACTTGGTTGTATGATACCTGCGAAAATCTCTTTCTTCACCTGTGCTTTTCTTTTTGTCTTCTTGTCTTTTTGGACCAAAGAAACAAGCCTTTCGCATGACTTTTGTGAAAAAAAGTTTTTAATGATCAGGTAAGGTAAATCTTTGTATTGGCTGGGTAAAAGTTTATTGTCTAATTCTATATTTTCAAATAAAGAATCACAATACACATGTGTGCTGATCTGTATCATAGATGTTAGGCTCATTGGCTTGGATTTCAGAGTTATGCCCTATAGCAATGGCTCTAAGTTGAAATGACATTATAGTTTAAAGTAAAACGATTTATCCTAAAACTATTTAAACCCATTTTTTTATCTCTAGAATTCAAAAAAGCTCCGCTAATGCATACAATCGATATAATGACATCAAATATTTTCCTCATGGAGACTTTTCCTATGCAAATAGACTGGAATAAAAACCCTCTCATACCTGCCATTGCCCAAGACTACGAAACCTCTCAAGTACTCATGCTTGCCTATATGAATGAAGAGGCGTACAATCTTACACTTTCTACAGGGTATGCACACTACTTCAGTCGCAGCAAGCAGCGTATCTGGAAAAAGGGTGAAAGCTCTAACCATACACAAGAAGTCAAAGATGTACTCCTTGACTGTGATGCAGATACACTTATATTAAAAATAAAGCAAAATGGCGTAGCCTGTCACACAGGAAGAAAAAGCTGTTTCTTCACTTCAGTTATGCAGGACAAAACAGTTTTAGATAAAGAAGTGGATACAGATGCTATTTACAGCGTAGTAGATACACTTTACCATACTATTTTGGAACGTAAAAATGCCCCTGCAGAAGCTAAATCATGGACTAAAAAACTTTTGGACGATAAAAAACTTATGCTTAGTAAAATACGTGAAGAAGCAGATGAAGTATGTGTAGCAATCAACGAAGAGAGTGATGAACAAGTCATCTACGAATCTGCCGACCTGCTCTACCACACTTTAGTAGGATTAGGATATAGAGAGATCTCTCCAGACAGAGTCAAACAAGAACTTGGAAGAAGATTTGGCTTGAGTGGAATTACCGAGAAAGAAGAACGAAAGAAATAATTCTTTCGTTCTTCTAGTATGTCATTAACAGCTACCGCTACATCCAGGACTGTCTGCATTGCCACCAGCAAAATACTTTCCATCAAAACTTACAAGAGAATAATTTCTTTCGGTGCCAAGTGATTCTTTAAGCCCTTCTATGGAAAGAAAGCCCAAAGAAGTTGCGCCTATCTTTTTAGCTATCTCATCTACAGTAAAATTAGATGAAATTAACTCAGCTTGTGTTGGTGTGTCTATACCGTAACGGCATGGAAACTTTATCTCAGGTGCAGCAATACGCATATGTACTTCTTTGGCTCCCGCATCAAGCAACATTCTCACTATCTGCTTAGAAGTCGTGCCACGCACCAACGAATCATCTATAATAGCCACACGTTTACCGGCGATGAGATGTTTTACTGGTGAAAGTTTAAGTTTCACTTTTAAGTCGCGTATTTCTTGTGTGGGCTCAATAAATGTTCTGCCCACGTAGTGATTACGGACTATACCCATTTCAAAAGGAACACCCAAGCCTTCTGCATATCCTCTAGCTGCGGCCACACCTGAATCCGGAACAGGAAGTACCAAATCTACTTCAGCAGGTGCCTCTTTTGCCAGTCTTTTACCCATCTTTAAACGCATCTCATACACATTTTTGCCATCTATAATAGAATCAGGTCTGGAAAAATAAATATATTCAAAAGCACAAGGATGGAAGTCTGCTTCAAAAACTTGTTCGGAAATAGGCTCTTTACCTTCTTCAAATATAAGCATCTCGCCGGGCTCTATATCGCGCACAAATTCAGCGCCAACCAAATCAAATGCACATGTCTCAGATGCGACAATATATCCACCATCTTTAAATTTACCAAGACTCAGAGGGCGTATGCCAAAACGGTCACGTATGACAAACATTTTAGACCGACTTTGGATAGCTAAGCAGTATGCACCTTCTATTTTGCTAAGCATATCTTTAATTCTATCAACCAAAGAATCTTTTTGTGATTTGGCAATAAGATGAATAATATTTTCCGTATCCATATCGGTTTGAAAGATAGCACCTTTGTCTATAAGCTGGTTTCTAACTTCCTGCTTGTTTACAAGATTACCATTGTGTACAACCGAAATCTCTCCCAGTTTATACTTGGCAAACACTGGCTGAGAGTCTCCCGCAGAGGCACTTCCTGCAGTAGAATAACGATTATGTCCTACTGCACATTCTCCCTCTAAATTGTCTAGGGTATCCTGCGAAAATACATCAGCGACCATACCACGTTTTTTATATACAGAGATACGCTCACCGTTTGATGCTGAGATACCCGTAGCTTCTTGTCCACGGTGTTGCATAGAAAAAAGCGAATAATACGCAACCGTAGAAGCCTTTTTGACACCAAATACACCAACTATTGCACACATATTAAATTCCTAAACAATCATTTATAGAGTAAAGACCACTCTCTTGATTTACTATCCATTTGGCAGCCCTTATAGCACCTTTGGAGAACGTTTCTCTACTGGTTGCTGTATGGTTGAGCTCTAAAAACTCACCATCATTGTAAAAACCAACCGTATGGCGTCCTACTATATCACCGCCACGAAGAGCCATAACCGCAATTTCATCTTTGGTTCTGGCCCCTATCTGTCCATCCCTACCGCTTACTCGTACCGCGTCCAAGTCTAGACCACGACCTTTGGCTGCAAACTCACCCAAAGTAAGTGCTGTGCCCGATGGAGCGTCTACCTTGTGTCTATGATGCTGCTCTACGATTTCAATATCAAAATCTTTAAGTGTTGCAGCGACCTGCTCTACCAATTGTTTAAGCAGAGCAATACCTGCTGACATATTTGAGGCATACAGAACCGGCATTTCTTTTGAAGCTTCTTTGAGGATATTTTGCTGATGCACCGTAAATCCAGTGGTTGCAATTACCAATGCAGTAGGATTTTTAAGTGCAGCCTCACAAAGTTCCTGTGTTGCATCTGGTGCAGAAAAGTCGATGACAACATCACAGTTTTCAAGTAGTGCTTTCATGCTGTTTGTCACCAAAATATTTGAAGGCAAATCTCTTTTAAGCTCATCAAATACATGTACTGTACTTAGGGGTAATTCCTTATCATATAAAAGACTGTCTATTAGAAGATTGCCCACTCTTCCTGTACTGCCTACTATGCCAACTCTTGCCATCTATTAATCCTTATGCTTTTTCTTGAAGATATGAAATTACCTGAAGCGCTGCTATTGCGCCGTCACCTGCAGCTGATACGACCTGCTTAGGTGCCTCTATACGTATATCGCCTGCGGCAAATAGGCCCGGAAGTGACGTCTTCATATTTAAATTCACAATCACCTGACCCCGCTCGTTCATTTCACAAATAAACATACCAATTTTATCTTTGAGTACATCATTTTTTACAGTCTGGCCGACAAAAACAAAAAGTCCCGTGTTGTCCATATGTGTAATACTGCCATCATTATTTTTGATGTCTACACCCGATAAGCCTCTTGCATCGCCAACAGCCTGCTCTATGACAGAGTTTGTTATAAAATGGATATTCTCTTTTCTCATCGCACGCTCAAGTGTTGGTGGTGCTGCCCTAAACACATCTTTTCTATGCACCACATAGACATCTGAACAGATATTTGAAAGAAAAAATGCTTCTTCAAGTGCAGTATCTCCACCGCCTAGCACAGTTACAGGTTTGTTTTTGTAAAAAAATCCATCACAAGTAGCACAAGTGCTCACACCCTTACCGAAAAACTCATCTTCACCTTTAAAGCCAGCTCTTTTGGGTACGCTTCCTGTGCAAACAATGACTGTCATTGCCTCTACTGTGTCTCCATTTTCAAGTGTCACTGTAAAGTGCTCACCTGTTTTAACCACGCTTTCAACTTTTTTCATCTCATGCTTCAGTCCAAAATGAAAACACTGCTTTTGCCAGTCATCCATAAAGTCCATACCTGTTTTATTGTGATCAAAGAACCCTGGATAGTTTTCTATCTCAGAACTCTGGGTTATCTGCCCGCCAGGCAAACCCATCTCAAAAAGAGTGACATTCTTCAGTCCACCACGTGTGGCATATAGTCCTGCCGTAAGTCCCGCAGGTCCACCACCAATGATTGCACAATCCAACATTTATTATTCCTTTCAAAAAGTAAATACTTAAGCAAATAATATTTATTATACAATGAAAATACTTGGTTAAAAATTTAAGAGGATTTTATCTAAAACTAGATATAAAAGAAGTGTAAAGAGAGGGTAATACCCTCTCTTTTATGCATCACTTATAGTATGGCGTTGATTTTTTCTGCAAATGCATCTTTAGAAGCTGCACCTACCATCTGGTCTACCATTTCACCATCTTTAAAGAAAAGGATAGCAGGGATAGATCTGATACCATATTTAACAGCTATCTCTTGCTGCTCATCTGTGTTTACTTTACAGATAGTTGCTTTTCCTTCAAAGTCTTCTGCCAACTCTTCAATGACTGGAGCAATCATTCTACAAGGACCGCACCATGGGGCCCAAAAGTCTACCATTGTTACACCTTCAGCGATAGTCGCATCAAAGTTATCATTTGTTAATTCTACATATTTTGCCATATTTAATCCTTTAATTTATATTTAATTCAATCAGTATAACCTAATTTCTTATAAAAACTATTGTTCTAGCTTATATTTTTAAAATTATGTATACTTCTATCCCAATTATATACATTTAGAATAAAAGTACTCTTACTTATATTTTCTCCAGGCTAATTTCTGGATATTCAGAAGAACGTGTACCTTCTATAGCCTTAGTTGCCGCGCCTTTTACAGTATAAACTAATGATATTTTTGCCTTGTCTGTACTATTTTTATTGGCTCGGTGAAGCAATAAAGCATGAAAAATAATAATATCACCTTTTTCTAAAATAGCTGATACCTTTTGTGCTATTAATTTGCTGTTTTCAACCGTATCTTCTCTAAAATATTCTTTTTCATCAAACTGATCAGGCCTGAACTTCATTTTATGACTTCCCGGTATGAACTCCAAAACACCATTTTCACTGGATTCATCATCTAAAGCTAGCCATACGCTCACCAAATTATTATCTGTATATCGCCAGTATCTCCTGTCCTGATGCCAGGAAGTTGCCCTACCCACATGAGGCATTTTAGTCATGATGGAGTTATGGTGTCCTGTAGTTATCACCACAGTATCGTCCAGTATTTGTTGTAGAATAGGGCGTATCTCAATATCCTCCATCCACTCTTTGAAAAGAATATCTCTACTATAAACCTGTCGTAATCTACGCACAACTACATGATTCTCATTAGACGTACTCGCATAGTCTGTTACATTCGTACGGTACTCTTTAGATCTCTCGTCATATCCGATCTCTGTTTCAATGGGTTCTATTTTATGTTTCAGATGAGCTTTGGCTACATCTAAAATAGCATCACATTTTTTTGTATCTGCAAAATGCTTTAAGTGTATAAATCCATCCTGATTGAATTGTTGAAGCTGCTCATCTGAGAGTCTCATATCTGTACCTTTGAAGTATGTATAATAAATGAATTATAACATTTAAAGTGTGACATTTTCTATAAACTCCACCTCACCATAGCGAATAATAAGCGCATCAATTGAAAACGCCATATCAAGATTTTTACTTTTCATATAATAGTGTGAAGAATTAATGACTTTTCGAAGTTTTGCAGGAGTGATGTTGTATACGGGGTCAAAGTCTGCTTTGCTGCTTTTGACTTCTACAAAGTGCAGCACATCCTCACGTATCGCGATGATATCAATCTCACCAAGTTTACGCGCAAAATAGTTTCGCTCAAGTATGACGAAACCCTCTTGTTCTAAAAATTGTGTGGCAAGTGTTTCACTCTGGTCGCCGTATTTTTTAGGAAGTTCACGTTGCATTATCCGCAAGCCACCTCATCGCTTACAGGGAGTATGTCTATTTTTACAGACTTGAATCGTGCTGCATTGTTGTAGTGTGCCAAAGTACGCCCTGTGGTAAGGTAATACTCCTCAAAAGATTCTTTATAGAACGTTTTATCCAGTATCTCTTGTACCATCCCACGTGGTTCATACTGTTTATAGACATATTTACCAAGGCCATCATCCGTACGGAAGTCAAGCAAGTGAAGAATAGGTGTATCTTCGTGGTAGATAGGCCACTGCATCCCTCTTTTCCTGTGACGTGCCAATCTATAGTAGTCAGCGCCTGAAAATCTTCTAGGCGCAACCACTCTCACTTCATTCCATACATCTTCAGAAGTTTTAAAGTTAAAGTTTTCGCCATCACCCAGTTTTTCTGCCATCTGTGTAAGCACTTCCCAGTCATCAGGCAGATCACTTTGAACTAAAGGCTGAGAAAGGTGCAGCCTTCTCATTGCATTCACATACACACCTGTTTTTTCATACGCTGATTTCACCCCTATGATAATGTCAGCTTTTTTAGTCAGCATATTCTCTAGCGATGTTTGGTATCATTTTTGCTAAGTATTCATAGCCCTCAATATTGTTAAAGTATTCAGGATTTGCATAAGGGTCATTGAGAATCTTTTCTTTAAATGCATCAAATCCTTTGGTACGGTTGTCAATAAAACTCTGGCTATACAGCTCCTCATCTATAATCACATGAGCCATCATATTGAGCACAAGTAGATTCGACTCAAACGGTATCACACAGTTGTACTTGGCAAGCTTTGCCATCTTCGTCTCACGCACATCTATGACAGCCAGGTTGTTATGTGTTCTGGCCATAGCCACCATACGGTTAGAGATAATAGGATGTGCTTCCATAGTGTTTGAGCCAATCACCACCATAAACTCTGTCTCATAAATGTCATTATAAGGGTTTGTTGCAGCGCCCTCACCTATGGTCGCCCTCATCCCTTTAAGAGAGGGAGAGTGGCATACCCTGGCGCAGTTGTCCACATGAGGAGAATCCATCGTCTCGCGACAAAATTTCTGGAAAGCATATGCAGACTCACAAGAGGTTCTTGCTCCACCAATCGCGCAGAAACTGTCACCACCATACTTCTTCTTTATCTCATCTAGTTTCATTGTTGCTATGCTTGTAGCGGTATCAAGGTCACAGGTCAAAAATTCTGCATTAAACTCTAAGAGTTTTGCTACAAAAGCTTCCCTGATATGGGGATTCTTCTCTAAAAAAGTTTTACGTATACGAGGCTCACGAACACGGTCTTTGGAGTCCACAAAGTCATACCCGTATTTACCCTTAATGCAAAGGTTTCCCTCTGAGACCACACCGTCTTTTTGTGCATAGATTTTTACAATCTTATTGTTTTCCACCACGCCTGTGATGTCACACCCGACACCGCAATAGGTACATACGCTTTCTATCTCTTCTTTCTTATGCTTTATTGTCATAAAATGCCCTTGTTATATTGGGAAAATTATACCAAAAGGATTTATAATGTTTACATTATAATTTTTAGCATTATTTGTCTTACTAAATATTAGATACAATCTCAACAATCAAAGGATAAAAATGACAACAAAAATCAAAAACCGCTGGCTCATGACAATAGGTGCTATGGCAATTCATATGTGTATAGGTTCAGTCTATGCATGGAGTGTGTACGTAAACCCTATAAAATCTACAATGCACTGGACACTTACAGATGTTACTATTACATTTTCTGTAGCCATATTTTTTCTTGGTCTTTCTGCTGCCCTTATGGGAAAATTCGTCGAGGCAAAAGGCCCTAGAGTTGCGGCTACACTTGCAGCTGTTTTATTTGGACTGGGTACTGCAGGTTCTGGTATGGCTATCTATCTTGAATCTAAGATACTACTCTATCTTACCTATGGTGTGTTAGGTGGTGCAGGTCTGGGCATTGGGTACATCTCACCTGTTTCCATGCTTGTTAAATGGTTTCCAGATAGACGTGGTATGGCAACAGGTCTTGCCATCATGGGCTTTGGTTTTGCCTCTGCCATCTCTGGTCCTGCTATTAAAATATTGATAGATTCAGTAGGGATATCTTCAACATTTTATATCTTGGGTGCTATTTACTTTGTCATCATGTTTACAGCAGCACAGTATCTTGCCAATCCGTCAGAAGGATACATGCCCGAGCATCTTAGTCGTGCTATAGCTTCAGGAAAAAAGAAAATCAAAGAAGACTTGGTCAATATTACACGCAATGAAGCTATTAAAACTGCTAGATTTTATGGCTTATGGATGATGCTTTTTATCAATGTAACCTGTGGTATTGCTATTATCTCCGTAGCCTCTCCACTCTTACAGGAAGTGATTGGTATTTCTGCCATAGCCGCAGCCTCTGCAGTGGGGCTCATGGGTATTTTCAATGGTGCAGGAAGAATTGTTTGGGCGAGTATCTCTGATTACCTCACAAGACCTGTGGTCTTTATACTTTTCTTTATCACACAGATTATTGCTTTTTATCTACTCACGACAGTCACAAGTATATTACTTTTTCAAGTACTTCTTTATTATATCATGATGTGTTACGGTGGAGCATTTGCTTCTATCCCTGCGTATATAGGTGATATTTTTGGTACGAAAGAGCTTGGTGCTATACATGGGTATATTTTAACCGCTTGGGCTTTAGCAGGGCTTGCTGGGCCTATAATTATTGCTTACGTTAAAGACACTACTGGCAGCTATACAGGTACACTTTATGTATTTGTGGGTCTTTTCTTTGTTGCCCTCATCACTTCTGTATTAATGCTAGCAAACATCAAAAAAATAAGAACAAGCAAGGCACTAGCCTAACCTAGTTACCTTACTATGGTACAAAAACGCTAAATAAGAGTAAAATTCTCTTATTTAGCTTATAATCAAGTTCTTATTAATCTTTCTCTGTTATTATCGGGAAAATTAAACCAAAAGGATTACAATGTTTACAATTAATGTAGAAAAAGAATGTGGATGCTTCAAAAGAAGTGCCTATGATAACAATATGAGCTTTGAGAGCAAAGATGATGCACTCATACAGGCCAAAGAGATGGAAAATCACATGAATCAAAAATTCTGTCAGACTCATCAGTTCACACTTACGGAAAATGGAGACACTTTCAATATAGGTGTTGAAATGAAACCCAAAGCACCTTCAGCTGCTACTGGTTGCTGTGGTGGCGGGCACTGTTCATAAGAACAGTTTTCCCACACCAATCAGACAATAGTCTGTTCTTGTCGTGGCGAACGCCCGCGAAAGCGAAGCGATTCGAGAGCCACGACGCTTTTTTGCTTCGTTTTTTCTAAAAAAAATGAAGAGAAGCACAATGCCTCAATCAAAATAAGAGGAAATCCCACTAAACTAAATAAAACAAATCTATTACTTAAAATTCCCAAACACCAACGGTGCTTTCAAATCCAAAGTCTTCACTTCAGCCATCACAGCCTGCAAATCATCTATACTCTTCCCGGATACACGTACCTCATCGCCTTGTATAGACGGCGTTACCTTGATTTTCAACTCTTTGATGGCTTTAACAATTATTTTTGCTTCATCTTTATCTATCGTATCGACGATACGGTAAATTACTTTAGTGTTCCCGCCGGATATACCTTCAGTTTTCACCTCTTCAAGTGCCTTCCCTGCGATCCCTCTCTTAATGAGTTTAGAGATAAGTATATCTTTTAGTGCATCTATCTTGGTATCTGTAGAAGCGCTGAGACTTAAAGTCTTCGCTGCTTCATTGAGTTTAAACTCAGCCAATAAACCCTTAAAATCAAAACGTGTAGCCACTTCTTTCTCCGCCATAATCACAGCATTTTTCAGCTCCATCATATCTAGCTTAGCCGTTATATCAAAATAATGTTCTTTTGCCATTTTTAAATTCTCCCCTTTATATTATTTAATTTTTTGAATATCATCATATGCACTCTTCAAATTCTCATACTCTTCTTTAGAAAGAAATATAGCCTCTATACGATTGTTTTTAAGTATCGCTAATTTTTCAACTTTTTTCGATGTTATTTGAGACAAATAAAATCCAAATTTCTTAGGAAATTCAGAAGCTGGAACAAGTTCATCATTTTTATAAGATACCATAAAAATATCCTTTACGGAATATACTCCGTGTCATTTTGTGCATTATAGCATATTCTCCTCTTTATAAAATCTTTCAATTCTATTTCCAACAAATTAGAAAGCTCATCTTCATCATACTCTTTATCTTCCAAGTCAATAAATCCACCATCAGAATACTCATAAATACTATATTCCAAATCTCCACTAGAATTAATAAAACCCGAAATTACGTGTTCGCTATCTTCATAAAATATATCTTCAAACATTTTCATGGTATTTCCTAAAATCATATTTTATGATTTTAGCTTTTCTTTGCTGTGAGGGGATCTAAATTTAATTATATTTCTTGTATACCAATTTTTTTGATATATTCAAAGGTTTCATCGTAAAATTCTGGTAACCGTGTTTTGTCGTCTCTTGACCCATGAGGTATAAATATAATCATGCCTTGCCTTGCCCTAGTAAGTAACACCCTATAAGCATTTAATAAATAGTATTGATTAGTTTCAATATTTATATTGTTCCATTTTGTGCCCATAAATTTTTTAAAGTTCCACTGTTTATTATCCATATAAAAATTCCCATCCCAGCATACGCAGGTCCAATCAAGTTCTAATCCTTGAATATCAAATTCTGTTGCAACTTCTTCATTAAAATATGAAGACCTAATATCATCTTTATTGTTTAAAAACCAAACAGGGGCATCAATTTTATTTTTTACATTTATCCCAAATGGTCTTAAACGGTATGCTCCTGATGAAGCAACTACACCATATCTTTCACTTCCTACGGATTTTGATTTTAACCACTCTTTTGCTTTCTCAAAATCTCTTGTAATAAATAGAGCATAATCATCTTTTAAAAAGTTTTTATATAAGTTTATAGCCTTTGAAGTATCAACATCTAAAACTGAATGAATAAAATCTGATAGTTTTTCAGATCTAAAGGATCTTACTGAGACAGATAAGTGTAAGTTTTCATCAATATGAGCATTGATTCGTAACCACTCTTTTAAAGAATTATCTCTTAAGTAATTTTTATCTTCAATTATTGAATTTGAAAAATATATATCCCAATGTGAAAAGTGATTTTTTAGTGAGTTAATCCATTCTTCTAATCCAGCCTCACCAGTATTTATCTCTTGTCCACCACCAATTAAACAAATAACTGTACACCAATCTTCATGACGATTCATTACATCTATTAAGAATCTTGGTTCTGATGATTCAAAATTATCCTGTCCTTTTTTTCTCTTCATAAAGGAGCTAGTCTGCTCTTGATTCCATGCTCTTTGTGCTTCATCAAATACAACAACTTTTTCAATTGGTGCTTTATTTGTAACCAATGAGTCATCACGAAAATGATGAATATTTTGAATAAAAGCATGTGTTTTAATAGAAGCTTCTTTTTTAGTTAGCCTATTTCCTAGTTCTTTTGCATTATTAACTTCATCCCGTGTTAATGCTTCTCTTAGAACATCAACTAATGGTCCATTCCCTGATAAAAAAACTGCATGTTCATCTTCATCAATATTCATTCTTTCATTTGCAATATTTAAACCAGCAAGTGTTTTTCCCGCTCCAGGAACACCTGTAATAAAACAAATTGATTTCTTATTTGTTTCTTTTGACTTATTGATTATTTGGTTGATTTTATCTGTAGTGATAGATAAATTTATAGCACCTGAATCTGACCTAGAAATTTCTTGAACGTTGTGGCCCTTATATAATGCTTGGGCTGCTTCAATTATAGTTGGAGTTGGTTTATATATTGAGTCTTGCCATAACAATGGGCATATATTGTGTTTTTGCCCTATATTTAAACATTCTTCTATTACATTTAAAAAAGAATTTTTATTGGCAAACAGTGGCTTATATAGTTTATCTTGTAATTGTTCAATTTTATTTTCAAAACTATTTGCTTCAGTTGAAATAAGTATAGGAAATAATTTTTGAGTATGACTACCTTCATGGAAGTTTTTTAAATCTTGTGAGTAATCTATCACTTGTTCTATAGCATTATTATCATATGAAGTTGATCCAACTTTAAATTCAATAATAAAAATTGAATCATTTATAATAATGATATTATCAACACGTTTTCCCATTCTAGGAATTGCAAACTCAAAGAAAATATGTCCATCTTCATAATTATAAAATGCTTGTTTCAATATTTCGATTTGTTTTATCCAAGCATTTTTTTGTAAATCTTCTAAAGCATGGGTATGATGTCTTGCAAGTTGTCCTAAAATCTCATCTTGATTATCAAGTAAAAAACTTTTAATTGTTTCTGAGTAATATGCTCTTTTCATAAACCTATGACTCTCTCAACAAGTCACTTAATTCAATTTCAAGACCATTACATAACTTTTTCAAACTCAAATAAGATGGGTTTCTTCGCGCTCTTTCTAGTAGACTAATATATGTCCTATCAAAATCACATATTTCAGCTAACTTTTCTTGAGAATATCCTAATTTGTTTCTTTGTGATTTAATTTTACATGCAAGTTGAGTAAGTAGTTCATCATTATTTTTCATAATAAATTCTACTTAATTGCATACAATAAAACAACGGACAATACGTCGCATTATTTTATTATTAGTGATTTTATATTTAAGAAATAATTACTTCTCAATCCTAATCATAGCAATACTGCCATGAACCACATCAAGCTTACCCAATGCAGTAATGGCATCTTGCATTTTACTTTCTTTACAATGATGTGTTGTGAAAAGTAGTTTGGCAATGTCATCATTTTTAGTAGGTTTTTGCAACATGGCTTCTATGGAAATGTCGAACTTGCCAAGTGTTGCTGTGATGGCAGCCAATACACCACTTTGATCATCTACCTCCAATCTAAGGTAATACTGGGTTATGATGTCTTCTTTTGGTAGAAGTTTAAGTCCGCTCTCCAGACCTTTTTTGTAGCCTAGCATAGGCCCTTGGTTTCCACGAACGATGTCTATGATATCAGCAATCACTGCAGATGCCGTGGCATCGCCACCAGCACCTGGGCCGTAATACATAGTCTCACCCACACGGTCTCCCACTACAGTTACGGCATTCATGACACCATCGACTTTGGCTATCATACTATCAGCAGGTACCATAGTGGCGTGCACTCTAAGTTCTACACCCTCTCCCACTTTTTTGGCGATACCAAGCTGTTTAATCTCATACCCAAACTCTTTTGCAAATGCCACATCTGTTTGCGTGATATTTTGTATACCCTCAATGAGTATATCTTCTGGCTTGGCGTCTATACCATAAGCGATACTCGCCAAGATGAGCAACTTATGCGAAGCATCAAAACCACCCACATCAAACGTAGGATCTGCTTCTGCGTACCCTAACTCCTGTGCTACTTTAAGTATGGCATCGTATTGTGCACCCTCGTTTATCATCTTAGTCAGCATATAGTTACATGTGCCATTCATAATACCCTGTATAGATTCAATGTGGTTAGCAGAAAGTCCATTTCGTAATGCACCAATGATGGGAATACCTCCGGCCGTACTTGCTTCATACATGAGAGGAATATCTCCTGCTATGCTTTGGAGCTCATAGCGATGGTATGCAAGGAGTGCTTTGTTTGCTGTGACCACTGCTTTACCATTTTCCAGTGCTCTTTTTACAAGCATATACGGCTCTTCGATTCCGCCCATAAGCTCCACGACTATATCTATTTCCGGATCATCCACTACATCAAGAGGGTTATCGCTTAGCTTAATACTAAGGCCACGGTCTTTAGAAAGATTTTTCACCACACCTGATTTAACAAGAATTCTTTTACCCGCTCTGGCTTCGATGATATCGGCATTCTCCTCAAGTATTCTTGCGACGCTTGCACCAACAGTCCCAACCCCTAAAATACCTATTTTAACCATATTATTTTTTCGCTTCTTCCAAGTCCTTAAGGAACTTCTTGATATTACGCGCTGCTTGTCTAATACGGTTTTCATTTTCTATCAGTGCAATACGTACATACTCATCACCATATTTACCAAACCCAATCCCAGCGCTTACTGCCACTCCGGCTTGAAGTAAAAGCTGTTTTGAGAATTCCAACGAACCCATATCTCTTGCTATCTCAGGGATTTTTGCCCAAATAAACATAGAAGCATTTGGTTTAGCCAAATACCAGCCTGCATTACCAAATGCTTCTATCATTACATCACGTCTTTTTCTATAACGTGGAATGATTTGCTCTTCAGGGATATAGCCATGCTCATCCAGTGCCACAGTTGCGGCTACCTGTATAGGCGTAAACATACCGTAATCTAGCCAGGACTTGATGCTCTGAAGTGCCCCGATAAGCTTTTTATTGCCCACGATAAAACCTACTCTCCAGCCAGCCATATTGTATGATTTTGATAAAGTATAACACTCAACGGCGACATCTTTGGCACCTTCTACGCTCATAATAGACGGCGTTGTATAGCCATCAAAGGTAATGTCCGCATAGGCAATATCTGAAATAATATAAAAGCGTTTTGCTCTTGCAAGTGCCACCAATCTTTCATAAAATTGAGGGGTTACAGTTGCTGTGGTTGGGTTGTGCGGAAAATTTACTACTAAGAATTTTGCCTGTGGAACTGAATTGTCAAGCGATTCTTCAATGTCTGTCAAAAATCTGTCTTCATCTACCTCAAATGTCTCTTCATCAAAAATAAGCTGCATCTTCTCTACATTGGCACCTGCCAAGATAAATGCCTGAGAATGGATAGGATAGGTAGGATCAGGTACAATAGCCACATCGCCAGGGTTTGAAATAGCCTGCACAAGGTGCACATACCCTTCCTTACTTCCCATCGTTGCAACAATTTCAGTATCCGGATCCAAGTCTACATCATATTTGCGCTTGTACCATTTACTCATAGCCAGTCGAAGTTTATAGATACCTTTACTTGCAGAGTAGCCATGCGTTTTTGGCTTCTGGGCAGTCTCACACAATTTGTCAATAATCGGCTGTGGGGTAGAAGCATCAGGATTTCCCATGGAAAAATCTATAATGTCTATGCCGTCTCGTCTAAGTTGCATTTTAATTTCATTAATCTCTGCAAAAAGATACTTCGGTAAACGGTTTATTTTATCAAATTGAATTTCATCAAACATTGTTATCTCTCTTTAACATAATTTTCATTTTCTGCATTCGCATCTTCTAAGGTTTTTTCAATCGCCACATCAGCTTCAGTATCATCGACCATTATATTTTCAATATTCAATTCTGCGGCTGCATTTTCTTGTTCATTTTCTACGTTGGGTATGGATACCCTTTCTATTTGTTGACCATTTATGAAAGGGATAATTTGATTCAAATGTTTTTTATCAAATTGTGTAAAAAAATACCAGGAAGCATACCCCAAAATAGCCAATATAATCAATATAAACCATATAGATTTCTTTTTTCTCTCTTCCGCAATAGCCAAAGCCGGAGAAAAACCACTATTCTCTTCATGTTGACGATAATATTCCAACGCCTCTTCCCTTAGTTTGCCTAAGTCTGTTTTATACTCACGCTCCACAATAGAAATAAAGCCCAAAGTTCTAATTTTTCTTAAAGAATCAAAATTTGCATTCAAAATTTTTTGAAGATTCTCTTCAGATATTTTTGTCTTTTGGCTCATCGCTTTTATGCTGTTTTCTTCAAGAATCTCATTTAATTGCATAACCCATCCTATGTATTAAAATCGCTGCAGCTGCACTCACATTAAGTGAATCAAATGCGTGTTTCATTTTTATCGAGACCATATGGTTAAGTTTGGGTACAACTCTCTTGGAAAGTCCCTTGCCTTCACTGCCCAGCACAAGGACACGTCTTGGGGCGAATGTCATATCCTGCACATTTTCGCCCTCCATAGAAGCCCCGTACAAAATAAATCCAAGTTGTCCCAGCTCATTAAGCGTATCCAAAATATTGGGTATTACCATAAAAGGCATATCAAGCATAGCACCAGAACTTGTTCTTACTATGGCTTCCATATTGAGTTGCTTTACATCTGTAGCAATGACAGCATCCGCACCCAAAGCGTATGCTGAACGCACCACTGCTCCTATGTTTCCTACATCCGTCAAACCATCAAGCACCACAATAAAATCGTATTTCTTGATCTCAGACAAAGTACTTTGTTCCAACTCGGCCATCTCAACAAGCAATCCCTGATGATTACCACCCTTACTCATAGACTGTGCCCACTTCTCTTCGAGAAATTTAATATTATCATGGTATTTGTGGAATAGTTCTTTAGGAAGTATTCCTTTCCCATTGGCAGCCGTCTTGGCAACATAAACCGTTTTTATTTTCTCTGAGTGGTGCTCTAGCGCATGCAGACAGACTTGTTTTCCATATATTATCATAGAGCGATTTTACCTTTTTTTTGCTTGTACTGCGTTAAGTAGATTTGATAAGTTCGTTATACCATTCTTTTACACTTTTGTCACTAAGATGCGCAAGAAGTTTAGCTTTTATTTTAGGAGGCAACTCCAAACTTAATAGCTCTGTAAAGCTAAGGCTTTTTTCTAAATTTTGCTGCGCTCGAATGATGACTACCCACTCTCCACGTATGGTCAGCTCTTTAAACTGTTCATTTATTTTTTTTGCCGTTCCCCTATAATACCTTTGGTACTTTTTACTGATCTCTTTGGCTAAAAAAAGTTCTCTCTCTCCGTCCAGTAGTAGAATTTCGCCTAAAAGCTTTTCCAGACGGTGCGGAGATTCATACAGCACTGTATTGTAACCGTTACTCATTGCTTCACTAAGAGCCGTGCTTCTATCTTTTCCTTTGTGGGGCAAAAAGGCATAAAAGAGGAATTTTCCTTCTTTAAAGCCACTTGCAGCATATGCTGTCGTAACTGCCGATGCTCCAGGTAAAACATCATACTGTATATCATTTTCTTGGGCATAGGCAACCAGTATCTGTCCAGGATCAGAGATAACAGGCATGCCTGCATCACTCACATATACTACCTCTTTTTCCTGTAAAGTATTTCCAAATTCATTTAGACGTTCTTGTCCGTTATGTTCATTGAAAGAGTAAAACTGTGCATCAGGATATACCATGTCAAAACGCTCTTCCAAAAGTCGTAGAAGTCGCTTAGTCTGGCGAGTGTCTTCACATAAAAAAAGTTCTGCTTTTTCAAAAAGTTTCATTGCACGAATAGTAATATCTTGGGGGTTTCCAATAGGGGTGGGGATAAATGTAATCATAGTTTTACTTTATAAAAGAAGTAACTGGTTCAATTCTAGCACCGACAGTCGTATGTGCATTCTGCTAAAGTAAGCATAGTGAGTTTTGTTCACTATGCTGCCAAATAATAAATTATGACAATTTATATTTGCTTTTAAATTTCTCTACTCTACCAGCAGCATCAAGAATTTTCTCAGAACCTGTAAAGAATGGGTGACATTCGTTGCAAATATCAATACTCAACTCTGCTTTATTTGTTTTAATCTCAAATGTGTTCCCACAAGCACAACTTACTTTACACTCAGTGTAATCCGGATGAATTTCTTTCTTCATTTTGTAACCTTTAGTTTTTATTACTATGTAACGCAGTATGGACAAAGCCAAAACTACTATAGTTATTTATGTCAGGCAACTAACCTGCTCTAGCCCATGACTCTTCCTTTTTTCTGAAAAAGGGTTATTGCGACGCTCTTGGCGAGACAATTAAGAACGATATTTTATCGAAATAAATTTAAAATATTATAAAAGTATCTTAGCGCTCACTGCACAGACTGCACTTTCACTCTTTAAAACCAAAGGTGTGTCTAATCCTACAATATTTTCAGACTTGAACAATGCCACTTCTTCCTCATGGAAACCACCTTCACACCCTATAACAATGGTGGCAATAGTGTTTTGTGAAGTCATTTTATTTTCAGAGAAGTTCAGCATGGTACTTTCTGGGTTAAGCTTTAAAAAATGCTCCAGACTATCTGCAATTTCTAACTTCATCAACTCTGATCTGCCTGACTGCTGAGAAGAGTTTAAAAGTATTTTTTTCAGTCGTTTAAAATCTACTTTAAAACTTTTTTGGGAACGCTTACAGTAAATAAAAGTGATTTTTTCTACACCCATTTCATTCAAAGAAGGAAGTGTTTTTTCTATATTTTTAGGATCAATAACACACCAACCGATATGAAGCGGTACTTTTGCTTTAATCTCAAGCATTTGACTCTCTTGCAGTTCAAGTACAACAGAGTGCTTGTCTATGGATGTAAGCACATAACGATAAAAAAGTCCATCATCAAGATTGCGCAGATACAAAGTATCCTCTATTTTATGTCTGCGTACTTTGAAGATGTAACGATGTTCATCTCCAAGCAATGTCAACTGAGGCTTGCCTGCCTCTTTATGGTAAAGATACAACATGACTATATGACTATAATACCTTTGACTTTAAGTACCATAAGCACCACCATCGCAGCAACAAGTAAAATTTGCACTGAAGATATCTTCAAAAATGCAACCTTAAGTAACCTGTGAGTGTCTGGATTTTGCAGATTTGCTACTTTAATAAGCTTGAATTTTTTGATTTCTATATACATTAACACTGCCCACACTACAACCATGATAATAGTAGTCGTCGACCAACCCAGATTACCCGTGAAAACAGCTACAATTCCTGCAAATGCTATCATCGTAGCAATCGCCTGGAAGATCATCGTATAGATAAAACTTGCTTTTTTGAATCCCAATGGATTTTTTGCAGTCATCATAGGAATAAGCAAGCCTCCAACCAAAAAAGCTAAAAAAACTTTCACCAAAATACTGTGTGCTACCAACATCTGTTCTACCATCATCTCATCCTTGCTTTTGTTTTGTTTAAAAGTGGATTATACCCTATTTAGCTATAATCAACCTAAGAAAAACTTGAAGGTAAACCATGGCTATTTCGATTACTCAGGCACTAGACAGCATCTATGAACATACTCCTACAGTGAGCTCCGAACTGCTTCCTATAGAAATGACATTGGGGCGCGTGATGAGTGAAGACTCTCTGGCTACATTTGATCTTCCCCGTTTTGATAATTCAGCAATGGACGGATACGCCGTAAAATGTGCCGATGCAAACAGCATAGTCACATACACAGATGTTATTTATGCTGGAGACGATCCGCAAATGACACTGCATGCTACACAAGCTATCAAGATCATGACCGGGGCGCCTATACCACATGGTTGCGAAGCAGTCATACCTATAGAAAAGGTTACAGTCGATGGCATACAGGTCACCTTACCAAAAGAAATAAGCAAAGGCGAACATATAAGGCGTGCAGGGGAAGACATCAAAAGTGGAACCGTTTACCTGCACAAAGGAGAAAATGTCACTGCTTACAGTATAGCGTTGCTTGCCAGTCAAGGCGTGACTCATCTGCGTGTTACACGAAAAATAAAAGTGGCTGTATTTGGGACAGGTGACGAGCTCCGTCCGCACTTCGAGAAGATAGCACCCCATCAACTTTATAATTCAAATACTCCCATGTTTCTTGCGCGTGCACAAGGCCTAGGTTGTGAAGTGCAATACATAGGAAGTTCCGGGGACACTATAGCCTCTTTAGAATCCTCCATCAGAACTGCATTGGATGCAGATATCATCATTACTTCTGGCGGTATCAGCATGGGGGACAAAGACTTTACCAAAGAAGCATTTACCAACCTAGGCATGCAACTGCACTTTGACAAAATAGACATCAAGCCGGGAAAACCTACTGCTTTTGGCACCATAGGGAAAACCGTCGTCATCAACCTGCCCGGAAACCCTCTCGCATCGATGGTAAATTATGAAATATTTGTGCGCGCGGTTATACGTAAAATGTCTGGTAGGAATGCCTGTCATCATGCCACCGTAAGCACACAAATGAAAGATGATTTTACGCTAAGAGAAGGTAAGTATACTGTGTGTTTAGGCACATTTGATGGGGAAACATTTATGCCATTCGTCAAACAACTTCCTGGCATGATTTCTCCTTTAGAGCAAGCCAATGCGATGCTCATCACAACACCAGAAGTAGATATACTCCAAAAAGGTAAGATAGTAAAAATAATGCCGATAAGTTGGGAATTCACAAGTGCCATAAAAGAAGATTTCTTTACACGTTAGTACTGAATAGCTTTAAATATAAGATTTTAAAGCAAATGGCTGATTGAGCACTCTACCAAAGATAACGAAGTGTATAGTTTTGATAGAGCACGGTGCTTAGCATACAGCTTAGGGGACTTTACCCACTAAGCGTTATTTTATAGCACTAAGATACTCAGCCACTGCCTCAATGTCTGCGTCTGACATAGATGCTACCTGACCCTTCATAAGCATACCCATACCAGCTACATCTCTTGTGCCAGCCTTATATTCATTCATAGAAGTGATAATCGCCGCTTTATCCTGACCTGCGATGATAGCTGATTTACCCATTGCTTTTGTCTTGCCGTCAACACCATGACATGCTTGGCATTTGGCATAAGCTGCTGGTGAAGCAGGTGTTGCTGATTCTTCTGGCATAACTGCCTCTACTGCGTCTTTTGTAGCTTCTGTCAGTTCTGCTGCCTTTTCTTTTACTGCTTCAGTGGCTTCAGTGGCTTTAATCCCTGCTTCCTCTTTTAACTCTGCTGTATCTGTAGCAACTTCTGCAGCTTTAGTCTTCGTCGCTTCTGCAACTTCTGCGGCCTTTTCTTTTACTGCAGCTGCAGTATTTGCAGCATCTTGCTTAACTGCCTCTGTTGTAGCTTCAGTAGCTTCTGCTGTTGCTTTTTTTGTCTCTTCTCCACATGCTGTAAACAATAGAGCTGCTAGCACAAGAGAAAGTAATGTATTTCTTTTCATAATTTATCCTTTTTATTTTGATATATATAATCATACCTAAAAAAAGAAATATTTAAACTTTTTTAGGATTTTCGATTAAGCTATGATTGAGAAGCTTATCCCAAAGTTGAGGATCACTCCATTCGCTTTTTACTTGGGATGAAAATACGATATCTTCAAGTTTTATCTCACCCATCAATTCACTGTGTGCATCTTCTCTAAACCCTTGTGCATATCCAGTTTCAGTCTCATGCACAATAATACTGTCAAGCTTTACCTCTTTCTCCCCATTTTGCATGCCAGTACAGGCCAAAATACGTTCCACCATAAGGTAAATAACCCGTGAGAACTGCTCTGCTGAAGGGGAAACTGGAAGCTCTACCCATCTATTGCTATACGTTTTCATAGCTTCTACATACTTCCTGTCATCTTTTGACCAAAGGGTAATCGCATGATCAAAAGAGTCAATAAGCTCTTTAATAGAACGCTTTGTCAATCCAAAATCATACACCATCTGTCCGTTATCCAAATAGTTTGACTCCAGGAGCACTTCTATTTTATAAGAGTGTCCATGAATGTTTTCGCTACAGCGCTGTGTAGTACAGTCGCGTACAATATGTGCATTTTCAAATTTAAAAAGTTTACGTATCAGCATAAAGAATCCTCAATTAGGCGTGTATTAATCTGATTTTAACCAAGCTAGCTAAAATTTAGATTATACGCCCTGAGTTGTATCAAAAACACGTATATGAAGTCTATCACTATAGTTAAAATTGTGCTTCATGCAAAACTCAAAAACTGCTTTGTCATTTTTCCATATTGCATCTCTGCTTTCGCCTACTGGCATACAATAAACGGGAAGTTGTGGCAAAATATTTCTTATAGCCTGCATCTCTATATTGGCTGAAGTTTCTACCAAATGAGCATCAATAGTAAATTTCAAAAAAGCCTCTTTGGCATGCTTTTGAATACTCAAAAGTGCAGCAGGAACTATACGTTTTTCTTCAGGTTCACCTGAATTGGAAAGCTTTAAAGAAAGTGCAAAAATACAGGCTCTATAAGCAGGATAGTTTTCAAAATCTATCTCTACGGTACCATTTGTTTCAAAGGTAATCTCTATGCCTTCATGGACTAACCACTCGATAACGCTATAAAATACTTTATCATTATGGTATAGCAAAGGTTCGCCACCGGTTATAACCATATGAGGAAAGTATCCTATGGTAGCAAATTCTTTTTTAAGTGTATCAATCAATACCCGGCTATCATCTACTTTAATCCATGTTTTAGCAAAGGTACTGTCTACGGAAAAATACGTATCGCATCCATAGCGTACTTTGCCCTCCACTTCATAGGCCACAGCAAAGCCTGGACAGGAAAGATTACAGCCTCCTGTACGCAGAAAATATGAGGGAATACCTGCATATTTTCCTTCACCCTGTATGGAAAAAAACTGTTCGCTAAGGTAAAACATCAGCCGCCAGTCTCATAAAAAGCTCTTGATGAAATCTCTTTTTCTTCATTTGGGTTATCTTCACTCCAACGGTTCTCTTTGGGCTTATCTTTAAGTACTTGAGCTAAGACATCTGCTGCCCCTTGAATGTCACCTTTTTTTACAGACTCAGCGATACTCATAGCTTCATCAAAATAAAGACAGGGAATGAGATTGCCTTCTGCCGTAAGGCGTATACGGTTACAGTTTTCGCAAAAATCATGTTTATGCGGGTCTATGAGTCCAAACTCAGTACCGTCTTCAAGCGCATAATTAAAGGATGGGCTGGCACCCTCTCTTCCCAATGCTTCAATGGTATGCCTTTCTTTCACTTTTTCAAGTATCTCTTTGCCGTGCATACCTTTGAGCGACTGGTCTGCATGTCTATTTTCCATATATTCTATGAAACGGATTTTCATATTATGGGCTTTACAGTAGTCTAAAAGATCCAAAATCTCATCATCATTAATACCTTTAAGTGGCACCATGTTTATCTTGACCTTCAGTCCAACCTCTAAAGCTTTGTCTATACCTTTAAGCACTTTGGCTAACACATCTTTGCCTGCTATTTTTGCTGCCACATCGGACTTCAGTGAGTCTAGTGAAATGTTCAGTCTCTTAAGTCCTGCATCCTTGAGTCTTTGTGCTGCTTCTGGGAGTAAATACCCATTGGTTGTCAATGCCAGGTCTATCTCTGGCTTATAATCAGATATCATCTTGATAAACTTATCAAGGTCTTCTCTAAGAAGCGGCTCGCCTCCTGTAAGACGAATCTTATTCACTCCCCCATCAATGGCAACTTTGACAAATAAAAAAAGTTCCTCAAATGTAAGTAAATTTTCTTTAGGTACCCATGAAAATGGTTTTTCAGGCATACAATACTGGCATCTGAAATTACAACGTTCAGTAACAGAGATACGAAGATAATTGACCGTACGACCATGTCCGTCTATAAGCATATAAAATCCAATGTATAATTTTTTAAGTATTTTTCTTAGGGTAGCAGAATGTAGATAAAAGAAGGATTATGTGTACCAAGAAAGAATGGACAAAGCATTGCTTTGTCCAAAATAGTGAAATTAATGCAAATCTCTCCACATTGATTTTTTCCATAAGAATGCCAATAGGGAAAATAAGACAAAAAAGCCTATCACCCATGGTCCAAGCTCAGCTCTGGCTTTTTTACTGGGATCGCCTACTTCAGTAAGATATGCTTGGACTTTTTCATACCCTTCATGATTTAGACCGACTCTAGGCATAGATGTGCCAGCCAACTGCCCCTGTGGATTCTCAACAAACGTCTCCATGAAATGTTCACTTCTTGCCCTGATAATCATAGAAAGATCAGGAGGAAGTTTACCCATATAGGCTTTAACCGCATCCTGTTCATCCAGTACTTTTATCTGATGTGCAAGCGCCTCTTTCTTCTGTTTAAACACAGGCGTATTGCCCAATTGTGTTATCTGTCCGTAACGTACAGCATGACATCTCATACATGCTTCAGCATAGGCTTCTTTAGGTGTGACTTCCCCTGCTTTTTTCTCAAGTATATAGGCTACCACGTCTGCAATTTGCTGATTGTCGCTCATCATAGATTTGATTGATCCCATTGGGTGCATCATTGTATCTGCATATTTGTGATCGACATTGGATGCCATTGCAGGATCTTTGATTAACGCTATCAAATAGTTTTTGTCATAGATGGCGCCTGCATGATCAAGGTTTGGTGGTATAACCCCACCCATGTTCATATTTGCCCCATTGTGACACCCTATACATAGTCCAAAGCCTGCCTCGCCCGCAGTGGCATCTCCTTTAAGCTTGGCTACTTCTGCTACTTCTGCCCAAAATGCTTTTTTTGTGGCTACCTTGGCTACATCTCCTGCACGTTCTGCCTCTACGATATCATCTGTTCCGTCATACGTAAATCCATGACTTTCCAACTTAATCTCAACACCCTGTGCATCTACTTTTTTGTGCATCTCATGATGTGCATAAGGCTCTACCAAGTAGTATGTCAATAACGAAAAAAAGGCAACAACTGCAACTATTTTTAATTCTCTCATGCTATGCTCCTTTGCCTATCTTTTTCTCAAACATGGTAATAATTACCAATACGGGTCCAAGTGCCAAGAATGTCCATGCGGAAATCTTGCCCAAGAGTGCAAAGGTAGGATCGGTCGGTGGCAACTTGCCCATTGCAGTAAGTACTATCATATCTACAATTAAAACCCAAAACCATATTTGGAAAAGTCCTCTTTTATGTGCAGGAGCAACATTGGGGCTTCTGTCTATAAACGGCAGGAAGAATAGAGCAGCCTGCGCAATACCAAAGGCAATCAAGCCAGCATCTTTGCCAAACGGACGCAAGATCTCATATGACCATAAAAAATACCATTCAGGATAAATATGTGCAGGGGTCTTAAGTCCGTCTGCAGGGTCAAAATTCACCGGATCCATTGCAAAATCAAAGTTATAAAATACCAGGTAAAAGAAGAGTATAAAATACACACCCATAACAAAGACATCTTTACTCAAGAACACAGGAGAGAACGGAATCACTTTAGACTCTTTTTTCTTCCCTGCTCTGTAAAGATCTGCTGCCTCTTCAAAGTCTATATCTGCACCTTCCTGATTATTGACATGTGGAAGTCTAAGCGTACCAAAATGCAGTACAATAAGCCCAATAATCACCAAAGGAATCAAAAATACATGCAACATAAAGAATCTAGTTAAGAATGCATCTCCGGGCACATAGTCTCCACGTATCCACTCAACCAAACCATAAGCTTCAAGTGAGCCCCCGGAGAACAGATTGGTAATAACCATACCGGCCCAGTAAGACATTTGTCCCCAGGGCAACATGTATCCTGAGAATGCTTCTGCCGAGAATGCCACAAATAGTCCCATGCCTGAAAGCCAGATAAGTTCTCTGCCCTTTTTGTACGAGCCATAGTAAATACCTGTAAACATGTGGATATAGATAATCAAAAACACAATAGATGCGCCCACCCCGTGAATATGTCTCCACAGCCAGCCATAGCCAACTTCAGACATGATCGTATAGTTTACAGAATCAAATGCCAAATTTGTGTCTGGCTTATAGTACATGAGTAAGAAGATGCCTGAAATAACAAGTATACCAAAGGTTGCAGCAAGCACCATACCCATTGCCCATAAAAAATTAATATCTTTTGGTATCCAGTATTCAGTATTTAACACTTTTTTAAGTGTATTAAGACCTATACGCTGGTCCAGCCATTCGTTCAAACTGTTTGCTTTTTCAAAATGTGCCATGTCGTCCCCTTATACCGTGATGCCAGCAGCTAACATTTGTTCATATTCAGGGCCTGCCTCACCTAAAACAAGTTTGGTACCGTCTATCTTAAATGGTGGTATTTCAAGTGGGCTTGGTGGAGGTAGGCCAGGTTCGTTAATGCCTGAAGCATCAAATTTTCCTCCGTGACATGCACAGAAAAATACATGATTGTCTTTTTGGTATGCGGGGATACACCCTAAGTGCGTGCAAAGTCCTACGGATACATGAAATCTATCAGAGCCAATCACAATATCTCTAGGATTTGATTTCATATCTGCTGTTTTTTTCAAGACAAAGATAGGTTTCCCTCTCCATTTTTCAACCACAAGTTCATTTGGCTTTGCTGTGCTCAAGTCGATGGTTGTAAAACCGGCTGCTTTCACAGATGGTAATGGATCCCATGAACGTTTTGCAACATAAAGAGCACCTATGCCCCCTACAGCAGCACATGCGCCCAATGCCATACCCATAAAGTCTCTGCGACCTTTCTTTTCATCTTCCATATTTATTTCCCCTTGTATATAGTTATAATACGATATTATACTATAAACAAAATGTCATTAACTCATCATTAACTCATAGATAAAATGTACTTTGTGTGGGGAGATTTTCCATGGATGTTACGATGTGTAAATTAAGACTATTATAATCTTAATTTACACTTATCATAATTTATAATTATAATAATTACTGGACTTTTGTGTTCTCTTCAAGCTTTATTGTTTCTGGGTCTAGGAATGCTTCAAGGTCAGCATTGGTAAGTACTTGTTGCATTAAGTAGCTTTTTTCAAGGTTAAGTGGCTCAAAACTGTGATCTTCCAGAAGTTCAACAAATTCAAAAATCTCTTCTGTAATTTCAAATTCGCCTTGTGTCACCCTTAATTTCTTAAAGTGCTGCAATATAGCCTGTGTTGTTTTACTTTCGCTTTGTTCTATCTCTTGATTTCCAAAGGCAATCACATACACACCTGCTTTTGCCGCTGATTCTACAAAGTTTTGGATTCTTCTTAAATCAAAATCTTCTGTGGGAAATTTTTCCAAATTAAGAAGTACCAGATGATACATCTGCTTAAGTTTTGATTTTTGGTTATGCGCATCAATAGTGGGTCTATTGCAACACAACAAATCATTATAACGAGAAACGATAGTCTTTTCCAGTTCATCAAAAAGTGCTGACATCATCTCAGAAGTATATGCGGTTTTATAGAGTTGTATGGACTGCAAAGGGGAAAGATGATAAAACTTCTTTCTACCAAAGTCAAACATGTTTATTTGCAAGCTCTCGTGAGGCATGCTAGAGAGCAGTTCCAGGCAAAGGCTTTCCAAGAGATTATCTGCTTTTGCTTCGGAAACTTTATCATACAATAAACAAAAACCTCCCTCATCACTCGTCGTGTATAAAGGGATAGTGTCATTGCCTTTGTGTAAATCTCCTAGATGAAATCCCCAAGGAAAAGTATAGTTCTCATTTGTATCTGCCATAATATAGGTACTCACTTTTATTTTTGTGGCATTATATCACTATTCATATAGAACCCTATGAACAGTTCTTACACTTTTTCTATCAGTTTCACTGCTTCATACGCGTCTAGCGCTATAAAATCTGCGCAATCAGCAAGTGCTTCTTTACTCATGTAACCACTTAACACGCCTACGCTACCGATGTCTGCTTCTTCTGCTGCCAACATATCTACACAGGTGTCACCAATAAAATATGTCACCTTTCCATAACGATAACCCAAGTGACTCAAGGCTTTCAAAATAGGCTCAGGATGTGGTTTTGGATGCTCTACATCCTCTCTGCCGATGAGTACATCAAAATACTTCATCAAATCAAAATGCTCAAGTAGACTACGTGAATACTCACTTGTCTTCGTAGTTACGACACCAAGTCTTGCATACCCATGCGCAAGCTCTACAGCTTCTTTTGCTTTAGGAAGCAATGTTGTTTTTTGTAAATACACGGTTCGGTAATGCTCTTTATAGGCTTTAACATATGCCATCGCCTCCTCCTGAGCTACGCCAAGCTTTACAAAGATTACATCAAGCGGTAAACCTATCAGTATTTTGATGCTCTGCGTAGTCGGAACTTCGACACCAAAGGATGCATATGCTTTTCCAAAACTCTCCAAAATCGCTTCTGTTGAATCTATAATTGTGCCATCTAGGTCAAAAAGAATAATCTTACTTCTTATTGTGCCTTCTTTCATTTGATATATTGTATCTGAGGACATCAGTCTACCCTTTAATTAAAATTTGAGAACGTCTAAGAGGCCAGAGGTTCATTCTATATCTCGCATCATACCCTTTAAAGATAAAATTCTCTTATTTGGCAAGCCATAGAATACAAATTACCTTTTAAAGATTCATAAAGTTACGTTAACGCAACTTGTTTTTCTGAGCCATTCTGATATTCAAAAAAGTTTGATATTGGCTTTTAATCTAAGAATGGTTCTTAACTCGCCCAAATTCCACACTTCATTTAATTCTTGTAGTCTAAAATCATTTTTGATAAATTACAATAAAAATTGATAATATTACTATAAAGTATGATAATACGAAGAATTATAATGATTTTATGTAAATACAGTATAATATTTTGAAGGAGTTGAATATGAATCATCAAGGCATTACTTTTCCTCAACGTAAAATAAAAAAGAACTATCGCTCTATTACAGGTCATTTTCCCAGTATAAAAAATAACCGTTCACTCGCTTATGAGTCTTCGTTGGAAGCAAGTCTGTTTTTGACACTTGAGTTTGACAAAGAAGTACGATCATATATGGAACAGCCGCAGATTCAAATTCAACATAACGGGAAGCTTAAAACGTATAGTGCAGATTGTCATGTAAAATATCATGAATCTTCCGCCAAAAAAGATTCTATTATAGAAGTAAAATATACAAGTGAACTTGAAAAAGACAAAGATGAATTTGATCAAAAATTCAAAAGTATCCAAAATGCGACTAAAGAAATGAATATGAAATTTATTCTCTTCACAGAACAAATATTTACAGATATTTACATTAAAAACCTCGATTTCTTATATAGATACAAAACACAAAAAATAAGCAACAGGTACGATTCTCAGATATTAAGTGCAATAAAAAGTCCAATCAGTGCATTTGATCTGGCGAACTCCCTTTCAAAAGACAAAAAAGACTATTTTCAAATAGCAAATTCTATTTGGGCACTTGTTGCAAACAACGATCTCTGTGCAGATCTGCACTATGAGGAAATCAGTATGAACACATTCGTAAGGAAGATCGATGAGTGTCATTAAATTTGATATCGGCTCAAAAATATTTTATGAAGACAATATGTATACCATTAAAGGCTATCTAGCTTTAGATGAAGTTCTGATAAAATCGACCGAGAAACCTTACAAAGAAAGAATTGTTAGTGTCAATGACTTATCCAAAGAACCAAAAAATGCTAAAGACACTCCTGCATATCTTGTTGATTTGAATGATGAAGAGTATAAAGAAGCTCTTGAAAAATTCCACATTATTGAACCATTGCTGGGTCTTTCCAGTAGAACAGCCAAAGATGTTCAGGCGGTTTCGGATAAGCATAAAAAAGGTATCGCAACTATTTATCGATGGCTCGAAAGATATGAAACGCACGGGACAATAAGCTCCCTTTCCGCATCATATAAAAACTGCGGTGCAAAAGGGAAAGGCCGCTTAAATCCTTCGATCGAAGCAATCATCGAGTCTGTTATTGATGAACTGTACCTCAATAAACAAAAATACCCCCTTTCAGTAATCTACAGAAAAATAGTAGAGAAGTGCAACCATATTGATCTAACTGCCCCAAGTGCAAACACTATACGCAATCGAATCAACAGACTCAGTCCAAAACTGATCACAAAACACAGAATGGGTGCAAGTGTCAGAGATACAAGAGGTGCACCCGGAAAATTTCCTGATGTAAAAATGCCTCTTGATGTGATACAAATTGATCATACCAAAGTTGATATCACGTTAGTAGATGATATAACTCGAGAAAATGCAGGTCGTCCTAATATTACTGTGGCAATTGATATATATACCCGTATGATATACGGATTCCATATCTCTTTTGAACCAATAAACTTTTTTAGTGTAGGCCAATGCTTGATAAATGCCATTCTCCCAAAAGATGACCTGTTGAAACAATTCAATGTCCAAGGTGAGTGGCCCGTTTACGGTTTACCCAGAAAAATACATATGGATAATGCAAAAGAATTTCGCTCAGTATCCCTTCAAAGATTTTGTGAAGAGTACAGGATTAAAGATATTTATCGTCCTGTTGCTCGTCCTGAATTTGGTGGTGCCATAGAAAGGGTTATTAAAACATCTATGGAACATGTGCATCAACTTCCTGGTACCACTTTTTCGAATGTAACGCAAAAAGGGACGTATGATTCTGAAAAACACGCTACGATGACCATATCTGAATTTGAGCAATGGTATCTTGATTTTGTCGTGAATATCTATCATAAAAGTATACATAGTTCACTGGGAATGACACCGGAAGAAAAACTATATCAAGCATTATATGGAGTTGGCAACGGAACCATTCCTTTTTTACCTACTGTTCCTGCAAATACACTCAAGCTTCGAATGGCACTTCTGCCTGCAAAAGAGCGTACCGTACAAAAAAATGGAATCACCATCGATTACATCACCTATTTTTCGGAAACACTCAGAAAATGGATCATTCCTGTTTCTTACAAAAAACTCACCAAAAACATCCACTCAACAACCGTTTTATGTCGGAGAGACCCAAGGGACATCAGTAAAATATACGTTTATGATCCAGACATAGACGATTATATCACCATACCGTACAGTGACATCAAAAGACCTGCGATCAATCTCTCTGAACTAAGACGATCAATTGCCGAAGCCAAAAAAGAGATAACAGGCCGAGAATTAGAGATACATGATATTTTTGGTGCATATGACAGACTCAATGGATATGTTGAAAAATCAAAACGTGAAAAACGCTCTACCCGAAGACAGAAAAGTTCCAAAACACATACAAAAAAAGCGCTGGAATACGAGAAAAAAATTCTAAAAGATACGCAAACAGAAAATACGCAGGTCTCGAAGATGCCCTCAAAAGTATTTGATGATGATGCAGATCAAGACTTTGAATATTATCCGGTGGATGAATCATTATGAATCAAAGAAGACTTACGAAAACAGCTCAGGCTTACTTGGAAAAAAGTGACGAAGAGAGAATTGCATACTGTAACCAAGATCAATGGATCGGCTACAAGGCAGCAGTTACACTCATTGATCTGCTTGAAGACAAATTTAATGAACCCCCACAAATGAGACATGAGGGTCTATTGATATATGGTGATTACAATAATGGAAAAACCGCAATTTTAAAAAAGTTTTACGATATCCATAAAACGACACTTGACAAGGTCAACGAAGAAGGAGAACATGTTTACGAAATCCCTATCATATATTTCCAGGCGCCCACTATTCCTGATGAAGGCAGACTTTACACCCTTATCTTGAATGAGCTTTGTGTTCCCCACAAAGCCAGCGAAAAAGTTATGGAAAAAGCAAGACTTGTTGAATATTATCTGGGAAAACTAAATACAAAGATGATCTTAATTGATGAAATGCATAGTGCACTGAGTGGGAATCTAAACAAACAGCGCACTTTTGTTAATGACCTAAAACAACTCAGCAACAAACTTTCTCTCTCAATTATATTAGCAGGAACAAGAGATGCCCATTCGGCACTTTCCATCAGTGGGGAGACATCATCTCGCTTTCCGTCCATGGAACTGCCAAGATGGAGCAATGATAAAAAATTCCGTTCATTTGTAGCGACATATGAAACCTGTCTACCTTTAAAGGAAGCATCAAATATGGTACATGGCCAGCAAATCCTTGATGCACTCTATAATAAATCGGAAGGACTTATCGGACGTACTGTTAACCTCATAAAAAAAGCAGCAATCAGAAGCATAAAATCAGGACGTGAAAGAATCACGCTTGAAGACATTGAATATCTCCCAACGCTATGAGAAAACTGGGTTGGATAGATGAATACGACTTTTTGATTATCCCAGAGCCACAGAAGGATGAACTGTTAAGTTCATGGCTTACCCGCACCGCATTTGCCCATGGGTATTCGCTAACAACCTTCTACACACTATTCTTAAAACACAATGGAACGGAATTAAGCCGTATCGATATTGATTTTAAAGATGATCCCGTGTTATTTGAGAAATTGGCACAAAAAAGCAAGCTTGGGTATCAGCAAATATTTCAAATGTCACTTAGAAGTGAGCAGGGATATCTATTTGAATCCAACCATGCCTTGTATCCTCCGAAACTGATCAGAAAGCTAAAAGATAAACGAACCCATTACGGTCTTTTATTTTGTCCAAAATGCTTGTCAGAAGATACCCATCCGTATTGGAGAAAACACTGGCGTTACAATTTTTATAATGCCTGCCCGAAACATAAAGTATTTTTGACGGACCGATGTGGAAAATGCTATGAAAGAATCCGGTTCCCCATAATGAAAATATCAAATGAACTGGTGTATTGTAGCAACTGTGGCAGAGATCTACGGAAAACGATAACGAGAAAACTACCCAAAGAGTACTCTTGTGGGATTGATGCAATTCAATGGCTTGAAAAAGGATTAAAAGACGGATACTTTACAATACAAGGTACTAAAGTCTACTCTTTATTTGTATTTCGCATCCACACATTTTTCTTGTGGTTGGTTGACAGAGGAGATAAACTATCCTTGAGAGACTTTTCTATGCTTGATGACTATAAAAAACTTTGTCAAGAAGAACAAAATTACCACTCAAAGAAAGCTACACTAATCTACAAAAACTTTTACCTGAGCACAATCATCTATTCTCTTTTCCAAAATTTTCCAAATAATCTCAAAAGCTTTGCCGATGAGAATCATCTAACACACCGTGATTTCATACATGGATTTCAAAACATACCATTTTGGTACAAAAATATCATGGATGAACTTGTACCTATGCAAAACAAAATTGGCAGGGAGATTAGTGAAAGTGAAGTTATTGGAGCGACCAAATATTTAAATCGCATAGGTGAAAGAGTTACCCAGGAAAGTGTGGGAAATATTCTCGGATGTCATCCCACCCTTCATAGAGGGTTTAAACAAATTTATAAAATACTAAATACATCTACAGACTACAGATAAATAAAGTAGGAGTTGAAATGGCTCAATTGTCATTACAGCACAACTTCCGGTTAAAGACTGGCATGCCTATTTAGGAAATGAAACGATTGCTGATGCTATGATAGATAGACTTATTCATACTGCCCATAAAATTGAATTGAGCGGTCCATCTATGAGAGAAATATTAGCCAAATCATAATTTACTTGGCCACCTATGTTATGCTAACGCAAGAATATTTTTTACCTTCTCAGCTGGCCAAGTGTTTATGCGCGCGGGTGGTCAAGTGAATGCGTGTAAACACCTCGAAGAGGCGATTCTCTTCTTTGCCCAATCCAAACTATTCCCGTAAGTCTTTGTAGCCTTGTTCGATGTTCCATCGTTTTTCTATGACTGCATCTAATTATTCTTGCATATATCCTTTATTTAGAAGCATCCTTGAGTTAAACATCTTAGAGTGCAGTATGTATTTTTACAAAAATACACTATTATCAATATAATAACTTAGAAACTTAAATATTTAAGTTTAATTTCCTTTTTATATAATATAATAAATTATATTATATAAAAAGGTTTTAAACTATGCAAAATATGTTAGAAGCTGATAAAATAAAGATTTCTCTTTATAAAAAGCTTTTTAAGGAACTAAAACAAAACTATATTGCTGTTCCTGAACTCTCACTCTTTAGTGCTGTAGCCGATATGGTTGTTGTTAATGGTGATATACATATATATGAAATAAAATCTAAAAATGACTCACTCACACGATTAAAAAAACAATTAGAAAGATATAAAAACTGTGCACATAAAGTAACTATTGTTGCTGATGAAAAGTTTATAACCCCTCTATTAAAAAATCCTGATATGAAAAATGTTGGCATTATATCTGTGGATAGTTGCATGAGACTTAAACATGTTAAGGAAGCATCTCATATCGCTATGACTTCTAATAACTACTTTGCATATTGGACAGGGACAGAATTAAAATCTTCATTACGTGGAATGGAGGGGCATAGTAAAATGTCTTTAGAAAAAGCAAAAAAAACTTTCTTAAACATTCTTAGTAGTGATGAAATCCGTAAAGTAACTATTCACAAGATAAAAGAACAATATGGCTATGAGTTTTTAGAACGAAAACGATTAATAGAAGATCATAACTACATAAAGTCCTTGGAGGCTAGATTTAAGAGTATGCCACAAAAACAAGTAACACCCTTAATAATGCTACCCGCCTATATATTTAAAGACTTTCTTTAATTCTTTAAAAAATTATTCACTACAGTCAAATAATTATGTCTTAAACACAAGGTTTTAAGTATACCTGGAGAAGGTCTTTCTGGATGATACTCACACAATGATTCATCAACATCATAAGACATATCCAAGAATGGTACACCTTTAACATCATCTAGTTTACCATTTTGTATGTCGACCATTAATAAAGTCATTGAATGTATTAATCCAATTGTAGTATTTCCATTCTTGTCTTTCTTTTCATCTCTATCATCCCAAGCTCTACGAACTAGCATTTTCATACTATCATCTGTAGATGCCAATACTACTCTTGCTGTTGGTCTACCGCCTACTGCTCTAGTTATTGTCTTTCTATCAAATCCACAATAATCACCATATGCTAAATTAGGACAACTCTTCTGCAATATTGAAAATATTTCTAATGGTTTATTTGAAGAGACATGGTTCATGTTTGTCTCTGTATCTCTTTTTTTAGAGATATCTCCAACTCCAAACTGTGCACCCAAGTAAATAGTATTTTCAAACTTCTGTGATATATCTCTTACAGTGTCAATATACTGAGACACAACAAAGTTATTACTCAAATCGAGAATGATATAAATATTACTAAGAGAAAAATGTTCAGGTAAATTTGCAATCAAACTATCACACATTATAGCGAAGCTAGAGAATGATGAGCTAACCCTAATTGCTATTTCTGAATAAAATCCTAATAGTTCATTAATATCTGTAGAAATCTCATTACCTCTACACCAATTTAAGACAGGTATAATCAAGTTTTTTTCATTTATTGAATTATATTGCTGAACAATTTCCCAATTATCTAAGTCCTCTCTTTGCTTATCAGGCAATTCAGTTATTTGCTTACCTGCCCCATATAACTTTCTTTCTTCTTTCCGTTTTTCCTTAGCTTTTTCAATTTCTTGAGAATTAACTATCTTATCAATAAATTCTAAATCCAAAAAATGCTTAAAGACAAGAATTTCATCTTCAGTATATTTATGTAATCGTTCTACGGAATCCACATCAACCAATGGTATGATATTTGTTCGATCTATATCATATACAATAGAAGACATAAGGTTAGTGTAGGGCAAGGTAGGGACATAGAGAGGAATAATAAGATCATTCTCTTCAATTTCTTCCTCATAAGTATTTAATATAAATTCAAAATTATTTAAATCAAAATCTCCATTGAAATAACCGTTTATATTTTCATCTTCAATAACAACAATTATAGAAGAGTTCGTACGTTCAATTGTCAATGAAACTTGTGACCCATCTATATCTAGGTAATCAATATACGTTTTAGAATCATTATTTCCAATAAATTTTTCATCATACAGTGAAATACTACTTACAAAGTCATCAGAGTACCAGATATCAATGCTAGAATATCCATCATTGTGAAACTCTTGTTCTATGTAGTTCATATTTCCAACTCTAAAGATTCTAGTCTATATTTCATTGCTAATTTTGATACATCAAACACATTTGCCAATTCTTCAACAATCTTATCTGAACCTTTTCTTTTTCCATACTCTAACTGAACAAAATCAATAGGCATTAAAATTTGTGCTGCAAACCTATTTGCTTCCATTTCTTTATAATCCCATTCTTGATCACGATTAAAACCTATTTTTTCATCTGTGAAACCATCTGTTTTATCCCATGAACTCATCGGAGCCAAATGCAACATATAATGTCCAAGCTCGTGTGCCAGAGTAAATCTTTTTCTTGTTTCTTGCTGATTAGCAATTCTATTTATCCATATTATGGGAGCATTATCTTTTATGGAAATACTTCCTAAAACTTTTATTTTTTTAAAATCAGGTCTTGTATCAATAGATATATCTAATGTTTTAATTAGTCCTTCTATGTCGACAGGAGGATGGAAAGCCTTTCCTGATTTATCTAATAAGGCGTGTAATTCACTTGCTGAAACACTTTTATTTCTAAATAATTCAAAATTTTTCATTTAGGCTCCTCATCTAAAATATCTAAAATAATATCATCTAAATTCATATCTATTGCACTATCACTCAAATTACTTTTTATTTTAGCAAAAATACGTTTCTCTGCTTGTTGAATTTCAGTTTTTAATGTTTTTCTTATCTCGCTATTATGTTTCGAGATATGATCTTTCATCATTTCTTCTAGTGAATCTGATAGTAGTTCTTCTTTTAATTGACTCATAAGGTTTTTATCTTTTTTTACTTCTTCCATCATGTCGGACCAATTTTCTGCAAGAACTTGTTTTTTTTCTCGACTCCACCAACGACTAAGATACAAGCCAACAACAGTAATACCAACCGTCCCAATAACAACAAGAAACGTAACAAACACCATAAATGTATTTGCAACTGCCATAGAATCTGCTGTCATCAGTTTATTCTTTCCAGATGAAATAGTTGGCAGCATATCAAGATACTGAATAACAAAGATCACAATTGAAATCACCATTAATGCTTCTAAAAAAAAGTATATGACTGATTTAACATATTTAGTTGATATTAGAATGTTTCCATCTCCCATAAACTATACTTCCCCCCCCCTTAATTTATTCATTATTTTCATTCTACTATTTAACACGTTAGTAAAAGCTAAAACTTTTATTTAACTAACTCAACTTCTGCTCAAATTGCAGTAATGAGAAAAATTATACTTACTGCTCATTCTCTTTACAAAAATAACAAAAAATATGATGAAAATTTCAACTCTCAAGAAGCTTCTAAAATGCAGTGAAATTTAAGAAAGTTGCTACTATTGGTATCATTGTTCATAAAATTTATACGTGGCGACTTTCGCACATAGATTATGCTAGATTGGTAGAATGCAATATTCTGGCGCTACATCCTTATTCTTGAAATCTAATCATTTTATATCTCCTATATTTTATGTAGAATACTTTCAACTCATGTAACCAAGGTACAAAGAGTGTAGTTAAATTCAGAAAATATCTCCTATTTGCATGGAATCTTAACCTAATATAAAATCACGCTCATCAACCAAAGCCGGCCAAGTGGATGCGCGTGAACAGTGTTTATTATAAGCCATTGCTTACTTGCGGTCAGCTCCACATTTTTTATTAGGTTTCATATAAGACATCACACTCATCTTACGCTCATGCCCTCGTCAAGATATTTGATCAATGGATACAGGAAAAAATCGATTACCCGTCGTTTACCGACTTTCATCTCAGCCGTTACGCTCATGCCTGAATGGATGTATGTCTTTTCTCCGTTTACTGTTAAAAAGTTATCTTTAGGGTCAATGTAGACCTCATATACAGGACCGAGCTTTTCATCTTCTATTGCATCATCCGCCTTGTGGGATACTATACCGTTGATCATCCCGTACTTTTGAAAATTAAAGGTATCAATCTTAACAGCTGTCTCTATTCCCTCTTTTATAAACCCGCTGTCTTGGTTAAGTACCGTAGCCTGAATGATAAGCGGTGCATCTTTTGGGATGACTGTGATCAGTTTCTCTGCCGGGGTGACGACTCCGCCTACGGTATGCACAAGCAGCTTACCGATATAGCCGTCAACCGGAGCGGTAATATGCTGTTTAGACTGTTTAAACTTGATAGACTCGATCTCAACTTTAAGCATAGTTGCTTCTTTTCGTTTTTCAGTCAGTTCTTCAAGAAGTTTGTTCTGGTACTCTTGGGTGATGAGCAGCTTTTGTTCTGTGAGCTCCATCAGTCTTGCCTGCAGTTTTGTGATCTCGTGCTCTTTCATGATGGCCTGCTCTTGATATTCAATCACTTCTTTACTGGCTGCTTCATATTCCTGTTTTGCAATAATATCAATGACTTCCAAGAGCCGCTGTTCGTTTTCATTTGCTGAAACGGCCAACTGTCTTACCCTACTGATATCAGCATTCATTGAATCAATCTGGGAATCTACCTGGTGAAGCTGTTGCGTTACAAGTTCTATCTGTTGCTGATAACCTACTCGTTTAGTCTCGTAGATCAGTATTTGCGTCGCAAGGAGGTCTTTGTCCTTACATGTACGTGAAGGGATAAATGCTTTGCCCTGTATTAAGGCCATCAGTCTGTCCATTTCGACTTCAAGCAACTCCAGATTTCTGAGTTGAGAATCCAGATTTGTCTCGGTTACGGAAGGATCGATCTCCATCAGTACTTGCCCTTTAGTGACATATTCTCCCTCTTTGACTAGAATACTGCTGATCACTCCTGTTTCTATCGGCTGAAGCATCTTGACTTCACCGGAAGGAATGATTTTACCTCTTGCCGTCACGACGATATCGATCTGAGCCAAAAAGAGCCAGAGAATTGTAATCGTCATAAAGGCGAGAATTGTCCATAGTAATCCTCTACCTAGGGGGCTTGTAGGTCTCTCTTCTATTTCAACAAGAAGCGGTCTGAACTCATGTCTGTCTTTTGTGCTAAACATATTCATCATCTAATCCTGTTGTGTGTAGAGCGAATGGTAATAGCCCTGAAGCTTCATTAGTTCATTATGAGAACCCTGTTCAACGACCAGACCCTTATCCATAACCAGTATTATGTCACAGTCTTTGACAGTGGAAAGACGGTGTGCAACCATGAACATCGTCCGTCCTTTTTTAATCGTGCTTAGATTGTTTTGTATGATCTTTTCAGACTCATAATCCAGAGCCGATGTTGCTTCGTCAAATATTAAAATACGAGGGTTAGTAAGCAATGCTCGGGCTATTGCTATGCGCTGACGCTGACCGCCTGAAAGTGACGAACCGCGTTCGCCAACTTGAGTGTCATACCCCTCAGGAAGTTCAGCAATAAACTCATCTGCACCGGCCATACGTGAGGCAGATATAATACTCTCCATCGGGGCATCGGGACGGGTAAGTGAGATATTATCTTTGATGCTTCCGCTAAAAAGATAATTGTCCTGCAAGACAACACCTATGTTGTTACGCAGCCATTTTGGGTTCATATGACGGATATCCACCCCATCTATATGGATCGCGCCTCCGGTTGGGAGATACAGACGCTGCAGGAGTTTAGCAATGGTGCTTTTTCCGCTTCCGCTTCGCCCTACCAGACCTACACTATAGCCTGCAGGAAAATCTGCCGATATCCCCTTAAGTACTTGAGGACTGTCTGGGGCATAGGAGAAGGTAACATTTTCAAGTCTTACCGAACCATCGAGTTTTGGAAGGGTAATCGCCTTATCGTTGGTCTGTTCAGTAGGTGTATTGAGAATATCACCTAAACGATCTACCGATAGCAGGGTTTGTTGAAATTCATTCCAAAGATTGACCAAACGCAAGACCGGGCCGCTGAACTGACTGGCAAACATCTGAAAGGCGATGAGTTGGCCCACACTGAGCTTACCATCGAGTACAAGCGTCACTCCAACATATAACATAGAGATCGTCATGAGCTTTTGCAAAGCTCCCGATACACCGCCTAAAATATTAGAGAGGTTTGTCAGATGAAAGCCTGCATTGACATAGCGGGCAAGATAGTCTTCCCATTTTTGCTGCATCGAGCCCTCTAGTGCCAATGACTTAACAGTCTGAACACCCGTAACTGACTCCACAAGATAGGAGTTTGACTGGGCACCCATTTGGAATTTATCTTCCAAACGACGGCGCAGTTCCGGAGTGATAAAGAGGTAAAGCAAAGCAATAACGCTCACAAATGCTAAGACAATCATTGTTAGTTTTACGCTATACAGTAGCATCACAGCGACAAAGACGCCCGAGAAAAGAACATCAATTATCAGAGTAACGGACTTGTTAGCGATAAATTCGCGTATCTGATCAAGTTCTCGAACACGGGCAATAATATTTCCAACTTTACGTTTCTCGAAATAGGCCAAAGGCAGTGCTAACAAGTGATGAAACAATTTAGCTCCGAGTTTAGCATCGATCTTGGACGTAGTATGTGCAAATAAATAGTTTCGTATTAAATTCAGAACTAACTCAAATACAGCCACAACAACAAAGGCAACAGCCAAGACATTTAAGGTCGTCATTGAGCGATGGACTAAGACCTTATCCAGAATCACCTGAGTGAAAAGCGGCGTGACCAATCCAAAGAGTTGAATCACAAATGAAGTGATAAGTACTTCACTCATGACCTTTTTATACTTCATTATCTGATGAAAAAACCAACCAAACCCAAAACGAATATGTTCAGAAAGTATCCTATGTTTAAGAACGATGACTTTGCCACTAGCTATCTCTTCATACGTCTCGTAACTCAGTGTATATGGTTCTTTAGAAGTCGTATCATAGACAAGGAGCTCTTTTGCTTCTGTATTGACTTGAATCACACTCATGTAAGTGCCATCTTTTTTTAATACCAAAAGAGGTAGAGGATACGAAGCAATCAATTTTTCGATATCTGTCTTTTTGATCGAGGCGCGGAAGCCTTGATGTTTTGCAATACGGCACAACTCTTCGATGCTTGGTTCATCATCACTAAGTGCATACTCTTTAATGATACTTCGACTGTCTATAGAAATACGGTTCAGTTTTCCTGCGACTTCAAGGGAAACTAGTGCTGAGTGCATTGATCAATCCCTCTGTATAAGATACCCAACGAGGCTTTTTCATAAGCCGCCTCACTCTGTTCTGTTCTCAAATTCAACTCTCTTTCCAGTCCTTCAAGCTTGGCATTAAGCTCGCTTATACTGTCTATCTGCTGATTGTCCCTAAGTCGATCGACCATTCCTATCTTCTCTTGAGTCACATCAAGGAGATTCTGGTCTTTCTCTTGTAGGGCCTCTAAGTGCATGATCTTTTCGCTTTTTGATCTTGCATCATATTCATACTCACGATTATGCAAATCGCGTTCTTGCTTGATACGCAACAGTTCATAACGTAATCTCTCAGACTCACTGTTATATTTAAAGCCTTCAAATATATTCATCCTTACGGAAAATCCAATCTTCCAACTGTTCTTTCTGACATCTTCATATGAATCATAGGCATCTTCAGGGTCCGAGCCATACATATAATAGTTCCCGTACATTGCAAGTTTAGGAAGCTGAGAACTGTTGTGCATAGAGATTTCTTCTTGCTTTTGGCGATCTCTTTATGAATATACTCTACATCTGGAAGCGGTCTGTCTTTAGAGATTCTGGGCAGGTTCTTTTCTGGAAAGAGTATTTCATAAATGACATCTTCCCCCATAGATAAAAACGTATCTATGCTATAGATGGTTATCTCAAACCTTTTACAGTAGTCAGAGACCGTTGAGCTTGGTACATTGACACTTCTGCTTATTTGCCTGTAAGATAATTCTGAAATGTATTTTAACCTTAGAATATCTTTGATCTTTTTCATAGAAAGTCTCCTCATTTTTACCCTTGTTATTTTTAAACAAGTGTAGTTAAATTTTTAGAGATTTTTCTACTGATAAACTTTCCGCCGTTTTACATTCGGACACCCAGCCGTTTTTAAAAAAACTGTCCGAATACTAATCGGCTAGCTGTCCGAGAACAAAACGGCTGGGTGTCCGAGTACTAATCGGCGAAGTGTCCGAATGGGTCCGGCGTGAGCACGAGTCAGTTCAACGGGGCAAAATTTACAATTAGAGGCATTAGAAAAAGCTGGATGCGAGAAAATCTTTCAAGAAAAGAAAAGCGGCACTAAAACATACAGCCGTCCAGAACTCCAAAAGGCTCTAGACTCTGTAAGGAATGTAGATGCCCTAATTGTTATGTACCCCTGTGTATGGCTTGATGCTATATACTACAAAAAATGTCTCTAAAACAGTATATGCCATTTTTGGGACTTTATATCAGTGAGAATGAAAGGGCTAACTTCTAGCCACATGTACTCGCCGACTTGCAGAACTGTAGTGCAGAAGATAGACTGATTACTTCAGTGGATGGCTTGTGGGGGGAAAGATCTCTTGGGGGGCATAAATCTAACTGTGTAAATTTTAAAAAGTAGATTTATTTGATATAGTAGTCAAGTAAATCACTCTAAAAGGATTTACATATGAGCTTACTAAATACAGAAGAGTTAAAAAGACAGACCAAAGAGGGAACCTTTACCTCTTTGGATGATATCACCAATGAGTTTAAGAACATACTTAAATAAGTGATACAGGCAGCTTTAGCTGAAGAACTAACTTCCCACTTGGGTTACAATAAACACGAAACTTCAGACACAATAGACTACCGTAATGAAATTAAATTTTTAATTCATAAGATGCTTCAGGATTTGCTCTATATGCAAGTTGCTCAAATAAGACTGAAGTAGATTTAAAATGATTCACTGGTGTAGCCTAGCACAGCGCATCAATTATGTCGACATATGAATGTTTTGATACTTTTATTTTATTTTTTAAAATTATGGGTTTTACAACTCCTGCACGAGAACTATAAATTTCAGCATTTACAAGGCTGTCAGTTGCAATAGCATAAGCTATTATTGCATTCTGATGATTCTTAATTGTGTTGAGTTGTGTTTCATTAATTTTGAAAGTATCTGGGAAGGATGATTGCATAGGACGTTCAGCCATAAAGTTAACTATAAAATAAGCAACTTTCTTAAATGGATTTGAATTTTCTATACCGTCTTTATGAGGGAAGTCTTGTCTTACTAAATGAAGAACAGCTACTAACCTTTGATCATCAATCTCAAAGGATTCAAAACCCAGCTCAGCACAAAAACTATCAATATAACTGAGAAGGTTTCTTAAGTCATAATATACATTTTTATCTTTTGAATCCCCAAGAATATTGTATATCATTTATGCAATAGCTGCCATTAATGATTTTGCACTAGCTGCACCAAGGTCTCCAGCTTTTTCAAAGCTTTCAACAACTCTTAAATTCCCTCTTGCATTAGAGGCATCAAATGGTTTAACCATATTAGCCGATAGTTGAACAGGAATAGTAATTCCAATTACATCACTCTGAGTTCTTAATACTCTTAATGATATTATATTTTGTTGGTTTTGCATGTTGATTCTCCTTTTTATGCTTTCTTTAATATGTTTATAAATCACTATCCAATATAGTCATAAATAAAAATTTTGCGTATTGTACCCAACTTTAGCTTTCTTTAATATTTAAAAGTAAATTTATTTCATTTAATCATTTAAAATTAATATTTTGGGTTTAATTATCATAACATACGTAGGTGTATAAAGTGTATATTCTTAGATATATTACACACATATGTTACATTGTGATACATATTAGTTGTAAATATATAGAATTTCTCTTCATAGCGTGGATGTATCTAGCTATATGATTAGAAATAAATTGTACATCTTCTTTTGGAATAATCTCTTTTTGACTATTAATAAATGATTTGAACGCTATACGCATTTTATACGTTTATATTCAGAATCCTCGCAACAAGGTTGCAGTAAGTCATAATTTGTTCATCGCTGATATTAGCTGTTTGAGAGGCGTATACCCGAATGACGATAATTGGAAAAGATTAATCTCTATCGGCCATTGAAATCCCAAGTTGTGTAAAATACGGGCGTAGCTCTTCTTGTGTCATTTCCCATTTCTCTTTGGCCTCAAATCTGTGATATTGGCACATGTAGTAAATAAAATAAATTACAGGTTGAGAATTTAAAAAAGTTTGATCTTTGTATAATTTCACAGCATCATCAAACTGATCAAAAATGTGAGGGTCTTTAAATTCACCGGTATTAATTCTCTGAAGATAAAACTGAAGAATATGAATATTTGTTTTGGAAGCATCTGGGAAATAATCAATGGTGTTATGAATCTTCTCTTTCAACAATTTATACAGTTGAAAAACTGGAAGTTCTGACATACCATCGCTGACTTTTTGGAAATATTCATCTGTAGTTTCCAAAAAAGCCATACTCCTTGCTACGGTTCTTTTAATATCGCCCGTAGGATCAAAGTTTGACTTATAGACCCTATCATGCGTTAACTCGCTATAGGCATGCTGCAAGAGCGTACGTACCTGTATTTCACACGGTGTACCAATTGGAATTATAACATCATTACTATTGATGTCACTTTTTGCTGACACCACAAAGTGCATAGACTGATAATCAAAAGTAAGCGGTTCATTTTCACGCTCTTTTTCATAGTCCCTATCCTTCGAAGCATTCCATTCTGGTATGGATTCAATAATGCTACAAATAGCTTTTATGTCTTCATCCAAAAGAGCTACAAAACGTATCCCAACTTTATCTGTAATGTCATTATAAGGGTCAGCATAATTTTTCCCACGATAAAAAGCTTTTGCAATAATAGAGTCTGTATCTTTTACTCGTGGAGAAGAAACAACCTTTAGCAATTTAGAAGGGTCTAGCCCATTCTCTTTCAGAACTTCAAAGATTTTTTCCGATACATATTTTCCCCATGCTTCAAAGATATGTTGTTCAGCTCCGTATTTATTACGAAACTCTTCTTTTGTCATCGATCCATGCCTTCAATATGTCCAAGTATCCGGACAGTAGTGCTAACTATCGCACCATTGTCATCTTGCTCTCTATTTTGTATAGTAACCTTATCATCAAACCCCTCAGAAGGACCGAATATTTTAATATTCCCACTAAAATATACTTTTCTCATTTTAAGTTTCGTTCTAATATCTGCAATATCTTTCTGAATACTTCTATTAAAATTTTCATCCCTAAAAACTTCAGTACGCATATGGAGTGAATACTCATCACGCTTTGTGGGTTGAGTAATATACCGGTCCGCAAAATCAGTGATACTGATAGTTGTTTGTGCATCTGATTTCATATAGGAATATAAGTAGGTATTTAAGTCATATTTTTCTTCATCCCCCAAGGCAGAATTATTGATATAAGCTTTTGTGCCGTTATAAAATTTAGTAGTAAAATACTTATTTGTATGAAGCATATCACATCCAAGGAAGGCAGAATAAAAATATAATGCCATTCCTTGTTCTTCTGTTTTTGACATATTATGATCATATACAAATACTTTTGTTGCATTCTCTCTCCGAACAAATGCACCTATTTTATACATACGTTGTTGGGGAGTCAACAAAATATCATTTACATAGCTCATTGCATTTTCACCAGATTTTCTAAAGCCATCTTGCCATTCAGCTTTGATAACAAGTAGGAATTTTGAGAGTTCAAAGCCTGTTGACCCTTTGAGCACCACAACGACTCCCCCAGGAAGATTTCTTGAATGCTGAGATCTTGCAAGTTTTCTGGTAATTTCTTTTGATCGTTCAATAAAAACAAGATCATCTTCATATTCGTTGAAAATCGTATCAACATGAAAATAAACAGACCCTTCATCGCGTTCAGAAATATCCATTTCTACTGACTTTGAATCCATGCCAATTGCAGCTACAATACGATCCCCTAGAACCCGTAAACCATCTTGATCAAGAACAGTTATTTCCTCATTTAACCTTGGCGGAACGACTTGCCTTGCATTATCGAGTTTAAATATTTCATGAATCATCATTTTTTCAATTTGGAAATTAGCGAACTCAGCTATTTGTACTGGTGGCATTTTTGACCTTTCTGATAAGATTTTTATTAATATAAAAATGATGGGCGCTACAACTCCAGTAAAGACCATCATTCTTTTCAATTTGTCGTATTCTCCACATTGATTATTTCTCGGGATAAAGTATATTCTGAACACACCATTAGGAATCATCTTGTCGCGCTGATAGTTTGAGCAATTATACCCTTGGTGATACCCGATGAATTGTATCATAGTACATTGGAATTATAGTATAGTTTATTGGGAATGGCACCTGCAGCCTATAGTCTTTATGCACAACTAATTGAGTCACTCAAGAAATACGTCCATTCTTTTTCTTATATTCTTGTAAGACTGTACAGCAATTGCATATCCAACCAAAGTACCATTATCTTTGGCAGTTGCGATATAGGTATTGTCCATCACCGTCCATTCTATTAGCTTACTATGAAGAAGTTTTATACGATTTCAGTGTCTACCTGAAGTTGTCCCCTAAAAAATCTATAATGATTAGAACAAGGATCTGTCATTTCATTGATTAAATGACTATTATAAAGTTCTGATTCTATTTGAAATTCTATATTCACACTTTTCTCCCTTTTCATTATTTGACATTTAAGTCAAGAAAATATGTTGTACTGTAATATGCTTGATACCCTATCCTTGTCTTTTCTGTCAAAAAAATCATAATGCAAACTCAATACTCTCATAATCTTTTTTAATTGCTGAATGCGTATTCCGCACAGTATCTGTTTCGCATAATAGTTACACTCAACCTAGTAAACATATAGATCCAAATTTTCAGCATCTTCTTCTAAAATTGAGATTGTGCCGTCGGCATCTCTTAATCTCTGGGCCTCATTAGCGTCATCCTTAAAACCATTGGTATGGTTTTAAGGATGACGTTTGCAAAAGGGTAAGTGTTTTTCGTAACTAGAGAAGATGTAAGAAGTAGAAGATAAGCCCAACCATCAGATCTAGTGAAACTCTTGGCTGGAGAACACCTCATAAATTGTTTTATGAACTTGAAAGGCAACCTGAGAAAATATAGGATATTTTGAACTTAGGGATTGCATTTAAGATTTAAATTTTAGTAATACTCTTTCACTTTATCATGATTTTTCAAAGACTCTGGTCTATATGGTTTACAATAACCATAATCACTTATGAAGTCGTATTCAAATCTTTCTATAACTGTATGATGCAATGTAGCAGTTTCATCAATACGGCGTATTTCCATTGGCCAAGAAAAACGAATTTTTTTCGGCCACCAACCAGGCCATTTTTCACTAATGGAACTAATTTCACAATGTTGTATTCCTTTTGAAAAAGGAAAAAGATTTAACATTTCTTTATTAAAAATTACTGGGTGCTCAACTTCTTTATTCTGTTCAATCATCCAACTTAAGGCTATATCAGATAATCTCGACTCATCTTCATTATAACTACCACCTATATCAGAATGATTTCCCGCAAACCATACTTGCCTTAACCACATAGGATCTTGTCCTTCTGTTATCTTATAATCCGCAGAATGGCCCCAGCCAACACGAGGAAAATTCTTTCTATTTTCATCAATAGATATTGCATGACGTGCATAAGGCACTAGATTGTCCAAAAACAAATCATAATTTTTTAGGCCCCAAGACTTCAGATGCCATTTAACTTTTAGTAAGCCGGGTTCTGGGTAGTTAGATATATAACGTATACGCTTCTTAAATATATTAAACCCAATTAAAATAAACAATAATAAAAGTAATGCCCCGAAAACTGTTGAATGCGTGCTTGATAACAAAAAAGTAATTGCTGCAATAAATAAAGCACCAAAAAGCGACCAAAAAATAACTTTTTTCCACCAGCTTATACCTAAAGCAGCTACTGTATCAAAAACCCCTATGAAATAAGGTTGTACATTACCTTGTGCCTCACCCATTCGTCCGATACCTTCTGATCCATATTTTTTTCTAAACCTTTTGGCTTGTTCTTCTCTTTCCAGCTCATATTCTCTTCGATTTTTACTTATACCATGTTCATATACTTTAAAAACTGCTTCTTCTGCTATAGCTCTTAACTTAGTGCCGTATCTAGGAAGAGGTGTGCTATCAGCATCATGTGTTGGTATCCCACATAAATTCATAACATTTGCAACGCAACGTACTGTATACGCTCCTCGGCTAAAACCAAATAGATATATTCTATCCCCTGGTTCATAATGCTTAAGAATTGCTTCATAACAATCAACGATATTAATATTAATACCACTACCAAGTGCACTACTTAATGTTTTTTTCATTCTTTTAATAGGATGAGAAATAAACGACTCTCCTTCTCCAGAACCTAAACCAGGATCATAAAAGGCAACTTGCTTATTTGGGTCAATGCGACTATCCGGACCAACTCTGGAGGCTCTATACATTTTGTATATATTACTAAGTCGCTGCTCCGGCCTAAGACCTCCGGCCTGTCCTGTTCCGTCTGAATAAATAACAATATTTTTTGACATATTTCTTTTTATCCTTTATTGACTTATTTAATCATAATTATTTTTCTTGCAAATTTAGTATCACTAAATTTTCTCTAATCTATATTCGGATTTTAACTTCTTGTTTTACTCGAATCGGCTGCAATATTTGATATTGTTGTCTAATACTATTATATAAAGGATAGCCTTTCTTTGATTTGAGTGTTAAAACCAGCACATACGGTAACTCTTCTGTATTTTCTTTTTTTACTACTTTACCTGCATCTCTAGCTTGATATACTACTTCAAAACATGGTTTTTTTAAAGAGCTTGCTAAAAGAATTTCCTCTTTATGCAAAGTTGTTTCCCATTTATGTGCATCTTTACGAGCATCTGATTCAGTTTGATATAACTTTTTTGGACTAAAAAAAGTCCTTGTTCTCCCCTCCTTTGGCTTGAATACAATTGTTAGTCCATTGTTTGTATAGCTATCTGGATGAGCAGGGTTAGTCTCAGCCGTAAAACAAAAAGTTGCTTTTATTGATATTTTTCCTTCGATTTCCTCATCGGGAAAAGGTATCGGTACTCTTAAGTATTCTGAAACGTTGAGCTTACCTTGATAAATAACGCTTACTTCGTCGTCATCACTAAAAATTATTTGACTTACCTCAGTGGGGAATCGTCCTCTTCCTATTTCATTTTGTGGTAAATCTTTATTTTCTATATTATGAATCAGTAATGCCTTCAAGGCTAATGGATTGACTTCCGTATCAAGTGTACTAGCCAAACCAATACCTGTTCTAAGCACGAGAGGAGAAGAAAAACTTGTTCCCGCTGTTGCATGTATTTGTCCAGAAATAGGTGAGTAAACCAAAAATGGGTTTTCTCTATCTCCACCAAATGCAATACCATCTGGCTTAATTAATCCTGGGCTTCTTCCCGGTCCTATGCAGCTATAATCTGTTTTTCTCCATGTTGCATCTTCTGTATTTGCTGCCCCTACAGCTAATGCATTTACAGTATCCGATGGGGGTTGAATACGGTTTTGATCTACCAAATTTCCATCGTTTCCAACTGCTATAGTTAATAATGTATTATTTGTTGCCAAATAGTTATCTAGCGAAGAAGTCCAAACATGTACATCATCATCTTCAATAGGGATTTGGGGACCAAGACTGAGATTAGCAAATTGATATTTTTTTGAATGTAGCGCATGTAAAATTCTATCTAGGACTGTAAATAAGTCTGGTTCACTAGATGCAGATGTATCAAGTACTCTGTAGTGATCAATATTCGAGTATGGTATTGGCAATGTAGTCTGTCCTTCTTTCACATTACCAAATAATATTGTTGATGTTACTTCTGATCCATGGTTCAAGAACTCTTGATCTGTTACTGCTCCACTTTCATAAATTGTTTCATTACACCACTTTGATAAATTAGTGTTTCCTATACCTCCATCAAAGACAGCTACGTTTATTCTAGTATCCTTGGCATTTTCTTCAGGTAAAGACATTGTAGGCATTTTATGTATAGTTCGCTGAATAAGAGGTTTAAACATTCTTAATTTCGGCATTTCTCTTAATACTCGTAAATATGTAAAACTTGCGATACTTTGAGCCTGTTCTCCTGTTGCAATCATGGATAAAAAAGTCAATCCTGGTGTCTCTATACGCTTATCATAATTGATTTTTACACCTATTATCTTGGCAAAATGATAAAATGCTTCCAATACATTCTTTTCATACTTAGGTGTATGTACTACTACTTCAAATTCCTTTTCTCTATCTTGAAGAAAAGTACCTTTTACTTTATCTTCTGCTTCAAATAAAAAAAGTTTCTCATTTTTCATAATCTCCTGTTCTAAAGAAAACTCCATTCTATTAAACTCCAAAGTATTAATTAAAGACTTAAAAGAATCACTATTCCCTGACATAAAAATATTAGTTGCAACCTGAGACTCTGGTGCATTCTTTAATTGTGTTTTTCTCGGACTTATACTAACTGACTTACTGCCAATATCTTGAAATCCAAATTCATTAAAAAATTTTACAGGATAATATGACTTAGCTATATATGCCGGATGTAAAATAAAGTTTGCCACGACTTTTGAATTTGGCATTGCTTCTTTAGGTATAGTGTTAATTTTATGTATTAACTCTTGAGTATCACGAAGAAGGTGCAGCCTAGATTCTTCAAAAGAATAAGGATGAGATTTTTCACTAAACCCTTGTCTATGTGGTATCGTATAAGTTAATGTTTCACCAAATCCCAGTAGTAAATTCCGATTATTCATTTCTATCCTTTATTCTTTTCTAGGGCTCTCACAACTGTAGATCTTGATACACCAATAATTGATGCAATATCCATTTGAGACTTACCTTGTTCTGATAAATATTTAATCCATTGATGTTTTTCTTGCTTATTTAGAGCCAAATACTCTTTAAAATCTAATTCAAACTGCATACAAACCGTTTCTACTAATAATTTATTTTCTAAAATAGCATTTTTCTTTGCATGGTTTAATCTTTTCTCTATTGCAGAAAAGGAAAGACTCTCAATTTTACTTCCCAACCAATTAGACAGAGAGTCATTTAAACCGTTTATACTAAAAAACTTGATTATTTGTTCTTCTGTAGGTAGTTCAAAAGTAATTACTTTATCGAATCGTCTCCAAACTGCCCTATCTAATAATTCACCATGATTTGTTGCAGCAATAAGTAAAGAGGTAGTAGGCCACTCATCTATTGCTTGGAGCAAAACTGTTACTAGTCTTTTTAATTCTCCAACATCTGACTCATCATCTCTCTTTTTGGCTATTGAATCAAATTCATCAAAGAATAGAATACATGGAAAGCTTTTTGCATAATTTAAGACTGCTCGTATATTACTGCCTGTTTTACCAAGGTAACTGCTCATAACTGTGGCAAGGTCTAATGTTAAAAGTGGGAGATTCATTTTTTCAGCTAAATAATGTGCCATTAAGGTTTTACCCACTCCGGGAGGGCCCTCCATAAGTATTGAACGTGTTGGAAGCAATCCTTCTCTCAAAAGAGAATCACTTCTTTCTCTCTCAATACATACTCTATTAATTTCTATAGCTATTTTTTCACTCCATACAGGCTCATCTTTTAACGTAACCGATTCCAATATATTCAGTAATTGTTGTCGTGTATCTGAATCAACCGGGGAAGGCACTGATTGGTCCATGCTTCTCAAACTACTGTCTGCTAATATTAAATTAATTTTTTTTGCAAATTTAGGATCTGACTTATTGATTTTGCTTACCAATCTTCTTACCCTCATCTCAAAACTTTTTCGATTACCGATTAAGCCATCATGCAACAATGATATAAATAAATCTTCTGGTATTATTTCAGTCATGTTTCCCTCTCGAACACTATAATTTAACATATGATACCATCATATTTTTAAAAAGATACAATAAGTAATATAAAATTAGATATTTTAATTAATTTTGTATAAAATGATACATCATTTTATACACTATGATACAGAATTCTATGTTTTTTATATTTTATAAAAAGGTTTTTAAAATGTATATATCTCGTTACCTGCAACCTAATTACTCCTATACAAAAATACAACCAGCTTTGTGAATTTATTGAAAGCTTTGGTACTTATTACCATTATTCTAAATCAGCATACTTTATTAAATCATCATTATCTCCCAAAGAAGCACGAGACAAACCTTCTATCACACTTGACTCTAATATGATAAACTATTCATAGGCAAAATAGCTAGGGTAGCTACGTGGAAAAGATTAGGTACAGAGAGGTCAAACTAGATAAAGAAAAATTTTTAGTACCCTCTGTTTGCGTGCTATAAATCCTCCAATTCTAACTTCAAATAGACTCTAGTGTTGAACATATCCAGTGTATTTTTTATATTAGAGATAAAAAATGGCCCTAGGAAATGAGCCATGACGGTTGAGAAGCTGGTCGCTTACCATTTCCAGTAATCTTCTTTGACGGGGGGGGTTGGATAAATATTTAGGGGGTGTAGTATATGCTACCAAAAGTGACTGACGTGGAATTTTAAACGCTCTCATCAAGATATCCATCGGCATCCACTTTCAAAGCGTATCAAAGATATTTCCAAACAGTTAAGCTTGTAGTATCTTTTATTATATTTTAGCGTTTATTATTGGAACTAAAAACTCAATCAAACTGAGCTATACAAGGTACAGAAAAGAGTTGTTAGAGTAAATGCTATAATCTAATTTATGAAATTATCTTACCCAAAACTCCCGCTACCCATCTCGTTTTACCGATAGTTCCTATTTTACCTGTCTTCTCATGATTTTTCGTTTTAAACTTTATCCCTGATTTCCCATCATACTGTTTTTTCAAATCATTTATTGTTTTATTATCTTCAACATAATACTTTAAAAACTCATCAAACATCTCAGGACCAAGATGATGTTTTGAAGAAATGACCCAGGTGCTAGACGATGCACTGTTTTCTAATTCCAATAATCCAACATAAATATCTTTATACTCAAAAGTGGCTGTAATATATTGTCTGCTTCTGCCATGTATCATGCATTTAGAATTCGGATTTCCATTTTTTCTATTCATGACAGTTTTCATCTTTTTATTTGTGTGCACCTGTAAGTTTTTTATTGTTTTTTGTGTGCCCATATAATCAACATATTGATTGAATTCATCAAAATTATATGTATGTTCACTATCATTCATTTCTTGAAACTTTTCCCCTTTGGATGATATTCTCGCTTTTCGTATTTTATTCTCACCACTCTTTGATGAATCCGTCAGGCTTTGATCTACTGTTTCATCCGACAATGTTTCTTCCATTATCTTTAATCTTTCCAGTACTTCATCATCAGTTAGCTTGTCAGTCAGCATTTCGATATTTTTTAAACTACTGCACTTCAATCTACGATTTGCAACGATGATATTATTTTTATATCTTCTGCTTGCGTGTTCTGACTTCAAACGTTCAGTTGTATCTGAAGGTATTTTAACCGGTACTGTCGGTAAATTATCAATATCATCTGTTTCTGTAACGATTTTTTTGCCTTGGAAAAAGGTCGTGAATTTCGAAAATCCCATAGGTGAGTCATCATCTGTTATTTCATGAACATAGACATAATGTCTTCCTTCATGAAAGAAACTATTTGATCGTGTCGAAATAGAAAACTTATTTCGTTGCGGAAATTTTGCCTTGATTGGGACATGATAAATTTTCTTATTCGGATACATGTCTTTCATTTTTCTGATATAAGCTTTTAAATATGTTCCTATTTTTTCAAATGCTTGGATAGCATCTGTTTGGCATAAGAACCGATGAATAAAAGGAGTTTCGCCTTCAGAAATGTAGTTAGGAACTATTATTGAGGCATTATCGGGGTTACAGTCATATCCAAAATGTAAATCTTCTAGACTGCATCTTAATGTTGCCTCTCTTAAAAGTGTCGAACGGTAATAATAATATATAGCTATTGCGTAATGAGGAATAATTAAATCAGTTAATCCCACTTTAATTAAACAACAACTTATTTTCTTTGCTTTATCTAAATAAGTTTTATTCCATCCTAGCAACTGATCTATAATATTAACATCAAGCAATACTTCTAATTGAAGATTATATTGATCTGATACCAATCTTATATCAATATTGTATGTACGATTCTCAATTTTACTTTTCTTGTTTACCTGTTTGTCTAGCTTGCCATTTTTATAAGCTTTGTGCAATTTAAAACCAGTAAAAAAAATTTCGGGAGATACGGGGGTTATAAAGTGTTGGCCAGTAGTTAGATTTTTAACGGCTGCGTTAAAATAACTGTTCCCGATGTCTTCATCCAAATCGGGTTTTAAACTTAACGGCATCATAAACATAAAAGTATCGTCCGGATTATCTACCATAAAATCAGGAACGACTCTTTTTGATTTTGCCATTTAAATCAATCCGTTCTCATACTTTATTGTATCTATTATCATGCTTTGTTGTTCATTATCATTATTTTTTGTTTCTTTGAGCCATTCTGATATGCACATGAATAATCTCTAGTGCAGCGGGTGTCACACCCGATATCTGTGAGGCAGCAAAAAGCGTAGGTGGTGTTGCCACACCAAGTTTTTCGACTATTTCATTGCTAAGTCCAGCTATATTTTTGTATACAAAACCTTCTGGTATTTTGATTTTGAGCATATCACCCATTTGTAAAATCTGTTGCTGCTGCTTTTCAATGTAACGGCTATATTTGGCTTCCACCAGTATTTGCTCCATTACTTCATCGTTATATTGGTCAAACTCCGGTAAAAGTGTGGTTAATTTTTCTCTATTGAAATCTCCACGGCCTATAACATCCAACCAACAGGTTCTATCATTTATCTTCACCGCACCGATTAATTCAAGTTTGGCTAAGAAGTCTTTGGTCGGCGTTACATGGTTCACACGCAAAAAGTCCAATGCTTCGTCCAAAGCCGCTTTTTTTGCCTCAAAGCGTTCCATATACACATCATCTAAAAGTCCCAACTCTTTTCCGTAGCGTGAAAGTCTCATGTCTGCATTGTCTTCACGCAAAAGCAGTCTATATTCTGCGCGGCTTGTAAACATTCGGTAAGGCTCTTTGGTTCCCTTGGTCACGAGGTCATCGATAAGTACCCCTATATACGCTTCGTCACGTCCAAGAATAAAAGGTTCTTTGCCTTGTATACTCAGGGCTGCATTGATTCCCGCCATCAGTCCCTGCGCTGCTGCCTCTTCATACCCTGTGGTACCATTTATCTGACCTGCTGTGTACAATCCTTTGATTTTCTTGGTCTCAAGTGTATGTTTCAAATCTGTTGGCTGTACATAGTCATACTCTATGGCATAACCGTAACGGACTATTTTCGCATTTTCCAGTCCTGCGACTGAACGTATCATCTCAAGCTGTACATCTATAGGTAAAGAGGTGCTCATACCGTTAATATAATACTCTGTCTCATCCATAGTCTGTGGCTCTACAAAAATCTGATGTCTGGGTCTATCTCTGAAACGGTTGATTTTGTCTTCTATGCTTGGGCAGTAACGCGGCCCCACCCCTTCTATCTGACCTGAGAACATCGGTGCACGGTAAAAATTTCTCTCTATAATCTCATGGGTATTTTCATTCGTATATGTCACATAGCAGGGCAACTGTTTAGGATTAAACGTTTTTCTGTCTGTCCTAAAAGAAAAAGGCGGTGGCGGTGTGTCGCCTGGCTGCACCTCCATCACTGAAAGGTCTACAGATTTTGCATCTATCCGCGCACAGGTCCCTGTTTTTAATCGACCGATATTTAACCCTAAGCCACGCAGATATGCGGCCAACTCCACAGAAGCAAATTCGCCCTGTCTGCCGGCTGTTTGCTTTTTGTCCCCGATATGAATCAAACCATTCAGAAATGTGCCTGCTGTAATAATCACTTTAGATGCCACATATCTGTTGCCCAGTTGTGTCGTAACCCCTTTAACTTCACCCTCTTCTATGATCAGACCATCTGCAATCTCTTGTTTTACATCAAGGTTTTTAGTATTGAATACCACGTTACGCATATAAATTCGGTACTGATCCATATCTATCTGTGCACGGCTGCCTCTGACTGCCGGACCTTTGGAAGCATTGAGCGTACGAAACTGTATACCTGTTATGTCGGTACATAAGCCCATCTCACCACCAAGAGCATCTACTTCACGCACCAAGTGACCTTTTGCCAATCCGCCTATGGCAGGATTGCATGAAGATGCACCTATCTGTTCCGCCAATATAGTAATCATCAGTGTTTTTGCCCCCATGCGTGCAGAAGCCAAGGAGGCCTCTATGCCTGCATGTCCACCACCGATGACTATGACATCATAATTCATAAAAAACCTTACTTCCTATTCACAGACCAAGGCAAGGGAATAAGAAAAAATATATATTTTGCTATAATAATCGAATTATAGCCAAAAAATATCATTTTAAAATACGACTGCTCGCACGAGCCAACTGCTGGAGTTATCGAAGTGTATAACTTTAGTATGATTTAGCGTCATCGTAGTGTTTTGAGTAAAATCCAAAACACGTTCTCATCAAGGAAATACATGTTTACAGGTTTAATTCGCGAAATTGCTACTGTTAAGAGCTACAAAAACAACATTTTGACCATCAAAGCAAAACACAAAGCAAAATCGGGAGACTCTATCGCTATTAACGGTGTTTGTCTTACTGTCATCAAGGTACACGCAGATGGTTTTGGCCTTGAACTCGCAGATGAAACACGTTCCATCATAGACGAAAGCAAGATTTCGGGCTCTGTACATATAGAACCGGCCATGATGATGAATGACCGTTTCGAAGGGCACATCGTTCAGGGTCATGTGGACTGTGTAGGTACGGTCACGCAAATCATCCCTAGAGAAAATGCCACGGACTTCATCATCACGGTTGAGCCAAAATACATTACTCATATCGTACCCAAAGGCTCCATCACCATAGATGGCATCTCACTGACTGTCAATAATGTAAATGCAGATAATTTTAGACTCACCATCATCCCTCATACGCTTAAAGAAACCCTGATGAAAAACTATAAAGTAGGCACCAAACTTAACATAGAAACCGATGTCTTTGCAAGGTACATAGACCACATCCTCACACACAGAAACACTAAAAAAAGTATGAGTTGGCATGATGTAGATAGCCTGCAAATGAGCTATTAGATACACTTTAGTTAACTACGTGTATCTTTAAAGTAATCTCTGTCTCTCATACTGCGCGCTTGCGTATTGCGTATTTTTTTAAGTTCCATATCTATATATTCAAGTTCTAGCATCTCTAAACTTGCAACGGTTGAGTACCGCATCATTTCAGCCCTATGTATAAAAATATAAAAACCATTTTCATACAGTCCTAAACGTATGGCTGCTGCTGTGGAGTAAGTTGTCAAAAGTGCATCATCGCGACATTGTTTTCTAATCTCTGCGAAGTATTCTTTTGTCCAAAGTAATGGGTTATGTGCAGGACTAAAGGCATCCTGATAGACAATGTCTATCTTCTCTTGAATATTTGGAATGCTTTGTCTTGCATCCCCGAGCAATATCTCTATCTTAAACTGTTCGTCTTCATAGTAAAGGTCTTTGCTTATGGCTTTTATAACGTGTTTGATGTTATCAAATTCTGGAGGGAAATCAAAAGCATCCAGCGAGCGGACCAATGCTTCGTCAAACTCAGGAGAAAGTATATGTATTTTCGTAGAAAGTGCTTGTTCTTGTATATAGTAGAGTGTGGCAAACGTGTTATAGCCCAAACCAAAACAGATGTCCAGAATAGTCAGTGAGTTTTTTCCCTTACTTAAAGCCAAGGCTGGTTTTACATGTTTCTCCAAAGACTCATGCAAAGCACCATCTTTAGTGGAATGGTAAGGTTCGTCAAATTCAACAGAAAAAAACGTATGTGTACCATCCTCACAAAGAAGAAGCTTTTTGTGCTCTCTTAACGATTCATTATATTTTATCAAGTTCTTTAACTTTAAATGCAATGGCAGGTAAAAACATTAGTTATTTGCTTCGTTGAGTTGTTTTTTTGTCATTTTAAGTTTTTTATTGCTCATTTTACCGATGCCTCTGTGGATCACCTTATCTGCAATGCTTTTTGCTTCATCCAGCGAGTGCATGGTATAGGTACCGCATTGGTGTAAATTAAGTTCTGGAATATCTTTTTCACTTTTTACCCCAAGAACATCTTCCATGGACTCTTTCCATGCTTTGGCAACCGATTTTTCCTTAGGCGAACCCAAAACTGACATATAAAACCCAGTACGGCATCCCATAGGTGAAAGATCTATAATCTCAACTTTTTTACTGTTTAAATGATCTCTCATAAACCCAGCAAAAAGGTGCTCCAAGGTATGGATACCTTTTTCAGGGAGTATCTCTTCATTTGGTACGCAAAAACGCAAGTCAAACACTGTTATATCATCCCCGCTAGGAGTACTCATTTTTTTAGCAACACGCACGGCAGGTGCTATCATCTTTGTATGGTCAACGGTAAAACTGTCTAATAGTGGCATAGGATTTCCTTCAAATATTTTTTTGATTATAGCAAGATTTGCTAACAGAGCCTTCTTATTTTTTTATACTTGGATCAGGATTAAACTTTATGATGGTCACGATGGGGACAACAAAACCTATCACAATAACCACCCACAACAGCATACCCAAATCATCATAGTTTGCCGGTGTGACAATAGAGCCATCCCGGGAAATCTCTCGGGTGATGACAAAAAACTGATTAAGATATTTACTAAAAATTCCTCCTGCACTAAGGGCGATGTTCATCAGGCTTGCCATCAATGCAAACCATGTTCCCTTATGTCCAGGTGGCGCATATATAGCTACCAATGTAAGCATCAACACTGTTGCAATGTAATCAAAAGGTGACGATATAGCGGTATCGACAAGAGCGACTGCTCTTGCATCAAGGCCCATCCATGTATGCACATCATAATACATTGCCAAAACAGGCAAAGAGAGAATTGTTCCTATGACCGTCATCCAAATAAGTACTTTTCCAACAGATTGATTAATAATATATTTTGAACTGATCCACATTCCAACCAACGCAAGCGCTGCGCCCAGCTGTCCCAAGTCACCAAAAAAATCTTTATCAAAACCTAAATGATCTATTTCCCACCAAGTCAGCGCAGGTCCTACGCTAGGCATTGCCCTATACACAAAGATGACGATCATTGCCATCTTAATATGATGCACAGCAGCAGGATCGAGATTGATAACAAGTGTACGAAGCATATACAGCACAACTCCCAGAGAAACAAAAAATATAATCAACTGTGAGTGAGGTACTTCATTGTATCCCAAGAGCACTACAAAGGCGGCAAAGAGGAAGCCTCCGAAGAAAATCTTTTTATTCAGTGGAGAGCTTTCTATAGGATTCAACCTCACAAAAGAAACACCTATGATAGAGAGTACAGGTATAAACAAAGAGATTTTAAACATCGTCTCATAAGAATAAATCTGTGCAAGCCAACCTTTGAGTCCTGCTACTGTAAAAACAGCAATTCCCAAAGAAAGACGTGCCAGAACTTGTATCATAGCTAATTCTTTTCTTATCTCCTTGTCGCTTTGGGTTTTATCCACCACTTCTGTACTCATCGTGTCTGCTACGACATCCTGCATCACAAAACCTACTACTGTGATAACAGAAGCCAAAATATAGACTTTTTCTTTTGTGTACTCTACTGACCAGGCTGCATCTGAAACCAGCCCAATCATCATCGATGTTCCCAAAACAATAAGTGATGCTCCTATGTAAACATAGATCTTCCGGTTGGACCCAAAAAGGATAAAAGAGTCTACCATTTGTCCAAATATCATTTTGATGGTCCAAGGTACAGTCAACCATACACTAAGTGCAATAAGATTTTCAGCACTTAAATGCAAATGTTCTTTTACCCAAAATGTTTCCGCCACAGCAGAAAAACCGCTGGCACCATACGCAAAATAAATAAGAAGCAATGGTACATACCGCATTTTTATAGCCCTTACCGGAACCATAACCATGTCAAAAAAGTGTGTCATTTGGTATCTTTAAAAGTAAATTTAACAATCATTTTAGGGAAAAGAGCTCATTAGATAAGAATTTTTGACCTAATAGAAAATTCGTGAGGCTGAATCATAGTTTTTATTATGGCTTTAAAATAAAACATGAAAAAAGTGTAAAATTATAGATAGAAAAGCTCAGATTTAGTACATCTCTTTACTTAACTAGTTAGGTTGGTAGTTTTGGTGCTGATTTTAACAATTTCTGCGTATAAGGATGCTGTGGATTCCCCATCACACTTTCCACAGATCCCTGCTCAACTATCTTCCCCTCTTTCATCACTGCCACTTCATCTGCGATGATAGGAACAATAGAAAGATCATGGGTAATAAACAGATAAGACACGCCTGACTCCTCCTGTAGTTTTTGAAGGAGTTTCAGTATTTGCGTCCGAACAGACACATCAAGTGCAGAGGTAGGTTCATCGCAAATGATCAGTTCAGGTTCTACGGCCAATGCTCTGGCAATACCTATACGTTGACGCTGTCCTCCTGAAAATTCATGAGGATAACGGTGCATATGTTCTGCTTCCAACTCAACCTTTTCGAGAAGTTCTCTTATTTTAACATCCTGTAACTCCCTTTTCTTTGGGCCTACACCTAAGCTCACCATACCTTCTCTTATGATATCGCCTATCGTCATACGGGGATTTAATGCAGAAAAAGGGTCTTGAAAAATAACCTGTATCTTACGGCGATAAGGTTTGAGTCCGGAGTAACCCAACTTAGAGAGATCCTGATTTTCAAATTGAACACTCCCTTCTGTAATTGGGATCATAGAGAGTATAGCTTGACCTATAGTACTTTTTCCGCTTCCCGATTGACCCACTAAAGCCAAAGTTTTTCCTTTTGGAATGGTAAAACTGACACCATTTACTGCTTTGACATAACCGACTGTCCGTTGAAAAAAACCTTTTTTAATAGGAAAATGAACTTTTAAATTCTTTACTTCAAGTAATCTTTCTGGGTTGTCTATGTTCTCTTTACGATCTTTGGAATGCATAGCATCTTTTAAAAGGCTTTGTGTGTAGGGGTGCTTTGGCGCAGTGAAAAAAACATTGCACTCTGCCTCTTCCAAAATCTCTCCGTAACGCATTACAGCGACTCTGTCTGCCACTTCTGAGACCACAGCCATATCATGGGTAATAAAAAGGATAGAAAGATTTCTGCGTACCTGTATCTTTTTAAGTAATTTTAATACTTTCGCCTGGATGGTAACATCCAATGCCGTAGTAGGTTCATCTGCGATCAAAAGATCCGGTTCACACGCCAAAGCTATAGAGATCATCACTCTTTGTTTCTGTCCGCCTGAAAGCTGATGAGGATACCAATTATATCTCTCTTCTGGATCTTTTAAATCAACTTCCGTAAACAGTGAAATAACCTTCTCTTTAATAGCCTCTTTCTTTAAGCCCAAATGTATTTTAATCACCTCTGCGACCTGTTCTCCTATGGTCATAACAGGATTTAAAGCAGACATGGGTTCTTGAAAGATCATAGCAATGGATTTACCCCGAATCTTTTGCATTTGAAATTCAGGAAGTGAAAAAAGAGACACCTCTTTTAGTTTAATATCTCCCGAACTCACAGAGATCACTTCAGGAAGCAGTCTCATAATAGCCAAAGAAGTGAGTGATTTACCAGACCCGGACTCACCCACCAGTGCAAATACTTCCCCTTTCCTAATCTCAAAACTAATAGATTTAAGCAGTTTTTCTCCGCCTACAGTAAGACTTAGGTTTTCTACACTCAAAAGAGTCTTCATAACTTATTCCTTGGGTCCAAAACAGTTTGAACACGGTCTGATAATAAATTTGCGGCCAACACTAAAATAAACATAAAGATAAAAGCAGAAAAAAGTGACCACCAGACCATGGGGTCTCTCGCCATTTCAAGTCTTGCCTGATTGATCATATTACCCCAACTGTGCATAGTAGGGTCAACCCCTACCCCCACATACGAAAGTACAGCCTCAGCCAATACCAACCCTGAAAAGTCAAGCACCACCGAGATAAGGATAATATGCATTAGATTGGGAATAATGTGACGACGTATAATCGTTAATTTTCCCACACCAAATGCTTTGGCTGCTGTCACAAACTCTATTTGGGATATTTTCAATGTCTCAGCACGAAGCAGTCTGCAAAGTCCTGTCCAGCTAGTAATACCTAGAATAAGGATTAAAAATAAAAGACGTAAATCTGATCTCTCCAGCGTGGTCTCAAACCAAGTGGGATTATTGCCCATCATCACCTGCATCGAAAGTACACCAGCTGCAATAAGAAGTACTCCAGGGATGGAACTCAGTGTGGTATAGAGGTATTGGATCACATCATCTACCCAACCCCCAAAGAAGCCGGCACTGACACCTAAAAGTATGGCTACTGGTAACATGATCAAAGTGGTTAATATACCAATCATTACTCCAGTACGAATACTTTTTAAACTTTGGTAGAGCACATCCCCGCCTACTTTATCTGTACCAAGAACATGATAATCAAAACTCAACAGATAAAACCATGTACATAGTATGATCAATAACATGACCATACCGTAGGCTGTTCGCCAAGGCAATTTTGTTTTTCCCTGAATCATGAGTTTAAACTCATTTTTAAACCCTTTTCCACTACGCCATAAAATATGAACCAAAATAAATATCATGCTTATTGCAAAGCCGATCATCATTGCAATACCGGATTTCTGCAGACTATTAGCATTTTTAGAAATATGTTTGAGAGGTAAATATTCCTGCTTCGTCTCACCATACGCATCCACTATAATGGATTTTGTATATTCATGTATAGCAAACGGTGCAGAATACGTACGTTCTGTACTTTGTATATTGTGGGCAAATATCAAATCCAAAAGACTGACTATCTCTGAGTATTGGACTTGCTCACTTTTAACTGATGTTGGCTCCATAGCAAACCGCACATGAACCGAATCAAGCAAAGTAAAAAACAGATAAAAAAATAAAATGATCGCTGAAGCCATCGCTATACTTGATCTAAAAATAGCATGCCACTGCTTTTTGACCTGAAGAGATCGAGAGGCACCCCATCCAACGAAGAACAGTACACTCAGCAATCCCCAAACCAAAATATCTGTCCAGAGTAAAGCAAATATCATAATTTTACCCTCGGATCAAATAGCGTATACGAGATATCTGTCAAAATGAGTCCTACAATATAAAGCATAGACCCTAAAAACACCATTGCTTTTACAATAGCAAAATCCTGTGAGCTAATAGCATCTATCGTATATGAGCCCAGTCCGGGGATACCAAAAAATGACTCCATAATTAAACTCCCCATAAAAAGGGTAGGTATCACGACCACGACACCGGTTAAAATGGGCAACATACCATTACGTAAAACATGAACAAAGAGTACTCTAAGTTCTGAAAGTCCCTTTGCTCTTGCGGTACGGACATAATCCTGGTTTATCTGTTCAAGAAAGATACTGCGGTACCATCTTACGCCTGAACCAATTCCTGCAAAAACACCTATCATCACAGGTAAGATAATAAAACTAATTCCACCCCACCCACTTTCATATCCGGAGATAGGAACCCAGTGCCATATTTTGGAAAAAAGTACCTGCCCTGCAATGATATAAAAAAGTCCGGAAATAGACATGATCATAACTGCAAGAATCATCATACTGCCATCTAAAATTGAACCTCGAAAAAGCACTAAGAGTAAGGCCAGTGAAATATTGGTAATAAGCGCAATCATAAAAGTAGGAAGAGCAATCGCCAAACTTGGCCCCATACGCTCCTGAATGTCTGAAGCAATATTACGGTTAGAATCAGAAATGCCAAAATCAAAAGAAAAAAGTTTCAGAGACTCTTTCACAAACAGTGTCTCGCTCAGCATCGAAAACCCTTCTTCTTTATGATTGATAAAAAGTGGTTTGTCATATCCTCTTTGCTCTTTCCATGCTTGTATCATTTGAGGGCTTACCTGTTTTGCACCGAGTTGCGCTCTCGCCATATCATCCGGACCGTTCACCATAAAAAAGAGCATAAAAGTAATAAGGTTAACTCCTATCAATATAGGTATAGCATAAAGTATTCTTCTAAAAATATAGGCAAACATTTATTCTTCCTCTTTCTTGATAACAGCTTTTTGTCTATTTTGGTAAACACGATGTAGCGCAAACCCCATAATGACAAGGAAGAAGACAAAAGCAATCAGGGGAAGTATTGCAGGCTGATTCCACTCTTTTTGTTTACTTGCTCTTAACTGTGCATTCACACGTTTATATTTCAATGTATTGTTTGCCATAGCATTTGGCAAGACATTTTGATACCATTCATGGAACAGTGCCAGAGATGTAGGATGAACACCCCATATCCAGGGTACATCTTCTCTGACTATTTCCAGCATATTTTCTATTTTCTTTTTTCTTTCAGGTGTATTTTTCATGATTTTTATCTCATCAAAAAGTCTATCAAATTTTGGGTTTTCATAATTTGAACCATTTATCCCTGATCCATTCGTGTTGACTACAGCATTCGGTCCATACAGCAAAAAAAGAAAATTTTCAGGATCAGGATAGTCGGCATTCCACCCCCATGAGAAAAGTTGTACTTTTCCTTTTCTCACTTTCTCCTGAAAGCGGTTATAGTCAGTAGACCGTATGACAAGACGTATTCCCAATTTGGCAAACTGCTTACGCTGCCAATCCATCAATGCTCTGTCGTCAGGCCCCGTTGCGGTAGCATCATAATGTAATGTTAATGCTTTTCCTGTCTTGCTTGAAATACCGTTAGCATACCCTGCTTCCGCCAATAAGTTTTTGGCAACTTCAATAGATTTTCGTACGCGTTTGCCCTCTACCCAGTTATAAATCACTTTATCTATACCTTTTTCTCCCTCATCATATCCAAAGATGCCGGGAGGGATAGGTCCCTGTGCTGCAATTCCGCGTTCATTGAGAAAAATAGAGATGTATTCTTCCTGATTTTGTGCGATACTGATAGCCTGTCTCAATTTCTTTGCCGAATCCGTATACCCGCCAACAACAGGGTCACTCATATTAAAAGCCAGATAAGAAATAGAAGGTTGAACCGCACCTCTTAACTTAATCCCTTTTTCAATCATTTCAGCACTTAGATCCATATTGCCTGTTGAGGAGATTTGCACTGCCTGATCAAAGGATTCAGAGCCTATACCTGAAGCATCATAATACCCTTGTAAAAATTTATTCCATAAAGGAATACTTTCTTTTTCTAAAGCGTAGACAATTTCTTTAATAAAAGGCAATTTCTTTCCGGAATCTTCAAGCAACTCTTTGGGTACATTAGACGCTTGGATCTCTTCTGGACTCAGCGAAGGATAAAACTCATCATGATAGTTTGGATTTGCCAATAAGCGCATCTGTTTATTTGGATTGTTTTCAGCTAGATAATACGCACCTGTACCGACAGGAAACCAGTTCAATGTTATATTTTTACGGATCAATGCTTTTTGCTGGTAAAAAAGATCTGCTTCCCAGGGGATAGGAGCAAAAAAATTCATGCTCAGCCAATAGTTAAACTGCGGATATTTTCCTTTTACTTTGATCGTTAATATAGAATCATTGACAACCTTGACACCAGATATAGCATACTCGCGAAGATCAATCAATTGATGACTCTTTTTTTTCTCATGTACCAATTGTGTGATTTTTTGAGAAAACGTTTTCAATCCGACAATATGTTCTTGCATGTGGTCTAAAACAGGTGAATGATTTTGTCTAACAGCCATTCTTTTGATCGCATACTCATAATCAGCCATTGTCAATCTGCGTGTTGCTTTTTCTTTGAAATCATCCAGAGAGTCTATCTTTGACAATACCTCTTCACTCAGTCCACCATACTTCAATGTGCCATCTTCATTCTTTACAAAAGCTGGATGATTTTGATATTTAACGTCTTTTCTTAGATCTAAACGGTATTCTGAATACATAACAAACCTTGAGTCTTCAGATACTTCACGATTATATTTATCCCAGTAAGTGATCGTCGGCATTTGTGTTAAAGTTAAGGGTTCAAGTTCATAGGGTCTTTTAAGGTAATTGTATTGTAACGGAGGCTCGTAAATTTGACCAATAACAGCCCACTCAATTGCATTATATGATTGCACGGGATCAAGTCTTTTTAGGGGTATGGAAAATGACGAAAAAAGGGTCTCTGCCTCTATTTTTTTTGTATTATACGGGCTATTCCATACCCCAGCATATGTAGAGATGGTTAACCATACAAAAACAAGTATTTTAGATAATAATCTGTTCATTTACTTTGAGACATACCTTTCTTTAAGTTATAAAAGTAGAAACTTAAAATTGAATAGTAGCATACATTCATAACAATTAGGATAATGCATACACAATAAAAATATTCATACACTATTACTCCTAATTTTATAAAAATTGTGTAAAAATAGCATTTTATAGAAAGTCTAAAAAGACCTTGTTGTATTTAATAAATAAGAATATGGGAAGATTGATCGTAATGGGTGGTGGAGTTTCAGGACAAACTGTTGCAACATTTGCAAAAAAATGGCTCGGAAATGAACATGAACTAGTAGTTGTCACTCGAAATTCACAATGGAACTGGATTCCTTCTAACCTTTGGGTTGGAGTAGGACAAATGGTAAAGCTTCTTAAAGAGTATAAACCATATACAAGAGAAAATCCCTTGCATACAGTAAAATAGTGGTAAGTGACCGACTATCTTTTTGAAAACTGCGGAGATCTTCTCGCTTTTTTCTTTCCTGGCTTCTTTCTTTCAACTACTCTTGAATCTCTAGTAAGAAGTCCCATTGGTTTAAGGATTGCTCTAAAAGTTGGCTCAAACTCTACAAGTGCTTTAGTGATACCATGCTTAAGTGCATCTGCTTGTGCTGAATAGCCTCCGCCAAGCGTAGTAGCTTTAATATTCATAGCATCAAGCTGCTTAGTAAGCTCAAGTGGAAGTCTTACTTTCATTTTGAGTGTTTCGTGTCCGCCCAACCATTGGTCAAGTGTTTTACCGTTAATAAGCATTTCGCCATTACCTGGAGTCATCCAAACTTTAGCTATTGCTGCTTTTCTTTTTCCTGTTGCATAAATAGTTGCCATTTTTACGCTCCTTTATTGAATTGTGCTGTATGAGGATGCTCGGCACCTGCATACACTTTAAGTTTTTTAAGCATCACTCTACCAAGGGTTGTCTTAGGAAGCATTCCTCTAACAGCCAATCTGAAAAGTTTTTCAGTATGGTTTTCTAGCATATCACCAAGTTTTTTACTTTTTGTGGAACCGAAGTAGCCAGAGTGTGTGAAATACTCTTTGTCTTCAAGTTTAACGCCTGTAAACTTTGCTTTTTCAGCATTGATAATTACTACGTAATCACCGCAATCTACGTTTGGTGTAAATGATGGCTTATGCTTACCTCTAAGAAGTGTCGCTACTTCAGTTAAAATACGTCCAAAAGTTTTACCTTCGGCATCGATCAAAACCCAGTCACGCTGTACGTCAGCAGGCTTTAGTACCTTTGTCATTTTCATGATATGTCCTTGTATAAATAAAAGCTTTCACTTTTTTGTAAACGAATTTTAGCCACTTAAACTTAATATTTATTTAAATTAAGATTATGTTAAGTTTATTAATTCAATTCCCTCTTCTTCTAGGTAAATAATCATTCCTTCGGTCTTTTTACCCGTAATATTTTCTATAGCTTTCTGATAATATCTCACTTGATTTTTATGTTTTAGTGCATATCTTTTAGAGCTTTTATAGTCAATTACCAAATGATGCGTCTCATACTCCAAGAGTAGATCTATTTGTTTCAACTCTCCCTCAAAACTAAGAGACTGCTCCTTGCTTATTTTTGCTCCATGAAGTATTTGCTGAAAGGCCTCGTGTGCTATCAAATGTTTCACGCGCCCTTCTATTTCAGTAATGCTCTGGACTGACAGTTGTTGCCCATAGCGATTTTGCAAGGAAATCATTGCCTCGCCTAAACTAACCTCGTCAAAATTGCCCAACATTTCCAGGGTATAGTGCAAGGCCGTACCAAACAAAATAGCCTCATAATCTTTCTCTTCATCTTCTTCATGCTTTAGTGTCTCTTGTATACCGTAATGACTAACGGTCACAGGCAAGATTTCCTGAATTTGCTTTTTTTCTTTTTCTTTGCCATGTTTCAATTCCAGTTCACCTACACACATAGGAGTCAAAGCTATCTCATCAAAAATAGACTCTTTGGGTTTCTTGATAACAATGAGCCCTTCGACTGCACGGGTCAACGCAACATAAAGGATATTTTTTCTATCCTTGAGTGCCGATACCTTACGTGATGCCATAATCTCTCTATAGTTGTCATCAAAATGTTCTCTTCCCTTTGTTCTGTAGAGTATTTTATCGATATAAAGGTCATCGTTATAGTGGTGGATCAGCGCTGCTTTGTCGCTATTGGGTCGTGTCAGTTTATCCAGCAGGATAACATACTCAAACTCCAAACCTTTTGAACCATGGATTGTCATAATCTTTGCCCCATGCACAGAGTTGGCAGCCACTGAAACAGATGAGCTTTCAAACTCCTCTATGAAGGTGGGGATATCACCAAACCCTGATGCAAATTCTAAAAGTTTTAAAATGTTCATATCCTCGTTAAAGTAGCCAAATTCCCGTACAAGTCTATCCACAACCTGCAAAGGACTCATAAAGATAGAAAACCATGATGTATCCAGACCCTGCAATGATACACCCACTTTTGTCAACATGGCATGTGCATCTATTTTCTCTCCATAGACAAGAAATGACATCATTGCAACAAGCGCAGCTATTTTTGGTATATTTTTCAAAGAGCTGGAAGTTTGCAGAAGGGTATCTACACCTTCTGTCTGGCAGGCTTCCTGTAATGCAACGCCATCTTTGTTGGTATTTACAAGAAAAGCAATGTCATCTATGCACACGCCTAAATCTAAGAGTCTCTTGACTTGATTGACTGCATCAGCTATGAGTGTTTCTGATTCCAGTACTTCAACGTAGCCCTCAGATGCTCCTTGTTTGCTTTTTTGAGGTACATAGCCGTCCATCACTGCCTCAAAACAACGATTGACCTGCTCGACTATATGTTTGGCACTTCTATAATTTGTATCCATCTGCTCTATATGCACTCCATAGCGCTGGGCAACTTTATCAAAAAGTTCTTCTACACCACCACGGAAACGGTACAATGACTGCTTGGTATCCCCCACATAAAAGAAAGACTTAAACTCACTCTGTCCATGGCCCGAAAATATCTCATCGATGAGTGGCTTAAGCAGTAAAAACTGCAAAGTAGAGGTATCTTGAAACTCATCCAAAAGTATGTGTTTAAACCTTGAATCTATTTTAAAATACAAAAACTCTTTGCTAAGACTCTCATGCAAAAGTCTATAAGTAAAATAGGTCAAATCATCAAAGCTGAGGACACCTGAAGTTTTGGCATTGCTGATGGTTGCATTTTTATAATAGTCATAAATTTTAAAAAGGTTATGCAGAACAATGTCCTCTTTGGCTTGCGCCCAAAGTGACAACTCTTTTTTAAGCAAAGCATAAAATCCTTCTATCTCATCGTTGGCTACTTTTTGAAACCAGCTGTGTTCCCCCAGTGTCTCTTTTTCAAAAAGCTTCTTAGCAAATAGCTCTTTCACACTCTTGGCAGCAAACTGTTTCATGCAACGCTCTGGGGCACCGGCATCACTGAGTGCTTTTATCATCTTAAGCCCGAGTGCTTCGCATGACTCTTGTTGTTTTTCTAAAGAAAGTTTTTTTTCGACTTGGGCAGGCAATAAGGGGTCAACCTTGTAAAAGTGCTGCATCAAATCAAAAATCTTGGCAAAACGTTTATCTTCTATGTCCATTGCGAGTTTAACCAAAGAAGAGAGCAGCCCCACAGCCTGTACTTCCTCAAGAAAGTGTTTTTCCAATGAATCTTTGCCCTGTTCTTTTGTTAAAAAGTCCGGTTCAAGACCCAATTCCAAAGAAGCAGAACGTAAAATGGAAGAGAAAAAACTATCTAGTGTCACAATATAACTGCTGCTAGATAAAAATCTAGCCAACACTTCAGGCTGTTTTGCCAAAAGTTCTGCTTTACTTAAACCTGTTTGTATTAAGACAGCATCCGCAAAAGCTTCATTGCCTGCATCTCTAAGCCTACGCAAAGAATCGACTACTCTTTGGCGCATTTCAGCTGCTGCTTTGTTGGTAAACGTAGCCGCAAGTATGGTACTGGGCGCCTCACCCATAAAAAGTAAAGAAATGTACCGAACCGAAAGTGCAAAGGTTTTCCCGCTTCCCGCTGAAGCAGAGTAGGCTAAAAAAGGCTTGAAACTCATAAGTACTCCCCTCTCTCACACAGCAGTGTAAATTCACAGTATTTACATTTATGCAAATCTTCACATTTCGTAGCCACAAAACTTGCAGTCTGCTTCAAGTCTATGATGCGTTGTGCCAGAATTTCATTTTTTTCTTCTAGTGCCGTAATCTCTTCTATGGTTCCGCTTTCAAGGATTTTTACAAAAGCAAGGGTTATATTTTGGTATTTGTTCGTGAGTATTTGCTGATAGATACTCATTTGCAGGTCTGTAAGTGTTTCCAGATTTTTAGTCTTCTGTGCATTGTCAATACTTCCGCTTTTATAGTCTAAAACTAAAGTATGTGTAGCATTTTGGTCTATGCGGTCTATGCGGCCCTTAAACCGCAAGCCTCCAATGTCCCCCTCAAACTCTTTTTCTCTCTCTATCACTTTCCAACCTGATTTAAAGTGTTCTATTTGTAGCAAAACGAAGCCTTTAAACTTCTCTTTCCAAAGTAGTTTTTGGTAAGCAATTTTGGCATCATCAAAAGGAAGCAGTTTATCTAAAAGGATGTCAATATTTTTCTGCATCTCTTCTTTACTTTCATACGCATCTTTTTCCCTATGTAAATGATCTAACAATGAATGCAAAAAGGCACCTTCATTCAGTACTTCTTCTTTTTTTGCTTCTATCTTCTGTATATACCTGTAATAATACTTACGCTTGCAATCCAAGTAGGTTTTCAGTCTCGAAGCAGACCAGACAATGCCATGTGCATCAAAATGCTCTACTACAGGGTCCTCTTCTTGTATAAGTCCTGAAGGCTGGCTATAGAGCAACCGGTATGGGGCATGTAGCGGTACTGCAGCCTCAAGTTCCAGTTCATAGAGAAACTTCGAAGGAAGCTTGTTATCGCTGCTACTGTAAATAATGGCACATTCCCTTGCTTGCTCAAACAAGCGTTTATAGTACTGTTTCTGCAAAGCTTCACGGTCACTTTTAGTAGGAAGATTGGCAAAAGCGCGTACGGATGAGTTTAAAAACTGGTCTTTGCTTGAAGCAGCAGGGACAATACCTTCATTAAAATCCACAACCACAACGCCTTCAAAATGTACACCTCTAGTCTCCAGTACACCCATCACAGTGATTTTACCGCCCCTAACATCATCAATCGTTATTTTTGAGAGTGCTTTAAGCCATAAAAAAAGCCACTCTTTTAAACTAAGTTCCGTATTTTGAAATATCTTATTAAAATACAAATACTTTTCATGCACATGCTCATTAAACTTCTGCTTCTGTGGTTGCTGCGTACCAATGCGCGGACAATCAAACAGACCTAGTATATCGATAGCTTCAAAAAATATTTCTACCTTACACTTTTTACTTGCACTTAAGTCTAATACCTGATCCATATTAAACCCATAGCGTTCCAGCAAAAACTTACTCTGTAGATCAAAATGCTGCCAATAGGCATACAGTGCTTCGAGTGACTTATATACCCTTCCTTTAGCATAGTCATACCCCATGGCAAAGTTTAGGTTTTTATGTGCATCAAAAAGCGTAAAATGCTCTTTAAAATTCTCATCGGGTAAAATAAGTGCTATCTCTTCGGGTATCATGCCTGAAATTACCATCTTTTCTATCTGCATAAAAGCAATTGCTATCTGCTCTTGGCGCTCTTCAACAGAAAAAACTTTTGCATTGATGCTAGCATCATTTATTTGTGCACTAAGGACTTTCTTGTCTGTCATACTAAAACTGACATACGAATCATTTGGTAAACTTATGCCTACAGATTTAAAGCGTTCTTGCATCTTAAGATTAAATTTACTTGTCGTATAGTAGATAATTATCAGAGTTTCCTCGGAGATTTTCTCTATGAGTTCTAATTCGAAATAACTCAAGTACCCTTCCAAATGTATCTCTATACATTCATAACCTTGCAAAAATCCTTCATTGAGCTTGTAAGTATCAGGTATAAACGCTTTGTCTGTAAAACCCCTTGCATCAAGGAGATTTTTATAATTTTCTAAAAGTCGTTCCAGTATCCCAAGATGTGATTCAAACTCTGCATAGGCATCAGCTTGAAGCAAAGTATCAAAGCCTACCTTTTCGGCTGCTAACTCTTCAAAAAACTTGAACAGTGCATCACTCTTGGTAAAAAAACGAACCAGACCCAAATCAACTTTTAAATCTTTAAATGCTTTAAAAGATGCTGCTTCCCTAAGAAGCAATATACGCTGCAAGGAGTCAATTTGTATTTTGTTTTCTACGAGTACTGCACGATGTTCAAATTCATCCATACGCATGAGTGTTGGTAAAAAACCGTCTTGCTCTTTATATTTTGAACTGACTGCTCTTAGTGCACGTGATGTAGGGTAGATGTGGAGTTTATTCATGGAAGAAGTATATCATAGTGTATGATACAAATAAGAAAATTCAGCTGCTAGGGTTTAAGATACGCAGGAATTTCTGAGTATCCTATGGTATCCCCTACTTCTGCCCTAAACTGCAGTATGTATCTGCCTGGTTTTTGAATGCTAACCTCTTTTATCTGATAGCCCCCATCGAAATAAGGTACATTCAGAAAAAGCTGATCCTCTTTTCTGCTATGAGGTTGTGTCAGTAAAAATGTTACATTTGCATCAGACACTTTTATTCCATCTTTCCTGACTATTTCGTATGAAAATACATTTAAGCCCTGTGACAATTTTACTGCATCAAACTGAGGACGGTTACTGTTTATATTGTCCGTCATCACCATTGTTTCAGCACCAACTATTTGAATAGTATTTATTTTATCAAATGCTATTTTTCTTTCTAAAATCTGGTTGATATTCATATCGGCTGTCTGATACTTGAGCATATACTGATTTGACTCCTGCACTGGCATCGATGATGCTGATTTCACAGTCCAATAACTTAAGGTAAGTCCAACAGTAAGAAAGCCGAGTATCATATGTGGCCAATAGGTTTTTGTATTATTATCATTTGCCATTTTTTATCCTCATCCATAGTGATCTAAATACAAATATCCAGAGCAGTACCAGCGTGCCCGTATACACCAGCACTCTTAGAATAGTCACCATCACACCCATCTCATCAGGAATAGTCTTTTCCAACTTTAACCCTTTTGAGGAGGCGATACCGTCTGCAAGCTCAGAATAAGCTTGAAGTATGCCTATATTGAACTTGTCTTCTTCTGTGTTACTGTCTTTGATGGCTACGATATCAATACCTGCATCACGCACATCATCGTAATTGTAAAGCGATTTCACACTATCTGAAGATGGGATGATGCCTACTCTTCCCCGTGCCTCAGATTTTGTTGTTATCGCTGCATAGGGAGCAAAGATAAATAATACATAAGGCTTACTCATATTTGCTTCATACTGCTTGGTGTACTCTAGCAAATTATATCTTTCTACAAAATGCTCATTGGTTGCAATAAGATAGGCAGTTACGCCTGTTTTGCTTTGAAGTTCTTCACCCATTTCATTAATACGCTGCTCAGCTTCTATTTTTAAAAGGTCGTTTCTTAGGATATAGTTAGCATTAAGCAAAAGAGGTAACATTGAAGCCAGCAATGCTACCCTTACTATTGCTTTAATCATATTAGCCTACGTATAAAAGGTTACCGGAAAATGCCAAATATAGTGCCGCTGCAGCAGCAAATAGCATACACGCGATAAGTACTTTATCCATATATTTAATCATTTTTTATCCTTTTCCTGAAATGCAAAGTCTTTATTCTCTACTGAAATCATCTTGAGATTATTTACGTCTCTAATCGGTGCTGGATCATAAGGTTTTTCCACACCATTTCTTTGAGCAACAACCGTAAGAAGCATTAAAGTGATGAGAATTGCAAGCAATCCTACAATTGATATCATTACTCCTGCTATCCCATGAAGTCCGAATAAACTCCGTTTTGTATTTTCTGCCATATTAAACTCCTTAGTTTGACAATGACTGGATATAAGCAGTCAAAGCTTTCTCTTGTGCTGATTCAGATGGAATGAGTGTTTTAAATGATGGCATCTTGCCGATTACACCCTTTTTTCCATTTTGCAATGTATGATTTAACAATGCTGCATCATACTCAGCAAGATTTGGTGCCATACCGTTATTGCCCTTACCATCTGCACCATGGCATGAACTACAGGCTGCAAACGATACAGGCTGTTCGCCCTTCATACCAGCAGCTACATAGACTGCAATCTCTTCAGCCTGCTCACCTGATGCCATTCCAGGAGGCATCATGCCCATTGCATATCCCAACTGGTTCGAACCATTATTGATGACATCCAGCACTTGCTCTTTTGTCATTCTTGCGGTGAAGTCTTGCGCTTTCCCAGAAAGTCCATCACCTGTAAGCCCATGACACTGTTGACACTGTACCAAATAGATAGATTTACCCATCTCTTTGAGTGTGGCGGCATCTGCATTTTGATGTATAGACTCAAACTTTGCATTATATGCCAATACGTCTTCATTATACTCACCGATTTGACTATAGGCATTGACAGGATATCCAAAAAAACCATACCACATAGACCATAGGAAAACTGCTAAAAATGAGTAGGCCCACCCTGAAGGAAGTTCATTTTTGTACTCACCGATACCATCCCACTTGTCATTAACAAGTTCACCACCTGCTGTGTCTGTTTTCATCTGATTAATATATTTTACAGAAACCGCTGCTGTAATTACTGCAATAGCTATGGCCCCACCCATTGTAATTGCATTGACTGAATCTGACATGATATCTATATCCAAACTCATTACAACGGCAATCGTTACTATAATCAATAGTGCTGCAAATGCCAACGCTTTTACCATTAATGCATTCATTTATTCTCCTCCTTGTATTCTCTTTGCGAAGCTGGCTTATCTTCTACGGGTGTACTTGTGACTTCATCATCAAGTGCGATATTCCCATATTTCTCATAATCACGCTCACCTTTTTTTTCACTTCTGTACAAGTATATTATATACCCATACAACATAATCACCAAAAAAATGGTCATAAAGAAAGAGGCATAGCCCTGAAGTTCTCTAATGTCCATCCTGTCCTACTATTTTAAGCTGTTAAGATAGGCAATAAGTGCTACGATTTCAGGTACATCGCCCTTCGCAACTGCATCTTTAACATCTTGGTTTTTCATATCAGCAGCAATTGCTGCTGCATCGGCTAAAACTTTTGGTTTATGTGCTTCCCATGCTGCTCTGGTCGATTTAAATTCAGGACCATATGGTGTGTGGAATGCATTTTTAACTGTGACCGCTTCAGCGTAGGCAGTTTCAATATCAGCCAAATTTGTAAACTGATGTTTGTACGCCGGCATAATAGAGCCAGGCACAATCTCAGCAGGTGCCAACATGTGATTTTCATGCCAATCTGTTGTTCTATAGTTTCCTATACGGTGCAGGTCTGGACCTGTTCTTTTAGAACCCCAGAGGAATGGTCTGTCGTACGCATACTCGCCCGAAAGTGAATAATCACCATAGCGATCCGTCTCAGATTTGAATGGACGAACCATTTGCGAGTGACATGTCAGACAGCCATCTTTCATATAAACATTTTTACCCGCAAGTTCAAGCACTGTACGTGGCTTCATGTCTATAAGCGGTTGGGCTGCTTTTGCAAAGTTTGGTACTATCTCAATAAGCCCTGCAAATGAGATAACTATCGATACTCCTGCAGCGAAGAAGAATGGGTTTCTTTCTAACCAATGAAAAAACATAATAACTACCTCCCTTATGCCATAGGTGATTTAAACTGTGGCTCTTGGGTAAGTACTCTACCTGAAGTCATAGTTTTATATATATTGTAAGCGAACATAATGAATCCTAATAGATACAATACGCCAGCAACTGCTCTAATCGTATAGTAAGGGTGAAGTACCGTCACTGTATCGATAAATGAATACATTAAGTTGCCATACTCATCAACGGCTCTCCACATCATACCCTGAGTAATACCCGCGATCCACATAGAGGTAAAGTAAAGTACTACCGCTGTTATTTGAAGCCAGAATTGTGTTTCCATCAGTTTCTTGGAGTAAATTTCTTTTTTAAACATACGTGGAGACATGTGAAAGATTGATGCCATAATCATAAATGTCACCCAGCCAAGTGTGCCGTCATGAACGTGTCCTGGTATCCAGTCTGTAAAGTGTGCAATTGCATTGACCGATTTGATTGCCTGAATTGGTCCTTCAATTGTCGACAGCATGTAGAATGTTGATGCAAGTATCATAAACTTAATTATTGGATTTTCAGTTAACTGGTTCCACTCACCTTTCATGGTAAGAAGCATGTTGATCGCCGAACCCCATGATGGCAAAATAAGTACAATAGAGAATGTAGAACCCATTGTTTGCATCCAGTCAGGAACTGTTGACCATAAAAGGTGATGCGAGCCGGCCCAAAGATAAACGAACATCAGCCCCCAGAAAGAAAGTAAGGAAAGTTTATATGAATAAATGGCTTGGCCCGACTCTTTTGGAAGGAAATAATAAATCATACCAACAATAGGTACAGTAAATCCAAACGCAACAGCATTATGTCCATACCACCATTGCACCAATGCATCATTTGTTCCTGAATACATAGAGACTGAGTGCAGCACACTGCCAAGACCTTCTGTTGCAAAATACGTAGGAATAGCCATATTGTTAAAAAGGTAAAGCATAGCAATACCAAGGAAACAAGCAAGATAATACCATACTGAGATATACAGTGCTTTTTCTCTTCTGATTCCGATAAGTCCCATCATGCCAATACCCCATAATACCCACACAACCACAACTACGATGTCAAAAGGCCATTCATACTCTGCATACTCTTTAGAGGAAGATACGCCAAAAACCAAAGAAACGGTTGCCAAAAGTGCACCTATAAAGTAAAGCCAAAACTGAATATTTCCGATAACCATCAAAAATTTTGATTCAGCGATAGAGACCTTAAGTACTCTTTGTCCTAAGTAAAACCAAGTAGCAAAAATACCAGATACAGTAAATCCAAATACCACTGTATTGGTGTGTATAGGCCTCAGTCTTGAAAAAGTTCCATACTCTCCCAAATAGTAGTTTAATTCAGGAAATGCCATTTGTGCGGCTATTATTGTACCGACTAACATGCCTAAAAATCCGAACAGAATAGTCAAAAATGTAAACTTTTTTGCCAATGAATAATCATATTCTAATGCTGCGTTTGATTGCATACATACCCCTTGTAAAAATTCTATGCTGTAATTTAATAGTAGCATTCAATAATAATTATAATATTATTTGATTATATAAAGACTTAAATAATTACTTAATGGTTTGGATTTGGTACAAAAGGTTACATATGATGTAAATATGGGATATATTAAGGCATTAAACGATAATTTTAGTCCTATTTAATCTATCAAACTTATTGATTTTTTTAGGACTAAAATACTCTTTTATTGTATTCTGGATCTGTCATTTCTCATTGCCTCGAGAAGATCTTTATTTTGATCCTGCATGCTTATAAATGCTTCTTTTAGATAGTTTTGCAGTGCTTCACCTTCAAGATGATCATTCAGTGCTTCACTATAATATTTAAAAAAATCCTTATACGGTGTTGCGCCTGATGCGAGTACCATTTTAAAGTCAATATCAGGAAAATAAGACTTCCAGGATGGAATAATTTGTCTTATGACTTTATTATTATTGATAAATATCAAGGCAATGACCATAATCATCACCATGGAAAGAAAGACAATAAAAAAGATAATAGCCTGAGCGATACCCAACATATTAAACATCCATGGATTAAAAATACCCGCATATTCTATTATAGGCAAAGCCAAGAAAAATGCAATAATCCATTTGCTACCGATACCTCTAAGTGGTGCCTGATCAAAAATTAAACGTTTTTTGGCATTTGGTTTTTTGTATTTACTGATGGATGCTAAGATTGTTTCTAATGAATATATTTTTGCCTGCATGGAAAGTCCTTACATGTGTAATAAAGTTATTGAGGCATCATAGGGGGTAAAACCAAAGCCTAAGCTTTGGTTTATCTTTAAGCAATATGGTGCTTTATGTACTCATCGATGCTGATAAGAATAATGATGAGCAAAAAGGCTGCATTGATCTTCCAAAATACTGAACGCGCATTTTTGAGTTCAAATCTATCGCGTAAAAGTTCTAAAGAACTAATGAACGCGCCTATGCCAACAAGCACAGATAGTCCTATAGTAGCAGGATAGACTTGAAAAGCCCAAACCAGAAATGCACCTGCTTGTATAGTTAAAATAAGCCATACAAAAGTGAGCCTCTGTAAACTTGCTTGTCCAAAAAGACGCATTGCTGTGGGATATCCACCATCTTTATAATCACCATGAAATAGCATAACAAGCAACCAAAAATGCGGTACCTGCCAAATGAAAAAGTATAATGCCAACGCAATAAACTCCAGTTCCATTAGTGAATTTCCCGCAACAAGCCATCCGATAGCTGGGGGAATCACGCCCAATATTGCCCCTGGTACCACCGCCAAAGCACTCTTTTTTTTCAAAGGTGTATACATGGCATTGTACCAAATAAAGGCAAACATAAATATGTTTACTCCCGTAAGTCCAAGCAGGGAATAGATTAAAACAAGAGAAAGTACAATCAGCACTACTGCAATTATAATACCTGTTTGTGGAGTCATCCTTCCAGCAGCGATGGGACGGTTTTTTGTTCTTGTCATATTGGCATCTGATTTATACTCTTGCACCTGATTAAGTGTTGAGACCCCCATAGCTACGATAAGTACAGAAAAAGTTGCAAGCAACATGTCAAAACTAACCTCTCCCTTTGCCATAATATAGGCAAAGAGTGCGGAAAGACTAATCGCAAAAGAAAGTATGAACTTTGTGACTATAAAAAAATCTTTTATCATTTAGCCGATTTCATATACTTAATGATAGCAGCAACGTCTGCATCAGGAAGTGCAAATGAAGGCATCACTCCTGCTGCAAAACCTTCTGGCACATTTTTGTCTGGTGAAACAATCGCATCTTTAAGATACGCTGCATCGTATTTAGCACCAATACCTTTCAGTGAAGGTCCGACTAAAGTTGCATCAGAATCTATAGAGTGACAACCTGCACAGCCGTTTGACTCATAAAGTTCTTTGCCTTTATCTGTATTGTTAAAATAATTAATCATTTCATCTATATCGGCATCAGGAAGTGCAAATGGAGGCATCACACCTGCTGTAAATCCAGCTGGAATATCTTTATCCGGGTTAACAATAGCATCTTTAAGATATTGCCTATCATATTTTTCGCCGATTCCCATAAGTGATGGACCAACCAGTGTTGCATCTGTATCAATAGAGTGACATCCTACACAACCATTCGACTCATAAAGTTCTTGTCCTTTAGAGATTTTAACATCTGCTGCGCCTGGTGTACGTTTAGCACTCTCAAACCACTCATCATACTCAGCTCTTTCCATGACATGGATCTTTGAGTACATATATGAGTGACGTGTGCCACAATATTCTGCACATTCTACATCGTAGGTCCCTACCACGTTTGAATTGAACCATTGTTGCGTTGTTCGTCCAGGCACCACATCTTCTTTCATACGAAATGCCGGTACAAAATACGAATGAATAACATCATTGATTGGTGCAGTCATTTTTAAAATGATGTTTTGATCTTTAGGTACATATAATTCTGCTGCTTTGTGGACTAATCCACTTTTGTTTACAGGATAGGTATAATTCCATGACCATTTTTTACCTTCAACCTGCACCACAATACTTTCACTTTCTGCAGGCATCGTTCTTAATACTTGCATTGAAGTATATCCATAATAAAAAAGCACCATCAACAAACCTGATGGAATCAATGTCCATGCCATCTCCAGTCTCGTACTATGCGTCACATTTTCAATATCTTCGTTTTTTACTTTGCTTGCATTATATTTCCATGCAAAATAAATCATCGGTACCACAACCGATAAAAACAGGATGATTGAAATCCAAAAGTTTACCCAAAATGCCTGGTCTACGTCAGCTGCGAATGTAGCTGCTCTAGCATCAAATCCTTGTAAGCTATTACTCATTGTGACTCCTAGTGCTGCGCTGGTGCTGTCACGTGTTCAGCTCCAGTCTGTGTAGGTGCTGTAATGTAACTTTCAGCCCCATATTGGAAATTAGCGACATCTATGCCAATAACGATAACAAAGAAAACCAATATAAGCAATAATGAAAAAATTACCATTGCTTCTATGAGTTTTTCGCCTTTTAAGTGCATATAATACATCACAATAAGCCATGCTTTAACCACTGCAATAAGCATTTGTACTAAAAAAGTTGATTGTGCCATAAACAAATGTGGCTGCACAAATGTCACTGCCGTTAAAAGCAATAGTCCTACAAGAACCTTATAATATACTGCTTTTTCTTCTTTGTAGTTTACTGTCTTAGTGTCCACTTGTTCCTCCTGTTGCTGCGCCTATCATATAGTAATATGGGAAAACAAATACCCAAATAAGGTGTACGATATCCCAATATAGCGCGATATTAAAATGTAAAATATGGTGCTCAGTGCTTACCTTTCCTGCATTAATGCGCTTAAGTAACCAAAGCATAAGTCCAATACCGATGATAATATGAAAACCATGAAGGCCCGTCATCGTAAAGTACATACCAAAAAATAATTTTTTACCAAAGGCCATTGTAGACTCAGGTAGCATTTGGCCATGTAAAAGAAAGATGCCGTGATCATACTCTGCTTTCCATTCAAAGCCTTTAATAACCAAAAATAATACAGCCAGTATAATCGTTGCCCAAATCATCAATTTGGCACCTTTTACATCTCCAGCTCTCATCTTAAGCAAGCCTAGTCCCATAGTAAGTGCGGATACCAGTAAGATTACTGTATTGGTTCCACCTAAAAGTCTATTTAAAGAAGCTGATGCCTCTAAAAAGTCTTGTGGATGAAGCGTATTGTAGTATGCGAGCGCAAGAAACATCCCTCCAAACATCATTACTTCTGTAAGCATAAACAGCCAGAAACCTAGTTTCCAGCCGTAAAAATCATCTTGCCATCCTTGAACTACATGTTCGTTCCCATCGCGGTCTACCGCGATTTCAGGTACATATGCGTGTGCCATCAGTCTATCCTTCTCATATTTTCGTCAAATTTAACTACAGGTTCACCATGGTAATACTCATACGGATCAAAATCTACATATGGCACTTTGCTATGGTTCTCAAGCGGTGGTGGCGATGTCGGCATATGCCACTCAAGCGTAGTTGCTCTCCATGGATTGACACCTACTTTTTCACCTTTTCTCCATCCTTGAATAAGCACATAGAACATATAGATAAGTCCTGTAATAAAAATCACGGCTCCAAAGAATGAAATCTGATGATAAATTTGGAATTCTGGCAAATAGTCAAAATAACGGCGTGGCATACCAAGGTAACCGGCTATAAACATTGGGAACCATAATAAATTAAATCCTACAAAGTTTAAGTAAAATGCAATTTTTGCCTTAGTTTCATTATACATTTTACCTGTTATAAGCGGGAACCAATAGTGCATTCCGGCAAAAAGCAAAAAGACAACCCCGCCTAGCATTGCATAGTGAAAATGTGCTACTGTATAATAGGTATCTTGAAGGTGAATATCCACACCAATCATTGCAATAGTTACACCCGTTAGTCCACCAATTGCAAAGGTGATAATCGTTCCCAATGCCCACAACATAGGCGTAGCAAGAACAATCTTACCTTTGTACATCGTTGCAATCCAGTCATAAAACTTAACTCCTGTAGGAATCGCGACAAAGAATGTAAGGAAAGAGAATACTGTTTTGGCAATATCTGCCATGCCTGATGTATAAAGGTGGTGACCCCATACTAAGTAACCGATACCTGCAATAGATGCTGATGAAAGTGCTATGGTTCTATATCCGAAAATTTCTCTTCTTGAAAATGCCGGGATAATTTCAGACATGATACCAAATGCAGGAAGAATCATAAGATATACTGCAGGGTGAGAATAAATCCAGAACAAATGTTCAAACAATACAGGGTCTCCACCTTTTGCGGGGTCAAAGATACCAATACCAAAATATTTTTCCATAATAGCAAGTACCAGTGTAATACCAACTACCGGCGTTGCAAGAAGTTGGATCCATGCCGTTGCATAAATACCCCATACAAATAATGGCATTTTGAAAAATGTCATACCCGGTGCTCTAAGTCTGTGAATCGTTACAAGAAAGTTAAGTCCTGTAAGAATCGATGCCATACCAAGAACAAATGCTGCCACAAGTGTAAAGATTACATTCGTACCCGTATTTAATGAATATGGCGCATAAAATGTCCAACCTGTATCTGCAAATCCATTGCCTACCCAAAGTGACGATACAGCAATAATACACCCTAGTATATATAGCCAAAATGTAAACCAGTTCAATCTAGGGAAAGATACATCTTTTGCCCCAATCATCAATGGCATAACAATATTTCCAAATATCGCAGGGATACCCGGTACGATAAAGAGGAAAATCATAATAACCCCATGAAGTGTAAAGGCCTGGTTAAACGTATCACCATCTATGAATTGCTGTCCTGGGGCAAATAACTCTAAACGCATCACAAATGCTGTTGCTACTGCAATAAAAAAGAACGTAAACATGACAGCTGCATACATCAGACCAATTCTTTTATGGTCAACAGTAAGCATCCACTGCATGAATGTACTTTTTGGGTGCCCAATGGCACAGTGTGTTTCGTCGAAATAAGTTTTACTCATTTACTTGTCTCCTTTGTTTTGTTGGTGGTCTTCTTCTCTTCTGCTTGTACGGACAAGATAAATGAAAAATGCCAACATGATTAGCGTCATAATCGCACCTGCTATTTTTTCCCATTTGAAAATATAAGTTTTCGCTTTAGGATCATAGGCAAAACAATAAAGCAAATTTTTTGCTATCGTGGGGCCTACTTTCCCTTGACCTGCTTCCATTAGTGCCATCTTCACATCAAAAGGAAGTTGTTCGATACCATTGAGGTAGCGTGTTACTTTTCCATCGGGAGACAGCATGATAAGTGCTGCGGGATGCAGATAGTCAACGACCCCTGCTGGAGAAACTGTTTTTTCATATGTGAAACCAACTTTATCAGCCAAAATACCTGAAGAGTTATTTTCACCTATTACAAAGTGCCATGCATCCTGTACATAATCTCTCTGTATAGTTTTAAGCATTGTTTGTCGTTTTGCTGCTGCCAGTTCATAGCCTTCATCTTCAGCAAAACCAATGGTTAGCACCTTATAATCAGTGTTTTCTGCCAAATCTAAACGACCTAACATTTTTGCCATATCATTTAATTGCGGGGTACAAATACCTGCACAGCGAAAGTAGTTTAAAGATATCATCGTTGGCTTTCCATCCATGAGTTTCTTTAAGGTTACACGTTCGCCCGTCTCATTAATAAATGTAAGATCAAGGGGAACCATGGTTCCCAATTTTTCATTTATTCCTAATTGAGTTGCTGCATGCACTGTACCTATTAGCATTAAAAACATCAGAAATTTTTTCATTTACCCTCCCAATTTTCTATATCTCGTAAAAATAGAACCTATATTCTAGACCAGAAGCACTTAAATCGTAATAAAAAGGTATAAAATAGAACTTATTTAATGCATAATTAACACTTTAGTGCTACGAAAAATAAATATTTTATAAAAGTATAATTTTTAGTAATTTTAATTATTTGAGTTTAGAATGAAGAAGCACTTCAGGAAAGCTTACGCTTTCCCTTTTGCACTTTGAATAGAATGGATGTATTGATAGTCTACTGTTATATTTTGTTCTTTAGGCAAATTGTTAGAAAGCCTATATATCATGCCCTCAAAGTCTTCGAAGAGATAATTTGCCATAGAACCTGGTATGGGGTTAATTTCATTCAGAAGGACTTCATCATCGACTACAAAAAAGTCACAGCGTATAATGCTTCCTTTAAAAAGTGGGTTATAGATCTTTTTGAAACTCTCTTGTATCTTTGCCTTTAAATCATCAGAGATATCGGCTGATGATACTTGTGAATCTCTGGAAAAGTCCATATATTTCTTCTCAAAATCTAAAAATACTTCTTTTTGTGGTTCTTCTACTATGGAAAGCTCCCAAGTATTTGTAAAAGAGCCCGCCTGGTTAAACTCTTTTACGCCTTCTATAAAAGGCTCGACAATAACATCTGTATCAAATTCAAAAGCTACATCGAGTGCATAGTCCAGCTCAGAAACATCTCTTACTATACTCACACCGATACTGCTGCCTAAACGTACAGGTTTTACAATGATAGGGTATGGCATAGTAATCTTTCTTTCATCATTTTTACAGAGGTACTCATAAGCGACTGTTTTAACCCCTAAACTCTGAGCCAAAAATTTAGTATAAAGCTTGTTGTAAGAAAGTGCTGAAGCTTCCATACGAGGAGAAATGAATGGAATGTCATAAAACTCCATCATAGATGCGATTTTACCATCTTCTCCGTCTCTTCCATGTATGAGATTCAGTGTCACATCAGACACTACAGCCTTAGAGCCAAACATACCATCTATAAAAAAAGCGCCTTTTTTAAGTGTAAGTCTTTTAGCCTTTTTATATTCACCTGAAGAAAAAATCTTAGAGTTTATTTTTTCAGTATCTATCAAATAAAACTCTCTGTCTTGACTTACAAAAATATAGGTTAAAGTAGATTTCTTCAACACTTTCTTCATTGTAATCGCAGAGACAATGCTTATCTCGTGTTCAAAACTGGAACCGCCAAATAATATAGTAATATTCATCAAGATCCCTTAAAGCATTTTAGCGAATTCGCCAAAAATATATGCACTTTCATGCGGTCCGGAGCTTGCTTCTGGGTGATGCTGTACTGACATAATAGGAGAGTCATTATATTTAAGTCCCTCAATGGTATTATCAAACAGGTTCATATGTGTCACTGTTGCCACTTCTGTAATATTTTCGGGTACATTGTAGTTATGGTTTTGTGCTGTTATTTCTACTCTATTTGTCCTAACATTCACTACAGGATGATTTCCGCCATGGTGTCCAAATTGGAGCTTAAAGGTATCGTATCCATGTGCAATTGAAAGCAACTGGTGTCCCAAGCAGATACCAAAAAGAGGCACTTTACGTGCTATTAGTTTCTTAATCTTCTCTTGTTCTTCTTTTAAAATAAGCGGATCACCCGGGCCATTTGATAAAAATACACCGTCACACTCTTTTGCATCAATCTTGGCAATTATATCATCTGCTGACATGGAGTTAGGTACCACGGTAACTTCCATGCCTGCATGGGTAAGTTCATTGAGGATATTTCTTTTCACACCAAAATCAAGCGCTATAATCCTTTTAGTGGTCCTGGGTGCATTATAAGTAAACGTGTCTGTGCTGTATCGTGCTTCTGTGTGCACATAAGCCTCTTTGGTACTTACCTGCTCAATATAATTTATTTCTTCAATGCGAGGTGAAGATTCCAATACTTTTTTAAGGGCATCTTTCTCATGTATTTGTGTTGAAGCAACCATCATCATGGCACCCTCTTCTCTTAATATCTTAGTGATAAATCTTGTATCTATCTCTGTGATGCCAAGTACATTATTTTTTTTCAGTAAGGCAGAAAGAGGTTCTTGGGATCTGAAGTTAGAAGGTCTATCTTGATACGATCGTACAATAATACCTTTGCAGTGGGCACGCTTGCTTTCCATATCTTGTGCATTACACCCTACATTACCAATCTCTGGCATAGTAAATGTTACAAATTGGCCTGCATAGGAAGGATCGGTGACTATCTCTTGATAGCCAGTCAAAGAAGTATTAAAAACGATTTCGCCCACAGAAGTCCCTTCTGCGCCAAAACTTTTTGCTTCAAGCATCAATCCATTTTCAAAATAAAGTGAAACTTTTGTCATTAAAGCATTCCTCTCTTGGAGAGTTCTTCTTGGTAAAATCTTTCATATAGCAGCTCATAGTCCTGAGATCCAGGAACCACTTCTTTGTCCATCCCTCTTATTTTGGCATAAACGATATCATCTATTTCATCATAGGCATCAGCAAAGGTCTTAAACGCTTTAAAAATAACATTTTTCACTTGATTTTCATTCACGGTATACTCTGCAAGATAGTTTTCATACAACTCATCTAAAATCAGGTGCGCCAAATCATTGTATCTGTCATCATAGTTCATGATAACCCCATATTCTGTAGCCATCTTCTTTTTAATCATAAAGAAAAGTTGTCTTTCATCTGCATGCTGAAACTCTATCTCGTCATAGTTTTCATCTAATATTTTTTTTACTTTCTCATCAAGTGCATGCTCTTTAGCAAGATTTTCATCTATGATTTTTTTACATGCCGCAACTACTGCTTCCTTACCTTTTGGCATTGTAATAAAAGGTGCGTTGGCTAAATCTATTCCGATTTTACTTGCTACATACCCTGTTTGTTGTGGTTTTAATCTCATGCTATGAACTCCTAAAATATTTATTGAAAAGCGACAAGTCGCGTGAGCCCACTGCTGAAGTGAACCCGTATTAACGTAGCCTTTTAAGCTTTGCTCAAAAGCGCTATCTTACAATAGTGTCTTCACGCTCCGGACTCGTGGAAATGATCCCCATTTTTGTCCCTATCATTGCTTCCAGTGCTAAAATATATGACTTTGCCGTATCTGGCAACGCATCAAAATCCCTTACCCCCTCTGTTTTATCCCAACCTGGAAAACTTTTATAAATTGGAGTTGCATCTTCAAGGTCGTAAGGTACATAATTGATCTCCTTACCTTCTACTTCGTAGGCCACACATACCTTTACTTCATCAAAACCATCCAAAACGTCCAGCTTCATAAGAGCTATCTGGTCAACACCATTGACACGCACTGCATGACGCATAGCAACCGCATCGAACCAGCCGCATCTTCTTGGACGTCCTGTTGTTGTGCCAAATTCATGTCCATTTTTACGCAGTTTACTGCCCTCTTCACCAAAGTCTTCACTTGGGAAAGGGCCGTTGCCCACTCTTGTACAGTATGCTTTGGCGATACCTGTTACTTTACCAAGGTCTTTTGGGTTAATTCCAAGGCCCGAACATGCTCCCGCACTTACTGTTGTTGATGAAGTAACATATGGATAGGTGCCATGATCTATATCCAGCATTGTTCCCTGTGCGCCTTCAAGAAGTATCTTTTTGTTGTCTTCCATAATTTTCCACATCATTTGAGTAGTGTCGGCAATGAAAGTACCTAATACATCTTTATACCCTTGTAGTTCTGCTAAAAGTTCTGCTTTTACCGGTGCCTCTACGCCCATCGCATCAAATACAGGTTTATTCATAGCAAAATAGTCTACAATTTTTGCAGTAAGCTTCTCAGGATTGAGCAGCTCTCCGAGTCTATGCCCGATGCGCGCTATCTTATCACCGTAAGCAGGACCAATTCCCTTACCTGTGGTACCAATGGCTTTATCACCTTTCATGCGCTCTCTTGCCTGGTCGATAAGTGCATGGTACGGAAGAAGTATATGTGCTTTATCCGAAAGAAAAAGTCTGCCCTCTAAGTTATCAAACTGTTTCATCTCTTTGATGAAGTCTTTTGGTGAAAGTACAACACCATTCCCTACAATGTTTTTAGCCTTAGGGTTCAGTACACCAGAAGGAATAAGATGAAGTGCATACTTCTTGTCACCTATAACAATAGTATGTCCGGCATTATGCCCACCGGCAAAACGACATACATAGTCATGAGTTTGTGCCATATGGTCAACAATCTTTCCTTTACCTTCATCTCCCCACTGGAGACCTACGATTAAATCTGCTTTAGTCATTATTTGCCCTTGTTCATTTTATTGCTAATACACTCATCTGTATAAAGTGCAAATCCTGCTGCTTCTACACCATCGATATTGTAAATACCACCCGTAGCCAAAAGACCGTTATCTTCAAACATTCTAAATGTCAAAGACTCATAATACCTCATATTTGCGTAAAAAAGTGGAGAGATAACCATATTGTCATACATGACTTTTTCAGCGGCACCTTTTATTTTCTCAAGCTCTGCTTTTATATCAGAAGGAAATACGCTTAAATCATCCAAATCAGATACAATATTGATTCTTACCAGCTGTTCGATCCAAGGTAAATCAGCATTCATGATCTGTTCAACATGCATAGATTTTAATACTTCCAGTGAAACACCATATTTTTCATTCAGCAGGTGCGGTATACGGATATTCGCTATCTGCATGATTGGTTGCGAGCCTATTTGCTCCAAAAGTGCGGTAGTTGTTTTTGCTATCTTTTCAAAAGTGCCGCCAATCACTTCTGCGCCAATCTGATACTGTTCTTTCGTCGGGAAAGTCACTATAGGCTGAATGTAAAACCATTTTTTGTGCTCCGTGCTTCGCCCCAGTCTTTTTGTCACAATACGTACAACATCCGCTGTTGAATCTGCACGCAAAGTCACTTCATGGTTTTCTTCATCATTGAGCCTAAGCAATAGTTTTTTATCATCAAAAGCGTCATGCTGATGGTAAGAGAAGAATGGGGTCACTATCTCTTCAAACCCAAGCTCTGTCAACATCTGGCTTGCTACATACTCAATATTTCTTTTTATTTTCGCACTTTCCCCAAAATAAAGTTTAGATCCGCTAGGAATGTCATGCTCAAATATCATCTATTTGCTCTTTTAAAATAGACTTCATTAAATACACGACTTGCTGTTCCATCAAACTCTCTTCTTCCCAAGTCAGCTAATGCCAATTCTATGGCATTAACCACCCAGGCAGACTCATATACAGGTATAAGTCCCATTTGATTAATACGGAAGATCTTACCTTTGAGATGGTCTTGTCCGCCTGCCATATTCACACTGTACTTTGTTTTAAGTAGTTTACGTATAGGCTCTGCATCTTCATCATAGACCGTACTCATAGAAAGTGCAGGTACATGAGGATACATGGAAAAACCGACAGCTTCAAGCGCTGCCTGTGTAGCTGATGCTCTGTTGATGGTGTTTTCATACAATACATCAAACCCCTCTTCTTCAATGGCATTAAAGATAGCATTAAGCCCTATGATTAATGTCGTTGCCGCAGTCCATGCCGTAGTATTTTTCTGCTGATTTTTGATTTCTATAGCAAGATTAAAATAATAATCCTTGCCTTCGCCTATTTTCTCTACAGCAGCAGTAGACAAACCTATCATCGAAAGTCCTGGGGGAAGCATCAATGCTTTCTGGCTTCCTGTAATGAGGGCATCAATGTTGCTCACATCTATCTTCTCCACACCCACCGCTGTAATGCCGTCAGCTACCACCATAATGTCAGGATTGATCTCTTTGGCTCTCTTAGCAATCGCCTCTACAGGATGTCTAAGTCCGCCCGCACTTTCACACACCTGAATGAAAATTGCATCAATATCTGCATTTTCATTTAATGCCTTTTCAACATCCGCAATAGCGCAAGGTGTATTCCATTCATACTTAATTTCGACCTTGTCCCTACCCATAGCATCTGCTATTTTCCCGAAACGTTCTCCGAACTTACCTGCGTTGACGGTTAATGCTTTTGTCTTGCAAAGGTTCAACATGCAAGCCTGCATAGCACCTGTTCCAGAGGACGCGATCATCACACATTCATCCATACCAAGAAGACGCATAAGACGCTCTCTTGCCTCTTTGAAGATCGCTTCAAACTCTGCTGTTCTGTGGTGGAGCGTTGGTGTAGCCATAGCTAAACGCACTGACTCCGGTACTGGTGTAGGTCCTGGTGTAAATAGTAGCATATCTTTCCTCATGATCGCCATCATGAAGACGGCATAATTGCGCAAATTATATCTAAAATGAGGTTAGAGAATGGTGAAAAAACCCAATTAAACCATAGGAGCAGAAGCAGATGTTCCTACTCCTTCTTGGCTATAATAGAACAGTAGTCTGCTGTCCTATCTCTTTATACCGCCTATAATACTCCTCTACAAATGTTTTAACCTCTTCTTTGGCCGGCAAATAAACACTTTTTTCTTTTGTTGCATATTCACTCAAATAGACAGAAGCATCCACTTTATTCAAGTAATTTTCTACCAATTTTTCATAGGCTTCCCGATAGGTTTTCTTCATCACGTCATATTTGCCGTAATCAATGTCTATCTGTTTATCATAACTAATAACCCCGGAGCTAAATAAAATATCTAGATGGATTAATCCTTCACAATAATACGGTAATACTTCCCCCACTTCACGCCAGGCCATGAGTCCCACTGAGCGAGAGACTACATCGTCTATGATGTGATTTTTGAGCTCTTCGCGTTCATTGTGGAAAAACGCCATCAACCCGCCTGTTGTGGCCTTAAACTCTTCGATGTTTTTAAACTGTCCCGAACCGTTCATCTTGCTTTCTGTGTCCCTGTCTATCCAAAGTATGTGGCCATACTCATGCCCTACAGTCGAAATGTCGTAAAGCTCATGCCAAAGAGAAGGTTCACGCTCCGCCAATGTTTTTTGTTTTTTTACAAATGTCTCTCCCATTATCTCTACAGAAAGCTTCATCACAGGTTTGGACTTTTTACTTTCAAGTACGAAGTCTGCATAAGCAAAGATCTTCTTTCCCAATTCTGCAGAAACTTGCTCATCATTAGGAACAACCTGCGCAGAAAACAATCCATTAAACTCTGCTGCATAATAAAGCATAGGCTGCCCTATATAAAGTTGTGTTTCGTCGACCTGAGTCAGATTTTTAGCCATGATCTTTTGTGCATCTGCTCCAAAACCTTCTGCCATTTGCGAAGCAAAGTTTTTGATGTTCTCTCTTGTAGAAGAACCTTCTTGTAACTGAGGGTTTACGATCCGCAAATCCCACTCCAGTGCTACTGATTTTCTGTAATGGTCTTCATAATACTCCAAAGGATGGCCCACCTGCAGGGGTGTGGTTACTGCCATCCATTTTCTGTCTACTTCTGCCCACTTAGCTATAAGTTCATCCGCTCGTGTATGCGAAAAAGCTTCTTTGATGGCAGTAAAATAGGCAATCCATTCTGACTTTTGATTAAACACTTCATCTTCATCTTGACCCAACAATAAAACAACCTGTTCCAGTGCCATGGTTACATCTGCTACTTCTTTAGGAAAAGCCTCTGCATAGGCAATGCTTTTGTACCCGGTATCTTCTTTTTTGAGCACCGAATAGCATCTGTCTCCCACCTCACCGCTCTCATCTGTATCAAGTAAAGACTCCCCTTGAAGCATCTCAAATACTTTAGCATCATCGCCATTGAACATCTCACTTAACTCAAGATTGACCGAGTGGATAATATGACGCGTCCAATGACTTTGCCACTGTGTCATACGTCTACCTACATAATTTACGCCAAGTATTAAAGAGCGGTAAAAAGGAGTTAAAATCTGTTGCTCTTCTATCCATTTGGTAAGCGCATCGTGGCGCTCAAGATAAAAATGGCTCACAAAGCCATAAGCCAACTCTTTCTTCATGCGTATCTGTTTTGTATTAAAACCATTTTTTTGCATCACTTGCTCCAGGGCATCTTCACGCAATCCTATTAGTCGTGTCAGCCCTGCCATATACCCCTCTTTGTCTCTTGGTATATTTAACAATGTCAACAAAAGTTCAACAATTTTTTTTGCCTTGTCGTGTCCTTTGTCTTCATTTAAGAGTTCATAGTATGCATTTAACTCTGCTTGTCTGGTTTGTAATTCATCATAAATAATTTGCAAGTCGTTCATAAATTGTTGTTTTTTCATTTTTATTCCTCTGCGTGGTATTGTGTGCTTGGGATGGCACTACATTATTTTGTTTGTAACATATTGATAATGGGCTTGGCCAATTCCAAAGCTTTGGCGCGATGAGAAATTTTAGATTTTATAGCATCGTCTAGCTCGCCCAATGTTTGACTGTAGCCTTTGGGGATAAACATAGGGTCGTACCCAAAACCCTTCTCTCCTCTTGCCTCATCCAACACATCGCCATGCATCCAGCCGTGTACGACATATTCTCCGTATTTACTCACTATAGCAATGGCTGCTGTGTAGTATGCCGGGGTAGATTTGACATCTTTTGCTTTCACTGCTTCTATAAGCTTATAAAGATTGTCTTTATCTGTTACGCCTACTCCGGCGTAACGTGCTGAGTAAATGCCTGGTGCGCCGTTTAATATAGGTAGGGAGATACCTGAATCATCTGATATTACCAAAAACTCCTCGCCCAGTTTCTCATAAATAGTTCTTGCTTTTATAAGTGCATTTTGGGCAAACGTATCGCCATCTTCTACTATCTCGAACTCACTCAAGAGGTCGGAAAAAGGTATTATTTCGTCTTGCCATATTTGTTTAAATTCACGTAATTTACCTTTATTTCCTGTTGCCAAAACAATTTTCATCAACTCTTAACCTTTTTTATAATATCTTGCTATTTATAATATTTATATAACTAATCACATGAGCCATCTACTTAAAGATAGTCCCGTTCCAATGATAGTATGTGAGCGTTACTCACTATAATGTTCTAATGAATAATAATTTTATCGTATTAAAGGTATCACCATGATTAAACAGATAATGCCGCTCAGCTTGATCGTAGGACTGAGGTTTTTCGGACTTTTCATCGTTCTCCCTGTGCTTTCCATCTATGCACTTGACCTGCCAGGGGCCACTCCATTTTTAGCAGGTCTTGTTGTAGGCGGGTACGCGCTTACGCAAGCTGCTTTCCAAGTACCTTTTGGAATGATGTCCGATAAATTTGGTCGCAAGCAAGTTCTCTTGTTTGGTCTGCTCATATTCATCGCTGGTTCAGTCATTGCCGCACTTTCAGATAACATCTATATGCTACTTATCGGCCGTTTTCTGCAGGGTGCAGGTGCCATCGGTTCTGTAGTATCAGCAATGATAGCTGACCTGGTTAAAGAAGAACAGCGCGCGCACGCCATGGCCATCATGGGTGGGACGATTGCGCTTAGTTTTGCAGCAGCGATGGTTATTGCACCGCTTGTAGGGGGATACTGGGGGATAGATAAACTCTTCTGGCTTACCGCTGCACTCTCTGTCATGGCTATAGGTATCTTATTTACAGCCGTACCTAAACCGCCACACATCATACACTCCTACTCGGAAAAAGAGTCTAAGTTCCTTGAAGTCTTTAAAGACAAAGCCTTAACGCGCATGTATATTACTTTTCTTTTTCATTCAAGTATTATGACGATGGCGTTTTTCATCATCCCCGTGGTTATGACACACCCTGTCACTGAAGGTGGGTTTGGCTGGGAGAAAGCTGCCCTATGGAAAGTCTATGTTCCTGCTATGATCTTTGGTCTCTTAGCCATGGCTCCTGCGGCTATCTTTGGCGAAAAGTACGGAAAAGGCAAAGAGATATTTATGATCTCTGTTACGGTTATCTTTTTAGGCTTCATTGCTATGGGTTTTGCAACGACTCCCTGGGTATTTATCTTGGGTGTTGTCTTTTTCTTCATTGGCTTCAATATGTTTGAACCACTGCTTCAAAGTTTCGTTGCCAAATTTGCCAAAGTACACCAAAAAGGTGCAGCGCTTGGTGTAGCCAATACTTTTGCTTATACGGGCATCTTCCTTGGTGGATTACTTGCGGGTTGGCTCATGCAGCATTACGACAGGGCTACACTTGCTGTAGTTGTTGCAGGTATTTCAATAGTCTGGTTTATCTGGGTTGCCACCATGCCAAGTCCAAACAACAGAGGAAACGTCTACTTGTCATTAGATATCTTCGACAGAGAACGTGTTGCTGCCCTTACAAACCATCCGGCGATAGTCGAAAGCTATATTAATGAAACAGAACGTATTGCAGTAGTAAAATATGATAAAGACTTGATAGACGAAGATGAGGTGAGAGGGATGCTGAGCTGATGCTTACTTCTTTTATCAAAGAGTTGCGAGAGGCACTGAAAAATATGCTTTCCGCTACCCAGATAAAAAACTTGCCTTTGGATGGAGCAGTCCGCTGCAAAATATCACTATACGATATTTCGTGTGTCCCGCGGAATTAACACCTATTATTTACGTCATATGGCTCTATTGATATCTGTGTTTATATACTTATAAAAGTAGAACATTAAATCATTTGAAATTTTTATTTTTTATCTAAAGTTTCTTGTTTCATCACTTGATAATATCAGCTATTAAGTCATAATGATATTAAAAATAGGCTATCTTGCTCAATTTTAACAACAAATAAATACTTTTAATTCATATATAAATAACTAATTTTAACAAAAATAGATAACTTTTTTACCTATAATAGAAAAATAAAATAACAAAAATAGTGAAGAAGTTAGTCCTATAAATTTAATATAATCCTCTAAATTTTTCCCATCAGAAAATTTGATTTAACAAAATGCAGAAGCATTACAAATTAAGTGGAAGCTACTAAAATATAGTTTCTGAGAGAATCATATTTATTAAAAAAGGAATACAAATGTCAAAATTACCAAAAATCATCTGGTCAAAAATCGATGAGGCACCAGCCCTTGCAACCTATTCATTATTACCAATCGTAAATGCATTTACACAGGCAGCAGGTGTTGAAGTTGTAGAGAGTGATATCTCTCTTGCAGGAAGAGTTCTTGCGGTTATGGGTCTTGCTGAAGATGAGTTGTCTAAACTAGGCGAGGTTGTTTTGCAGCCAGACGGGAACATTATCAAA
>JAGXFO010000019.1 GCA_024637255.1 Sulfurovum sp.
CTGTGGAAATGTAGGTCGCTGCCACTTTGAGTTTAACACACTTTCTTCTTATAAACAATCACTCCTTTCTTTTTTAATCACCATTACTTTTTTAACAATCATATACTTCTTTACATTTCATATTTTTTTAGGTGCATTTTTATGTTTAAGTCTTTGATTAATGTTTAAGTCTTTGATTAATGCTCTATTTACCCACTATTAACCCCCATATCTTATAATCTAATTACAAAAGACATACTTCTCAAGAGCTTGTTTTACTCCTTGTCCAAAAATGTAAACTTCCTTGTTTGGTTGTTGGGGAGGGTGTCTTTTTTTAGAAGAGCCTTCCCCCTTATCTCCCTAGATATAACTTCCTTATTTTTAGGCTCTTCATTTTCAAAACCTTTTCAAACTTACTTTACGATAAAATACTTTTAATTAATCATTTCAGGAATATCTATGTCTAAAAAAATTGCATCCGCAAGAATCTCCGAGAAAAGTTCGCAACTGCTTCAAGATCTTAACAACTCGCTGCCTTTTGATAAAATACTTTATGCTGAAGACATAGAAGGGTCACGCGCTCATGCGTATATGCTTTGTGAGCAGGGTATCATAAGTAAAGAGGATTATGAGAAGATAGAGGGTGGTTTGTGCGAGATACTGAGTGAAGTAGAATCTGGTGTATTTAAGCTTGATGGAGATGATGAAGACATTCATATGGCTATAGAAGGAAGGTTGACTGAAAAAGTTGGGGATGCAGGTAAGCGTCTGCATACTGCCCGTAGCCGTAATGACCAAGTGGCTCTTGACTTTAGACTGTATGTGTTAAACAATACCAAAGTCATCGCTAACTTACTTTTAGAAAATATCGCTACCTTTGTAAATGTGGCAGAAAAAAATGCTGAAGTGTTGCTTCCGGGGATGACACACTTACAACATGCACAGCCAATAAACTTTGGTTACCATATGTTGGCTTATGCAAGTATGTTTAAACGTGACTACGAACGTTTTATAAGCTCTTATGAGCGCAATAACTACTCTCCTATTGGGTGTGCTGCATTGGCGGGTACTCCACATAACATCTCTCGTCAGATCACTTCAGATAAACTGGGCTTTAATGCACCGACTTTGAATTGTCTTGACACGGTAAGTGACCGTGACTTTGCACTGGAAATACTTTTTAACATTAGCACGATGATGATGCATATAAGTCGTTTGAGTGAAGAACTCATTTTGTGGTCTGCCAGTGAGTTTAAATGGGTGACACTTTCTGACAGACATGCAACAGGTTCTTCGATCATGCCACAAAAGAAAAACCCTGACATCCCTGAACTGCTAAGAGGAAAAACTGGTCGTGTAAACGGTAACCTCGTAGGATTGCTCACGGTGATGAAAGGTCTGCCACTTGCCTACAACAAAGACATGCAGGAGGATAAAGAGGGTGTGTTTGATTCCGTAAGGACAGCCACACTCAGTCTCCGAGTACTTAGCGAGATGATAGCAGACATGACAGTCAATATAGCACAGATGGAAAAAGCCTGTATGATAGGACACCTAAGTGCCACAGACCTTGCAGACTACCTTGTAAAAGAAGCAGGACTTCCGTTCCGAGATGCGTACCACATCACCGGTAATGCCGTGAACCTTGCAGAAGAAAAAGGGCTGGATATTTCTGAACTTTCTTTGGAAGACCTGCAAAGTGTAGATGCGCGCATAGGCAAGGGTGCGGTAGCACTTCTTGATAACCGTGCTTCTATGAATGCCCGCATGTCTGAAGGTGGAACTGCTACTGTGAGGACTTTGGAGCAGGTAGAGAGTTTGAAGAATTGGCTCCTTAAACAAAAGTAGATATAATAAATAAAAAATAGTTTAGGTATTTTTAAAGTTTAAAACTGATTATTAATGCATTGAAACCAGAAGCACTAAGCTAAAATGGAAAGATGAGAATCTTATTTTATGTACCCTAAATAGCCAAAACAACTTTAAAACCTCTAAGTAAACCTAGAAATTCAATAAATGTAGTTGTTTAATGATAAATTACGAATAATTATTATAGAGGAGTATCGATACTATGGCTGAAAAAAACCAAAACCAAAAGCGTTTATTAGAATTACAAATGGAAGAACTTAAAGCTAGTTATGGAATAAAGAGAGAGGATTCTGATACGGAAAGACCTAGTAACGCTCGGAGCGAGGCTAATGCTAAGATTGCAAAACTGTATGAAGATGCAGCAGAGTATGAAGAAGAGTTAGAATGTTTTGAAGAAGAGTTAGAAATTATAAATACCAATGAACTGGGAGATATCGCTGCAGCATTAATCAAAAAGTCTCCAAACGGAGAAGAAAATTATGCACAAGAATTAAAAGATGTATTAGAAGCTGGTTGGACACACCTTGTAGAAGTCAAAAAAACGCATCCCAAAGAGCAGTTAGAGCTTATTAAAGAGACAGAATTTTGTGATGTTGTAGAGAGATTAAATGCTGCATACCCTGAGTATAACGGTAATTTTGAAGCAGAGGCGAGAGACACTTTAGTGAAAAGATGGGAGACTCTGATTGCTATTAAAAAAGAGCATATTCAAGAGGAGAGAGAAGATATAGAAGAATATCGAGGTCTCAAACCAGACTATGCCAAAGGTGTATATAAAAAATACCATGGTATTGAGTAAAAAAATAATTCAAGGCATAGTGTAATAACTTAAACGTTAAAGGTATCTATCTTTTTCTGTTCCCGCGGTGTAGGTGGGAATACTCATCTAAATTTCACTACTTACCCCAATTTTCGATCATGAGGAGCAGGAGAGTGTAACGTTTTTATGCTCCTCGGGTGTCTCATTGGCAAAACGTTCAAACTCTGGCAGTTCGTCAAATGGATGTGTGGCGATATATTGTAGAGTCTCGACCATAGAAAAGTCCCCACGCTCGGCAAGCGTGATCGCTTCTTGGAGTATATGGTTTTTCAAAACATATTTTGGATTGGTCTTCAGCATCGCTTCCTGGCGCTGGTTTTGGGTGCGTATTTCCTTTGATAGACGATCATCATATAGATCAAGCCAGCTATCAATTGCCACTGGGTTCATGGCGATATCAAATAGAGGCATCCTCTCGCCGTCATAGCGGCTCAGAGTTCGAAAGAAAATAGTATAGTCCACGAAGGCATCTTGCAGACTTCCAACCAGATTTGTGATGAGTTTAACATCCTCGTCCAGCCTTAAAGCCAGCCCCATTTTTTGACACATGATGTTGATATATGCATCAGGATAGAGGAAATTACCATAATCATCTAGTTTTTTCTGCATCCTCGCTTTGTCGATAATAGGAGAGAGTGCTTTGGAGAGCATGGTGAGATTCCAGTAAGAGACATTGGGTTGTTCTCCATAGCTATAGCGACCTGCACGATCGGTTTTGTTGCAGACAAAGCCGAAGTCATAATCATCTAGCATAGCATAGGGTCCATAGTCAATGGTGAGACCAGCAATGGACATGTTATCGGTATTCATAACGCCATGGCAAAACCCTATACCTTGCCACTGAGCAATCAGCTGAGCTGTACGCTCAACAATTTCACAAAAAAACTTGAAGTAACAATCTTCATCATTTTTTAGATGGGGATAGGATTCGGTGATGACATGGTCGGCGAGTGATTTGAGCTTGTCATGTTCGTTAAAATAGTAAAAGTACTCAAATGTACCAAAACGCACCCAACTTGTTGATAACCGCATGACAATCGCTGCACGCTCTATTTTATCTCGTATGATTTTAGTCTGTGATCCGATGATACCAAGGGCACGAGTAGTAGGAATACCAAGATGGTGCATAGCTTCGCTCATGAGGTACTCTCGTATGGAAGAGCGCATGGCTGTTCGTCCATCTGCCATTCGTGAATAGAGGGTTTCTCCACTCCCTTTAGTTTGGAGATGCCAGCCATTAACGCTTCCTAGATTGATAGCTCTTCCATCTCCTAGGCGTGGGGCATTATGCCCAAACTGATGTCCGGCGTAACACATGGAAAAGGGACGCGCACCTTGGGGAGTGAAGGTGCCGTTGAGCAGTGCTACGAAAAGGGGATCATCTCCACTTTTACTATTGAGACCAATTAGTTTTGCTGCCATGGGATTGAAGCTAATCAAATAGGGATTGTCAAGCGGTGTGGGATCGGTCATATCGTAAAATTCGCTATCCAGCGAAAGATATGTGGTTTGAAATAGTAGGTTATTAAGTGTCATAGGGACGTTTTACATTTGTTATCCTTAAGATCAGATAAGTTTTCGCTTCTTCAATGTTATTTTTTTGTGCGCAGTGACATGAAGTTAGCAATTTGAATACGGTTTTTAGCAAAGTAATATTACAAGCTATATGGTGTACACTATAACAAATAAATCTTAGGAACAAACATGAATGTATCGGTAGAGTATTTAGGTGATAAAAAATTTAAAGCAAACACAACAAAGTCTTCTTATATTTTAGACTGCAAAGAAATAACCCCTGTTGAGTATTTTGCCACAGGTATTATAGGGTGTACCGGTATTGACCTTGTGATGATGGCCGAGAAAGACGGTTTTGAGGTGCGTAACTACTCTGTAAAAGCGGAGATAGAACGTACAACCTCTGTGCCTATGAAGTTTTCCTCTATGCATATCATCTACGACTTTGAGGGTGACTTCGATGCGACAAAAGCTAAACGTTACATAGGCGCTTCTTTGGAGAGTTACTGTACTACCGTGAACTCCATCCGTGACTCAGTAACCGTGAGTTACACTATTGTCCAAAATGGTCAGATAATAGCTGACAAAGAGACGTTGATGTCCATGAATATAAAATTAGAAGATGGTTTTGGCGGAGCTTGTTGTTCATAGCACTTAGAGTTTGGCTATCTTGGAGATGAGCTTTGAGATGCTTTGAGCTTTGAGCTTTGTCCCATCTATGCTAGCAGTGGGTTTCTGCTTGCAGATATTGCACATATCTATACATGACTTTACTGTGATGGTATCATCCACAAAAGCTTTGGCAAGTTTTTTCTGAAGCTTATTTGTATCTGAGAATTTTTTACATACTTGTATTTTCATATTTAACTATAGCATATTTTTTCTGCTTCAGATACTTTTTGCTGCTAGAGTAATATGATAATTGTACAAATATAAAAAGTCATATGATGGATTTTACTTGAAATAAATGATGAGTTATCATGATTGGTAGATGGCCTAATACACTTTTGGCTATAATTCCAGCCTAAATTCCCTATATATGGATACACAATGATACAAATCACAAACCTCACTAAAAGTTTCGGGGGGCAAACCCTTTTTAAAGATGCAAACCTCAAAGTTACACATGGACAAAAGATAGGATTTGTGGGACGTAATGGTTCTGGAAAATCTACCCTTTTTAAAATGATTTTAGGTGAAGAGAGTTACGATTCTGGAGATATAGTCATTCCTAAAAACTATCTGATAGGAACACTCAAGCAACATTTAGTGTTTACCGAGAAAACTGTTCGTGAAGAGTGTGCGCTTGTGCTTCCTGAAGATGAGCAGTGGAATTTCTATAAGATAGAAAAACTTCTCTTCGGACTTGGGTTTTCAGAAGAAGATCTGGACAAAGATCCTTTAAACTTTTCGGGGGGATACCAGATACGTATCAACCTTGTGAAACTTTTGGCAACAGAACCAAATATGCTCTTGCTTGATGAGCCTACCAACTACCTTGACATTCTTTCTTTGCGATGGTTAAAAAGCTTCATTAACGAGTTTGAAGGCGAAGTGATACTGATTACCCACGACCGTGATTTTATGGACTCAGTGTCAACACATACCATGGGCGTTCATCGCAAGGGACTTCGTTTGGTTGCAGGCGATAGCTATAAGTACTATTCTACCCTTGAGATGGAAGACGAAACGTATGAGAAGACAAAAGCCAATCAAGATAAAAAACGAAAAGAGCTTGAAGAGTTTGTAGCACGTAACAAGGCTAGAGCATCCACGGCTGCATTGGCTCAGTCAAAGCAAAAAGAACTTGATAAGATGGATGACATGGAAGATCTTCAACATGATGCAACGTTGGCTTTCAAATTTAATTATAGTGATACTCCTTCTAAAGTCCTTTTGCGTGCAGAAAATTTAGGTTTTGGTTATAACCCTGACGAGCCACTTTTTCAAGGTGTTACCTTTGCCCTAGAGAAGGGTCAGAGATTGGCCATCATCGGTAAAAACGGTAAAGGTAAGTCAACGTTACTGAACTATATTGCAGGGGAATTACCACATCAACAAGGTACGCTTGAATTTCACCCTTCTACAAAGTTTGCGCACTTCGGACAGACGAATATCGAAAGACTGGATGTAAAAGCAACCATCATAGATGAGATAAGTTCAGTAAGTAAAGATATAGGCTTTGCAGAGGTACGTGCTATCTGTGGACGCATGATGTTCTCAGGCGACTTGGCAGAAAAGAAGATTGAAGTACTTTCCGGGGGAGAGCGCAGTCGTGTGATGCTCGGAAAAATCATCGGAACACCTGCAAACCTATTGTTTCTCGATGAGCCGACCAACCACCTTGACATGCAATCTATCGATGCACTCGCCGATGCCATAGAGGCTTTTGAAGGCTCACTCATTATGGTTACACACTCAGAGATGCTTTTGCGAAGACTCGCCGATGCGCTTATCATCTTTCATAAGGGAGGTGCGGAGTACTTTAATGGTACCTATGATGAGTTTCTTGAGAAGATAGGATGGGAAGAGGAAGAGGGGGCTGCACCTAAAAAGAAAAAACCTAAGATTAACCATAAAGAACGTAAACAACTACGCAAAGTCATAACACAAGAGCGCAATGAAGCACGCAAGCCCTATACTAAAGAAATAAAACTTTGTGAAGAAAAACTCGAAATAACAGAAGCCAAGCTTGCAGCTAAGAATGAAGAGCTCGAGAAAGCATCAATCCTTGCCGATAATGCAGCCATTATGGAACTCTCTAAAGAAGTGGGCCTCATACAGCAAGAAGTTGATGCACTGTTTGAACGTTTAGAAATAGCTACGCAAAAAGATGAGGAGATTGTGGCTGAATATGAACTGAAACTCGAAGAGATAGACGAGTAGTCCAGAACTTTCCGGACTACTCTACCCTGAGGGGGACGCGGGCGAAGTAAAAGTTGACTTTATAAGCTTTTATGTGCATCTTCGTGGGTGTGATCCCATGCAAGTTTTGCACCCCCTAGCATATGAAAATGCAAGTGATTTACCTCTTGTCCTCCATCTTCTCCATTATTGGTAATGAGTCTGTATCCTGTTTTGTCTACACCTACTTTTCTGGCCACTTCCTGTGAGAAGAGTGTCAATCCTGCCATGGTCTCTGCTGAGGCATTCTGAAAACAGTCTACATGTATTTTAGGGATAATCAGAATATGTATAGGTGCCTTAGGGTAGAGGTCGTGAAACGCTAAAAAATGTTCACTTTCATGAACGGTATTATTGGGAATTTCTTTGTTAACAATTTTGCAAAATATGCACATTTAACTATCCTTTGTGGGGTTATTTATCTGTGAATTATAACACACATAACAGCCAATAAATCCCATTATTAGTATCTTTTGGATAAAATCACGGTTATTATAAAAGTCATATAGAGGTTTTATGAAAGAACTAGAAGAGAAAATCGTTCAGGCTGATTCACTTGAAATATTGGAAAAAGTGCGTATTGAACTTTTTGGGAAGAAGGGTGTTTTGGCAACAGAGTTTGCTAGGATGAAAGATGTACCCGGACCAGAGAAGAAAGCATTTGCGGAAAGCTTAAACACTACTAAAACCCTGTTGCAGGCAAGCTTTGATGCACGATATGAAATACTTAAATCTGAAGAGATAGACAAGATACTCAAGTCTGAGGCGATAGATGTTTCACTGTATGGCAGACTGGCACAAAAAGGTGCACTTCATCCTGTAACGGAAACTATGGATAAAATCATCGACTATTTTGTGGCACTCAATTTTGCTGTAGAAAGTGGTCCGATGGTCGAAGATGATTTTCATAATTTTGAAGCGTTAAATCTCCCCAAGCACCACCCAGCACGTGATATGCAGGATACATTTTATTTTAACGATGGCGGTCTTTTACGCACACATACCTCTCCGGTACAGATACGTACGATGATGCAGACAAAACCACCTATCCGTATGATTGCTCCAGGGACTGTATTTAGACGTGATTACGACATCACGCATACGCCAATGTTTCATCAGGTAGAGGGTCTCGTGGTAGATGACAAAGGCAAAGTAAGTTTTGCAAACCTCAAATCCATACTAACCGACTTTCTGCAGTATATGTTTGGTGATGTGGAAGTGCGTTTCAGACCAAGCTTTTTCCCGTTTACAGAACCTTCGGCTGAAGTGGATATCTCTTGTATCTTCTGTAAAAGTGAAGGATGCAGAGTCTGTTCACATACAGGTTGGCTGGAAGTGCTTGGCTGTGGTATCGTTGATCCCAATGTCTTTAAGGCAGTGGGGTATGAAGATGTAAGTGGCTATGCCTTTGGGTTGGGCGTAGAGCGCTTTGCGATGTTGATGCATAAGATACCAGACCTAAGAAGTCTGTTTGAGGGAGACATACGTTTGTTGGAGCAGTTTAGATGATAGTAACAAGATCTTGGTTAAATGAATTTATAGACCTTAGCAGTGTGACCAATGAAAAACTTTATGAAACGTTTAACTCCATAGGATTAGAGGTTGACAGTCTCGCTCAAATGGAGATACCCGAAAAAGTGCTTATAGGCAAGATACTTTCTTGTGAAAAGCACCCTGATGCTGATAAGCTGAATGTATGCAAGATAGACGTTGGAAGCGGAATACGACAGATAGTCTGCGGTGCAGCCAATGTCGTGGATGCAGAGTATGTGGCTGTAGCAACTATAGGTGCCGTATTGCCTGGCGGCCTTATTATTAAACATGCCAAACTTCGCGGAGTGGAGAGTGAGGGAATGGTTTGCTCTTCTTCGGAGCTTGGGTTGCCAGATACGGGCAAAGGCATTATGATACTGGATGAGAGTATCGGTAAGCTTGAAGTGGGGCGTGAGTTTGGCTCATACCCTACGGTAGCAGACAGCATTATAGAGCTTGAACTTACAGCCAACAGGGGGGACTGTCTAAGTATTTATGGTGTAGCTAGAGACTTGAGCGCAGCACTTGATTTGGAGATGAAACCTTTTGAGTATAAGAAAAAAGAAAAAATACAATTTGGTATTGCCAGGGAAGCGGAGATTCATACACAGGGTGAAATGAATGCAGATCTGCATTATAAGCTTGCAACTATCAATAACACCTTCAGCAGCTTTCTTGTGCAGTTGCGTTTGGCAATGGTGGGCATAGAAGCAGAAGGTAAGCTTGCAAATATAATGGAGTATGTTACACACGCAACAGGTGTTGTGTTGCGTGCATATGACAGTAGAGCTTTCCGCAATGGCGATGATAAAATCTCTGTACTTCCTGTGGCAAACGCCAAAGGTGTGATTGAAATAACAGGTAATGCAAAAGTATTCTCTGTAGTGGGCGTAAATCAACAAAAAGAAGCCACTGCCAATGATGAGACAAAAGAGCTTTTAATTGAGGCAAGTTATATTAATCCGGATACTCTAGTAGAAGCGGTTGCCGCCGCCTCCTTAAAAACGGATGACCTTTACTATAAGACATCAAGAGGCTCCAATCCGGATCTTGATTTTGGACTTACTTTTCTGGCCTCCATGATGGATAATCTTTCAGATATTTCTTGCTATGAGGGTTCTCTTAACGTGAACGTCGGGAGAGAAAACGAAACAGTCATTGTAGATGCAAAAGAGATCTCATCCATCATCGGCATGGATGTTGAAATAGGCAAAATTGTAACGATACTTCAGAAGCTTGGATTCGGGATCAATACGATGGAACATGATGTTGTCGCTGCGCGCGTACCACTATTTAGACACGACATTAAACATATTCAAGATATCGCCGAAGAGATAGTGCGCATCATAGGTATCAACAACATAAAAGCCAAACCTTCTATATTTGCTGAAAAGCCGCGCCTTAATGACACTACAGATAGATATAAAGCCAAAAAAGAGTTTAAAAATCGCGCAGTGGGCGCATCATTTTATGAAAATGTGTCTTATGTTTTTAGCGAAAGGTCGATGTTGGAAAAATATGGTTTCGCCGTGGTAGAAGAAGCACTTGATCTTGCAAATCCTATCGCAGAAGAGCTCAATACACTTCGGTCTACGATTTTAATCAACTTATTGAATGCGGTGAAACGTAATGTAAGTTACACAAAAAAGTCCATTCCTCTTTTTGAGATGGGTGCAGTATTTGGAAGTAAGCGAGAGCAGAGTGAAGTGATGTCATTTATTTTTTCTGGGCAGGCCGAAGGGGAAAACGTAAGAAATTCCGGAAAACCAAAGATGATAGATTTTGCTTCTTTTACACAAAAAATAGCAGCAGTTACAGGTGCATTTGAGTTGGTTCCCTGTACCTCTAAAAATGGACTTATACACCCATACCAGGCAGCAGATATTATAGTCAATGGACAAGTATGCGGATTTATGACAAAGCTTCATCCAACAGTTCAGGAACATTTTGATATACCTGTAACATTCATAGCAGAAGTAGATTTTGATGCTTTTCTACCTAAGCATATTAATGCAGCACCTATTTCGAAGTTCCAGGGAGTTTATAAAGATTTATCCGTAGTGATAGACAAAAGCATACATTATTATGAGGTGGCTAAAGTATTAAACAGCTTAGACCTTCCTATGCTTAAAGACAGTTACCCCGTAGACATTTATGAAGATGAAAAGCTTGGAAACAAAAAGAGTCTCACGATACGTTTTTTCATTCAATCTATGGATAAAACACTTGAAGATAATGATATCGAATCAGTAATGACTAAAATTATGGGCAGCCTTGCAAAAGAATGTCAAGCAGAGTTGAGGTAAAAAATGAAAATAAAATTGGCAGAAAGTTATGGGTTTTGTTTTGGTGTGAAGAGAGCTATTGAGATAGCCGAAGAACATAGGGGGTCTGTCACATATGGACCACTGATTCATAATAAAGACGAGATCGATAGACTCAAAGAGGGGTTTGACATAGATATCGTTAAAGACATTAAAGATATGCATACCGATGCTACCGTTGTCATTCGTACGCATGGTATACCCAAGGACGAGCTCCACGCTTTGCAACTTAGTAAAAATAAAATCATAGATGCAACGTGTCCTTATGTGACGACTCCTCAAAACATTGTTGAAAAGATGAGTGCAGAGGGTTATAGTATTGTCATATTTGGCGATCAAGAACATCCGGAGATCAAAGGTGTGGTCTCTTATGCTCAAAATGCTGAAGATGCTTTTATTGTGCTTGAACCAGAGGAGCTGGAAGCACTGCCCCTTAAAGGTAAAGTAGCAGTAGTTTCTCAAACGACCAAAAAACCCGAGGATTTTGCAAAAATAGTCACAGCATTGATGACTACCCGTAAAGAAATAAGGGTTTTTAATACCATTTGTAATGCAACTTTTGAAAATCAGGATGCAGCGTCTGATCTCGCAAAAGAGGCAGATGTGATGATAGTTATTGGGGGGAAACACTCTTCAAACACAAAACAATTGCATAGTATCTGTCAGCGCGGTTGTGCGGATAGTTACCTGATAGAGAATGAAAAAGAACTTGAACTGCATTGGTTTAAGGATAAAAACCTTTGCGGTATCTCAGCCGGAGCTTCTACGCCTGACTGGATAGTGCAAAATGTGATCAGTAAGATACAAAAAATGAGAGAAGTAGATTCGGCATCATGAACACCTTAACACTAAAACCTATCTCTAAGATAGAGGGAGAGATTCATCTGCCAGGGTCCAAAAGCCTTTCAAACAGGGCTTTGTTGGTAGCAGCACTGGCTGTGGGAACAACAAAAATTACCAATCTTCTAGAGAGTGATGATACCAGGCACATGCTAGGCGCACTCAAGCAACTCGGCATTAAATATACACTCTCTCAAAACAAAACAGAATGCACCATAACAGGTAATGCCGGAGCCATACACAGTGCAGACCTGCAAGAACTTTTTTTGGGTAATGCCGGAACGGCAATGCGACCACTTTGCGCCGCATTGTGTTTAGGAACAGGTTCTTACTTTCTTACCGGCGAGCCTCGGATGAAAGAGAGACCCATAGGGCATTTGGTGGATGCTTTAAAGCAAGCGGGCGCAAAGATCACATATAAAGAAAATGAAGGATATCCTCCACTCCTTATAGAAGCACATGGACTTTGTGGAGGAGAGGTGCAAATAGATGGCGCTATCTCAAGCCAATTTTTGACTGCACTTTTACTCGCAGCACCACTGGCTAAAGAAGATATGACGATTTCCATAATAGGCGAGCTTGTATCTAAGCCTTATATAGATATTACTTTGCACATCATGAAGATATTTGGCGTGGAGGTTTCAAATGAAAACTATAAGACATTTACTATCAAGGGAAGGCAAAACTATAAGGCCACTAAGACATTTATGGTCGAAGGAGATGCTTCCTCTGCTTCTTATTTTTTGGCTGCAGCAGCCATTAAGGGGGGCAAAGTAAAAGTGACTGGTATAGGCAGAAAGAGTATACAGGGAGATATTCTTTTTATTGATGTGCTTGAGAAAATGGGGGCAAAAGTAGAATGGGGTGATGATTATGTTGCTGTTAGCAGAGGAGAGCTTTATGCTATAGATATGGATTTTAATCATATTCCTGATGCAGCAATGACTATTGCAACCGCCGCACTTTTTGCAAAAGGCACCACCGTGCTTAGAAATATATATAACTGGCGTGTAAAGGAGACAGACAGGCTTTCTGCGATGGCAACGGAACTGCGAAAAGTAGGGGCAGAAGTCGAAGAGGGTGAAGATTATTTAAAAATTACACCGCCCGAAGTACTTAAGCATGCAGCTATTGATACCTACGATGATCACCGAATGGCAATGTGTTTTTCTCTTTTAGCTTTAGATCCGGCTTCTGTAACCATTAATGACCCTGAGTGTACCTCAAAAACCTTTCCTGCTTATTTTGAAGAACTAGAAAAGATAAGTCAGTATAGCTAGACAGATTTGGGTTCGTAGCATTTCTGGCGCAAAACATGACTAAGTAAATTCTTATATACTTGTAAAAAATGTTATAAAAGTCCGTATAATTACTGTAATTTATGCAAAAATCACCTAAGAAACTTAAAGTCAATATCTTATTAGACCCTTATTATTAATCAAATACGCGTATAGCGTATGTCTGCCAGCTTTTATTTAGTAAGCATCTTCATAAAAAATGCGGGTATAATAACGCAAAATTAGGCACATATAAGGATAGGTATGAAGTTCGAAGATATCGAAATAGAAGATGTAGATTTTGAAGCGATGCTCGAGGAATCGTTTAAAAAGTCAGAATCAAAAAGTGATTTAGTAGCAGGTACAGTTGTTAAAATAGATGAAAAAGACGAGATAGCTGTTATTGATATAGGCGGCGGTAGAGATGCGACAATTACACTGGATGAACTTAGAGATGAAGAAGGCAATCTGTCATTTAAAGTAGGTGACACAATTGATGTTGTCAATATGGGTAGAGGTCGTATTTCTCATAAAGCAGCTTTAGGCAGAGTGGCTCTAAATGAGTTCATCACTGAGTATGATGAAGATCAAGAGTACATCATTGAAGGTGTTGTAACCAAAGCAAACAAAGGCGGCTATGTTGTTGACTGCGATGGTTTGGAATTTTTTATGCCTCGTACACTGTCTTACCTTTCTTCAAAGGTTGACCCTATTGGTAAAAAAGTAAAAGCGGTTATCGTTAAAGTGGATAAAGAAAAAGGTTCGGTGGTAGTCTCTAGAAAAGAACTGATTGAGCGTGATAAATCCAAAACAGATGAAATAGTTGCTGAACTCCTTGAAAACAAAGAGCCTGTGATTGGAACAATCAAAAAGATCACTTCTTATGGTATGTTTGTTGATGTTGGCGGTATGGACGGTCTTGTTCATTATTCACAAATTTCCCACAAAGGCCCGGTAAACCCATCTAAGTATTTTGCTGAAGGCGATGAAGTAAATGTGATTGCTTTAGAGTATGATAAAAAGAAAAGACATCTTTCATTATCAATTAAAGATGCCAATCCTGATCCTTGGGCTGATATCGATTCTATCATTGGCGTAGGAGACACAGTCACTGCCACTGTTTCCAATATTGAGCCATATGGTGTATTTGTTGACCTTGGTGAAGATCTTGAAGCATTTCTTCATGTGTCTGAAATTTCTTGGGACAAAAATGTGAAACATCCTAAAGATTACCTGGAAAACAATACGGATGTCAATGTTGAAGTGATCGAAGTTGATAAAGAAGGAAGAAGACTTAGAGTAAGCCTTAAAAATCTTCTTCCTAAACCTATGGATGCGTTTAATTCTGAAAACAGAGTGGGCGATGTTGTAACCGGTACAGTAACTTCGGTGACGGATTTTGGTGCATTTGTCAAAGTTGGTACAGTTGAAGGTCTACTTCATAATCAAGAAATTTCTTGGGACAAATCAAAAAATGCAAAATCTGAACTTAAAGTAGGCGATGAAGTTGAAGTAAAAATCATCAAAATTGACACAGATGCAGGTAAAATTTCATTGAGCAAAAAAGCACTAGAAGCTTCACCGGTAAAAGCATTTGCACAGAATCATAAAGTTGGCAGTATTGTTACGGGTATAGTGAAAGATAAAAAAGACTTTGGTGTATTTATTTCACTTGAAGATAATATTGATGCGCTTATCAGAACCGAAGACCTTCACCCGCTTAAATTTGATGAGATTGAGAAAGGCCAAGAGATTACAGGTGTGATTAGTTTTATAGATGGAAACACAGATAGAATTAGAGTTTCTGTAAAAAGACTTGAGCGCCAAGAAGAGAGAGAAGCAATGGATCAGCTTAATTTGGACCAAGATGACAGTATGACTCTTGGCGATGCATTTGGCGATAAATTTAAAAGATAATTAAAACCATGATACAACTTTTCGGGCTTTGCCTGAAAAGCCGCGCTCTGCTTTAATGGCACACCCATACGATGAATCGTATTTCCCCATAGTGTTATGGAACTTAAATTTTTACAAAAATAAAGGTTATAAGATGTCAAAAAAGACAATTGTTGTTTGTGATCACATTCACCAGGATGGATTAGATATTCTTGAAAACGATAGCGAAATAGAATTTATAAATGCTGCAGACGAACCTAAAGATTTGCTTGTTTCTGAAATTATTCCTTTGGCTGATGTTGTGATTACACGGTCATCTACAGATGTAGATGCTGCATTTTTAGCAGCTGCAACAAAAGTAACAGCAGTTGTACGTGCGGGTGTTGGTGTTGATAATGTAGACATTCCTGGTGCAAGCAAGCAGGGGATTGTCATTATGAATATACCGACTGCCAACACTATTGCGGCCGTTGAACTTACGATGGCACATTTGCTTTCTTGCGTGAGACAATTTCCGTATGCTCATAACAATCTTAAGTTGGATCGTGTATGGAGAAGGCAAGACTGGTATGGTACAGAACTAAAAGATAAAAAGCTTGGTGTCATCGGTTTTGGTAATATCGGTTCACGTGTAGGTAAACGTGCCAAAGCATTTGAGATGAATGTGATTGCCTATGACCCATATATCGATTCAAGTAAAGCAACAGATTTCGATATAGAGTATACAAAAAACTTTGAAGATATTTTAGCTTGTGATATTATCACTATTCATACACCTAAAAACGCAGAAACTGTCGGAATGATAGGCGCAGAAGAAATAGCAAAAATGAAAGATGGTGTTATTCTTATCAATTGTGCCAGAGGTGGACTTTATGATGAGGATGCGCTTTTGGAAGGCCTCACATCTGGTAAAATAGCTATGGCGGGTATCGATGTATTTAACAAAGAGCCCGCTACTGACCACCCCTTATTGGATCTTGACAATGTGACGGTTACGCCACACCTTGGTGCAAACACAAAAGAATCGCAAAGAAATATTGCTATTCAGGCAGCAGAAAATGCCATAGCCGCTGCCAAGGGTATCTCTTATCCCAATGCACTTAATTTACCTATTAAAGAGAATGAGTTACCTGATTTTGTAAGACCGTATCTTGAGCTTATTCAAAAAATAGGCCACTTGTCTGCACAGATTACCAAAAGTGCTGTAAAATCCATTAAAGTAATGGCAGCTGGTCCTGTAGCGGAGCATTTGGAGTCTATGGGTACATTCGCAACTGTTGGGGTACTGACAGAGTCTTTGGGAGACCAGGTTAACTATGTGAATGCAGAATTTGTTGCGGATGAACGTGGTATAGATATCACCAAAGAAGTAAAACCAAATAACAGCGGCTTTACCAATAAAGTTGGCATCAAGTTGACAACTGCTAACGGAACCATCTCTATAGCAGGTACAGTTTTTGATGACACTGAGCAACGTATTATAGAGATAGATGATTATATCTTGGATGTTGAACCAAAAGGTACAATGATTTTCTTCAGAAATACAGACACTCCGGGAGTAATCGGTGACGTAGGTAGGATCATGGCTGAAAATGGTTTAAATATATCTGACTTTAGACTGGGACGTGACAACAAGCAGCAAGCATTGGCTGTTGTACGCGTAGATGGCCAAATTAAAAAAGCACTCCTCGAAGAACTTGCATCTTTGAAAGCTTGTATTAGCGTCTCTCACGCAACACTTTGAAAACCAAGTGGAATATTCCACTTGGTCTCTTTCCTCAATTATTTTTAGTATAAAATAATTATTTCACAATCCTGTTTAAGCTAAAATATATAATACGAAGTAATTTTAATTATTATTATATGTTATGCTTGCTACAATACAATTTGTAACTTTAAAAATTTATAGCAAAAAGCCATTACTTTGCTATAATATATTTCAATTAGGTGGGAGGGTATTGTATGAAAAAATATCTTATTTTTCTTTTGTCATGGCCATTGTTTGCCGGGTTAAATAATTTGGACATTAAACAAGCTGTTTCTATGTTGGAAAATAATAACTTAGAGTTAAAAATATCACATTTTACTGAACAGATGAAAGCCTATGAAGCAGTTGCTGCCAAAGGAAATCATTACGGTAAGCTTGATGTGAGCCTGGCAGGTATGCGCTCCAATGATGCGGGAAGTGTATTTGGGTTTAAATTGCAAAGTAGAGAAGCTACTTTTGGCGACTTCGGTTTTTCTGCATTTGATCCTACAAACCCAGCTTTATTAACTGTTCAGCCAAATGACTTGAATTACCCTGAGACACGCAACCACTATGTCTCAAAGGTCTCTTATACCCTTCCGCTGTACACAGGCGGGAAACTATCAGAGTATGGGCGCATTACCGATGCTTTGCATCGTATGAGTCAGTGGGATACACAAAAACTTATGAATGAAAAAATATTTCAAACAAAAAAAGCATTTTATGACATCTCTTTGGTCGAAAACTATATTTCTAATCTTTCGAAGATTATTAATAATATTCAGCGCTTGGAAACTATTGTAAAAAATATGGCTATAGAAGGGTATGCACAAGAGATTGATCTACTTGAAGTTCAGGCTCGTGGAGCGGAAGCTGAAAGTATGTATAACCAGGCCAAACTCAATAAGAATCTTGCCTATCAATTTCTCTCTTTTTTGTTAAACGAAGAAGTAAGTTCCATTAAAAGAGTAAATGACATGGCACCAATGCCGTCGATAATTACAGAAGAGATTGAAAGTAACAATATCGACATACAGAAATCGCTTCTGGGTTTACAAATATCTGAAATGGCGATGAATGTAGAAAAAGCAAACTATTTACCAACGGTGGGCGCATTTGGAGAGTATGGGAGTGCAGATAATGAGTTGTGGAATGACTTTAGTCAAAAAGATTTTTATACAGTTGGCTTGCAATTGAAATGGAATATTTTTAATGGCGGCACAGATGCTGCAAATCTTGAAAAAGCAAAAGTCAATCACTTGAAGACACAAGATCAGGTTTCCTTGGCAAAGTCGGGAGTTGCGTTGCAAGTAAAAAAACTTGAAACAGAAATACTAAGTAAGAATGCAGACGTGAAGAATTTCGATAAACAATTGAATTTTGCTAAAAAAGTATATGAAAACTATCAATCACGCTACAGGGAAGGGATCGCTTCTATCTCTGATGTTTTAATGAAGCAATCAAAAGAACTAGAAGTTTTGCTCAAATTGCTAACTATAAAAAATGAGCGTAATACCAAGATATTTGAATTGAACAGTATTTTAAACACAAAAGGGAATAGATATGAATAAACTCATAAAATTAATAGCATTCTTATTTGGTATGACATCACTATATGCAACAGAAATAAATTTAAGCGGTTCGGTGGTATCTGACAATCAAAAGATGTTAACAAGCCGTTATATGGGGTATGTGAAAAATATGGCGGTCTCCGAGGGTGACATTGTCAAAAAAGGACAGCTTCTTTATGAGATTGACTCAAAAGAGATAGAGTCAGCTGAAAGACAAGTGGATCTTTCAATCTCTCAAGCCAGGCTCTCGCTTCAAATGAATAAAAATCAATACAATAATATATTGACTAACCTTGCCAGACATGAAAGACTCTATAAGAAGAAGATGGTTTCCAAATATGAGTTTGAGATGTTGCAACTTGCGGCTAAAAACCTTAGAGATATGGTAGAAATATCAGAACAGCAGGTTAGTCAGGCATTAGCCAAAAAAGATGAAGTCCTAAATCAATATAATTATTTAAAAATACATGCACCCAATGATGGTGTAATTGTTGAAAAGCGAATTAATGAAGGAGAGATGGCAATACCCGGCATGCCCGCAGTTGTCTTGACGGACTTGAGTAAGTTGACGATTGAAGCTGAATTGAGTGAAACGCAGTTAAAATATGTTGACCTTGGTAAAGAGGTTGAGATAGAGATACCTTCAATCGACCTTAGCACGGTAGGAAAAATAACATCGATTATACCTCATGCAAAGCCTATGACACACAAATTTAAGATTAAGATGCAGTTTGATCTCAAGGGACGTTCGGTCTATCCTGGTATGTATACCAAAATTATTATCAGGTAGTTCATTGTGGAGCATAAAAAAGAATATGAAATTATAAATGTTGCAGGAAAACTCGCACAAGGGTTTTTACGTAATCCTTTAACCATAGTTCTTGGTGGGATACTCTTTCTTGTGGGCTATTTGGCTCTGAGCACAATGCCAAGAGAAGAAGATCCTCAAATTGCTATTTCAGGTGGGGCTATTATTGTTGCTATGCCAGGTGCTACACCTAAAGAGATAGAAAATATCATTATCAATCCATTGGAACGTAAGCTGCGTGAAATACGCGGAATAGAGCATATATATGGCATGGCTATGGACGATGTGGGCGTGGTTAATGTGATGTATTATGTTGGTGAGAATAGAGAAGATTCAAACCTAAAATTGTACGATAAAGTAATGCAAAATATGGATGAAATGCCTCAGGGTGTAAGGCAGCCACTTATCAAACCATTTGACATTGATATTGATATCCCCATTGTCACCGTGGCTTTTTATCCTAAAATGAAAAATAATCTTGATGATGTTACACTTTTTGAAATAGTCAGAAAAGTTCAGCAAAAAGTAAATGCTGTAGAGAATGTAGCAAAAACAACACTGAAAGGTGCACGCAAGGCACAGTATAATATTGAAATAGATATGGGAAAACTTTCGGCATACAATCTCTCTTTGGGACAGGTCATGAAGGCTGTGCAGTCTATAGCGGTTGATGTTCCAGATGTCAAGGGCAGAACCATCGATAACAAAATAGTCATTTTTGGTGTAAAAAATGCCATAGAAAGCGTAGAGGATGTCGGCAGTGTTATTGTGGCGCAGTATATGGACTCACCTATCTACTTAAGAGATGTTGCTGCTGTAACAAATGGACTGGACATACAAAATTTTCAAACGGCAAAGATTTTTTTGAAAGAAGACCAGAATCATTCAGAAATACAAAACAACGAAACTGCAGACCAAAAAGTATTGCTGGGTGAAGAAAAAAATCAAATTACACTGACTGTTGCAAAACTCGCGGGAACCAATGCGGTATTTGTTTCTGAAAATGTTGTCGAAGTGCTCAAAAGCTATAAGCGTGAATTTGAGAAATTGGGTATTGGCTATATTGTCACAAGAAACTATGGAGAACGTGCAAACGAAGCGGTCAATGAATTGATGCAGCATCTTGTTATTACTATTGTGATTATTGCACTAATGTTGGTTTTTGCTTTGGGATGGAGAGAATCTATTATTGTTACCTTTACAGTACCTGCGATTTTGGCCGTAACACTCTTTGTTGCATGGATGACAGGTCAAACCATGAATAGAATTACACTCTTTGCACTTTTACTCTCTTTGGGATTGCTTGTGGACGCAGCCATCATTGTTATTGAAAATATACATCGACATTTGCATAGCCATGGGGTAGAAGATAAAGAAATGGGAGCACTCTTGATTGAAGCAACGGATGAGATTGGTGCGCCAACCAATATTGCAACTCTGGCAATTATTTTGACGATGGTCCCTATGGCATTCGTGGGAGGCATGATGGGTTCATTTATGAAACCCATCCCTTATAATGTGCCTGTAGCACTTATTGCATCACTTTTTATTGCATATATTTTTACTCCATATCTAAGTTTAAAATTACTTAAAAAACCAGAACATGGTGACCATAAGAAGCATGATGATCAGGGAGCTAAATAATGAGAAATCTTGAAAATTTTATTTATAGCATTCTTGATGACCAGGCAAAGAAGAAACTGGTCATTGTGTTAACTGCATCAGCATTTTTCCTTTCCCTTTTGATGTTCCCCACCAAACTGGTTTTGGCTAAAATGTTGCCGGGCAAAAGTGATAATACCTTTTCTGTCTATGTTGACACACCTACGGGGTCATCTATGGAGCAAACAAAAGCCGTAAGCGATTGTGTGATTGACTTTTTGAAAAAAGAAGAGGAAGTGATGAATGTAGAGCTTTTTCTAGGGCAGGGAATTCCTCTTGACTATGCTGGCCTTGTAAAAGGCACCAGTATGAAACGTAGCGAAAATGTTTCGGAGATTTCTGTAAATCTTTCAGACAAGCATCATCGTAACGAGCCATCCTTTCTTATGGTACAGCGTTTACGACCTAAGGTAAAGCAGGCATGTGTACCGCTAACAAAAGGTACAAGTGTTAAGTTTATAGAACAGCCATCAGGGCCTCCTACATTAGCTTCTATTGTGGTTGAAGTGCATGGCGAGAATCTGGAAACGACAAGGCATCTTTCTATGGATGTGGCTGATATCCTATCCAAAACAGAGGGCTTGGTCGATCTTGACATTATGGCTGATGAGAATTATGGGAAATACGAACTTGTCCCTGATAAAGAAAAAATTGCCAGAAGTGGTTTAAATGTCGAGCAGGTAAACAATATTTTATATCTTGCTTTTGAGGGTATGGTTATAGCACATAAGAATTCAAAAAATTCTCCAGATCAGATATCTATATTTCTGGTTTTAGACAAGGACAGCAAAAAGTTGTCTGAATCAAATAATGATGCATTGCAAAGTAAACTTTCATCGTTAAATCTGATGAATATTGCAGGAATGATGGTTTCATTAAGTGAAGTAGTCACTATCCGTAAAGTGAAGTCAAACCCTATGATTATGCATAAAAATTTGTCCCGTATGGTGAACGTTGTTGCGGAAACCGATATGGTTTCACAAGTGTATCCTCTTTTGAATGCACGCAGCATGATGCTTGAAAGGTTTGAAAAGGATTATATCGTTAGCAAAGCAGACTTTTCGACTTACATGTTTGACTTTACACTTGAAGATAAAAACACACATGAAAAATTCCTCATTCGCTGGGATGGCGAGATGAAAGTGACACTTGATACATTTAGGGACTTGGGCGCAGCTTTTATTTCTGCTTTAATATTGATTTTTCTATTGTTGGTGATATACTATAAGAGTTTTGCCATAAGTGGCATCGTACTTTTAGGTTCATTCCTTTCACTTATAGGGGTTATTGTAGGGCACTGGGTAGCAAACCTGTTTACATCAGAGACCTTCTTTTTGACAGCTACTTCTCTAATAGGATTTATTGCTCTCATAGGAATTTCATCGCGAAATTCACTGCTACTTATCGATTTTGCAAAGTCTTTAATGGAGAGTGAAGGCATAAAAAAACGTAGAGCCATTGCTATTGCTGCAGCGACAAGAGCAAAACCTATCGCCTTAACAGCTGTCGCTATCATCTTGGGTTCTGCATTGCTTGCAGGTGATCCTGTGTTTGGTGGACTAGGCGTTGCACTGATTTCGGGTACAGTAGCAGCGGTATTTGTTTCACTTCTTTTTATCCCTGTTCTTATGGACAATTCAAAAGCAATGGATTTTGAAAGATTTGATCGTTCATAGGAGCATCAAAATATTTCAATCACAAAATAATCTTCATTTAGTACCCGTACAGGGTGCTTTCTGAAACTTTTTACCAAGCATCTGCTATAATTACCCATTATTTTTAAGGAGCTAAAATGGCTACAATCGGAATGGGTGATATTAAAAAAGGCACTAGACTTGAAATCACAGGAAACCCTTATAGGGTTACAGACTTCCAGCATGTTAAGCCAGGGAAAGGTGCAGCTTTTGTGCGCATGAAGATTAAGAACCTTTCTACAGGAAAAACCATCGAAAAAACAGTGCATGCGGGTGATAAGTTTGAAGTACCGGTACTTGAGCAAAAAACAATGCAATATCTCTATGATGATGGGGCGATGCTTCAGTTTATGGACACAACATCGTTTGAACAAATAGGGCTTACGCACGAACAAGTAGGCAAAGATACTTTTGATTTTATGATAGACGGTATGGAAGCTGAAGTTTTGTTTCATGGGGGTAAGGCTATTTCAGTTGAGATACCACAAACTGTTGTACTTAAAATCGTAGAAACGCCACCTAATTTCAAGGGCGATTCGCAAGGCGGTAAAAAGCCAGCTACACTGGAAAGTGGCGCTGTAGTACAAGTACCGTTTCATGTGCTTGAGGGTGAGATGATTAAAGTAGATACGGTTGAAGGTAAATATTTGGAGAAAGCTAAATAATATGTTTTTCAGGATTTCCCTGAAAAACCAATAACCTACATTTGCTTATTTCTTCTTCGTCCCTTTAAATATTTTTTCACAATCTTTTATTATGGCATCAGGTATAGTGGCAATGGTCATAAATTCAGACATTTTCAGCATAGGATACATATAGGCAATATAATACTTTGGATCAAGTATTTTTGCCTTTCCATTTTCAATAAGGATGGGATAAGGAAGCATCGCTGCATTGTTTCTACCAATCCTTCTTGTGAAACTATTTGTTCTTTTTGACAGCTGTATACCAATAAGAGTTGATCCATTTTCTAGATTTTGTGCAAAGAGTACATTGCCGTTATCTTTGAGCATTTCTAAAAGATCATCTCCCTGAGCCACCTCTATCATGTCTTCATAATGAGGCATCCCAAACATAAATTGGTATTTTGGTAAGAGTTTGGATTCGAGTGAATCTTTTGAATTTTCTAAATTTGGGAATTGGGTGACAAGTTTGGCCAAGATTTCTTTAGCAGCATTTTCCTCAAAATCGTTTTGTAAAAATCCTTTTGCAATATACAGAGGATTTATGATACTTATGATTTTATCTTTTGTGTCCACAAGTACACGTAATGATGCCATAAAACCTCTATTTTCTTTGCTGGACATAGTAATCAAGGATTTGTCGGTAAAGACCACAGAGGTAAGTGTGCCGTCTTTGTTGACGGGTACAGATGCAAGAACTTCAAATCCTGCTGTCTTTAGTTTTTCTTCCACCGTTTTGACATCCATAAATTCACCACGAAGATATGCGGAGATTTTTCCCTGGTTTTCTGCCCCAATATTGGCATGGACTGTCTTTTCAACTTTACATTTGTCGCTTTGAATATCTTGTGGCTTTGTTTCAATAAGTAATGTGGGGATGTCTGCTTGAACTTTTTTTACTTCCGTGGCTATTTTCTTCTTTGTATCGTTTGCATCAGCTTCCAGTAGTGTGTTTGTATTGGATGTGGCGGTCATACCAAATGCAGTAAGAATCTCAGGTATCTCTTTATCAAGTCTTTCTACCAATGCAACTCTTTCTTTATCAGTGATATTTAGCGTGTCGGACCAATTATGCAGCCTGTACATGCCAACAACGAGTTTATTGCTTCCTTTTTTGATATACATATACATGGTGCAGGGAGCAAAAATACCAGCCTCCGGACGTGCCCCTTCATTGTCAAACATATTGTATGAAAACTCTAAGTGGCAGAGTGAATAGGTCCAAAATGCATCATATCCTGCAAGAATCTCTTCAGCGTCGTCAGTTGCTTCCATAAAGTTATGGTATCCAGCGATAAGATACTCTTTATCGATGAAGGCAAGTTCAAAGTTATTTTGAAATTCCTCAATAAAATCATCCATATCTTCAGGTGCGTCAAATTCATATTCGAAATTAATCATCCTTTGCTCGGGGAGTTTTTTATAAGGTATATAGGATTTTTCACTACCTAACTCTTGTTCCATTGCTGTATCTAGAGATGTAAGTGCCCCAGTAAAAGCTTCTCTTACTTTTTTGTCTTCTATGCCTAGGATATCTAGCATTATTTTGGGCATAAGATGTCCGATATGTGTTTTGTTTTCGTCCAGTTTTTTGTAAACGAGCATATTGAATGGAGCAAAACCGGCTATACGCGGATCAATGTTAAGCAGAGGCAAAATAATTTCATCATTGACTACAGGTAGAAAAGTAAGAACATCCAATACTGTTGAGCCATATTTTACTTTATACTGATCATTTACTCTTTTGTGCGGATCCGTAAGTTGAAACCCTGTACTTTTTATTTTTTGCCTAATAATTTCATTATGCTTTTCCTGAATATTGCCTTCTATGGTATAAAATACAGCAAGTGCATCATCATTTGATTTCGAAGCAGTGTCATTTTTTTGCGTAGCAGAAGCAAGAAGAAGAGCAGGCATAAGCAGGACAAAACTCAGTATGTAGTGTCTAACAGTATTCATATAAATCCTTCGTGTAAGATTGAACCGTATAATAGCGTACAATTTATATGTATAATAAACGGAAGTTATGATTTTTTTCATAAGGAGTGAAACGCTACCAAAGGTGACTGGCAGAGAAAGGGATACAAGAAAAGGTATACCTCTTCTTGTGGGCAGAATAAATGATTGTTTTTTCCTAGATTGTTTTTACAGGAACATTGGTATTTTTTGAAACGCTTCTTGCTGATTGTGCGGAAGCTTTTGAATCATCAGAAACTGTCTTGACAGCACTTGATATGTCTGAGGAAACAACAACTGAAGAGTCTTCAGCATCTTTAGTCATGGTTGTAGCAGCATCCTTCATGTCCTTGAGTATATTCTCAAAGTTAAAATCAGCTTGCGCGTTTGTTAATAATAATGCAATAAATGCCATAGACGAAATAATTATTTTTTTCATAGTAGAACCTTTTATGTTTATAGATAATATATTGTACAATAAATAATATTAAAAATAAAATTATATTTAAATAATAAAATATTATATTAATTATTATATCAAGCAGATGAGATTTTGGCTACCTTTGAAACAGGTGATAAATATGGTGCTGCCAATAACTACATGCTTATTTTGAGCAAATGCCTTTCTTGTCATCAGACAGTAAGATCTTGGTAGATATTTTTTAAAAGAAGCGGACAAAGATACGGTCTCCTGCATTTATGTGGGCGAGCGCTCCCTTTTTCAATCTAAATTTACCTAAGCTTTGCTATATTAAAGCCAATACAAGTAAAGGTCTACATCATGTCAGAAGAACCAAAAAAACTCCCCCAATTTACCCATCTTCATCTCCATACTGAGTACTCACTGCTAGATGGCGCAAACAAGATAAAAGCGCTTGCCAAAAAGATAAAAGAGCAGGGTATGACCTCTGTGGCCATGACGGACCATGGGAATATGTTTGGCACGATAGACTTTTACAATACCATGAAGAAAGAAGGCATTAAGCCTATCATCGGCATGGAAGCATATTTGCATAATCAGGAAGAATTGGGCGACAAGAGTATGCGTCAGCGTTTTCATATTTGTCTGTATGCAAAAAATGATGTAGGATACAAAAACCTTATGTATCTTAGTTCTAAAGGTTACATTGATGGGTTTTATTACTATCCGCGCATCAATAAAAAGTTATTGGCTGAATGTTCCGAGGGGCTTATCTGCTCGTCCGCTTGTTTGCAGGGCGAAGTCAACTGGCACTTAAATCTTTCAGACAGAAACCTCAAATTTGGTGCAGAAGGGTATGAGAAAGCCAAGGCGGTAGCTTTAGAGTACAAGGCTATCTTTGGTGACGATTTCTACCTTGAGCTTATGCGCCATGGTATCGGTGACCAGCACCGTATTGACAAGCAGATCATCCAGATTTCAAAAGAGACTGGCATTAAGATTATTGCAACCAATGACACACACTATACCTTACAAAAAGATGCAGATGCGCATGAGGCGTTTATGTGTATCGCGATGAACAAACTCTATGATGATCCTAACCGTCTCCGTCACTCCGTGCATGAATTTTACGTAAAATCGCCAGAACAGATGGCTGCACTTTTTGCAGATATCCCCGAAGCACTGGAAAATACTCAGGAAATAGCAGACAAATGCAACCTTGAGATAAAATTAGGTGACCCCACTCCACCTAACTTCAAATTTGCCAGAGAGCGTGGTGCAGAATCTGGCATCGTTATGCCTGAACCTGAGATTGAGTATTCACTGGAAAATGATAAGGTGCTTTTTATTGAAGAATCTAAAAAAGGACTTGAAAATCGTCTTAAGATAGTCCCACATGAAAAACACCAAGAGTATAGAGATAGACTTCAAGTAGAGATGGGCATCATTAACTCTATGAAGTTCCCTGGCTACATGCTTATCGTTTGGGACTTTGTGGACGCAGCAAAAAAGATGGGCATACCTGTAGGGCCCGGGCGTGGTTCTGCGGCCGGTTCGCTCGTGGCTTATTCACTGGGTATTACCGACATTGACCCTATACCGTATGGCCTGCTCTTTGAGCGTTTTTTGAACCCAGAACGTATCTCTATGCCAGATATAGACATGGATTTCTGTCAGGCAAGACGTCAAGAGATACTCGATTATGTAGTTGACAGGTATGGAAGACATAACGTTGCACAGATTATCACTTTTGGTAAACTTCTTGCCAAGGGAGTCATTCGTGATGTAGCGCGCGTACTTGATATGCCTTACTCTAAGGCTGATGCCATGGCAAAACTTATTCCTGATGAGCTTGGCATTGACCTAAAGGGTTCTTATGAAAAAGAACCTAAAATTAAAGCACTGCTGGAAAGTGATCCTCAGGCAAAACGTACTTGGGAGTATGCGCTGGCACTGGAAGGCCTTAACCGCAATGCCGGGACACATGCTGCGGGTGTGGTTATCTCAAATGAACCACTTTGGCAAAAAACACCGCTGTTCAAACCTACAGGGCTTGACACGCTTGCAACACAGTACTCTGGCAAATATGTTGAAGATGTGGATCTTATCAAGTTTGACTTTCTGGGACTTAAGACACTCACCGTTATTGAAGAGGCATTGCAGTTGGTAGAAAAAAGACATGGCAAGCGCATCAATTTCGTGGAAGAAAACATCGAAGACAAAGAGGTCTATAGCTACATCGGTAAAGGCGAGACGCTGGGGCTTTTCCAGATAGAGTCTGCCGGCATGCAAGAGCTTGCTAAAAAGCTTAAACCAAACGGTTTTGAAGATGTCATTGCGATGCTCGCACTTTACCGTCCCGGACCGATGGAGTCAGGGATGCTAGAAGATTTTGTTGAACGTAAACACGGTCGCGCTCAGATTACCTATATATTCCCAGAGCTGGAGCCTATACTTAAGCCTACCTATGGGGTTATTGTCTATCAAGAACAGGTTATGCAAATTGTACAAACTATTGGCGGTTTTAGCCTTGGCGGGGCAGACCTGGTGCGTCGTGCGATGAGTAAAAAAGTCAAAGAAGAGATGGACAAACTCAAAGAAGAGTTTGCAGAGGGCGCTGTTAAAAAAGGTTTTGACAGAGAAAGATCAGAAACACTGTTTGATCTCATCGTAAAGTTTGCAGGGTACGGTTTTAATAAATCACACTCTGCAGCATACGCAATGATTACTTTCTATACTTCTTATTTGAAGCACTATTACCCCACAGAATTTATGGCAGCTATCTTGACGTTGGAGAAAAACAATACGGATAAAGTAGTTAAATATGTAGACGAACTTAAACGTATGGGGATTAAACTTCTTCCCCCGGATATTAATAAGTCCGGGATTATGTTTGAAGCTCGAAACATTGGGGGTGATGAAGTTGTCATGTTTGGTATGGGTGCTATTAAGGGTGCTGGAGACATCGCCATCAACACGATGCTTTTTGCCAGAGGGAATGAAGAGTTTAAAGACTTTTCAGACTTTGTTTCGCGCATAGACTCAAGTAAAGTAAACAAAAAAGTGATTGAATCACTCATTAAAGCAGGCGGGTTCGACAGCTTTGGTTACAGCCGTAAGGCGATGCTTTCGCAAATAGAGGATATTATAGAAACTGCCAAAAAAGCAGGAGATGCCAAAAAACAGGCTGTAGGTTCTTTATTTGGTGGAGATGACGGGATGACCTCTGTCACTTTGGAGCTTGCGCATATGGCAGAGTTTGAACCCATGGAAATACTGGAGATTGAAAAAGAGTCTCTTGGATTTTATGTTTCGGGACATCCATTGGACAAATACCGAGAAGCTCTGGAGGGAATAAATTACACCCTGAGCTCAGAGATAGACGACCTTGCAGATGGTTCGGAAGCGCTTTTCATAGGGAAAATTGAAAGCATCACAGAGAAGATAAGTAAAAAGGGTAACAAGTTTGGCATCGCTAACATCATGGACTTGCATGGGAACATCGAACTCATGCTCTTTGAAAATAAACTTAAAGAACTGGAAGAGGACTTTGACCGCACTAAGCCTATCGCCTTTAAAGTGAAGATAGGAAAAGATGGAGATTTTACGCGTATGAACATACTCAAAATAGAATCTCTAAAAGATGCAAGAAAAGAGAAAATAAAAGTCAAAAAAGAAGAAAAACATACACCTGAGCCAGAACAGCCACCGCTCATTCTAGCACTCAAACTCATGCCAGATACAAAAATGGTTGAAGAACTCATGTGTCTTGTAGAAAAATATCCGGGCAAACGACCTTTGGAGCTTCATATCAAGTCTAAGCTCGCAGATGTCATCATTGAGTCTAAGATGAAGGTGAGCGAACTTATTATGGAGGAAGCTAAAGAGCTTGGCGTTTATCTGGAGGAGAGTTTGAGTACTGAAGAATAGAACTTTAAGCTCATTCAGATAAACTTGTTTAAAATACACAGGAGACTAACATGTTTAAAAAATTATTACTTTCTCTACTTTGCATATCTTTTGTATATGCTGAAAATAATATCACTATATTGCACGACCACAGTGTTGATATTAGCTACACCGCACCTGACGGAAAGTCTAAAAAAGTAACTGTTTCAAGAGATACAGACTTGCGATGCAGAGAAATTCCTTTGGATCCAAAAGAGCATTGGGAGGGGTCATATGCCAATAAGGATGTAGCAGATTTTTGTAAAAAGACATTTATTACTTCGTCTGGAGATATAGCACCAATGAAGATACATGATGATATAGAAACATATGGTGAGCTTGAAGTGTTGGAGCATTTGGAAGAGATGCAAGATGATAAGCAAATGTTGCTGGTAGACAGTAGAAAAGTTTCTTGGTACGAAAGCGTGAGTATACCAGGTGCCATAAATATCCCTTTTGATCACTTTACAACATATAACGAATTTGAAAAAGAAAAACAAGAAGCACTTGATCTTTTTGGAGTAAAGGGCAAAAAAGGTGCTTATGATTTTTCGCAAGCCAAAACAATCCTGCTTTTTTGCAATGGAGTATGGTGTAAACAGTCTTCACAAATGATAGAAGCGCTTTTGGCATTAGGCTATCCTGCTAAAAAGATGAAGTGGTATCGTGGCGGTATACAAAGCTGGCTTAGTTTAGGTATGACTTCTACACGTACGAAACCATAAGCAAAAAGATAGGCCAATGTCAGTTAGTCATGATGAAAAAGCGATGCTTGTTTTAGAAAAAGCTGTTGAGCGAGCCAAGAATCAGTTGGAAAAAACAAATTTTTTTCAGCCATTCTTGATGTTATTGAATAGTGCAGGCGCCATAGAAATTTTTGAGAATGCAAGAAAGGATTCTAAGGAAAGCTATACTTTACTGGAAGATACATTAAAAACACGTTTAGAAGAAGGTCATATAGATGTGATGGTTCTTGCAGTTGATACACTTATCCCTGAAAAATTTGTGAAAGATGTACCTAGCGCTATAAGGTTACACTTGGAAGAAAAAAGTCAGATAGAAAAGAAAATATCTGCCAGGTTTCTTTATGTTCCGTACGAACTCTGTAGTGTAGGCGATTGTGAACTGTTTGTAAGACTTCATACACCTGTAGCAATAGGTTTTCCTGCAGAATATATTGTTAGATAGGTGGGCGCAAAAGGTAATGATAGGCACAATCTGTGTAGTATGGAAACAAATAAATAAGATAACTTTTTAGTAACATACTATTCAATTGTCTGATACTAAAAAAGTGTTACCATGCTGTCACAATAATTTAAATTGAAGGAACATTTAATGTCAAAATTACCAAAAATAATCTGGTCAAAAATCGATGAGGCACCAGCCCTTGCAACCTATTCATTATTACCAATCGTCAATGCGTTTACACAGGCAGCAGGTGTTGAAGTTGTAGAGAGTGATATCTCTCTTGCAGGAAGAGTTCTTGCGGTTATGGGTCTTGCTGAAGATGAGTTGTCTAAACTAGGCGAGGTTGTTTTGCAGCCAGACGGGAACATTATCAAA
>JAGXFO010000020.1 GCA_024637255.1 Sulfurovum sp.
CAATTTTGCTTTGAAGTCTGCACCATATGTTTTTCTCTTTCTGCTCATCGCATAATCCTCTGTATATTTCTCATATCTAATCTTAGCATTTGGAATAAAAAAGTTCTCTTTTTTGGTTGGAATTTGTGGGAGCATTATAGACAGACTTATTCATACTGCCCATAAAATTGAATTGAGTGGTCCATCTATGAGAGAAATATTAGCCAATTCATAATTTACTTGGCCACCTATGTTATACTAACGCAAGAATATTTTTTACCTTCTCAGCTGGCCAAGTGTTTATGCGCGCGGGTGGCCAAGTGGATGCGTGTGAACACTAGAACTGGCACAGCCATTACATGCACCCAAGTAACGTATATAGATATCTATATTTTCCCCATTTTCTTTGACATCAAGTATTTCTACGTCCCCTCCATCCATCACAAGAAACTCACGTACAGACCCATCTATGACTTTGTTAACAGCGATGATCCTTTCTTTGCTGTCCATCTCTCGAAATGGGATGTCAGATATGGTAGTACTTGTCTCTTTTTTGACTTCTGTGACCTTTTTGTTGTCTAGTAGGAGTCTTTCAAGTGTCTCATGACAATTTGTATCATTGGTGCCAGCTTTAGTGTACTGTGCTAGTATTTTAAGTGTCTGAATGTCATGAAGCGCTATGCTTCTTTTTATGGCACTTAAGCTCATAGGTGTATCTTTGCAAGGCAGGGTCAAGTCTTCACGTCCCAAGGCGACACCATAGTACTCGTTTGAAGCTTCTAAAACAGAATCAAGAGCCAGGGTGACAACATAGTTATCTGAAGGTGAAATGGCAGGTGTAGAAGGGTTATCTCTAAGAAAACGTTCCAAACCTTTATAGGTCAAGAGGGAAGCATCATGTACGGTTTTATTTTTACATAACAGTGCCAACATATCATATGCAGCGATACCAGTAGGTGGTCCAAAGTAGGTATAACGTGCTAAGAGTATCGTGGCATCTTCAGCATTGATTGCCCAGTACCATGTTGTTTTTTCTCCTATAGCTTCGCTACCATAGGTATATGTAAATAGTTTTGCACCCAAATCTTCTGCTTCTTGTTGGGTAATAATACCAGCATGTTTAGGATCACTTATAAAGAGGGAAACTTTTATACCAGCTTCGGGTTTAAAGTTGAGAAGTTCTTCCATTGTATCTCCTTTATTAGTTTTATTCTACTCTATCAAGGTAAACTAAAAGTAGTCTAAAAGAAGCCCATTCTCAGCATAGGGTTGCTAAAGTATGAAGTATATCACAACCTACTATTGATGAGGTCATCATTTGAACTGTATTTTATTACCCAAAGACGCTACAAGCATTAGTGACCCAACACAAATTACGCATATAAAAGAGGTACTCAAATCTAAGGTAGGGGATAGTTTAACAATCGCTGAGATTGGTGGTAACATAGGCAAGGCTACTATTGCTAAAATTAATAACAATGAAGTACTTCTTAGAGATGTTATATTGGATAAAAAACCACCAGCTAAACTTGATTTAACAGTTATTCTTGCTTTACCACGTCCAAAAGTGCTACGTAGATTGATTATGGATATGACATCTCTTGGTGTTAATAACTTAGCTTTCGCACCTAAATCCAAGCAATTCTTGAGTTGTGCTTCGTAGAGTGGCTATTATACTCATGAAATCCTCATTTCTATTTACAATGGTTTCGATTTTGGCTATTTTGTCCATGATTTCAATAAATGCCTGCATGGCAATAGAAAGAGTGTGCAGCTCACATTCTAGGTCTTTAAACAATCCACCGATGGTTTTTGGTTCATGACTTATTCTGTTGATATAGCTGACAATATTATAGGCAAAGAATGAGAGTGTCATTCTTGCAATAAGTGCTTCATAGATCCTATTTTCTTCTTTACCAAATCCGAAGTGTTCACGAAGCTCTTTGTAGCCTTGTTCTATATCCCATCGTCTCTTATAGATCTCAATAATCTCTTCATCGTTAATCTCTAGATCGGTAGAGGCAATAGGGATTAAATTGTCACTTGTTTTGATAAAAACTATTTTGAGTTTGCCTGCGTTTTTATGCTCTACTGTAACAGAGAAATATTTAAACTGAATCTTTTTGCCATATTTTCCTGTTTTTTCATTTGTGATCTTTTTAGACTTTTCATAAATAGCGCCCAATGTTTTTTCTTTTCCTGTGAAGTTCCAAATCTTATTGTTGTTGGCAATCCTTGAGATGACTTTAAGGCCCATATCGTTCATCTCTTTGATAAAGACTGGTTTGCTGTACCAACTGTCAACAAGAAGATAATCGGCATAAATACCGCTCTTTATGGCTCTTTTGACCATATCGATAGCAATTTGAGACTTCCCATCCATTATCTCCAGTCTTCGTTTGTAAGCAGTCGTTCTGTAATCTAACTCTTGGGCAAACTCTTCAAGCTTTACCCGTGCATAGTTTCCCATAGAGATAGCAAAGTCCAGCATGAAGTTAGAGTGGCCATCACTATAGTTCAAAGAGACCACATTGATCCCTCTGATAGTTCGCTTCTCTTTATTGCTCCAAAGCCCGTCACGGCTCCCTTCAACATACTTCCCTGTTTTGCCCTCAACGGTATCATCAATAATAAAGACTTTCACTGACCTGGCATCTTGTACTTTATGCAAAAGTTTTAAGATTTTTAGGGTGCTTAAAGAGAGAAGCTTTCTCCAGTTGTAGCTACTGTTTTGCAAGAGTCTGTAGTAGGTGTCTTTTTTAAAACTATCGTTACTTTGGTGCATAAAGGTTGCTATCTTTTTATTCATAACCAGCATATAGACAAAGTGTAATACTACGAGATGGGGTGCCACCCCTTCTCTTTTTTTCACAAAGTTTGCACTTGTTAAGATGCTCTTGATATTTAAAAGCTGCAGTGTTTGATAGATTGGGTTTTTAAGGGTTGTATTGATGGCGGAGAGGATTTGTTCTTGGAGGTTCATGGGCTAAATTCTTTATTGGTATTATAGCTAAAATCGCCTAATATAGGGACTTAAATGAACTTATTTTATATGTCAAGATTGATAATATAGACGGTTGCAAACCGCCATTATATAGTATTTTAAATTGGATTTTTTGTTTGAATTAGGTGCGAAAGTTCAGGTTTTTAGATCTTATGACCATTAATTTATGAAATTAAATCAAACAGGACAAAAGATAACATCAGCATCACCTGACCCCTATGTCTAAAACAGATAAAGCTATGCGTGGAGGATAAAGCACTAATAAATGATGTGTGCTTGAAGCAAATATTTTGCGTGTCTTGTAGATTTTAATTCATATTTCAATATATACCTAACATTGTATTATATTACAGGCTACAATTTAATAGAAAACCCCAGTCAAAGTTTGAATGTGTAGCGTGCGGTCTTCAAAAAAATGCAGACTATAATGCCTTAGTTAATATACTCAATGCGGAAGGGACTACCGCTAAAGTCTCTTAATATCCTGACAATAGTTGGGAGTTTCCAGGAAGCTCCGTCATTTATGACGGGGTAGTTCACGGAAGATACATACTGACAGAAAGAAAACTAAAACTGTTGAAAGACTTATACAAAGATGTCGCTTGCTTGTGGGTTTTTTTCTTGATATTTTACAATGTATGAACATTGTGCTACAGCTTTTTTGTTTGCTTTTTTAATCTCCTGAAGCACATCTTCTAAAAGAGTCTTTGCAATGCCTTTTCCAGCAAGCGCATCTGGTACTATTGTGTGTGTCAGGTGCATGTTTCCATCTCGATCATCATAGGTAATATATGCAATATGCCCATCTATACGGTACTCATATTTGCACGCATCTGCGTTGTGTATTAGTATGTGAGGCATTGTGCCTTCCTTTTTTTGTATATTTTATCATTTATTTGTAAAACACAACTGTATAATTGGGATTAGATAGAAAAGCTTCCCTTAAAAGCCTTCGCTCCGTCTTTACTCGATGTTACATAAAAAAACTTTATTCAGAGGAGCTTGATAAAGAGGCATTATCATAACTGGGTAAAAATATGTCAATATGACATATTTTTACCCAGTTGGCTTGAAGTGACGTTATACTTATATTAAGAAAAATAAAAAGGGCAAAAGATGATAGTAGGTATAGAAGGCACAGTAGAGAGAAAAGAACCCACTTTTGTTCACCTGAATGTTCACGGGATCATCCATGAGGTGCATGTGTCCATCAATACCTCTAATGCTATTGAAGAAAGCAAGGTCAAGCTCTTTGTCACCCAAGTCATCCGTGAAGATGCCAATATGCTTTTTGGGTTTAGCAATATACATGAAAAAAAGATGTTTGATACGGTACTGAAGATAAATGGGGTAGGCCCCAAAGTGGGCCTGGCTATCTGCTCTACCTTTACGCCAGAGACCTTTGCTAAGGTGGTAGCATCAAAAGATGTGAGTATGCTCAAGCGTGTGCCAGGAGTAGGACCTAAGGCAGCCAGTCGCATACTTGTGGAACTTGCAGACTTCATCGTGGACGGACATGAAACGAGTGCAAATAGCGGCGCAATGGGTGAAGCCATGATGGCACTGGAAAGTTTAGGATTTAAAAAAGATGCCATCCAGAAGGCACTTTCGGGTGCAACAGGAGATACAAGTACACTGGTTAAAGAAGCTTTGAAGAGATTACAGCGTCTTTAAATTTTGTATTTCATTAAGTAGCCACACAATATGATTGTGCAGCTAGGGTATCATTTATAAGCCAAAATTACAACGTTCACCAGATGTCATAAAGATGTATCATGGCATCTGTGCGGGAGGCTTTTTTATTTTAAAGTAACTTTAAAAAGAACTATTCATTTTCTCCCATCGATCAAGATGGTGTTTGTAGAAATAACTGGAACTTTGATAATAGGTAATAGTATCCAATTCATCATTTGGCGAGATAGTATCTATCTCTTTATATTCCTCATTTCTCAAAGTTTCATTAGTGATATTATATTGGTGAATAGTTTTGTTAGGTTCTAATATAAAGAGATTTTTATCCTTTACCAGCCCAAGTTTTTGGTAAGTGCCAATAAAGGCTCTCTCTTTAAACTTCGGATCCAATATGTCATTTCCATAAAATTTACTCTTATAATTCCACTTCATCATGGCAAGCAGTGTGGGCATGGTATCAACTTGTGACGAGAGTTTATGGATGACTTTTGGTTCTATAATGTTTGGGGCATACACAATAAGAGGGATCTTGTAACGCCATAACGGAAGATCACTTTTTCCTGCACTTCCACCATTATGGTCTGCAACAATGACAAAAATTGTATTTTTAAACCATGGTTTTGATTTTGATTTCTCTAAAAAATCATGAATAGCATAATCACTATATTTGACACCGCCATCTCTTCCTGTATGTGAGGGTATATCTATTTTACCTTCTGGATAAGTATAGGGCCTATGGTTGGAGGTGGTCATGATGAAATTAAAAAACGGTTTGTTTTCTGTATAGCTTTTGTCAGATTCTTTTAAGGCCTTGTTGAACAGATCTCCGTCGCAAACACCCCAGACATTAGCAAAACTGATCTCTTCTTCTTTAAAATCACTTCTATCAACAACATTGAAACCATTGTTGGAGAAAAAATTATTCATATTGTCAAAATACCCGTATCCTGCATAGATAAATTTGTTTTCATATCCTTTTTCTCTAAAGATAAACCCTGCTGAAAACATATTGTGATTATCGGGTCGTTTGACGATGCTGCTTCCTGGAGTTGGCGGCACAGAGAGTGTGACTGCTTCCATGCCTCTTACGGTTCTTGTACCTGTAGCGTAGAAGTGATTAAAAAATAATGATTTTTGGGCCAATGTGTCTAGATGGGGAGTAAGGTTATGGTCATCACCAAAGACACCCATATATTCAGCACTCAGGCTCTCCACCATAATCAACATAACATTATATTTCAATTCTTTAGTGTCCTCATTGGTTAGTACTTTGAGGTATTTATCGTTAAAATGTTCCAACCCATCCAAATGGTTCATAACTGTAGAAGTCGCTTTTGTTTTGTAAAACTTATCATAGTCAAGAATATTGTTTCTGAAAGCAGAGAAAAGTGAATAGAATCCATTTTTAGCCAGTTCATTGTTGTATTGATTGTCTGATATTTCTGAGAGGTTTTGCCTGTCTAGTATGTTGAAAAAAAGTATAGGTAAAAGTAAGAAAATCACAGCTATTTTAGCTCTTTGCAAAAAAGTTTGATTTGAGCTGAAAATCCTCGAAAACAATGAAGTTTTTTTAACAATAAGAACAAATAAAATACTATTGACGATGAAGATAATACTGACCAAAAGCGGTACAGGATAAGATTCAAGAATATTATGTATCACTTCATGCGTGTAAACCAAATAGTCAACTGCAATAAAATTAAATCTTTTTCCGAACTCTTCCCAAAAAAACCATTCTGACACGGCATTGAAGATCAATAGATAGGTGGCTATGAAAAAAAATGACAAAAAAATTAGCTTATGGATTTTCGTATTAAAAAGCCTATTGGGAATGACGGCAAGGTAGATAACCAGAGGGATAATATAATAGACAGAAGCTACAAAATCATAAAATAATCCTACACCATAGAGTTTAAGGATCGATAAAATTCCCACATCAACTTGTATAAAATCTGTTAAAAGCAGTATGGTTCTGCTAATAAAACTGATAGAAATAAACACTCCCATAATTAAGATAAGAAATAAAAAACGATTGACATTGACCAATGGAATTCCTTCATGCTTGTACGATAAAACTATTGTATCTAATTATGTTAAATATAATTTAAATGTAATTAGGCTTGTGCTGCAACTCTGCGAGCAGAGACAAAGATATCGGCATACCTACCATGCATCAGAGGAGAAATGATGATACCTTGCTTCTTGGATGCTGCGTGTATAAAGTTACCATCGCCGATATAAATACCCACATGGGTCACGGGAATACCGCGTTTTTTGTCAGTAAGAAAAAAGAGCAAATCCCCTTTTTGCAAGTGGGCCATGTCTATCATTTCACCTTTTTGGGACTGTGCCCATGCTGTTCTTGGTAGGTTAATGTTGTGTTTTTTATAGAGGTACTGCACATAGCCTGAGCAGTCAAACCCTTCTGGAGTTGTACCCCCCCAAACATATTTCCCGCCTTTGAAATATTTGGCATCTTCTAAGAGTTTCTGTTTGTCTATCTCTGAGATCTCGTAGGTTTCCCCTACTTTTGCCGCTTCTTTCTGAGCCTTTGAGATTCGCTCAGCTCTTTTGCGTGCAGCTTCAGCCATGCGTGCAAGATTTTCTGCATGGTGCAATTCGTCATAAATGGCTTGGAGTGAGTATTCTGTGGATTTTTGTTTGAGGCATTCATTTTGTGAATGGTGCATATCTTTATTTTGAAATACTTTACCGTTTTGGTCTGTAATGGTAAAGAGACTTGCATAGGAAAAAGTGATGAGATTTAAAAGTACCAATGTAATCTTTCGCATATCCTCTCCTTGTCCGTTTTAATATTTGATGATATCAAAATGAACATAAAAGAAAACTTTAGCCTACATTAATGGTTGGTCCCGCAGAAGTTTGAATCACATCCGTTTACGGCACCAGAATACATTGAGTTATCTATGAAAAATTTTAAAATACGCTTTTTACGTTGTTTGAAAAGCGAACTTTTAAGACTGGTAAGTGCTTCGGGCTTGTCTTTATGTATTTTTTCCAGTTCCCCTGGAGTGTTAAAAAAGAATTTCCAGTCATCGTTATCTATCTGTTTAGCCAAATAAAATGGCGTTCCATGACAAGAGGTGCACAACTTTTGTACAGTTCGTAATGCAGTAGTATCATACCTTTCTGCCGCATAAGCCAGAGAACTTACACTGACAATAAGAAACGAAAGAGCAATCATTTTTTTCATTATTAAACCTTTTTAAAGAAATTCTAGTACAGATATGTGCACTCTGTGTGTAGCTTCAGATATAATGTTGTTCATGGATAATAAACTCATCATCATTGGAGGCGGAGCAAGTGCATTGATGTTGGCTTCTCTCTTGCCTAAAAACAGTGCCACTGTCATAGAGTCAAACTCCAAATTCGGCGCAAAGATACTGATCTCAGGTGGAGGTAAATGTAACATTACCAATACCCTTATGGGAACAGAATATTATCTTGGAGATGCAGATTTTGTAAGACCTTCTTTGAAAATTTTTAATGAAAAAGCACTGATACGATGGTTGCAGAGACAACATTTGCATCCTGTGATTAAAAAAGACACACAGTATTTTTGTAAGGATTCTGCCAAAGAGTTGTTGGATATTTTTTTAAAAGAGAGTCAAAAACAAAAGGTTCAGACTGGGGAGACAGTTCTGGAGGTCACAAAGCGCGATAATGTTTTTTACGTAAAGACAAATAAAAGAACTCATACAGCCAAAGCAGTGGTAGTCGCTTCAGGTGGCCTCAGTTTTCCTATACTTGGGGCAAGTGGTATAGGGTATGACATTGCAGAATCATTTGGACACAACATTGTTAAAACAGCACCCGCACTTGTAGGACTTACTGTACAAAAAGAGCAATTCTTTTTTAAGGAGCTTTCCGGGGTTTCTGTAGAGGTAAAGATATACATAGGAGATACTGTCTGTGAGGGTGCTTTGCTTTTTGCACATAAAGGCATAAGCGGCCCCGCAGTACTTGATGCTTCTTTGTATTGGGAAAAAGGAAAGATTCAGATAGATTTCTTGCCAAATTTCTCTTGGAAAAGTGTGCAAGGCAGTAAAAAGCAGATATCTTCGCTCTTGCCTATGCCAAAGCGTGTTACAAAGGCATTTTTGCTACAATTCCGCCTAGAAGACAAACCATATCATTGGCTTACAAAGCAGGAAGAAGAAATACTTCATACTTTGAGTTGTTATGGTTTTTCACCTGCAGGGACGTTTGGTTATGCGAAAGCGGAAGTTACTAAAGGTGGCGTGGATACATCTGAGGTGGACAGGGTAACGATGATGAGTAAAAAAGAGGATGGACTTTATTTCATAGGAGAAGTATTGGACATAACAGGAAAACTGGGAGGATATAACTTTCAGTGGGCATTTTCAAGCGCCTATAGTTGTGCGCAAAATATTAAGGGAGTTATACATGGGGACTAGAGTAAAGATTATATTGGCTGTTATATTGGCCATTGTGCTTAGTGGATGTGCTAATAATGTGCCAGTAAAAGAAGTACCTAAAGAAGTACCCAAGGAAATGTGGGACAGTGCCCAAAAAAGTGAATTTTTAAGCATACTAGCAGAAGACAAATATCTGTCTATCTGTAATCAGCAGGCACTTTATGAAAAAACTAAAGAGAGTCAGGATAATCAGCTGATGACCGTAATGCTTGTAGCATACACTAAAAACCTTGCCAATGGATGTCTGGTCAATGCATCTCGAAAAGAAAAGATAGACGGTCAAATGACAACCACTTATGAAACCTATGAGCAAAAAGTAAGTGAATCAGACATAAAGATGAAGCTTCAGGCAAGACAGAGCATAGAGCAGATACTGGAGCCTTATGTGCCTGAATATGGACAGTTTAATGCACTCATCGCACAATACAATACTTTGAAAAAAGCAGGAAAAACATCGCCAGAACTACTATATGATATCCGTTTGAATATTGAAAGAGTAAAGTTGTTAAAGCCGGGTCTAGGTAACACCTATGCTTTGGTGAATATCCCAGAGTATCAGATTCGCGTGATTGAAGATAATAAAACTTCTGTAACAATGAAAGTAATCGTAGGTACGAAAAAAAATAAGACACCTGTTTTCTCTGAAAATCTTCAGTATATCACACTGAACCCTACATGGAATGTGCCCGATAGCATTGCACGAAATGAGATTATCCCTGATGCCTTGAGAGATCCGGGGTATTTGAAAAGTCATCGTTTGGTTATACGTAAAGATTATGACCTTGATTCGCCGGCATTGAGCTTTAACTCTATTGATGCAAAGTCATATAAGGGTGGTAAGGGACATGTGCCGTTTAAGTTCATCGAAATACCTTCAGATAAAAATGCACTAGGAAGAGTGAAGTTTATTTTTCCAAACAATCACTCTGTTTATATGCATGATACTCCGACAAAACATCTCTTCAAGAAAGAAGAGCGTGCATTTAGTCATGGTTGTATAAGACTTGGAGATCCAAAATATATGCTTGAATACATCAGTAAAAACTATACGGCACATGAGTATGAGGATGTCAAAGAAAAATATGACAGTTATAAGACACATTATTTGAAAATTACAAAGCATCTGCCGGTACATACAGCATACCTAACAACTTATGTGGATCAAAATGGTAAATTGTTGGTATTTTCTGATGTCTACAATTATAATAAAATCCAAGAACTTAATTTTTAAGAAGTTTAAATGATGACAAGGGCATGGCTGATACTGGCTGATATCCTTGTGACGCTTCTTCTTGTGGGGTCTTTAATACTTTTTTATCTTTATCCTCCTCAAAAAACAAAACAACTTACACTTCCTTCTGCTGAAAGAAATGTAAGTTCAGATATATATCATCTGCCATCCATAGATTTTAATGCTACGATAACTTTAGAAGATTTGATACGTATGGGACAAGAGGTTCGCTTGAGGGAGTGTATCATAGAAAATAAATATATAACCAGAACTTTGGAGGAAGGACTGATGCTTCTTTCAGCCAAAATTGGAGATCCTGTATTTATACGTATCTTCAAAGAAGAGTCTCTTTTGGAGGTATGGATACGCCCTGGAGCAGAATACCAACACTTAAAAGATTACGCTATATGCGCATATTCTGGAGGTCTTGGTCCAAAGTTGGCTGAAGGTGACAGGCAGTCCCCGGAGGGTTTTTATAAAGTAAGCAAATATCAACTTAATCCAAATAGTAAGTTTCATCTCTCTTTTAATTTGGGTTATCCAAACAAATACGACCGTGAATATAACCGTACAGGTTCATTCCTGATGGTGCATGGTAACTGTGTTTCTGATGGATGCTATGCCATGACGAATGCAAAGATGGAAGAGATTTATGCTCTAGTGGAGGGTGCCTTGCAGAAAGATCAGAAGGTTGTCTGGGTGCATGCCTACCCTTTTCGTATGACAGAAGCTAATTTGGCCTTGCATTCAGAGAACGAGTGGCATAATTTTTGGATAAATCTCAAAGAAGGATATGATTATTTCGAAGCAGAACATTTACCCCCTGGGGTAAAAGTAGAAGACAAACACTACAAAATAGTCGAAACTGACCAATAGTATCTTTACTTATTTTTCTTATTGCTGCGGATTACATTCAATGTATATTATAAAACCCGATTGTGTCAAATTATTTCTCTAAATTCAAGATCAGGTAGCTCTTTGTGTAACATATCTTCCCGAAATAGATACCATGACATACTTGAAGCCAATGATATAGTAGCTTTATGTTAAAATAATTCAATTTAAAATAACGGTGAAATATGGCTTCCAAAGAGATAACCTACAAAGAACATACTTTTAAACTCGCGTATGAGTTGCTAAATCCCACACAAGAAATGGTACTGCTTGTACTTCATGGCTGGGGAAGCAATAAAGAGATCATGAAACAGGCATTTGGAAACGTTCTGCCAGATTTCAAACATATTTACTTGGATATGCCCGGTTTTGGCAAGAGTACCAATGATATTATTTTAACTACATTAGATTATGCAAACATAGTGCAACTCTTTATGGATGCGCTGGGCATCAGGGCATCCATAGCCATGGGACACTCTTTTGGCGGAAAAGTTGCTACACTGCTCAACACACCCTGTTTGGTCCTTCTTTCTTCTGCGGGCGTGGTGACAGTGAAGCCATGGTCAGTGAAAATAAAGATAGCTACGTTTAAACTGCTTAAGCCTCTGGGTATGAAGAAGATACGTGAACTTTTTGTGGCTCCGGATGCACAAGGTATGAGCCATGAGATGTATGAGACGTTTAAAAATGTAGTCAATGAAGACTTTGAAAGCCAATTCGCTAAAAGTAAAGGTAAAGCCCTGTGTTTTTGGGGTAAGGAAGATACGGCTACACCACTCTATACAGGTGAGAAAATAGCAGGACTCATAGAGAACAGTCAGTTTTATCCTTTGGATGGGGACCACTTTTTCTTTTTGACACATAAAGACTTTATCGCTAAAACGATAACAGAACAATGCAGGGAACTAGCAAAATGATACTATTACACACTATTTTTTACACACTTTTTATCTTAGCTATGGGTTACTATTTCATTACCAACTTACAGTGGTACTCTTACAAGTTAAACCGTGTGCTTTTTCACCATACTAAAGCATGGTGGCATTTTGTTTACTTCCTGGTACCATTTTCTCTCTATGCTTTTGTCGATGGTACGAGTGACTACAGCTTTGTCGTTGTCATTGTTTATTTGGCTGCATTATATCTCTGGTATAAAGGACTTGACAAGCCTTTGGTATTTACAGGAAGGGTCAAACGTTTTTTTGCAGCCATGCTCCTTTTTGCTGTTTTTATTGCGGTAGTGTTTAATCATTTTATTGTGGTTGTACCCATTTTTCTAGCATATTTTATTTCACTTTTGATAGAGAAGATGCTTTTTAGCGGTTTCAAAGTGAAAGCACAAAAGAAAATAGAAGCGATGGAGAATCTCATAGTAGTGGGGATTACTGCGAGTTACGGTAAAACAAGCATTAAAAACTACATCGAGCATTTGCTCAAAGCCAAGTACAAAACCTACGCAACACCACGCTCGGTAAATACTCTTGGTGGCGTAATGAAAGACATTAATGAAGACTTGCCTGCTGACACAGAAGTGTATGTGGTTGAAATGGGCGCAAGAGGTGAGGGGGATATCGCTGAGATCAGCACCTTTGTAAACCCTCATTATGTGGTAGTGGGCAAGATAGGCCCTGCACATATAGAGTACTTTAAAACCATCGAAAACATCCGTAACACCAAAATGGAAATACTGAAAACCTCTAGACTCAAAGAGGCTTGGGTACATGAAAGTGCCAAAGTCAAACCTGAGACCAATGTGCATACTTTTGGAGGCAAAGAAAACTTGGATATACGTACCAAAGAAGCTGCGCCAGAGTATGTCATTGAAAATGTGGAAGCAACACTTGAGAGCACAAGCTTTACATTGGCTGGCGTACGTTACTCTGCAAGTATTTTGGGTGCATTTAATGCTATGAATTTAGCTGCAGCGGTACTTGTGGCCAAAGAACTTGGACTCAGCGATGAACAGATACAAAAGGGACTTTCTACGCTCAAATCTGTGGATCACAGACTTCAGCGTATAGATGCCGGAGGAAAAATCATACTTGATGATAGTTTCAATGGTAACATTGACGGCATGATGGCTTCTTTTGACTTGGCAACCACGCATGAAGGACGTAAGGTGGTCATTACCCCGGGACTGGTTGAGGTGGATGATGCGCTAAATATCCAGGTAGCCAAGAAGGCGAATGAAGTGTTTGATCTGGTGGTGGTAACGGGAGATTTGAATTATGCTATTTTTAAAGAGTATGTGCAAGCGGACAAGTTGGTGAAACTTGCGACCAAAGGCGAGATGGAGGCGATGCTCGTAGAACAGACACGTAGAGGAGACCTCATACTCTTCGCCAATGATGCTCCAAGTTTTGTTTAGGGTTTGAATGACTACTTTGTTTTATCGGAATCAAAGTCGAAATTAAAAGGCATCCAGCTCGAAGTAGTCTCTTTACCCATCTTCTTAAAAAAGAGTTCATGGTTTTGACTCTTGATAGTGATGCCATCGATGCCATTTGTTTGTGTGTGGGCAATACTAAATCCTTCCACCAGCGTTTCGTGAAGTTTTTTGCTTGCATAAGCGTGTATAGGTTCTCTGCATGCCATTTTGGTTGATATGAGTTTAGAAGTCATATTGTTGTCTGAGACAAGCGTGAGAGTACCGGAGATTTTATTGCATCCGTCAAAGCCACTGATGGTCATATTTTGAGAATTAAATTCTAAAATAGCACGTGCTATTCGTGCTTCCATACCGTCGATAATGCGTAAATGCCAGTTTCCGTCGAGCTCATCTAGCTTTACAATCTTTGGCTCTGCCAAGAGATAACTTGTAAATAATGAGAATACTATGCTTAGGATAAATGTTCTTTTGTGAAGCACTGAAAAACTTCCTTATAAATCTATTTTCGGTATTATAATAAACATTACATTATGATGGAGTAACTATGAGATTTATTTTTTTATTTTCTTTACTATTTTCAGCACTTTTTGCTACACAACTTAACCTTAGCGACAAGCAGGCTGACTTCATAGCCCAAAAAGTATGGAAAAATGAAGGGGCAGGACTTGACAAGTACCTCGTGCATTGGAATGAGGGGGAAGACTTTGCCTCTGTGGGCATAGGGCATTTCATCTGGTTTTCCAGAGGACATACTGAACGTTTTAGAGAAATTTTTCCTATGTTATTGGCTTTTATGGAAAATAGAGATGTAAAGATGCCAAGTTGGCTCAATTCCAAAACGCCCCTACCTTGGAATACCAAAGCCGAATTTTATGCAGCCAAGAAAGCAAAAAGCAAAAAATATATGGAGCTTTTTACTTTTCTCAAAAGCACCATGCCTCTGCAGGCCGCTTTTATGGCACAGCGCCTAAACGAAGCTTTGCCCCAAATACTGAAAACTATAGATGAGCCTAAAAAACAAGAGCTTGTCCAAAGACGTTTCAATGAAGTGATGCACAACAAAGATGGCTCTGTGAATGAAGAGGGACTTTATGTACTGTTGGACTACACTAACTTTAAGGGCGAGGGTACACTGAAGAGCGAACGCTATAAGGGGCAGGGGTGGGGATTGCTTCAAGTACTTGAAAGCATGGATCCAAAAGAGTCCAATAAACAAAAAGCTTTTGCTCTCTCAGCCAAAGAGATGCTGAGCAGACGTATTAAAAATTCCCCGCCTTCAAGAGGTGAGGAGCGTTGGCGAGAGGGGTGGAATGTACGGTTGGATACGTATTGGAAGTAGGCTGGTCCTCCTGCATGTGGTGAGTTAAAGTCTCAATGCTTTCCTTTTGAATTTATTCAGTTCTTTTATGGCATGGGCCATTGATTTTTTCTGGCTTTTGGTTGTTTTATCCAGCAGGGTGTGTTCAAGCTTTTTACGGTCAGGTATGTTTTTTTTGTTAGCCTTGAAGTAGTTATGCAGGAGTCTGTTTTGATTGACACTGTCGTTGAAGTTTCCCAATAATGTCTGCAGTGTTTTACCTTTTTGTATCATTGTATCAATTTTTTCTTCGTCAAATATGTGTTGAAATTCTTCAAGCAGATAGCGAAACTTTTTTAGGGCTATTCTGATCTTGTGGAGTTTTTCTGTATCAAATCTTTTTTCCAAAGAGTCTATCTTTAGGATAATCTTGTGATGCAACATTTCTATGACTTTTTTGGCCGTATGCTCTATGGTTCCTGCGGTATTGTGAGTATTTACAAGCGTCTCGTTTTTTAGTGCACTTTGATAGTCTTTGAAAAAATGTTCGAATGTTTCACTTTTTAGCATTTTAATTATCTTTTGATGTTCGTCCTCTTGGTGCTTGCTGATGTCTTGTTTGACGGTATCGTGTTTTTCCCCCAAGTGCTGTAGACGATTTTTGATAACATCAAGGTCACGTTTTTGGTTTGTAAATTTTGCAACCTTCGCTAAAGTGTCATAGAGATAGGTATACTGCTTTTTTGGAAAGAGAAAGTCAAACTCTTTTAAGAAAGCTCTAGATTTTCTAATGCTGACTCTGAACTGGTGCAAGTCTTCCGTATCACCATGCAGAATGATACGTTCTTTATAGAAAAGTATAGAGAGTGAATACTTGTACAAGATGACTCTCAGCGCATCAAGGGGTGAGAGATTTGGGATGAAATAGGCATCCAGTTCATCGATGTCTTCTTTGTCAAGTTCAGTGAAAATGGTATTCAGATCGTACGTTGTCTGGGGTCTGCCATATAAAACCATGTTCTTGTTTTTAAATGATTCATCGAAGGTCACATCTTTAATGATATGTGTTTTAAGTATTGCAGGGAGTTTAAACTGTTCGAAATCTTCCATACTTGGAAATTCAATTTCAAGGATAAAGAGACCCTTGAAATCTTTTTTAAATACATCTATAGAATATTCTTTTTCTTCGAAGAGAAACATGTATCTATTTTTTCTTATAGGATTTTTTATGCGGTCTTCAAACTTTTTTTGAAATTTTTGTTCAGATATTTCCATCTCTTCTTCATCTCTTGAAGCGCCGGTGCCATGTTTGATGGTCTTGAAGTATTGATCATCCATTTGTCTATACCGCACACTATTTGTAGGTGTAATGGTTGTATAAAATTGGGTTATCTTGTGTGGCTTAAGACTATATGCATCTATAAGAGAAATAATAGAGTCCTTAAGAAGGTATTTTTTTTCTATCTCTTTCATTTCCTCTCCCAATGTTATATAGCTATGATGTAACGGTGTTTGATTATATCACTATTTATACGAGAGTATCAAGGGTGCATATGGAAGAACCATACAGATTTATACTTCGACTGTTATCCAATAGCGTGTATAATCCCTTAAAATTATGAAAAATGAGAAAAAATGGAAATACAAGATATAGAAAATATTGAGCTGGAATTTTTAAATCTTAATGATACATGCGAATTAAAAGAAGTCATGATTGAGTCGTACGGAATGATGCCTGATGCCTACTGGAGTGACAATCAGATTAAAACACTTATTGGAAAATTTCCAGAAGGCCAAGTCGTTATTAAGATTGATGGTGAAATAGCTGCGTGTGCACTCTGCATTATTGTTGATTATGACAGATTTTCACATCATCATACTTATAGTGAAATTACCGGAGAGTATACTTTTAATACGCACACGGAGAGTGGCGACATTCTTTATGGTGTCGATGTATTTGTTAAACCAGAATTCAGAGGGCTTCGTTTGGGCCGTCGTTTATATGACTACAGAAAAGAGCTATGTGAAAAATTCAACCTTAAAGGTATCGCTTTTGGTGGAAGAATTCCAAATTATCATAAATATGCGAATGAACTATCACCAAAAGAGTATATAGAAAAAGTAAAAAGAAAAGAGATCAATGATCCTGTTTTGAATTTTCAAATATCAAACGACTTTCACCCCTCAAAAATCTTAAAAGGGTATCTTGAAGGGGATAAAGAGTCAGGTGAATTTGCAGTCTTGCTTGAATGGGATAACATCTATTATGAGGGACTTAACAAAAAAGCCACAACAAAGAAAAAAATTGTTCGCTTGGGCTTGATACAATGGCAGATGAGACCGTATAAAAATCTTGATGAGCTGATGCAGCAAGCTGAATACTTCATAGATACTGTTTCGGGATATCGTTGTGATTTTGCTTTGTTCCCTGAGTTTTTCAACGCACCGTTAATGGCTGAAAACAATCACATGTCAGAACCGGATGCCATACGAGAATTGGCAAAACATACAGAAGGTATTGTTAGGAAATTTTCAGAATTCTCTATCTCTTACAATATCAATATTATCACCGGAAGCATGCCAGAGATAAAAGATGGTCATCTATATAATGTTGGGTACTTGTGTCGAAGAGATGGAAGCACGGAAAGATATGAGAAAATACATGTCACACCCGATGAAGCAAAAGTATGGGGCATGCAGGGTGGAACCGGTTTAAAAACATTTGACACAGATTGTGGAAAAATAGGTATACTTATCTGTTATGATTCTGAGTTTCCAGAGCTGAGCCGTCTTCTTGCTGATGAGGGTATGGATATCTTGTTTGTTCCATTTTTAACAGACACACAAAATGGCTATTCCAGAGTAAGACACTGCTCCCAAGCAAGAGCTATTGAAAATGAATGTTATGTTGCACTTGCTGGAAGTGTGGGGAATCTGCCAAATGTACATAACATGGATATGCAATTTGCACAATCAGCTGTATTTACACCTTGTGATTTCGCATTTCCTACCAATGGGATTAAAGCAGAAGCAGTGCCCAACAGTGAAATGGTTCTCATTGCAGATGTAGATATTGATTTGCTAACAGAACTCAATAAATTTGGGGCAGTAACCAATTTGAAAGATAGAAGAAAAGATATCTTTGAATTAAAAAAGAAATAGTAATTACATATTTCATTGTAGGCTCATTTTAACCGAAAGAAATAAATTATGGATAATAAAACCAAGATTGCAGGGATGGGATCTATCCTACATGCGCAGGGAGTCGCATTTCGTATGTGGGCTCCCCATGCAAAGCGAGTATCCGTTATCGGATCGTTCAATGAATGGGATGGTAGCAAGCATCAGATGAAGTCTGAAGAAAACGGTTATTGGTACATCAATATCGCTGATGCCCATGCTGGAGATCAATATAAGTTCCTTCTTTCTACACCAAATGGAGATTTCGCGCGTATCGACCCCTATGCCAGGGAGGTGACCTCTTCAGTTGGAAATGCTATCGTCCACGATACACACTTTGACTGGCAGGGGGACGACTTTACACTTGTGCCATGGAATGAACTTGTAATCTATGAACTTCATGTCGGAACATTCAATGATGAGGAGGACGTTGTTCATCAGGGTGAATTTGCATCAATATCCGCACGCTTAGGACATTTGCAAAAACTCGGCGTCAATGCGATCCAGATTATGCCGGTGGGTGAATTTGCAGGCGAACGGTCATGGGGTTATAATCCCGCCCATATCTTTTCTGCAGAAACTGACTATGGGGGTCCATTGGCATTTAAAAAGTTCATCAAGCGTGCCCATCAGGCTGGTATTGCAGTAATTCTGGACGTTGTTTACAATCACCTCGGCCCAAGTGACCTTGATCTTTGGCAGTTTGATGGCTGGAGCGAAAATGGTCGTGGAGGAATCTACTTCTACAACGATGACCGCGCGGTCACACCATGGGGGGAAACCCGTCCAGATTACGGACGTGGTGAGGTTCGTCAGTACCTCCTGGATAACGCTATGATGTGGCTCGAGGAGTATCACATAGACGGTATTCGCTTCGACTGCACCCAATTTATCCGTACCGTAGACGGTTCAAGCGTGCAGGATTTGCCAGAGGGATGGAGTCTGCTTCAATGGATCAATAGTCAAATTACACAGAAGTTTCCCGGACGGATCACGATTGCTGAGGATCTTCAAAACAACAGGTGGCTCACCAAAGAAGTCGGAGCAGGAGGGGCAGGTTTTGGCTCACAATGGGATGCTATGTTTGTCCATCCCATACGCCAAGCGGTGATCACACCAAAAGACGAGCAACGCTCACTTGCGGCTATCCGTGATGCCATCTACTATCGCTATAACGATGATGCTTTCGACCGGGTCATTTACAGCGAATCGCACGATGAGGTGGCAAATGGGAGGGCGCGAGTACCACAAGAGATCAACCCAAATGACCCAAAAGGGTGGTATGCACAAAAACGTTCAACATTAGCCGCTGCAATGGTTTTCACCTCCCCAGGTATCCCCATGCTTTTTCAAGGTCAGGAGTTCCTCGAAGGAGGATCGTTCCGTGATACGATTCCCGTCGATTGGGATCAATGTGACGAGTTTCACGGCATTGTTAGGCTATACCGCGATCTCATTGGACTGCGGTGTAATCACAACGGTTTCACACGCGGTTTGTGCGGACAATTCACTCAGGTCTATCACCTGAATGATGTACAAAATGTCATTGCTTTTCATCGCTGGGACAAAGGAGGTGCATCAGATGACGTTGTGATTGTCGCCAATTTCTTCCGTGATGCGCATGATAGCTACAGCATTGGCTTTCCGGCTGAAGGAAAGTGGAAACTTCGGTTTAACAGTGATTGGGAGGGGTATAGTGACGATTTTCAAAACCATCCAAGCTCAGACGTTCTCGCCGAACAAGGTGAGTATGATGGACTTCCCTATCATGCTATGGTTTCTATTGGTGCCTATAGTGTACTTATTTTTTCACAATAAGTATTGGTAGATTATGTAATTTCCTTCTTTCTTAATGTGCTATATTTCAGCATAAAAAACCCTAGAATAACCCATTGTGATCAATGTGTCAATAGTGATACAAGAGTACTTCTTTTGTCATGACTTGCTATTAAGATTGATACATTAGAATATTGTTTAAAAAAGGTCACATAATGTTTTATAAATTGTATAAAATTTTTGTCCATAAAGTAGAATATATAATATGAGATATATTTACATGACTTACGCGGACCATATTTCAAAATATGCAGGTTATTTGGCTGCACTCTTGGTGGTCGTTCTCTCTCTTCTGGTAGTCTATGATGCAGCGATGCGTTATATGTTCTCCGCAGGCGCTATAGCACTGCAAGAGATAGAATGGCACTTGTTTGATGTCATCTTTTTATTGGGACTTACTTATGCGCTTAAGCATGACAAACATGTAAGAGTAGACATTTTTTTTGAACATTACACTAAGGATACTAAAGATATAGTACAGATACTCTCCATGCTACTTTTGGTCATCCCTTTTTCTTTGGTCTTTTTAAATGATGCTCTGGATATGTTGACACAGAGTTTTTTACAAAATGAAATTTCGAGTGATCCTGGCGGTTTGACGCATCGTTATGTCATTAAGGGTGTGCTAGTATTTGCCTTTGTACTACTTATAGTACAGGCACTTTCTGAAATACTCAAAGCATACCATAGACTGGATGCTAAAAAGACTTTAGGAAAAGTGATCTTGCTGTCCGCCGTGTTAGTATCTGTGGTCTATGCTACACATTTTGCAGACATAGCATTCTGGTTTGAGCCTGTGCTGTTGATGTTTGTTGTGACGCTTGTACTCTTGATGGCAGGGTTCCAAGTGGCTTTTGTTTTTGCAGGGGTGGCACTGCTCTTTGCATTTATTTCTGACGAGGTAGGGCTGCATGCACTTGAGATGCTTCCTTATAGAACCTATGGCATCATGGATAATGCCACACTGATGGCAGTACCACTCTTCATCTTTATGGGGCTGATATTGGAGAAATCCAAGATGGCAGAAAGTTTGCTACTCTCCATGGGAAAACTCTTTGGTTCGGTGCGAGGCGGTTTGGCCATTTCTGTGGTGCTTGTGGGCGCTATGCTGGCAGCCAGTACAGGTATAGTGGGGGCATCGGTGGTGATGCTTAGCCTTATCGCTCTTCCTTTGATGCTTAAGCATAAGTACAGCCCGGCATTAGCTTCGGGGTCTATAGCCGCGAGTGGTACATTGGGTCAGCTCATACCTCCTTCTGTGATACTTATTATACTGGGTGATCAGATGCACTTGTCTGTAGGCGATCTGTTTCGTGCAGCCGTAGTACCGGGGTTTTTGCTCATAGCACTTTACGTCATCTACATTTTGGTCATTTCATACTTCAATAAAGACATAGCTCCAGCCATCGCCTCAGATGAACTCTATGCAGATATACTTAAAGAGGCACTCAAAGAAATCATTCCTCCGTTGTTGCTTATAGGGGTGGTGCTTGGGAGTATCTTTGCAGGTATTGCGTCACCTTCTGAGTCTGCTGCCATAGGTGTCTTAGGCGCGATGTTCCTTGCAATATGGAAAAGAAACTTCTCTTATGAGATGCTACGTTATGCTGCCATAGAGACAGTCAAGCTCACCGCCATTATATTTATGATACTTATAGGGGCAACTGCCTTTTCGCTGGTTTTCAACGAACTTGGTGGTGGAGACATGGCAGTGGACTTTTTTGCAAATGATATGGCAGACAAATGGATGTTTATACTCATTGCGATGCTTCTCATTTTTGCTTTGGGGTTTTTCATAGACTTCATAGAGATAGCTTTTGTGGTCGTGCCTATCTTAGTGCCTATTGTTGCTTTGCTTGGTATAGACCCTATATGGTTCGCCATACTTATCGCTATGAACCTGCAAGCCTCTTTTCTTACACCGCCTTTTGGCTTTGCACTCTTCTACCTTAAAGGCGCAGCAGGCGATAAAGTGAGTACGGGAGCCATTTACAAAGGAGTGGTGCCGTTTATCTTATTGCAGATTGTGGCGTTGGGAATTATCATTTTGTTTCCTGAACTAATCTATCTATTTGGCAAATAAATTCTGTTTTTAATGAAAGCCCTTTTGATTTTGACTGATAATCCAGTATACTGGGCAGACTAAAGATGAGAGAAGGTTTTCTGTGATGTATAAATATTCAAATATGCGTTTATTTATTGCTGTAGGATTGATTTCACTTGTGTGGGTAGCCATTTCTTATTTTACTATCTCATCACGGGTAAATGCATTGACTGAGCAGAAGTATGTTGAAGTTTCTAATAAAATGAAAGATTTTTTAGAAGTTTTTATCAGTGAAAAAAAAGAAACCATGTCGCTTATTTCATTAATATTGTCATATGATTCTGAGATTCAAAAGGTGCTAATGAATCAAAATGGTGATTTATTAGCGCTGAAAAATTACTTTGAACAATTCAAAAATCATGCACTGCTAGAAGACATTTGGATACAGATCATTAAATCTGATGGAAAAAGTCTGTATCGGAGTTGGTCTCCTAAAAAAGGGGATGACCTTTCTGGTATCCGTCTTGATGTTGCAAGAATCATCAAAGAGCCAAAGAGTATCAATTCAATTAGTGTGGGAAAATTTGACTTTACTTTTAAAAGCATGATCCCTGCTTATAGTAATGGTATCTTCATCGGTGTTGTCGAGACACTTTCTAAGTTCGATTCAATTGCTTTTAAAATGCAGGAGAAGGGTTTGGATACCCTTGCGCTTGTAGATAAGTCTTATAAGGCACAACTTCAATTTTCTTTTACAAATTTTTTTGTGAATGACTTTTATGTAGCCAATATAAACGCTAAAAAAGAACTGATGCAGTTTATTGAACAAAAAGGGGTCGAATGTTTTCTTAGCGGCAAAGATTATTATCTTGCTACAGATATCAATAAACTTATTTCCGTTTTTTACCTTAATGATATTAACAATAATCCTATGAGCTATTTTCTTCTTTTTCATGATTTGAATCATATTGACTTAAGCGGTATACACGATATGCGAGACAGACTTATCCTGATCGATACACTGATACTTATCTTGCTTATGGGCAGTTTTTATTATTTGTATGTAAAACGTTATAAAGTGTTTATGGTGAAGCTTAATAAAAAATTAGAATATGAAGTTACCCTAAAAACAATCGAACTGGAAGAACAGAACAAAAAATTGAATCATCTCGCTAATCATGATGTACTTACATCGCTACCCAATCGGCTTCTCTTTTTAGATCGCCTAGAGCAAAGCATAAAACTGGCTAAACGGCATAACACTCAGGTGAGTGTATTATTTCTCGATCTCGATCGATTTAAAGAGATTAACGACACCTACGGACATGAATCAGGAGATAAGCTTTTAATAGAAATAACGCGTAGACTTGAGCTCTGCGTCAGGGAATATGACACTATTGCGAGACTTGGAGGAGATGAGTTTACTATTATAATAGAAGGCTCTGAGAACAAAAAAATAGTTGATATTCTACAAAATATTATTGATAAAATTAAAGATCCAGTTTTTATTAATGGAAATACTTTGTATACGACATTTAGTATAGGTATCAGCAGTTTTCCAGAAGATGGGGATAGTACCGAGATACTCCTTCGTAATGCAGATACTGCAATGTATAAAGCCAAGGAGCATGGCCGCAACACTTATGCTTTTTATAATGAAGCTATGTCCTTAGAGGCCTTTAAAAGAGTGGCCATGGAAACGGATCTGAGACATGCTATCGATCATGGTAGTTTCCAGGCGTATTATCAACCGAAAATGAATGCATTAACAGGCAAAGTCATAGGTATGGAAGCTTTAATTCGATGGAATCATGAAACACTCGGTTGGATACACCCTGATGAGTTTATCCCGCTGGCTGAAGAAATAGGCCTCATCGCGAAGATAGATAAATGGATGATGGAAGAAGCTATGATGACCGCTTTATCATGGCAAAAAGAGGGGCTTTGCATCGGCAAACTCTCTTTAAATATATCAATGAATGAGATTGAAGATAAAAACTTTGTAGAGTATGTCAAGGAGATTGTTCACAAGACAGCGTTCAGCCCCGAGCTTCTTGAACTTGAAGTAACCGAAAGCCAGATTATGAAAAATCCAAAATCAACGATAAGTATGCTTAATGATGTTAAGGCACTAGGAGTTAGTATTGCAATTGATGATTTTGGAACCGGACATTCTTCACTCTCATCCCTTAAAAGTCTGCCCATAGATCAACTTAAGATTGATAAAAGTTTCATCCAGAACATTCCCAACGACAAAGATGATATGGCAATTGTCAAAACAATTATCGTTTTAGCACATAGTTTAAAACTTGATCTTATCGCCGAAGGTGTGGAGACCATTGAACAAAAAGATTTTCTGGTTGAGGCCGGATGTCATAATATACAAGGATTTTATTATTCCAAACCGCTTCCTGCGGATGCCTATAGAGATTTTTTAATTGAGCACTCTTAGGTGTGTACTTTAGCAGATGGGAGATGAATATGCCAATACAAAATAGTTATAAAAGAATAGATGCACACCTCTCAAGTCTTGGGTACTGTTCAAGAAGTGAAGCGAAAAGATTTTTGAAAATGTTCGATGTGCAGGTTGATGCTGTAAGGATTTTTGATGTGAGTAAAAAAGCTTATCATCATGCCCTAAGCGTGGAGGGCGAAGCGCTTGATCCTGAAGATCTGCTTATTTTGATGCATAAACCCGCTGGCGTCATTTGTTCTCATGACGACGCTGGAGCACTTATTTACGGACTGCTTCCGCAGAGATATCAAAGAAGAAACCCGAAAGTATCAACCATCGGAAGATTGGATGCAGATACGACGGGAGCCATACTGTTGACCAATGACGGAGCGCTAAATCACAAGCTCAGCAGCCCAAAGAGTGATGTCTCCAAGGTATATGATGTAACGCTTGCCCAGGCGCTCAAGGGAGATGAAGCCGAAATATTTGCCAAGGGAGAACTTCTCCTGCATGGCGAAACAAAGCCGCTGCTTTCTGCAAAAATGGAAGTGCTTTCATCTACACATGTCAGACTTGAGATATGTGAAGGAAAATACCATCAGGTAAAGCGAATGTTTGGAGCCATGGGCAATAAAGTGCTGACACTGCACAGGGTAAGTTTTGGGGAGTACAGTGTAGAGGATCTTGAGGTTGGCAAATATAGACTTCTGGACCTTTCTTGAAGGAATATGTATAGCGAAAACGAAAAACACTCCTTTCATTTTCATGAAGGGGCTATATTTGGAAATATCATTTTAGCAGACGAGATCAATCGTGCTCCTGAAAAAGTGCAGTCAGCCATGCTTGAGGCTATGGAAGAAAAATAGGTGACCGTTGCAGGAGAAACACACAAGCTACCTAAACTGTTTAGTCAGAGCCACTTCTTCTTTTTAAAATAAGTAAGCAATCCAATGGTCACAGCTATAAATACTACCCATAACGCAGGATAGGCCCATTTCCATTTGAGTTCAGGCATATATTCAAAGTTCATCCCGTAGATTCCTGCAAGGAAAGTCAAAGGGATGAAAATGGAAGCAAACACGGTCAATACTTTCATGACTTCATTCATTTTGTTACTGATACTGGAGACATAGATATCCAGTAAGCCAGAGAGTATATCTCTGTATGATTCGATAGATTCAGCTACACGTATTGTATGATCAGACACATCCCTAAGGTAAATATACGTTTTTTCGTGTATCAACTCAGTATCGCTGCGAAGCATTCCGGCCACCAATTCTCTTAATGGAGAAATGTTTCTTCTGATGCTGATTATTTCCCTTTTGAGTCTTTGTATCATATTGAGTGTATCCGGGCTTGGTTCAGAGGTCAGTAGGTTATCTTCGATTACCGTGATAGCATCATCTAAGTTATCAATTAAAATAAAATTCATGTCAACAATAGTATCCAAAATTGCATAGGCAAGGTAATCTGAACGGGAAGTTCTAAAACGATTTTTAGTGCTTTTGATCCGTTGTACAACAGGCTGAATAATGTTGTCCACCTTTTCTTTGAACATGAAAACAAAATTTTTAAGCACCAAAAGACTTATTTGTTCATAGGCAACAGAAAACACCTCATTTTCAGACAAAAGCGATTTGAGTACAATGTAAAGATAGTCATCATACTCTTCAAATTTAGGTCTTTGATGTGTATTGAGTATATCTTCAAGTACAAGCTGGTGTATATCAAATAATGCACCAATTTTCTCAACGATTTCTACATTTGCTAGACCTTCGATGATGACCCATGTGATAGTATCAGTGTCTTTATATTTTAGAATATCATCTACAGATTCAATCTGTATTTCTTCAAAATTCTCTTGATCGTAATCAATGAGAGTCATTTTTGTTTCAGTGTGGTGAACTTCGCCTACGTGAATAAGCGAACCAGGAGGCAGACCTAATTTTTGTGAAGCATTGCTTAGAGATTGATTCATGTATTCCTGCCCAAGAGAGATTTAACTAAAAAATTGACTTAAGAATAATCTTTTCCCAGCCAGCTTATATGTAAATTTCATATATATCATTGTATCTGGATTTTCTTTGTTTTCATAAACAGATACAAGAGAAGCGATTTACCGGGTGCTTGGTTTCCAACGCATAGGTAAAAGTTCGTCAAGCGTCATATATTTTTCTCTAGAGAGATAGACTTTTGTCTTTATATTCTTGTTGTCGACTTGAAATAGCAGTTCTCTGCATCTGCCGCATGCCGCATCGATATTGATTCCGGTGTATAGATTTCATAGCAACAGTATATCAAAATATTTATATCGTTTGAAAAAGAAGAAAACAGTTAGCTTTATTGTAAAATACCAACATGGAACAAAATATAAGAATAGAATTTAAACAAAGCACTGTAGAGAACCTTCGTGCATTCTCAGAGATACTAGACAAGGGTATCAACACTATGCTCGAAGAGGCATTGGAGCAGTACTTCGTGTCGGAGCAGCAAAAGCTCATGGAGAAAAACCAGCAGGATGACAATGCTATGACCAATCTGGATTTTGATGAGTTTTGGAGTGACATGGACTTGTAATAAATATTGGATGCTAAAGTACAACTTTGTACAACATGGGATAAAGATATTTATAAATATAATAGAGCTTTTCCAAAGGCCGTTAGTATGTGAGAAACACACACACATCCTTTAAATACTTACTAGCACTTGTGCACAACAACCCGAACATATACCCAGAAAGCTGAATATGACAAAAAAATGGAATTTTAAAACCGTAGTAAAAGAGATTGCCTTAGGAGTGTTTCTTTTATTTATATTAAGTAATATAATAAGCTATATCCGTAAACCGGAGTTGAATTCAACGCAGCTTGCCATGACAAAAGCACCACTTATTGATGGCAGTATGTTTCGTGTCACAGAAGGCAAACCTTTGGTCATACACTTTTGGGCCACATGGTGCCCCACCTGCAAGCTTGAAGCAGGAAACATACAGCGTGTATCTGAAAAATATGAAGTGCTAAGCATAGCGGTTCAGTCAGGTTCCAAGAGGGATATTGAGGTATATATGCAAGAAAATGAACTCAGTTTTAAAGTACTGAATGACCCTGAAGGTGCTTGGGCGAAGAAGTTTAAAGTAGAAGCGTATCCTACAACATTTATTTATGATTCAGCGGGAGAATTGAAGTTCACTGAAGTAGGGTATACGAGTACAGCCGGGCTCTTGGCACGATTGGGATGGCTGTAGCTGGGACTTATTGGGATGTGTTGGCTAAGCTAAGAGATGTCTTAGGGATGTTTCCAAATCTTCATGCTTAAACACAAAACCTTTTTCCTGTATGGCTTTAGGATAGATTTCTTTTGAACCTGTCAGTATAGAGGCGGCTTCTCCATACATGATGTTTAGGATGAATTCAGGAAGAGTAAGGACAGTTGGACGGTGCAGGGCTTTTCCAAGCGCTTTGGTAAAGGTGTAGTTTGTCACAGGATGGGGTGAAACAGCATTGTAAATACCTGTAATCTTCTTTTCTATAATAAAATGATAAATGCGCATCAAATCTTCAATATCGATCCAACTTGTCATCATCTTACCATCACCAATGACACCTCCGACTCCCCAGCTAAACGGAGTAAGCATCTGTGCCAAAGCACCGCCGTCTTTACCCAGTATGACGCCAAAACGCAAGATGGCAGTCGGTTTGTTGCACGCAAGAGCTTCTTCTTCCCACTTTTTCGCAAGTTCTCCCAAAAAATCATCAGCAATGTCCGTACAGCTTTCATCACATTTTTTGTTATCAGGGTAAATTCCTACGGCAGAGGTAGAAATGAAGTGGGAAACATTACTTTTGTTGACAGCATTTACCAGACGTTCTGTACTTTCTATGCGACTACTCAGAAGGATTTTTTTATAAGGGTCACTCCAGCGTTTGATGATCGGGGCACCGGCAAGGTTTATCACTACATCAACATCCTGAAGTTTATTTAAAATAGTCTCTTCGCCATCTTCTCTGTCGATAATAACACAATCGCTAAATTGTTTCCGCAACGCGGTTCCGACAAAACCACTGGCTCCCGTAAGTGCTACTTTCATCACTTGTCTCCTTTTTGTTATTGTAAAGTATCTTTTATGTACTCCGTGTGCAACCCTATTTTCAAAAGTTCCCTTACGTCTCTTGCAGCAGTCGCTGTACTTGTTTGTGTGATAGCTTGATATTTTTTTGTTTTGAGATCTCCCTCAAAATTTTCACTACCCATAGATATACCATTTAGATATTGAGCAGTTTTTCTATCTTCTCTTCCAGTTCGCTGGGTTTTGTGGATGAGCCGAAACGTTCCACTACTTTGCCCTCTTTGTCTACAAGAAATTTGGTGAAGTTCCACTTGATCGCTTCGCTACCCAGAACACCAGGTTTTTCAGACTTCAGATAAACATAAAGCGGATGGGTATCGGCACCATTGACGTTGATTTTGGAAAACATGGGAAAGGTTACACCAAAGTTTACACGACAGAAATTCTGTATCTCTGCCTCGGTACCTGGTTCTTGGGAGCCAAACTGGTTACAGGGAAATCCAAGTACCACCAAACCTTTATCTTTGTATTTTTGATACAGTGTTTGAAGTCCGTCATATTGGGGTGTATAGCCGCATTTGCTGGCCACATTGACGATCAGCATCACTTTGCCTTTATAGTCTTCCAGTGTGGTCTCTTTGCCGTCAATTGTCTTAACGGTAAAATCATAAATTGTGTTCATAGTTGCATCCTTTGCATAAATGTCGATACTTAAAATGAGCAGTAAAGAGATGAGTATTTTTAACATGCTGTATCCTTTTTAGTGTGTGGTTCTAGAGGGAAAATCTTTAACGATGGTAATCACCAGTTCTCCTACTGCAAAACCGAATTTTTTCATCTTGGAATGGTTGAGTATTACCCCGTCTTCCTGAAGGTGCAGCCAGTCACGCACATCGATGTCAATAGTACCGTCTTTATAGGGAACACTCATGGTGTAGTCTATCATAACTGTGTTGCTTTTTGCAATCATTTGTGCTTCACCTGCGATGTCGCCCGCAGTACCTGTGAATGTTTTGTCTCCTGTGGGTTTAAGTGTCCAGACGCGTGTTTGGGTTTCTCCGTCATCATAGACAAATGTTTCATCGAGCGTACCTACACAGTTCTTGTCCCAACTCCCTACCAGTTTGCCTGCAAAGATGGATAAGTACAATTCTCAACTGAATTGTACCGCTTTGGCTAGGCTAGCTTAGTAGGTGACCCGCAAGAGTACTTAGCGGTTCTAAAAGCACAATCACTGTATAATTATATATAATGAGAGAAGAATTTGATAAAACCAAATCTAAACTGATGAATGGAGAAAATTTAATGTTTAAATGTAATAAGTGTGGTTCTGATTTAGAGTCAAATGCTAAATTTTGTACAAAATGTGGAGAACCGGTTTTGCATATTGCAAACAATGGCGATATTGATAGCGAGAGTATAAATAACAATGGATCAAAAAAATGGAATCCTATTTATATGTTTATATTTCCAATACTTTGGGGACTATGGAAGTACCAATATGTAGATGCGGAGAAAATAGGGCTTAAGACTTCTGAAGCAGTTGAAGCTTCCCTTCTTATTATCGCCATACCAATTATAATTACAACCTCGATATTGATACTGAAAAAGCTAAGAAAAGAACAATATATAAATTTTATTAAGCATACAACTATTGGAACCTTTATTGTATTTTTGTTAGCAATTGGAACAGAAGTGAACATTCCATTTGGCCAAAAAAATATATCTATTGGAGAGAGTGTAAAACAAGATAAACTCAAAGCTGCAGAACTCTTTAAGAAATCTTGTGACGGAGGAGAGGCTGAAGGCTGTCACAGTCTCGGACTTGTGTATTCCAAGGGAGAGGGCATAAAACAAGATAAACTCAAAGCTGCAGAACTCTTTAAAAAAGCCTGTGATGGAGAAAATCCCGGAGGTTGTTTTAATCTTGGAGTTATGTATGACAAGGGTGAAAAAGTAAAACAAGATAAACTCAAAGCCGTAGAACTCTATAAAAAAGCCTGTGACGGTGGAGATGCTAAAGGTTGTAATAATCTTGGACTTATGTATGATAATGGAGAGGGTATAAAACAAAATAAATTTAAGGCTGTAGAGCTCTATAAAAAAGCCTGTGAGGGCGAAGATACTCGAGGTTGTTTTAATCTTGGAATTATGTATAGCATAGGAGAGGGTGTAAGACAGGATAAGAAAAGTGCCAAGGAGCTTTTTGGTAAAGCATGTGATGGACAACTTGAAGACGGGTGTAAAAAATATAAAAAATTAAACGAACAGAAATATTAACTCATTTTATATCTTCGGATATAGAATGCATATCAAGGGTATAGATTTATTTTTTCCTTGTTTTCATTATCCTCGATGGAAACAAGGAAAGAATTAGAAATAAAACCGAAGGACTCAGCTTCCTAAGATACTTCACCGTAGCCTCTCATCAGCCAAAATGCAAGCATTTTAAAAAGTACCGATACAAAGGTAATCAACCCAAAATAAATCAGATCACCAGCAGCCAAAAAGGGCACAAAGACAAAAAGCGGCTGAAGCAAGTACCATTGAGGCCTGCCAGGTTTTGCGTTTGCCTATTTTCTTGGCCAGCATTGTCCAGAACGGAAGCCCCAGGATACCGGAGATAAAGAAAAGTAAAAGAAGCGGTCCTGTGTTTGAGGGTTCTTGTAGTACGAGCTGCACATAGAACAAAAAAAGTGTTGCAGGCAGAGCATTGGCAAGAGAGTTGAGCAAAAAAGCCGCCTGCAAACTTCGAAGAGAGAGTATTTTCTCCCATAGTGTTTTAAATGTTTTGAGTTCGCTGTTTTTTCCTGTTTTACCTTATGCGTTTTTTCATCTGTGCCTCTTTCCTTGAGAATATAATCTAAGTTTATGATTTTTACTTTTGTCTTTGTGGTCTTTTTCTGCCAGTTAAAATGATGAATCAACAAGAATGTCATACAAAACATCCATATGCTATGCAATAATATAAGCATGAAACACACATTAATATTTGAAACAACCATCTTCTGTCCTGCTGAGACCCTTTTTGACTTTCATGCTGATACCAAGAATCTGCCACTAATCACACCTCCAGATACCAGTGTGCAGATACTCAAACTTACAACACCTCTCAAACAAGGCAATGATGCGATGTTACGCATCAAAAAAGGGTGGCTTTCTTTTGTGTGGCAGTTGAACTTTGAGACTGTGGACTATCCCCATGTCATCGTAGATGTGGCTACAAAGTCACCGTTTAAATACTTTAAGCATGAACACCACTTTATAAAAGTAGATGTCTCGCATAGCATCTTGCGCGATGTGGTGACTTTTTCTCTGCCTTTTTGGCCTCTAAGCAGCGTGGCAGTGTGGTTTGTAAAAAGAGATATGCATAAGATGTTCGCCTACAGACATCAAAAGACCAAAGAGGCCTTGGCTTCAACAGCTTCTTAATAAAAGGTCTCTTTTGGGCTTACTTCTTTATGTTTGCTATATACGCATCATCTTGGTCATCATCATAGATCGTAAATACGGGTGCATACCCCATCGCTATGAGCTTTCTATCTAGTACTTTTGCATCAAAACCACTTCTCTTGATGGATGAGAGTAGCATTCTTTGTTCTTCCAATCTTAATCCTGCCAACTCTAACTCAAACGCAATTTCTTCTATGGTCATACTGTGCTCCTTTTAGTTATTGTAGATATTTTTCCCACGGTGGCATACCTTCCGCGGCCGAAAAAAAGCATGGGTTTATCACTCTGTTTATCATTGACATGAATAGCTTTCACCTCAGATATAAAGATGGTGTGATCACCGTTTTTGTAAGTATCACAGACTTGACATTCGTATATGAAGTCTGAAGCACTGAGTAATACATTCTCATTGCTATCTTTAGCCTCAACCTCTAACCCGCTTTTGGTGAGTTTATCTTCGCTGTCACCATGTAGTTTTCCCATGAGATTGACGGTTTCATAATACTCAAATGGTAAAAAGTTGAGCGTGAAACTTTTGTATTTTTCTAACAGCTCATGCGTGTAGTTCTCTTCTCGTACAGCTACAGCATAGCGAAAAGGTGACTTAGAGATAGGCATATGCCATGAAGCTGGCATGAGATTATCTTTACAGCAAAGTAGTGCTGTAACTCTTGGTTGCGAATGGTTGGCGTTTTCTAACGTGCTGTAAGTTTTAAACATGGGTTCCTCCATAAATCTTTTTCTAATTGTTTGAATGCTGCTTGGGATAGATTAGTTTGGATGTATCAAAGCCTAATGCTTTAGCTTTTTTAACCAGTCTGCTGAGAGTCGCTTCATCCAGCTTTGGTGTACGTGATAGTATCCAGAGGTAACTCAGATCCGGACCGCTTATCATGGTGTAGGTTTCATAGTCTGTATCCATCACGATGTATGAGCCGTAAAACGGGCCAAAGAAAGAAACTTTTAAAAACCCTTTGTCGGGACTTTCGACAAAATAGGCTTTGCCCTCTGCTTCGCTCCACACTTCATCTTGGGTTTTGTAACCTTTGTTAAGCACTTTTACTCCGCCGTCTTCCCTTAGGCTGTATGTCGCGCTGATCTGCTCTAGGCCTCGCTCAAAACGGTGATCAAGTCTGGCTATCTCATACCATGTTCCAAGGTAGCTTGCGAGTTTGAAATTCTCTACGGGTTCAATATTTTTTGGTTTGTCCACACAACCGGTAAGCAAGAGCGCCAGCATCAGTAATAATTTTTTCATCGTTTTATCCTTTTCTGAATAATAAACGCAGTAATCCTGCAGCAAAAAGTACGATTGCGAGATTTTGTAATGTATTGTCAAGCATCAAGACAAAGAGTGCAGAAATCATTAAGGCCACAGCAATAATAACCGGTTTGATAGATTCTTTTAAAGATTTTTCCAGTGCTTCAAGTTGCGGTTTGGAAAGTTCTACCCTTAGGTTCTCTTCGCTGATGCGGTACAACGTGTTTCTGAAAGCACGAACATCCATAGGAAAATTTTTAAACTCATCTATAAGCGTTTCGACGATACCTTCTTTCGCGCCTAAGGCACGCGGTATATTGTTCTGTAAAATGGGCAGAATGTCTTTAATGCCGTTAAAGTTTTCGATGTACGTCGTGCCAAGCCCTTCGATGATGGCACTTACCCTTAAGATGTAAATCGCCTCTTGGGGCAGCTTGAAAGGAAGATTTCTTGTCTGTTCCAGGACTTCAAATGCAAGTTGTTGCATGCTGGAACTGTCGAGCGCATCGTTTTGAAATATTTCAAACATTCTTTCGGTAAATTCTGCCAGTTCGGCCAGTGGTGCATCGTAGGCTACTGTACCCATACGCTTGGACGCACTTACATAGCGTTCATAATCCTGTTCATTGGCAGCTTTGAGCATCTCGATGATGGCGATGCGGGTCTCATTGGGTACACGTTTTACCATACCAAAATCTAAAAGTATCAGCTTGCCTTTTTTGGAGACCAAAAGATTTCCAGGATGCGGATCTGCATGAAAGAATCCCTTCACGAGCATTTGTTCGGTGTAAAATTGAACCAGAGTCTCTATGAGAGGCTTAATATCTATATGGTGCGCTTCAAGTGCATCTTTATCGTCAAACCTGAACCCTTCTTCAAAGCTCATTACCAGGGCATCATCACAGCTAATGGACTCATAGGCGAGAGGGAAGCGTACATCCATATTGGCGTAGATTTGGGAGAATTTTATAAGATTTGCACGTTCCTGATTGAGACTGACCTCTTTTAGAATCATGGAAGAAAATTCTGCTATCACCGCTTCTATGGAGTGCTTGGTATAATGCGAAAAAAGCGGACGAAAGAGTGCATTAAATGAAGTGAGGATGCGTATATCGGCCTTAACCTGCGCTTCGATGCCTTCACGTCTTAGCTTGACAGCCACCTTGGTCTCTTCGCCAAGCCATGCTTCATGTACCTGACCTATGGAGGCTGAGGCTATGGGCTGTTTTTCGAAACGACTGAAAGGATTCTCTTTGAAAGCTCTGTCAAAAACCCCCTGCATGGTTTTTTCGTCCATGGCAGGAAGCTCATCATGCAGGGTTTTGAGTTTAAAGAGGTACTCTGGCGGGAAAAAGTCATTACGTGTTGCCAACACTTGTGCCAACTTAATGAAACTTGCACCTAAAAGGGTGATGGTTGTAACAAGTTTTTGTGCACCAAGAGGAGAAAACAGCAAAAATCTTTCACGTTTTCTGATGAGCATATAAAGCGTAAGCAATACTTTAAAGACATACCAGACACGAAGAGGAGAATAGAGTTTAATATTCTTCACTCTTAGTCTTTCAATGCCTCTATGTCTGCCTTGGTTGCCAATCCCATTTCATCTATCACTTCTTTGAGTGCCTCTTTAATGTATGTTTTCATTTTTTCTTCTTCCTCTTCACCCCGTGTTTTGAGTTTCTCAAGGAACTTTTCAGCGTCTTCTTTGCTCAGCTTACCGCGTTCCTGAAGTTTTTCTATCTCTTCATCTACACGTTCTTTGAGTAGTAGGGCACCGCCTAATCCAGCATATAGTATTTCTTTTATCATTGCTAACTCCTTTTTTAAATTATATACTATTTTCTTTTTTATTGATACCCTTATTTTGTCTGTTCGATTGTATGAGATAAATTTGTTATTTGTAAAATAGTTATAATGCTGTTTTGTGAAGGTTGGAATCTTTTATGTCTTTAAGGCTATAACGTTATAATTCTCGCTATACAGGGGACAGTATGGAATTGACATCGAAACTTACTTTGGAAATGTTAGGCGAACCTTTTTTGCTTGATAAACGTATAGAGCTGCTTTATGCTATAGAACGCTGTGGCTCCATTTTAAAGGCGGCAAAGACTGTTCCAATGAGTTATAAAAGTGCTTGGGAAGCAGTCAATTCGATGAATAACCTCTCTTCGTCCCCTATAGTAAAAAGAGAAACAGGTGGAAAAGACGGGGGCGGTACAACTATCACGGAATATGGCAAAAAACTCTTAAAGACTTATGAAGTTCTAAAAGCAGAACATGCGCATTTTCTGGAAAGACTCTCTCGGGTGACTGACATAGAAAGCGGAGAATTTAAAACCATAGGAAGGTTAGCCATGCAAATATCTGCCAGAAACCAGATACAGGGAAATGTAGAATCCATAGAGTTAGGGGCTGTTAATGCACAGGTAAACCTTAAGCTTAAAAGCGGATATACGCTTGTTTCGATCATCACCAAAGAAGCTGTAGATAATTTGGGACTCAAGATTGGTGACAGTGCAACAGCAATCTTCAAATCAAGTACAGTGATGCTTGCTGTACCTGGTGAAATGAAGCTAAGTGCAAGAAACAAAATTGGCGGAGTTATCAGCCGTATTACACCGGGGGAAGTCAATGTGGAAGTAGTCATAGACGTAGGTGGGCACGATGTGCTTGTGGCCGTCATCACTGTAAATGCACTAAAGGAATTGAAACTCACAGAAGGCAATGATGTTCTGGTGATTATCAAATCTAATGATGTCATGCTGGGGAAATGATGCAAAATCTTTTTTATCTATGTGTCTCTTCTTAAAAGAGATACATAGAAGCAGGTAGAAACGACATATGCACAAATGCAAAATGAGAGTACACTAAGAATTGTGAAAGAAGTTCAATAATCAACAGAAGGAAAAAGCATGAGCATAGATAGAGAATTGATGGACAGAAGTGGTGGAAAATGTGAACTTTGCGGAGCACAGGACGGACTGCAAGCTTACGTAGTGGTTCCCAAGGATGAGGCCATAGTCATTTGTGGTACCTGTGCGGCATCTATCGATGATCCTTCTGTTAACGAAAAACATTGGAACTGTTTACATGACAGCATGTGGAGTGCCCAACCGGCGGTTCAGGTCATGTCTTTTAGACTTCTTACCCAACTAAATGCACAGGACCAACTGGAGATGCTTTATTTGGAAGATGATGTGAGAGAATGGGCTGAAGCCGGAATGCGCAAAACTAATGCAGAACCGACACGTGACAGTAATGGCACCATATTGGAAGAAGGTGACTCTGTGAGTATTATAAAAGACCTTGTGGTAAAAGGTGCAGGATTTACCGCCAAACAAGGTACTACGGTGAAAAATATCCATCTGGTACCCGGAGACAATACGATGATAGAAGGTCGTGTAAACGGAACGAAGATTTTTCTACTTACAAAGTTTTTGAAGAAACTTTAAGGTACGGAAACTTTAAAGTATGGTAAAAAGGAAGGGTCATTTAGTTTATCGCATGGCAATAGATGCCCGCAAATAATCTTTTGAAGCCCAATAGAAAGATCCGTTATATATCATAAGTGCATTAAATGTATCAAAGCAGCTTACCTCTTAGTTAAGGACGTCACCGCATGATGGGAATCATCAATTATTTTATACAGAACAAGAGTCTTAACTATGTTCTTCTTTTTTTCATTCTTTTTCTTGGTGTGAATGCCTATCAAAATATTCCCAAAGAACTTTTTCCTGAAATTGCCTTAGATAAGATTGCCATTGCAGGGGGGTATGCAGGTGCAAGTGCAGAAAATCTTGACAAAATGGCTGTGCGTGACATAGAGGATGAACTGGGCAACATACAAGGCATAGACAAAATAGAAACAGTGATCAAACCAGGCACTTTTTCTATCATTCTCAATCTTACTGAGGGTGCAGATAAAACCGATGCGCTCAATAAGGCCAAAGACGCCATCGCAAGAAGCAGACAATATCTCCCAGCCGATATGGTGGAACCCACCGCACAGATACTTACCCATGTTCGACCACTTATCAGTCTTTCTCTTTCGAGTGAAAAGTTGAATGATGGCCAATTGATAGAGGCAGCCAAAGAGATTAAGTCTGATATTGCCAGAAACCCTTATGTAAGCGAAGTTAAAATCTACGGAGATGCAGACCAGGAAGTTTCTGTCCAGATCAACGAAGAGGAGGTTAGGGCGTATGGCCTAGACCCTTCTGCTCTTATCTCAGCAGTGTCACAACTTTCTTATATTTACCCTATAGGCGACATCAAACAAAGCGGTAATTATATATTTCTCTCTACAGTGAACGGGAAAGCAAACAAAAAAGAATGGGAGTCAAGCCTTATTAAGATAGGGGAGAAACAGGTCAGGCTTGGTGATGTTGCCAATGTGGAGATATCTTATCCTCAAAATACAACGCTCTCAACGTTTAACGGACGTAAAAATATTACATTGGTCATTTCAAAAGGGGCCGAGGGAAATGCAATGGAAATTGCTGAGGGGTTGCGCACTTATGCACAGGAAAAACTTAGCAAAGAGTTCCCTGAAGTTTATTTTGATTTTTATCAAGACAGTTCCAAACCCGTTAAGGACAGACTCAACACAGTTATTTCAAATCTGATGTTTGGATTGATTTTAGTGTTTCTTTCCATGGCATTGCTCATCAATGTGCGTATCGCATCGGTCGTGGCGATGGGAATACCTATCTCGTTTGCAGTGGGGATCATGTTCATATACTTTGCGGGATATTCTATTAACATAGTCTCTTTGCTAGGAGGCCTTATTGTTATAGGTATTGTCGTGGATGATGCCATTGTTGTCTCAGAAAATATCCAGCGTCATATGAACGAGGGTTTACCTCCAAAAGAAGCTGTCTACAAAGGGGTACAAGAGATGGTCTTACCAGTCACTCTGGCTACCGTGACAACCATCGCAGCGTTTCTGCCGCTTTTTATGCTCACAGGAGAGATCAAGAATTTCATTATACTCATTCCTATTGCTGTGGTGATGATACTTATAGGGTCTCTCATCGAAAGTTTTTTATTTTTACCCTTACATGCAGAAGAGTTACTTAAAAAGCAGAAAAATTTTATAAACTGGGAACCCTTACAAGAAGCATATGAAGCACTGTTACATAAGGTCATTCGTTTCAAATATGTGTTTTTGTTTACCTTTGTAGTGTTGATACCGGTTTTGACTATACTGACAGTTAAAATGCTTAATTTTCAGTTTTTTCCGGGCTTTGACGGTAACTATCTTTATATTACCGGTAAAAGTAATGTGGATACTTCCATTGAAGATACAGAGAAGATTGCCAAAGAGTTGGAGAATTATGTTATATCAAATAAAGAGACTTATGCGCTCAAGGCTACCTCTACGGTAGTAGGTTCAAGAAGAGCACTTTCGGGTGACAATGAAGCCGGAGACAATATGTTCTATATTACCATGGAACTTTACGACATGGAGCCTCAGAATTTCATCGATGCATATCTCAATCCTATCTTAACGTTTACTTTTGACTTCAATGACCCTGAAAAGATTAGAGAAAAACATACTTATGATCTTGCACAGGATTTAAAAAAAGAGATACAGCCCCTGATGAAGAAATATCAGCTCGAAGAGCTTGGTGTGATTGAAGACAAGCCCGGACTGATCAAAAATGATATCCAAATTAATTTTTCGGGTAAAGACAGTAAAAAGATAGCAGAGGCCATGCAAAAAATAGAAGAAAACCTCTCTACTATTGCCAACGTTAAAGACGTGAGCAACAATGCACAGTTCGGAAAAATGGAGTATAAGTTGCGCATTAATAGTTATGCAGAACAATTGGGTTTGAGCGAAGTTGGCATTGCACAGATACTTTCAGGTTATTTTCTTGACAGCCGTAAAGCGATGACATTCAGCGAAAACGGTGTCATGGAAATAAGAACCAAGGCCATAAATAAAGATTCTGAAGACACTTTGATGAACTTTGTGATTCCCACACCTTCTGGAAGTTTTGTAAAACTAACTGATGTAGTGGAAATCAAAAAAATACGTGCGTATGAAAAAATCGAAAAAAGAGATGGTAATGCGGTCAAATCAGTGTTTGCAAATATAGATAAGAAAAAAACAACGGCAGTGGATGTACTTAATCAGATCAAGCCTTTACTCCAAACGATTCGGGATGAGGGCATTGAGATCAGTCTCTTAGGAGAGGATGAGAAAAATCAGCAATTTAAAAATGACATGATACGCTCATTGGTTATAGCAGTTTTTTTGATCTTGATCGCACTGCTCTTCATTTTCCCAAAGATCCGTTATGCATTGATGGTGATGTCGGTTATACCTTTCACCATGCTGGGAGCATTGTTGGGGCATATGCTTCTTGGCATTAACCTTTCTATGCCTTCTATTATTGGTATGCTGGGCCTTGCGGGAGTTGTCATTAATGACGGTATCATTATGCTTGATTTTCTGCATGGCACACACAATGCAGACACTTTTTATGAGAGAGCCAAACTCAGACTCCGTCCTATACTTATTACGTCCATTACTACGTTTCTTGGTCTCTTTACACTCATCTTTTATGCTACAGGACAAGCGGTTATTCTTCAGCCTATAGCGATTTCCATTGGCTTTGGTCTGCTTTGGGGTACGGTACTGAATCTTATCTATCTTCCGGCACTTTACGCTGTTGTGAACAAGATCAAGCCAAGCAGGGACGATACATAAAAGGAATAATGTATAAAATGAGAAAAATAGAATTTTAGTAGTAGAATATATTGGCTCATTTCGCATTGGAGCAAGAAAGGATTTTACATGGCAACAGTAAGTTCGCATGGAGCAGCAGGGGTAGTTACGGGCTCGTGTCATCTCTTTATTATCGAAGGGGGTGCGCGTATACTGATTGACTGCGGTATGTTTCAGGGATCCGAAGAAGAGCGTAATTATGGTCCTTTTTCTTTTGATCCCGGCAAGATAGACTATCTGTTTTTGACACATGCCCATTTAGATCATGTTGGACGAGTACCAAAATTGGTAAAAGAGGGATTTGCGGGGACTGTATGTGCGACAGCTCCCACGCGTGATATTGCCGAGATTATTTTACTTGACAGTGCAAAGATTATGCGAGAAGATTATGAAACCAATTATAGAAAAGCACAACGTCGGGGGAAGGAAGCAGAAGTGCAGTTACCGCTGTATGGAGAAGATGAGACTGAAGCAGCTTTTGATCTTGATTGGCATTATCCTGAATATGACAAACCCTTTGTGCTTCAGGATGGATTGACTGTGACATATCGTAACGCGGGCCATATTCTAGGTTCGGCATTTATTGAGATTGCTTATATGGAACACGGTGTTGAACAAATTATCGTATTTTCCGGAGATATAGGCAACAATAATGACATAGTGATGCCAGATCTATCAATATGCCCCAAGGCCAATACACTTTATGTCGAATCAACCTATGGCGACCGCAATCATAAGAGTGTGGAAGATACTATTGTAGAGTTCAAACGTATTGTTATTGATACCCTGAATGACTGGGGCAATGTACTTATTCCTTCTTTTGCGGTTGAGCGGACTCAGGAGATATTGTGCATTCTTAAAGAGATGCATGATAGAAAAGAGTTGCCCGAATGCAAGATTTTTTTAGACAGCCCGATGGCAACACGCGCAACAGAAGTCTACAACAACTATGCAGGTGAGCTAAGCCAGAAATGTCAGGACTACAAAGAGCGCGATGGTACTGTTTTTGACTTTGAAGGTCTTACCTTTACGCCTGATGTAGCAGCGTCTCGAGCCATTAATGACGTGGATCGTCGAGCTATCATCATAGCAGGTAGCGGGATGTGCACAGGTGGGAGGATTCTTCATCATTTTAAGCATCGCCTATGGAATCGAAAAAATGCTGTCATTTTTGTGGGTTATCAGGTGGAGGGTACTTTGGGAAGGCAAATGGTTGACGGCGCACGTTGGATTAAACTTTATCGTGAAGAGATTCTTGTGAGAGCCAGCATCCACACTATTAATGGTTTTTCTGCTCACGCAGACCAAAGTGCCATCGTCAGATGGGCATCACAAATGACTGGTCTCCATAGTATTTTCCTTATTCACGGAGAAGAGGACAAGCAAGTGATTTTACGATCCGTGCTGGAAAACGTACTTGAGAAAAAAGTGCATATCGTAAAACCGGAAGAGGTCATATACCTCTAGTCCTCCAGGTCGCTTTCTTTGGATACTTTGCTTTTTTTGACATGCAGATCCATCTGAGGGAAAGGTATCTCAATCTGGTGTTTATTGAGCGTTGCGTAGATAAATTTTAAAAAATCTGATTTTGTACCTGTGGGTCTAAGGGTTGATAAGCCTCGTACCCATACGACCAGTTCGTAGTCTACAGAGCTAGCACCCATGGCAGTCATCCAGATGAGAGTCGTATATTTGGAAGGAATTTCAACATAGTTGATACCGGAGTGTTTCAGTTCTTCCAAAATCACCTCTTCGACCTTCTCATTACTTGTGCCATAAGCAACAGAAAAAGGGATATGTATACGTCTGAAATCATTTTCCAAAGTCCAGTTAATGACATTGTTTTGGATGAAAGAAGAGTTTGGGATAATGACATCGATATTGTCATTAGTGGTGATGGTCGTGGAACGCATTTTCATATCATTGACCGTACCCCGTATGGTATCGCTCACTTCTATGTAGTCACCTAAACGGATAGTACGCTCAAACATCAGTATAATCCCCGCAGCAAGATTGGAAACGACTGTTTGCAGACCAAAACCGATGCCTATGGAAAGTGCACCTGCGATTAGCCCTAGATTGGAAAGATCCAGTCCTATGCTTTTAAGTGACAGAAGAAGTGTAGTGAGTACTATAATATAATAGCCGATATTGGACATCATCTTCGCAGAAGTGAGAGAAAGCTTCTGATGTTTGGTTGCCAGCTTCATTATTTTACGTTTGTAAAATCCAGCGATTATAAAGCCAAAAATAAAGATGAAAATGACGGTGAGGATATCTACAGTAGAAATACCATGTTCGTTAAAAACAAAAAGTGGTTCGGTAAGTTTTTCATACGTATATTCATAAAGACTTTCAGCCCCTTGCTGTACATTTGAGAGCGCAACAGGTACTGCACCTACTTCTTCACTAAGTAATGTTTTAATAATGTTACGTTTAAAAGTAAAATGCTTTCGAAGTGCTGCGTCAAGCGTTAGAATATCTGCCTTGCAGCCTTGAAATAAATCTAGCACCTTTGTGGTATCATTTTTTTGCACGTAAGCAAGGGACAAGAGTAAGGTCTGATTGATTTTTGCAGTAAGAATATTCATCTTTTCTATGCCGTTGGCAAGCAGTTTTTTGCTGAGTGCTTCGGAGATTATATTATGTTGCATAAGTTCGCGTTCTTTACTCAGATTTAGCGCTGTTTCTTCTTGTAAAATAATAGAATATTTGGTATTAAAGTCCGCCAGATTTTTCTCTAGAGCATTAATATTAAAAGTAGCCTGTTTGAGTTTTTTAACAAAACGTTTTTCTTCTTTGATTAGTAACGTTTCATATGCCTGCATAGAGAGTGCATTGTTTTTTATTTTAAGTTTATAAAATGCATATTCCAATTGGTTGAGCAGCAGGTTTTTTTTGTTTTCTGCTGTAGTATCACGAATGGTGCCGTTTAAATATTGCAACTTGGATTGTACAATGCGCTCATCCTCTTTAAGTGCATCAATCGTGACATAGATATCAGTAAGCGCATTGAGAAAAGAAAAATAGTTTTCAGTGCTGATATTTCGGTCATCTGGCAAAAGTGCCTCAGGAAAGGAGTTTGTGTTTGGCTCAAAAGAGAGCATGGTGGCAAGTTTCCCTAGAATCATACGCTCTGCAGCTATGCGTTCCTCGTCTTCCTGATTGAGAGAGGGTTCCAAATCAATAAGCCTGCTCACCTCTTGATGATAAGCTATAGTGTTGTTGCCTTCGTAGAGTTTTGCATCTATATCGGCTGACCATAGAGAGAGGGTAAAAATATATATGAGTGTAAATAATTTCATAGTGGACTACTTTTTTTAAAATTATAGCGAGTAAGTTTGAAATATGTAGTCGAATGATATATGGAGTATGCCGCCTATCAATAATAGGCAGCAATAATAGCATAACAGACAAAGAACATCAAGTGCGACAAGCCCTCAAAGTAGTTTGTGTGTCCTTCTTCGGTACTTTTCCATGCTAGAATGATAGTCATGATTAAAGCACCTACCTGAAGCGGGTTAAAGTCCAACATAAGATTGATACCGCTTATGTATGCCAAGGCTAATAATATGGGCACAGTGAGGAGAATAGAAACTACCGAAGCACCCATTGCAATATTGATAACCCTTTGGATCTGGTCATTTCTTGCTGCTTTGATAGCTGTAAATATTTCAGGAGCAACTGCAACAATCGCAATAATTAAGCCTGCGAGTCCTGCTGAAATACCATACTCTTTAGCCAGTCTTACGCCATCGGTGGCAAATACTTCTGCACCAAGTGCAATAATACCGATGAGCACAAGAACAACAGCAAAATTCCCAATGTTATTGAAGCTTTCAAAGATATAGTCACTATGCGCATTTTCATCAATTTCCTGATTTTCTTCTTTGAGTTTTCTTTTAAGTCTGAAGAGTCTGCTTTTTGCCGTAGCTTGAAAAAAGTGTGTATGGGTTCTGGTCTGAAAAACAAAGATAATGATGTAAAAAAGCATTAACGCCGCGGCGATAATAATACTGGTTTCGCGTATAGCAGCCTTACCGTGTTCTGATTCACTTAAAAGACTAGGAACCAAAAGTGCTAATGCTGTCACAAACAATATAGTAGTGTAGGTACTTGAAGTTTCTTTGTTATGTTCCTGCTCTGTAAATTTAAGACCACCTATGAATACTGCAAGTCCCAAAAGCACGTTCATGTCTACAATCACTGCTGAAATAATACCACCCTTGACCGTTTCGACGACTTCAGGAGAGTGTACGGCTTCAAGCAAGATGATATATAGAAGAATAATCTCCACCACAACAGCAGAAAAGGTAAGAACCATACTCCCATAAGGTTCTACCAGTCTTTCAGAAAGTATCTCAGCCACTTCCGAGACTGTCACGGAGAGTGCGGCTATACCTATGGCTGCCAGCGCGGTGGCAATGGCACCATGACCACTCTTGTGCACGAAAATCGCTGCGACAATAGCCACAATACCTATAACAATATCCCAATAATCTTCTACGTAATATTTCCAATTACTATTATTCTCCACTATACTGTCTGTTTCCATATAATTCCAATCCTTTTATTTATAATAAAATTATAGTTGCTAAGCCGAGGAAGCTAAAAAAGCCAACTACATCCGTAACTGTTGTCAAAATCACTGTTGAGCCGATTGCAGGATCAACACCCAGTTTCTTAAGTGTCAAAGGTATGGTTGCACCAAAGAAGCCTGCAGCAAAGAGATTGGTTACCATCGCCATTGCAATGACAACACCCAACATAGGCAGTCCAAACCAGATATACGCAATGATTCCCATCACTATGCCATAAAGTAAACCATTTAAAAGAGCAATGGAAACTTCCTTGATGATGGTTTTCTTTGCCTCATCTCCAGCAATCTCTCCCAGTGCCATTTGCCTTACTGTAACCGTTAGTGTCTGTGTACCTGCATTGCCACCCATGGACGCAACAATAGGCATTAGGATGGCGAGTGCCACTAAAGATTGCAGTGTCTCATCAAACAAGCCGATGACCAAGGAGGCGGCAATGGCCGTAAATAGGTTTAAGCCAAGCCATATGGCTCTTGACTTACCAATGAGCCAAAAACTCTCCTCATGCTCTGCATCATCATTTACCCCAGCAAGGTTATAAATCTGATCGGTTGCTTCTTCTGAGATGATATCATAAATATCATCTGAGGTAATACGCCCTACCAGTCTGCCTGCATCATTCACCACAGGGATTACACTCAGGTCATAATTGCTTACTACTTCAACCACTTTTTTAATGTCGTCATGGGGACCAACCGAAACTGTAATTTTCCCTTCATCATCAATAACATCTTTGTATAATTCTTTTGGACCATGGAGTATAAGATCTTCAAGAGGGATCATACCCACGAAGGTACGTCCTTCAGAAACAACAAATACATGATGCACGTTATCGATCTCATTGTTTTCTTTCATCTTTTTAAGACGCAAGATGGAGTCACCGATTTTTTCATTTATATATGCCTCAAAGATCTCCACCTGCATGTGCGCACCGGCTTCATGTTCTTCATAGGAAATAAGTTCATTGATAGTATCCCTGTCTTCTTCAGAAAGATTCGACAAGATAGCATTTGCTTTGTCTTCGTCAATCTCTTCAATCTGCTGAATAAGGTCGGCTGCATCGTTGGTATTAAGCTCCTCTGTAAGCATTGCAAGCTTTTTGGGACCAAATCTTTCATATATCTCTTCTTGCTCATGTCGCGGGAGTTCTATAATTACTTCTGCCAAAAGACTTTTTGGAAGTTTGTTTAGGAGGTCGATATAGGTTTGCTCATCAATTTTCTTGATATTAATCAGAAGATCGGCGACCTCATAAGGGTGAACATCAAGGTTTGCACCCTCAATATGTTCATTGATATATCTTTCTAGATTTTCAATTTGTTCTAGTGTTTCATTGTTCATAGCGCATTCCTTTAATAATGCAAATTCTATCTCTATTGCTTTAAGAGAAGACTTATAGACGATACATTTTATGGCAATATGAAAGGATCCCTAACACTTATGAATAATTAGGCAGAGGGTAGTATAATAAAAGAATTTCATTTTGAGGAGTTTGTATGTATGACATTATCTATATCGGTGGTGGACTAAACTATGCAGGAGCCATTGTTGCTGCGAAGCATGGGCTTAAAGTGGCTTTGGTTGAAACATCACTTGATCATCTAGGTGGTGCCTGTTTACATGAGGGGTGTACTCCTTCGAAAATGTTTTTGCATTATGCAAATACAATTCTTCAAAGTAAAGAGAGTGTTTTTATGGGAGACATAAGGCTCGATATGCCAACACTTACAGCTAAAAAAATCAAACTTATTGCCAGCACAACAAAAGCGATAAGAGTACAATGCGAAGGATTTGAACTCATAGAAGGCAAAGGGCAGGTCATAGCACCGCACAAAGTAGAGGTAGAGGGGAAAGTCTATGAGGCTGAGTACATTGTCATAGGCACAGGGTCTTCACCTTTTATACCAGAAGGCATAGCTTATGATGCAAAGGCAATCATCACCAGTAATGAGGTACTTGAACTCCAAAAACTGCCTAAAAATATTGCCATCTATGGTGATGGTGCCATCGGTTTGGAGATGGGGAATTTTTTTGCATCTTCAGGGGTAGAGGTGACACTCATTTCCCGTGGTGAAAGGCTTTTGGATCATGCCCATCCACTTATACAAAGTGCGATGGTCAAAGAAGTTGAAAAGCGGGGTATTATCCATCTGAAAAATCATGCTGTTTCCAAAGCTGAACATACAGATAAAGGGGTACATATCATTTTTGAAAACGGCACATCCAGCTATTATGAACAGATGCTTGTCGCAACAGGCCGTCAGCCAAATACAGATGTGATTGCAATAGATGACATTGCAGTAGGCAGAGGCATAGAAACAGATGATTTTTTTGAGACCACTGTGGTGAAACATTTTGCCATAGGTGACTGTAACGGGAAAATGCAACTTGCACATGCTGCAAGAGCACAGGTGCTGAATGTAACGATGCAGATACTAGGGAGAAAGCCTAAAAAGCTAAATCTTGATCATGTGGTCAGATTCATACATACTTTAGCGGTGAGTTATGCAAGCGTAGGGCACAACAAGCAGTCACTTGAAGAAAACGGTATAGTGTTCAAAGAGGGTGTGGTGACATTAAATCACTTCCCGGGTTCTAGCTTTCATCAGGCGGGTAACGGTGTGATTATTGTGTATGCAGATGATACAGGGCTTATTCTGGGTGCTGAAATTTTGGCACCTGATGCTGAAGAGCTCATTGCACCTGTGGCTATGGCACTAGCAGGCGGTATGACTGCTTCAATGGCCCAGGAAACCATTATGGCACACCCCACTTTTTCTGAGGCATTGGAGAGGGCCTATTTTAGATTATAACCCTTTCATGACGATTTCGTACAGATAATCCACTTCATGGTCTTCTAGAAACACGGTTTTTTTAGTCGCAAAAAAATCTAATACTTTTTTGGTAGGCAGTGCAGGGCTATAAAGACATGAGGGGTGCGCAGGGATGAAGGATTGCATCAGTGCTATCTCTTCTTCGATGCGGTTCTCGCAGATGTAGCAGTGCTCATCGTTATGCATTCTGCCTTCATACTCAAGTAAAGTGATGTAACTTTCGCAAACGATTCGTTTGGGGTTTTGCTTATCCCATTTTTTCGCCGCTAAAAGCAGCAGGTCAAAGTAAAAGGAGTCCATCTCTTCAGTGTCTTTGAGATGAGGTTCAAATTTTTTGATAAAATTGTGCCAGAGTAAGAGTTTATTTTTGTCAAAGAGCCAGGCAAAGCCCATATGAGAAAGTGAACGAAGTCTGGGTAGAAAGCCAGAACCTTCACCTTCTACTTCAAAGTCTATAAGATTTCCAAGCTGTAGTATGGAGTGTCTTGCACCAAAAAAACGGTAGTAGGTTTTTACTTCTGTGCTACTTAAAACAAGTGCAATAGAATCCTCATTTTTTGCTTTTCTGACCGAAAGAATAAAACCTTTAATAAGACACTCCAGTAAATTTTTTTAATTATAGTGAAAAGGACGTTAAAAATAGAATAGAGTTCAGGCAAGAGCTACACGACCACGCAGAGCCTTAAACAATTTATAACGTACGTTTAAGTATAATCCACACCATTATGGGATGACTACAGGATGTTCTGTGTATATTATTTTTAAGGTTGAAATATGAGAGATTTATTTACGTCGTTTAAGGATAATTGTGGATTTGGACTTTTAGCGTCTATTGACAATATACCTTCACACAAAAATTTGGAAGATGCGATTACTTCACTGTCACGAATGATGCATAGAGGAGCTATAGCAGCCGACGGTAAAACCGGAGACGGTTCAGGTCTTTTGCTTTCTCTTCCTAAATCATTTTTCAACAAAGATGCAGCTGCACAAGGTATAGAATTACCCCAGACGTATGCTGTGGCGATGGTCTTTTCAAACAATGAAACAGATTTTGAAGTGATCAACCGCGTATGCGAGAATAATGACCTTAAAGTCCTTTACACACGTACAGTACCCGTAGATACAAATGCACTGGGTGAGCAGGCACTTGTATCACTTCCTATGATCAAACAAGTATTCGTCACACCTAAGTCAGCAGTCGCTGAAAATAGATTTGAAGCGTTGGTGTATCTTTCCCGCAAAGAGATAGAAGCAGCGCTTATCGAAGATGCAACCTTCTATATACCTTCATTCTCAACTTCAGTAATCTCCTACAAGGGCCTTGTGATGCCTACGCACATCAAAGAGTTTTACCAAGACCTTGCGAATGAAGATTTTGAAATTTCATTTTGTCTTTTTCACCAACGTTTTTCAACAAACACACTCCCTCAGTGGAAACTTGCACAGCCATTTAGAATGATTGCCCACAATGGTGAAATCAATTCTGTCACTGCAAATAGATTTAACGTAGCTGCTAAAATGGCTGCGGCCAAGTCAGATATATTTACAGATGAGGAGATGACAAGACTTACCAATGTCATACAAAACGGCATGAGCGACTCAGCAAGTTTGGATAACTTTATGGAGTTTTTACGTGTCAATGGCGTAGATTTTTTTAAAGCAGCACGTTCCTTGATTCCTGCACCTTGGCACAATGCACCACATATGGATTCTGATCTTAGAGCATTTTATGAGTATGCAAGTACCTGTTTTGAGCCTTGGGATGGACCTGCTGCTGTAAGTATGACAGATGGCCGTTACATCGGCTGTGTGATGGACAGAAATGGATTGAGACCTTCTAAATATATCAGAACCAAAGACAACAGGATGCTTATCTCTTCTGAGTATGGCGTACTTCAGATTCCTGAAGAAGAGATCGTCGAAAGAGGCAGATTGCAGTCGGGCGAAATGATGGGTATCGATCTTAAGCACGGCAAAGTACTTAAATCAAGTGACATCGATGACCATATCAAAGGAGCATATCCTTATGATAAATGGCTGAATCAAAATATGAGTTATCTTCAAGAGCATGTACCCAATACCGAAGTGCCGAAATCTTCGATTGAGTATGGAAATATGGAAGAACGACAGCGTTACTTTAATTATACACTTGAAGTGTTAAAAGAAGTGATTAGGCCTATGATCGCTGAAGGTAAAGAGACGACAGGTGCTATGGGAGATGATACGCCGATTGCTGCATTCTCAACAGAACAGCGAAACTTTACTGACTTTTTTAAACAAAAATTTGCACAGGTCACCAACCCTCCTATAGACTCAATCCGTGAAAAAATAGTTATGAGTCTCAACACGGGTTTTGGTGAAGTAAGAAATGTGCTTGCAGATGATGCAGAACATGCAAAAAGACTTAAAACGGTACTTCCCCTTATGTCTGCAGAAAAATTTCACATTCTTCAGGAGTTTGGAGATGAGACGAATGAGAAGTACGACCCTGCCTACAAGGTAGGAAAATATGATACTACCTATACAGCAGACATCAAAGTAAGTCTAGACGCGCTTGTTCAAAAGATTATTGTAGACGTAAGAGATAATGGCATAAGAACCATTATACTGGATGACAGAAAGCTTGATAAAGATACTAAAGTTATTCCTATGCTTATGGTCGTAGGACGTTTGAGCCAAGGGCTTTTGAATGCCAAACTCAGACACTTGACCAGTATGGTGGCAGTAACTGGTGAAGTATTTGATCCCCACACTGCGGCGTGCATAATAGCTTTTGGTGCAGCAGCCATATTCCCTTATTTGCTTTACTACACAGTGGCGCAGCTCGAAGAGGACAATGAAGAGATAAAGCCTACGCTTAAGAAATTTAGAAGAGCTATGGGTGCGGGGCTTATGAAAATCATGTCTAAGATGGGAATTTCGACGCTCTCTTCTTACAGAAACTCAAGCTTATTTGATGTGATCGGATTGAGTAAAGAGATTGTGTCTGATTGTTTCCCTGCTGCAAAAGGTCTCTTGTACGGCTTAAATTATGAAGACATAGATGAGCGTCTTAATGCAAACCATCAGCGTGCATTTACTACTGAATTTGAAAATCAAAAGAATGCACTTTATAAAGGTGGATACTACAAATATAGAAAGGGTGAAGAGTACCATGACTTCTCTCGTCCTACTATTAAAGCTATACAAACCTGTGCTGAATCTGGAAAAAAAGAAGACTACGCTGAAGTACAAAGATTAGTGAACGGTAGAGATAAAAAGTTCATACGTGATTTTTACGAGCTTAAAAGTGACAGAGCGTCTATTGGCATAGATGAAGTAGAGCCACTGTCGGCTATCTTTAAACGTTTTTCAACAGCGGCGATGTCTATGGGGTCTATCTCCCAGGAAGCACACGAAACACTAGCTGTGGCCATGAATACCATTGGTGCAAAGTCAAACTCAGGTGAGGGCGGAGAAGATCCGGCACGTTACGGAACGATTAAAAACTCATCCATTAAACAAGTGGCATCTGGACGCTTTGGCGTGACACCGGAATATTTGCGTTCTGCCAGTGAAATACAGATTAAAGTAGCACAAGGTGCAAAACCTGGTGAGGGCGGGCAGCTTCCCGGAAGCAAAGTTTCTCCGCTTATTGCAACGCTTAGATTTACAAAACCGGGTGTGACACTTATTTCACCTCCGCCACATCACGATATTTATTCTATAGAGGATCTGGCACAGTTGATCTTTGACTTGAAGCAGATAAACCCTAACGCCAGAATAGCAGTCAAGCTTGTATCAACAGCAGGAGTAGGAACGATTGCCGCAGGTGTAGCAAAAGCGTATGCCGACAAGATCATTATTTCTGGGGGAGACGGCGGTACGGGAGCTGCACCTATTGGATCTATTCGATTTGCGGGTAATCCTTGGGAATTGGGTCTCATAGAAGCACACAACGCGCTCAAAGCAAATAATCTCAGAGGACAAGTTACCGTTGAAACAGACGGTGGACTGAAGACAGGTCTGGATGTGGTAAAAGCAGCTATCCTTGGCGCAGAAGAATATGCATTTGGTACGGGTGCATTGGTAATCGTGGGATGTATTATGCTTCGTGTATGTCACTTAAATACTTGTGCTGTGGGTGTTGCAACACAAGACCCGCATTTGAGAGAAAGATTTACAGGTAATGTACAAAAAGTAATCAATTACTTCACTCTTATGGCCGAAGATGTGAGAGAGATACTTGCAGTACTTGGATATAAATCCTTAGAAGAAATAGTAGGACAGAATCATTTACTTAAGGTTATAGATGATGAGTTTGCCAAGAAGTTTAATTTTGAAGAACTTCTTTATAAACTTGATGGTGTGAATACATGTCAGGTAGCATCGAACGAACCATACGACCAGAATGAGTACGAGCAGGAGATTGTCAAGGAACTTATGCCTACAATCAAAGACCCGTCTACACCCATTGTTCTAAACAAAAAGATTTCTAACTTAAATAGAAGTTTTGCAACAAGAATCTCTGGCGAGATAGCAGCTTTGTATGGAAATACCGGTTTACCTGATGATACCATCACATTAAATATGAAAGGAACAGCTGGTCAGTCGCTGGGCGCTTTTATGTCAAGAGGTATCAACATTAATGTTGACGGCGCAGGAAACGACTACATTGGTAAAGGTATGAATGGTGGTCGCATAGTCATCACAGCAGACAATGCCGGAGAAGAGTTTGCTTTGGGCGGAAATACCTGTCTTTATGGTGCAACGGGAGGAATACTGTATGTGCACGGAAAAGTAGGTGAACGTTTTGCAGTACGTAACTCAGGTGCGACCACAGTTGTTGAAGGTACAGGAGATCACCCATGTGAGTATATGACTGGTGGTACAGCAGTGATACTTGGTAAAACAGGTGTCAACTTTGGAGCGGGTATGACAGGCGGTAAAGCATTTGTCTATGACATGGAAAGTGAATTCTATGAAAAAGTAAATCCTGAACTTGTTGAGCCACTTCGTATAGATACGGATGAATGGGATACGGAAATGTTTGAACTTAAAGCGCTACTTAAAGACTATGCGGAAAAAACAGGGTCTAAAAGAGCAGCATATATCTTAGAGCATTTTAGAACTGAAATTAGAAAGTTTTGGATGGTTGCACCAAGAGGTGTGAAGCCAACAATAGCCACTGAAAAAAAAGGCGAATAACGTAAGTCTATGACAGAATTTATTGAAGCCTGTATAAAAGCCAATGAAGAGATATCAGAGGCAATAAAAGATGGTTTTGATGCTTCTTGGTTTGAAAAACATGAAGTGGGTGCAGGCGGAGATATCAGTTCCGAACTTGACCTTTTTGCTGAAGCAGTTTTTGTAAAGCATTTAAGCTGCTTTGGACAGATAGAGTCTGAAGAGAGCGGCATTATAGGGGAGGGCGATGAACAAATCATTATCGACCCTATAGACGGTTCTTCCAATGCACTGTCACTTTTCCCTTTTTATGGTACCTCTGTTGCAAAGATAAATGCTGAGGGTATTTTGGATGCAGCCATAGTTTGCAATCTGGCAAATGGAGATATTTTTCTTAAGTCCGCTGCCTCCCCTGTACAACAGGGTAAACTATTTTCAACCAATTTCCATCCACCTCATGTGGCACCAAACTCAGAAATAGGACTTTTTGAGAAGGCCTATGCAAATCCTTCTTTGGTTGCAGCCTTGGATATCGAAAAGTTGAAGTTTAGATCACCAGGTGCCATAGCACTTTCGCTTGCTTATGCACATTCGGTCAATTACGTACTTTTTATGGGAGAGTTTCGTATTTACGATCTTGTTGCAGGTTTGGCACTTTGTGAAGGGCTTGAAGTGATTGTTGAGGCTGATTATGTTATAGTATCGAAAGAAAAATCTATAGCAAATAAGATTGAAGCACTCATAAACAATAGAGTGTAGTACAAGGATTAGAGATGTTTGGAAAAATTTTTGGAAGTATGAAGAAGGACGTAACTACTAGCCAGGAGATACCTAGCCAGTGGATAAAATGTCCTAAATGTACTTCATTGATGTATTACAAAGAAGTAGAAGCCAAACAAAATGTTTGTCCCAAATGTAATCATCATTTTCGTATTTCTGCTGAAAAACGTATTGAATCAATCGTAGATAAGGGTTCTTTTGTGGAATTTGATGCCACATTGGCGCCTACAGACCCTTTAAAATTTTCAGATAAAAAATCATACAAAAAACGTTTAGAAGAAGAAAAAGCACGAACAGGAAAAACTTCTTCAGTGATGAGCGGTTCGTGTACTATTGGCGGTTTGGATATTGAGATCGTTGTCTTTGATTTCTCTTTCATGGGCGGCAGTCTAGGCTCTGTTGAAGGTGAAAAAATTGTTCGTGGTATCAACAGGGCGATGGAAAAAGAGTGTGGATTTGTCATTGTCTCTGCTTCCGGTGGCGCACGTATGCAAGAGAGTACCTACTCTTTACTTCAAATGTCTAAAACATCAGCAGCGCTCAACAGACTGCACCAAAAAGGTTTGCCGTTTATTTCGATTTTGACAGACCCTACGATGGGTGGTGTGTCCGCATCATTTGCTATGCTGGGTGATATCATCATAGCAGAGCCGGGTGCGCTTATAGGGTTTGCAGGTCAAAGGGTTATTAAGCAAACGGTTGGTGTTGACTTGCCTGAAGGCTTCCAGCGTTCAGAGTTTTTACTTGAGCATGGACTAATAGATATGATAGTAGACCGTGAAACTATACATCAAACACTTGCTGATCTATTTAAACTTTTTAAAAAAGACAAAAAAGTTATGATCAATAAAGAAGTGTTTGAGGAAGTAATTGAAGACGAACCAAAAGCGTAAATTTTGGTATATGCACTTATAGGCAAAGAAACCCTTTGCCCAAAGAAGTTCCTTTAAGTGAACTCCTCCTTTAACATAAAAAATTTCCAATCTTAAAAAAGTAGTGTGCTCTATACGTGAAAAAAATAATATGCGAAAGACTATTGGAGTAAATGATGGACAGCATATGCATACAGTATTACAAAAGTCCAGCAGGTGAACTTATCTTGGGTAGCTATGAGGACAAACTCTGTTTGGCGGACTGGAGATATAGAAAAAGTCGAACCGCTATAGACAACAGGTTGCAAAAAGGGCTTAGGGCAACTTATGTAGAAGCTGATACTGAAGTATTAATATTAGCCAGAGAGCAGCTAATGGAGTATTTTTGTGGTGATCGGCAAACATTTGACTTGCCTTTGTTGCCAGTAGGGACAGAGTTTCAAAAGTCAGTATGGAAGGGCTTACTCAAGATACCTTTTGGTCAAACAGTCTCTTACCTGGCCTTGGCAAAAACTATAGACAATGAAAAAGCAGTAAGAGCTGTAGCAGCAGCTGTGGGAGCTAATGCACTTTCGCTTTTTATTCCCTGTCATCGTATCATTGGGTCTGATAGTTCTTTGACTGGCTATGCAGGTGGCCTTGAGGCGAAGCAAAAGTTTTTAGATTTAGAATTGGCGAATTATAAGTTAAAAAAGACATGATTGACAATTGTCAATTTAATTTTGTGGTTTCTTCGCTATATTCTACTATCTAAACATTAAAGGATATACGATGAACGATGAAACAAAAGCAATCATAAAAGCAACAGCACCAGTATTAAAGCAGCACGGAGAGGCAATCACTACGGCTATGTACAAGGTCTTATTTGAAAAATATCCGCAGACACAGGAATTATTTAAACATGCTTCACCTGACCAGCACAAAAAATTGGCTAATGCAGTGTATGCATATGCAGCAAACATAGATCATTTAGAAAATCTTGCTAAAGGCATAGAGCAAATAGCAACAGTGCATGTAAAAACAAACATTTTACCCGAACACTACCCGATGGTCGGAGATGCTCTTTTGCAAGCCATAAAATCTGTACTTGGTGATGCTGCGACAGATGAGATAATGGCAGCATGGGAAGAGGCGTACGGCTTTTTAGCAAATGTGTTGATGGCTAGAGAAAAAGAACTCTACGCTGCCTTGTAGGCATAAGCCAAACTCATTATTTTATAAAGAACTAATGCTATAATAGTGCCATGATGAATGCACCTATGAAGCAAATATTAAAAGATGTGAGTATGTTTGCCTCTTTAGAAGAAGATGAACTCACAGCCCTAGCGAAAATTTCACAAATATATGACTACAAAGAGGGCGAAACCCTCTTTGTAGTAGGCGATATAAGTTCTGTGTTAATGCTCCTGGTTGAGGGAATTGCGAGTGTATTTAAGCACGACGATAAAGGCAATGAAATTGTTATAAGCTATTTCAAACGCTATGAGCTTTTAGCAGAGGCTGCTACGCTAAGACATACACCCTTGCCATCCTCTGCAAGATTTCAAACAGAGGGAAAACTCATTAAGATAGACTTAGAGGAATTTGAAAAACTCTTCATGATGCACCCTGGTATTTCTTATGCCATCTTACAGTCTCTGCTCAACAAAATTGAGCTGTTACAGCAAAATATACATTTCAATATAGCTAAAAAGTCTATAGATAAAATACTCCATTTTTACAGAACAAACCCAAGACTAAGTTTAGATCTCAAACAATATGAAATTGCCTCGGTACTTGGCATGACGCCTGAAACTTTTTCTCGTAATCTTCGTAAGCTTGTAAAAGAAAAGAAGCTCACAAAGGTGAGCACAGGATACAAGATAGTTTCGTAGTTTATATTATAATAATTTATTCTACACCGATACCAAAAAAGGAACAATCATAAAACAGGCACACAACAAAGCATCAGCATGGTTTGATGAGCTTTACAAAGAACATAAAGATAGGCATGAGAACATCCCTTGGGCGAGATTGGCAGCCAATCCATTACTGGAGGTATATATTAATGAAAGTACACCACATATAGGGAAAGCTTTGGTTATCGGCTGTGGTTTGGGAGATGACGCTGTGGCACTGGAGGCAGCAGGGTATGAAGTCACGGCTATTGATGTATCTCAGGCTGCCTTGGATGTAGCCAGAGAGCGTTTTCCTGACTCAAAAGTAAGGTTTGAAAAACAGGATATTTTTGATATGCCTGAGAAATACCATGAATATTTTAATTTTGTTTTTGAAGCTTTGACCATACAGTCGTTACCTGTAGAATTTCGTGAGAAAATGATAAAAGCTGTAGTTGACACCGTAGCACCACAAGGTCATTTACTCCTTGTGGCACATAAGAAAGAAGCAGACTTTAGCGGTCCGCCCTGGCCACTGGAAGCACATGAAGTAGATTTGTTTCAGACACATGGACTGACAGAGCTTTCGCATGAATTGCATACAGAAGAGTCTAAGATTTCTAGTACCAGATTTAGGATACTTTATACAAAGGGGACAAGACTATGAGATTTTTTATATTTGCTTTATTCGCTTCGCTTAGTCTGCATGCACAAAGTTTCTATGTACTCTCAGGCGTAGACTCTTATGATCCTGTAGTTGCCAATATATCTACTAAAACACAAAAATACAGTGAAGACATTAAGTCGCTAATGCAGAGTATGTCCAAGGAGTTGGGAGTCAATACATCCGGGCATCCTTCTCGTGTGTTGGTATTTGTCATTAGCGATATCTCAGTAGGAGATACTGTGACACTGAAGGTGGATCTTCAGTTGGGTGAGTATGTATCAAGAAAGGGAAATAAGCAAGCGGTTTTTGCTCTGACCTATGAAGATACGAGGCTTATAGCCCCAGACTTCAAAGACGAAGAGGATGTGGATGACCAACTAGCCGATACAACTGAAGAGATGTTGGAAACTTTTAAACTTCAGTATCAGGAAGACAATAAAAAACTCTCCAAAGAACAAAAGAGCATCAGCCATGAGAATTTTGCAAAAGAGATGAATTATCACACAGACTATAAAATTGCTCTTGCCAAAGCCAAAAAAGAGAAGAAATCACTCATGCTGTTTATGACGACTTCTTATTGCCCATGGTGCAGAAAGCTGGAAAACCGTATCTTGTCGCAAGCAGATATAGATGCAAGGATACAAGCAAAGTACATCCCTCTCATGCTCAATCTTGATAAAGATGCTTATCCGGAGCAGTTCGCCAAGACACGTTTTACGCCTATAATTTACATAGTGAACAGTCATGATGAGAAAATAGAGCATGAGTTTGCGGGCTATAATACTCGCGATGAATTTTTACATCTTTTAAAGTAGATAGCTGAATATTTTGATAAAATAAATTGATTGAGAGTATTGGAGAGAATTATGGGTCAAGACAATAGGCTTGTTCCCCATACGTACAAATAATCAATAGCAATCCCACCTTTGCTCTTCAAAGAGCAAAGAATACAAGATAAAACAAGCTTATAAAATTATTTATTATAGGCTTCTTTGATGATGGAAGTGATACCTGCGCAGGACTCGTTAATCCTAATTTTATATAATACAAGTAAAAATCCAAAACAAAAGAAGAAAAATGAAAATATATGCACCATGGGAAAGAAAATTTGAAAAAATAGCTACTCCTTTTGAACAGTTTTTGCACGCACAAACTACAACAGGTATTATTTTGATCTTTATGACAATGGTGGCACTTATTCTTGCCAATACCCCATTGGCAGAAAATTACGCTCAATTTTTTCACACTAAAGTAGATTTTAGTATAGCTGATTGGAAACTTTCAAGCACTATACACCACTGGATAAATGATGCCCTAATGGCCGTTTTCTTCTTTCTTATAGGGCTGGAAATTAAACGGGAAATCTCTGTAGGAGAGCTCTCCAGCATAAAGGTAGCCATACTTCCTATTTTGGCTGCCATTGGCGGTATGATAGTTCCTGCTCTCATCTATTCAAATATCAATGCAGGTACACAAGGAGCAGATGGATGGGGTATTCCTATGGCTACGGATATTGCCTTTGCTATTAGTGCTTTGGTACTTTTGGGTAAACGTGTACCTCCCGCACTGGTTACTTTTTTGGTGGCACTGGCTATTGTAGATGACTTGGGAGCAGTTGTTGTTATTGCCCTTTTTTACACAGAGCAAATACACATGGCTCCACTCGCTTTTGCAGGGGTCGCTTTTTTAGTAATGATAGCTATGAACCGTTTTGGTATACATAAGGTTTTGCCTTATTTTGTAGTGGGTGTGGTTATGTGGTTCTTTATGTTCCAGTCTGGCGTGCATGCAACTATAGCAGGTGTCATCGCGGCACTTTCCATTCCGTCTATTCCCAAAAGGGATCCCTTTAATCTAAGAGGAGAACTTCAAGTGTTGCTTGAGGAGTTCGATACCCAGCCAATTAAAGAAAATTATATGATGAATGATAGGCAAAAGGTCATACTCACAGAGGTTAAAAAAAGAATTAGCAATGTTGAGACGCCTGCTGCAAGATTGGAGCATGACTTGCATATTCCTGTTTCCATTATTATTATTCCGCTTTTTGCACTTGCGAATGCAGGAATAGCTATAGATTTTTCTTCTATTGGTGAAACTATTACGCAACCTGTTTCTGTGGGAATTATGGCTGGTCTTGTATTGGGAAAAGTACTGGGTATCTTTGGTGTAGCATGGTTGGCAATTAAATTTAAAATTGCATCGCTCCCACACGGTAGCAGTATGAACCAAATTTTTGGTGTGGCGTTTTTAGGAGGCATTGGGTTTACTATGTCTATTTTTGTAGCAGATTTGGCATTTAAGAGCAGTCCTGAGCTTGTTTTTCAGGCCAAAGTAGGTATTTTGGCCGCTTCATTATTTGCAGGTTTGTTTGGCTATGTATGGCTTAGATTTGTAGCAAAATAGAGCTAATCTTTACATATTCTTCTTGGTTTTACTTGTGGCCTGAGCAGTGAATGGATCATCAGGCCAGTAGTGTTTCTTATATTTCCCCCGCAACTCTTTTTTGACTTCACTGTAAGTGTTTGTCCAAAAACTCTCTAAGTCTCTGGTCACCTGCATGGGGCGTGAGGCTGGACTGAGCAGGTGGATCATGAGTTTTACTTTACCTCCCAGTACACTGGGGGTACTTTTTGTACCGAACATCTCCTGCAGCCGTACGGCTAAAATGGGCTGTTGGGGGTTAGAATAGTCTATGGCTATGTGTGAACCACTTGCTACTTTTAATTTAGCAGGTGCCAGAGCATTGAGTGTTTGTATCTTTTCAAATGACATTTGCCCTAAAAGAATGTTATGTAAATCTAAGTTTTGACAGGCTCTAAGTGTACTTACACCTGTCAAATAAGGGGCCAGCCACTCGTCCATATTTTTTAAAAGATAGACATCTGAAAAGTCCGGAAATTCCATTTGCTCTTGTCTGACAAAGTTTACTCTGTCTCTTAAGGCTTGTGCTTCTTTACTCCAGTTTAAAACATTAATTCCCAACTCTTCCAGCGCCGCTATCAGCACTTGGGTGACTTCTTCGTTTGAAGCATTTATTATCTGTGTTTCTCTTAAGCGTAAGGCTCCCAGGCTTGTGACTCTTCGCACTTCAACTCTTTGCTGAGTGTCGTTCCAGTCTACTTCATCATACTGTTGTATCTGGTCGCTTAGATGTTCTTCTATTTGTCCCTGAGTGAGCTCTATAGCTCTATGAATTGTTGCATCTTTTGTGCGGGCATCCAAATCAGAGATGACCAAAAAACGTGAGTGAAAAAGTTCGTCTGAGTGATGCAATGAGGCTCCTTTGCCATTGGAGAGCAGATAGATATTTTTATTTTCATAACGCTGTTTGGCTATGCGGTCAGGGTAGGCAAAGGCTAAAAGTACAGCAAGCATCTCTGTGTTTATCTTAGGCTTGTGTACCTTTTCTATGCGTTTGGCATTTTCGAGCAGATAATAGCACTGCTTCAGGTTAACATATTGTGGGTTTATGCTTACATTTTGAGCTACATCGTGTAAGATACTGACACGTTCACGTATGTCTGATGAACCGAAACTCTTATGGTATATCTCTTTTTCAGTGACTACGGCGGCCAATAACGAAGCTTCATAAGAGAGGTCTAGTTCTTTAGCTTTAAGCATCATATGTGCCAACCTTGGATGCAGAGCAAAACGGCTCATGGCATGACCGTGCGCTGTGATGCCTCCATGTTTATCCAGTGCTCCGAGTTGTTGGAGAAGTTTTTTGGCATGAGCGATGGCAGAAGAGGGCGGCAGATCCATCCATGAAAGTGTCTCCACGGCATCGTTGCCCCAAAGTGCAAGTTCTAAAAGCATTTGACTAAGATCAGCACAGAGGATTTCGGGTATATCATGGTCTAAAAGCACCCTGGACTGATGCCAAAGATGGTAGGCTTTCCCTGCTGATAAACGCCCGGCACGCCCGGCGCGTTGGGTAGCTGAGTCTTGAGAGATAAATCTGGTCTCCAACTTGTTCATGCCAGAGAACGGGTTAAAAATAGAGACATTATGAAGCCCAGAATCTACTACTATCTTGATGCCTTCAATGGTTAAAGAGGTTTGTGCAATGTTAGTACTAAGGACGACCTTTCTGAAACCTTTAGGTGGAGCTTTTATGGCTTTGTCCTGCGCTTCCTTGGAGAGGTTGCCGTAAAGTGTTGAAATATAAATGTCTTTAGGCTTGCTAGTGTATAAATGTTTCTCGACAGCTTTTATCTCTTTTATTCCAGGTAAAAATACAAGGATGTTTCCCTCCTCTTCGCTGATGAGTTTGTGAAGCAGCCTATATACAAACAGCGGCAGCTCTTTTTTGGAAGGGATAACTGTTTGGACAGGTAAGTATCTGCGTTCTACAGGAAAAGAACGTCCTTCGCTTTGGATGATGGGCGCATTGTTTAGTAACTTGGAAATCGCGGAGGTGTTCAGTGTGGCAGACATGACAAGTATTTTCAAATCTTCCCGTAAAACAGTTTGTGATTCCAATGATAATGCCAAAGACAAATCTGCATGAAGTGAACGTTCATGAAACTCATCAAAAATGAGGAGTGCCACATCTTCCAAGGTGGGGTCATGTTGCAGTTTGCGTGTCAAGATACCTTCTGTGACGATGAGTATCTGTGTCTCTTTGCTCTGTACGGACTCCATTTTGATCTGGTACCCTATACGCTGCCCAACCCTCTCTCCAAGCAACTCAGCCATACGTGCAGCAGAGGAACGCACTGCCAAGCGACGAGGTTCGAGCATGATGATTTTTTTGCCTCCAAGCCAAGGTTCATCTAATAGTGCCAAGGGAAGGGCAGTAGTTTTTCCTGCCCCGGGCGGTGCCTGGAGTACAAGCCTCTGGTTAGATAAAAGTTTCTCTTTGACTTCTGGTATGATTTTGGTTATGGGTAGGGATTGCATGTGAGATTATAGGAATTTTATATTAATAGACTTCTTGTATAATCCTAAAAATTCAATATAGGTGAAATACTATGACAATATACGGCATAAAAACCTGCTCAACAGTAGGTAAAGCAATAAAATTCATGAAAAGTAAGGGCATCGACTTTGATTTTGTAGACTACAAAGTAGAGTCAGTAGACGAGAGTAAGATACGCGAGTGGTTAACCCAGCTTGATATCAATATACTTTTTAACAATAAAGGCACAAAATACAGAGACTTAAAACTCAAAGAACTTAACCTTGATGATGAAGGCAAAATAAAGTGGATGGCAAAAGAGAACTACTTGTTAAAACGTCCGGTCATTGAATATGGTGATGGCAAAGTGCTTGTGGCGTATGATGAAGACGTATACAAAAAGACATTTTAAAAAGATAATCCATGCCAAATATACAAAAAGTAGATATCCGTACTAAGACCATCATAGGGATTAAAGCCAGAATCAATAATGTCGGTGATATAAACCCAGATACACAAAAAATAGCTGCCCTGTGGAGTAAGTTTGGGGGAGAGGTTTCTCCCCCGTTTCCACACTATGGCGTGTACCACAACTACGATACTGACTTTGGAGATGAGTATGATCTTTTGGTAGGTATTGAAGCGGAGGCCAATGGGCAATTTGATTCAGTTGCCATTCAAGGAGACAGATACCTCAAATTCTCAGCCAAAGGCGAATTGCATCAAGCCGCGATGCAATGCTGGGAACAAATATGGGCATACTTTCAGGACCCTAGCATAGATGAGAGACGAGCGTATGAGACAGACTTTGAACTCTACAGGTCTGAGAATGAGGTAGAGATTTACATAGGGGTGCATTACTTTTAGAAGATTGAAAATCTCATGTGTGTCTTCCCGCCCAAAAGAGCAGGAAGAGAGAAATTTATTTTTGGAACATTTCGTACTTATATTTTTCCATCGGGGTATTTTCAGTGTTTCCCCACTCTTTCATCGAAGCATCATAAAGACGAATATTTTTGTACCCCAGCACACCGTTGAGCACAAAATAATTAAACGATGTCTCTAGCCCTCCGGTACAATAGACAAGAATCTCTTTCGTTTTGTCCAGCTTGTAACCCTCTTTGAAAACGTTTTCTAGCAACATTTTTGGTTTTAGTCTATAGTCTTTTTCTACCGAATAGTTCCACGAGTAACTCATTGCGCCCGCAATGTGTCCATTTCTTTTTACCGTAGGAGTTGGGGTAACGCCCAGATACATATCGCTAGGACGTGCATCAATCATAGGAATTTTCCCTAGAGCATTTTTAACATAGTGCATATCTGCTATTTTATTTTTATCTAGCGAAGCTTTGAACGGAGTCTTGCTAATGGATGGCTTTATGTTGGTAAGTGGCAATTTACTCTTTCTCCACGCCTCGAGTCCGCCATCTAGCAACGCTACATTTCTAACACCATGATAATGAAGTGCCCAGTAGATATACGATGCCTTAAGCAGGTCTATGGGCTCTTTGATCGGAGCATAGAGGATGACATTGCTATTTTCATCGATCCCGAGTCGAGAAGTTTCAGCCTCAATTTCAGCTACGGGACGAACAGAGAGGAAAGTGCCATTGTCATATCGCCATTTATCTATACTGGTATGAACGGCATTGGGGATGTGCTCAGATGAGTACAAATCTCCACCCGACACTTCTACTATGCGCATATGGCTGTCATTTTTGTGTTCGTTAAGCCACTGCGCAGTGACAATAGGCTCAATTGCCATAAGCGGCATAGCTAAACCAACTAAGAGAATAAAAAATTTCATGTGTTTCCTTTTTAAATAAATACCATCATATCATAGTATAATAATGTAGAGGTTTTTCTTTTTATCAACTTATTTCAGTCTTGCTAACATTTCCAAAGTTCCTATCTAAACTTTGGAAAAGAAAGTCATTTTTATCCTCCTGTGTATTCATTCTGAGACTTGGAAAATTCCATTGAATAATGATTTAATTTAGGTCAGTAGCGATATAATGCCTCTCTTTAAGACTTAGGTATTATATGTCATAAATGATAATCTTAAACTATGGTCATTGATTCTAAGTAAACTTGAACCAACAAAATATTTATCAACAAAATATGATTAGGAAAAAATGAAGCTAAAACTAAAAAATAATTCTGGAAAAATTTTAGCTGTTATTGTAGTAACCTTTGCTCTTTTTATAATATACAACCTGTATTATGCACCGGGTGCCGGTATTGAAGATAAGTTTATATACTTACTCAAAACCCACGGCTATATTATACTTTTTGCATGGAGTGTTGTAGAGGGTGAAGCTGGACTCATCATGGCCGGGATCTTATCGCATACTGGAGATATGAATTTATTTTTAGCTATATTTATTGCAGGACTTGGCGGTTTTATTGGAGATCAAATATATTTTTATATTGGAAGATTCAACAAATCATACGTGCATAGAAAGTTTAAAGGTCAAAGAAGAAAAGTTGCACTAGCACATCTTTTACTCAAAAAATATGGATGGCCAATCATTTTTCTACAAAGATATATGTATGGCATGAGAACCATCATACCAATTTCTATCGGGCTTACACGATATGATGCCAAGACGTTTGCATTCATTAATTTAATAAGTGCATGGTGTTGGGCTGCCATTACAATTGTGTCTGCCTGGTATTTTGGAGAACAAATACTTCAAATGTTAGTTTGGGCAAAAAATCATTGGTACTTAACGCTAGCATTTGTCGCAATAGCGGGCAGTGGAATATTTTATTATTTTCATAAAGTAACAGGAAAAGGAAATAAATGATTTGCAAGAGATCAAGCATTGGCATCACTTGACCTTTATAGTTAATTCCTTTAGCTGCACTTGACAATCATATGCAAAGTGCAGTGAAAGCTGTATTAAAAAATCCAATCCTAAAGGCATGTAAAACTTATGACTAGATGTGCGTAGAAGTATTATGGTATCATAATCCCAGCTTACTTTATTTGGATATAATCATTGAGATTTTGAGACGCTAAAAAGAATGAATTTAAATATTAAAACAAAGGGTTGTCTTGGAGGAAAAATTCGAAAAACTGTTGGAAATGCTTGAGAATGACGAGATATATATTATCGATAAACTCAGCCATGTTATCGGCTTTATCAGACCATCCAATCCAAAAGAAATCGGATCTACGTTGGAGGCGATGCATCGTATTATAAAGTTTTTTCAAAAAGAAGATAAGGTTGCCACAGGTATCTCTGATGCAATCAACCTATTGTTGATAGAGTCGAAAATATCTACCAATATTACAAGTCTGGGTATTTTATCGCGCAATGGATTTCGCCATGAATTAAGTGAACGCTTTTACAATAAATTCCTTCCAAACCCTCCTAAAAAAGGAGATTTTGGATACATCTTTGCAACACTCTTTCATAAAAAAGATGATCATATCTGGGTCAATGCAATAGGGGATGAAGAGTGGATCACATTTTTTGCTTCTATTTTGTCGAGTGAAACCTATAGAGAAGAGACAACAAACCATCTTTTTTCAGAATTCTTGTATGCCGCTGAGATTTTATCGATATGGATAGCCTCAAAAGAGTTTGATGATAATTTTATCAGGCTGGATAAATCACTTTTAAATAAGGATTCTGCATTTATTGCCTTGCATCGGGAGATCAATGACTTTGTTCAAAAAATCCAGGCAGAACATATTGATCTGGGTTCAATAGAGATTGATTTGCGCCATATCTATGTACTTCTAGAACAGTGCAAGGAACAGGTCAGTTTCTTAAGGAAAAAATCTATTGACAACGGAATCTCTATAGCTTTGACATATGAACTTGAGCGTTTGGGACAGGTGATTCAGAGGCTTGAAGAGATCTTGAAGTTAATCACAAAGTCTGACACCCCCGAATCCCATCTTGTCTTTATGGAGCTCTTCAGGGAGTCGGTGGAAAAAAATGCAACCAAGAACTCACTTTATGAAGTTTATCAGCAAAGTATCAGAGTGCTTGCAAAAAGTGTTACGAGCAATACAAGTGAACATGGCGAACACTATATCACGGATAATTTACAGCAATATACAAAAATGTTTTTAAGCGCAAGCGGTGCAGGGGTGATTATTGCCATGATGGCACTGATCAAGATCAAGATTATACAAGCGGGATTCTCAGAAGGCGTAGAGACGATATGGGTAAGTTTAAACTATGGATTGGGATTTGTATTGATCCATCTTCTAGGCTTCACTGTTGCTACAAAACAGCCTGCCATGACTGCTTCTACCTTTGCAAAAGCAGTCGAAAAAGGGGAGAAGAGTTGGGCAAATCAGAAAAAACTTGTAGAACTTATTATTCAGGTAAGCCGATCTCAATTTGCCGCCGTAGTGGGGAATGTCGTATTTGCGTTACTCATGGCGTTTGGCATAGCCTACTTTGTGATGAGCTGTGGAGAAAATATTCTTTCTCTTGAAGAGGCACAGTATTATTTGCACAGACTTGAACCATATCCTGCTTTGATATACGCCGCAATCGCAGGTGTATGGCTTTTTTGTTCAGGGTTGATAGCAGGATATTTTGATAACCGGGCAAATTTTTTGGAACTTAGAGAGAGGTATTTTCATCACCCCTTACTGAAAAAGTTACTCAAAGAGAATAAAAGAGAAAAGCTAGCGGACTATCTGCATAAACAGCATGGAGCCATTGCCGGAAACTTCTTTTTTGGTGTACTTTTGGGGATCACTCCTTATATGGGCTATCTGTTTGATTTGCCCATAGATATCAGTCATGTTGCTTTCTCTACGGCATACCTGGGGTACAGTAGTATGCAAATCGATATTTCACTGAGTGAATTCTTGCTCTTTTTGGTTTTTGTACTTCTGATCGGTCTGGTCAATCTCTCAGTGAGTTTTATATTGGCACTTAAGGTTTCGCTTTTATCAAGGGATTCCTACTTTGGAAACCTCTTCTCTTTTATCAAGCTCTTTATCAGGGAATCACTAAGGCGACCGCTTGACCTGTTCTTCCCACCTAAAAAAATAACAGAAAAGAACGAAGAGATAAAATAGATGAAGAGTAACCTCGCATCTTAGATGGAATGGAATAAGAAATAATTTGAATTTGGTCTTGACAGAGGCGGGCAGTTTACGTATAATAAATAAAGATTACTTCTAGAAATAATATTTTCTTATTTTGTACGAGAGATGAGAATAACACGTTCTTCTTTCAGAGGTGTTCATCTGTGGTTCCCGTGGAAAAGTGTTAGAGGTGCCGTCTTTGAATTTAGAGAAATGTTTTATCAGCTTGAATTAGCGTCAAAATTATTTAGAGCGGAGTTTTTCTTAAGGCAACAGATTGGTCAAGAGCGGCTTAGAAACGATGAAAGGTTAAGAGATGAAATGCATGAATCATTCAAAAAGAGCGGCAGCGCTTTTTTTCTCTGTGGCAATAGTGTCTGTTGGAGTAACAATGCTCCATGCAGAGGAAGAAAAAACTTCGAGTTATGCACCCATAGTACTCAAAGAAGATATGAATTCAACGATCAAGCGGATGCAGGGAGACAAACCGAAGATCGAGGCAGAACACAATGAACTGCTCAGTGAACGTTATGATTTAAGTGACAGGCCCTCTAAAGTTGTAGCGATGTCGGGAGGCAAGCCTGTCCAGGAAGGTGTGAGGGTCAAGCTGTCAGAGGGGATGAGCTGGGAAAAGCTCTCTTCTATGAGTGCTGATGAGATACGAGAAAAAGGGCTTTTTCCTCAAGGCTTTATGCCGCTTCCGCATCCAAACCATAATGAGGGAGGAATGCTCTTTCCTAAATTCCATATCGACAAAATCAAGAAACAGGACCAAAGAGATTTGACCCGTTTCGATCTCGATTTCGATCTCGCGGATCACTTTTTACCTGAATACCCGTCACCTATCTATCTGACTACACGAGCTGATCTTGGGGATGTCTCCAAAGGGCAATTGGTTACGGTCAATAACTATTTCGAGCTTTTCGACGGAATACTAAATCCTAAGCAGCTGGAGGGATTGCGTCTATTGGTCACCCCATTCCCCCAGCAACAGTTCAATGCTACCAATGACCGCAGAAGCGAACAGCCTAGTTTTGGTGTAACCTGTTTTGATTGTCATGCAAACGGTAACAGCAATGGAGCGACGCACCTTGTCGGCGATATCCGTCCGCAGGAAAACAGACGTCGTCTAGACACACCAACTTTACGCGGCGTGTATCAGCAGAGACTTTTCGGTTCTCAGCGTGCATTGAAATCTGTTGAGGATTTTACGGAGTTTGAACAACGCGCTGCCTATTTTGACGGCGATCATGTTATTGCTGCAAAAAAAGGGGTTAATCCACTAGAGCGCGGCTCTCAGATTCATTTTATGGCCGAATTTCAAGAAATCCTTGATTTCCCGCCAGCGCCGAAACTGGATGTTTTCGGAAAACTTGATCCGAGTAAAGCGACAGAAGCCGAGCTTCGCGGAGAAGCGGTTTTCAACGGCAAAGGAAGATGTATTGAGTGTCACAGTGGACCGGCATTGAGTGATAACAACATGCACGACATGAAAGTTGAACGTTTCTATAAACCGATGAAGAAGAATGGTCTTCTTGCTACGGCTCAGGGTCCTATAAAAAGCTTCCCGTTACGCGGCATCAAAGACACTCCTCCATACCTTCATGATGGTAGATTGTTGACACTTGAAGATACTGTTGAGTTTTTCAATCTTGTTCTGAACACAAAACTCTCCGCTGAGGAGAAAGAAGATTTAGTGAGCTATATGCAGGCACTATAGACGCTTCTGCTACCTGACTTTACTCGGGTAGCCAGATAAAGCACCAATGAACTGTTCGGAAATTCCGAACAATTCATTTTCATCAAGTTCGCCCTCGTCAAAAATATGGGAAATATGTTCACTTATTGTCGCTTTGGACTTGCCAAACACTTCGCACAGCTGAGATTGAGAAAGCCAAATGCTTTTTTCTTCAAACCGCACATCGACTTTTATATCGCCATTTTCATTTTGATAAATCAACATTTCACTCATCTGCTTTCTCCCTTTGCTTATTTTTATTCAGCTTGTACCATTTTTATATTTAGTTCTTCAATTATTTCAATTATTCCTAAAAGATTTTCTTTTAAATTTAAAACTCTTTCTGTGTACGTCATTACATCAGAGTCTATTATTACCTCTCTCTCAAGTATTGTTTCATCAATTTGATATGTTAATAAATCATATATTGAATGAGATAAATAATTTCTTTGCGTTTTCATCATTGATAAAATGGCTTTAAGATTTGAACTTAATAATCCATTTTTATCCAATTCATTTATCAGATTCCCAAGTGTTGCTTTATTCTTGAAGAGTTTTATTTTATTCTTTTCTAAATATTGTGAGAGAATTGATTCTAATTTACCCGACAATAACAAAACCCGCCCAAGTTCTTGACAAAAAATATCATCAATAAGAAGTAAATTAAAAAAAGGTTCATGCGATTTGTTATTTATAAGCATCTATCTCCCCTCCACAATCCCAATCTCATCCTCACTCAAGCCATAAAGCACATACACCATCGCATCGATCTCTTTGTCCGTTTTGGCAATCTGTGTTTTCAGCTCCAAAACCGCATTTTTATCATTCTCGAAAAGTGCCGACCAATCGTTTTTGAAATTTCGTTCTTCGAGCTTATCGGCAAATTTGAGTTTTTTGGCTTTGCTGTACTCTTTGACAAACTCATCAAACTCTAACTCTTCAAATTTTTGCAGTTTTTGAGGTGTTTTTTCTAAGCTTAATTCTTTGAGAAAGTTTTGTTTTGCTGTTTGGAGTTGCTTGGTCAGGCTGAGCATTAAATCGGCTTTTTTGATAAATGGCTGTTGCGATGGTTGATCTATTTCTTTAAATGGAAATTGTCTCAAATCATTTAAAATAATTTTTGGAAACATTTGTCTAACTGATTTTGCAGTATTTTTCATAAAATAATAAGACATTAAAGAACTATTCAAAATCACAACGATATATTTTAAAGATATATTCTTGTTTTCTTTTTCAATAATGCCAATATTACTTCGATTATATAAATAGATATCTTCACTATATGTTGCAATAATACTATTCGGATATTTTCCAGTAATCTCTCTGATTATAATTTTTTTACCATCAAATAAATTAAAAGTTCGAGGTGATGCTAGATGTTCCCCATATTTTAAATAAAGTCCATTCCAAGAAATCAAATATCTTCCAACATCTTTGCCATCAAGATATTTTAATGTATTCTCATCAAATTTATAACTGTAATCATAAGGGCGATTTTTTACATCATCAGCACTTTGTTTTGGAATTCCTTTATCTTTTTCATAAGCTTGTAATCCAGCTTTAATCTGTACAATCGAATCAAGAATTACAGAATTATTTTGTAATTTTTCAATTAATTGTGAACTATCATCATCCGAAAATACTCTAAATTCATATCCCTCGTTTTTGGAAAAATCATATTGATTCTTTTGATGGGAAATAATAAACTCAGTCTCAACACTTAAAAGCACATCGAATTCATTGTTAGCTATTTTTTCTTTTTCGGCAATCAATATAATTGTTTCTACATTTACATTTTCAAATGAATAACCCGATAAATTGATGATTTGGCGTAACTTACAATTATCTAAAATATATTGTCTTAAACCTTGCCCTGAATAGACCATTAGCCAAGCGTTAGGAACAATCAAGCCATAATAAGCATTAGGTTGGATTAATTCGACAGCTTTTTCCATGAATAAAAGATATGTATTAATTTGATAATTAGCTGATTTATAATTTTTGACATAGTAATCTTTCTCAATCTGATTCATATTCTCGCGAGCGAATACATACGGCGGATTCCCGATAACAACATCAAAACCGCCATGCTCAAAAACTTCGGGAAATTCTTCTTCCCACACAAACGCATTTTCGGCAACGCTTTTATCTGCTATCAAACTATTGCCACATTTTATTTTAGCCCCTAAATTGATAAGCTCTCGCCCCTTATGCGCTGTCCGTAGCCACAAACTAAGCTTGGCAATCTCAACCGCATCCTCATTTATATCCACACCATAGAGATTGTGCTCCAAAATGCTTTTTTCAATCTCGTATCCAATCCTCAAATCTTCGTAAGGCAATAGCAAGTCCCGTATAAGGGTATGTTCACGGATGAGAAATTCTAACGCTTGGTTGAGAAACGCACCGCTCCCACATGCAGGGTCGAGGATCTTTAGGTGCGTTAGCCATTCTCGATACGCTGTCAATGTCTCTTTGTATTTCTGTTCCGCTTTAGTAAGTTTACGAGGATTGAGTACCATCGTTTCAGGCTCGATTTTCAACTCTTCCTTTTTATCACTGCAGAGTTTTCCGAGGGTGTTTTCAACGATGTAACGGGTGATGTATTCGGGAGTGTAAAATACACCGTCTTTTTTACGTTTGGACTTTTTCTTGTCAAATTCTGTATCGTTGATGGAGGCGTTTATCTCTTCAAGGTCGGTGAGAGATTGCTCGAAAATATGACCCAAAATATTGACGCTAATATCACTTCCGAAATTATAATCGCTGAGCTTTTGTGCTTCCACATCGAGATAACTGTCATCGATTATAAGAGTATCAAGCATCTCATCGGTAGCAAATAAGCCACCGTTGTATTTATCGATACCCAGCTTACTGTTTCCCTCGTTGATAGCGTTGAAATAGAACTTGTAAATATCATACAGTGAATACGACGTAAAGGCTTGATTTTTAAAATACTCCCGTATCTCTTTGACGGTGTTGGGCTTGAGCAGATTGGTATCTTCGGCAAAGAGGATAAAGATAATGCGGTCACACAGTTTTTGGGTGAGGCGCAGGAGTGTTTGTTTGTCGATATCATTGTTTTTGACAATATTTTCAAAGAGGTGAGTACGAAATGTACTAAAGTCACTATAAAGCTTTTTGGAAATTGTTGCTTCAAAATTTGCCGATTTTTCTTTGAGTTTTAGGGGAATGTTCTCTTTGATACTCTCATAACTGATAAGCAAGTGAAGCGTTTTAAATTCGTCATAGGTTAAGGTAAAAAGATTGAATTTTTCATACGCTATTTTTTTGTCGATGTAAAAACGCAGTTCGTCAAAGTTGGAGATAATAATGTATTTGGAGTTACTGTGAGAGTTGTGATAGTTAAAAGCTTGCCCTTCGACTGCATCAAGATTTTTGGTCTTTTGGTCTTTTAGCTCCACAATCCCGATAATCTCACCGTTTACATAGAGTACCCCATCGGCTTTTTTACCGTCGGTTTCATTTTTCTTTTCGCGTTCGAGATTAAAATCTGATGGGTTGCTGCTGTCGAGTGTATAGCCTAAACATGCCTCAAAAATATCTTTTAGAAATCCATCCTGATACTTTTCTTCTTTAACAGTTTTGATAAACTCGATTTTACTAAGATAGTTTTGGAAATTTGCCCATCGTGTAGCGACGAGACTTTCATCCTGTTTGATGGAATGGAGTACGGATTTTTGAAAAAGTGCCAAAACAGATACCTTAAGCTGTAGAATAAGAGCCATTATAGCGAAATTTTGTCACTGCCATTTCCGCCTCTTTCTTTCTAGCGACTCTTAATAAAAAGTACCAAAGCTACCAGCACAGAAACACCCGAAATCAATGAAAATAAACCTTGTATGCCGTACGCAGAAACAATGGGTTCAAAAAGTAGTGGTGAGGCAAACTGACCTAGGAAAAAGCTTGATGTGAGTAGTCCTGCAGCTTTGCCGCGTTTACTTGGTGGGACTTGTGAGAGGAACCATGCGTTGGTGTTGACCAGTAAAAGTCCAAAGGCCATGCCTATGGGGGCGGTAGCAAAAAAGAGTTGTCCTATGCTGGAAGCTTGTGAGATAAAAAAGAGCCCTGTACCAAAGAGTAAAAAGGTGGCAGAGTAGATCTGCATGTAGCTAAACTTTGCTTTTATTTTGGCGTACTGCATAGAGGTGAGGGCGTTGAAGGTCATGGCAGTGGCTATGACAAAACCTACGGTTTGGGGCTTGCCTCCCAAGGTGTTGACTATGAGGTAAGGCAATTGTGTGGGGAGCATATAGAACAGCACCATGACAAAAAAAGCTGTAATGTAGACAGGTAAAAGTTTGACTTTCAGTTCCAGCTCAGGGGAGTGTTTGTGTTTTTCGGGCTCATAGAGTGATTTGGCTATAAAGGGTAAAAACAGTATGGGCAAGAGGTAAAGCGCAAAAGGGTAGGACCAGTGCATTTGTGCTAAGAATCCACCAGAAGTGATGAAGATGATACCTCCGATGCCTACTGCCAAACCTTGTTTGGACATAAACTTATGACGTGCATGTTCAGTGAAGTAGTCTCCCTGTCTCTTATACACATCTCCGAGCCCACGAGACGTAGAG
>JAGXFO010000021.1 GCA_024637255.1 Sulfurovum sp.
GTATAATATTTTTCATAAGCTGACTCTTTTTTCTGTTGGATTTTTGTCGTAAAAAATTATAACTTTTTGAAATCAGAATCAGCTTTTTTACTGCGTTAAAACTTAAATAATCAACTTTTTGTGGGGATTTGCAAGTGGCTCATGTTTCAATGTTTTCTTTTGTAATATTATGTTGCAGTTCCAATCTTTATCCTTTTTATGCAATCTACCTATTCACTATTTTAGATACATAAAGGCAGCAGGTAAAATTTTGAATTCGATTATAGCGTGATTTTTTTAAGAAAAGGAGAAAATAATTACAAAAAAAGTATTAGAAATGAAAAAAATAAATCACTGTGCTATAATCACAAAAAAACATGAGCAAGGACACGTTTGGTTAACAAAAAATGCACTATCAAAGGTATATTTATAGAACTTCTCACCTACAGAAGAGAAGTTCTATTTGGAAATATTATAGCCATACTTGCCACGCTTCTTGTGGTGCTTATTCCCCTTTTTATTCCCATACTTGTCGATGAGTTACTGCTAGGGAAAGACCATGGTTTTATAGCTTTTGTGAATCAGTATCTTTTTACTAGTGATGTAAAAGGTTATATCTTTTTTGTTTTGGGTGTTATTATCATGCTTCGCATTCTAAGTACGCTTTTGTCAATACTCCAAAGCAAAATATTTGTTTCCATATCAAAAAATATTACTTACAATATGAGGGCCTCATTGCTTGAGCATCTCAAGCGTATCTCACTCAAAGAGTTTGAGATGATGCGTGTAGGAGCAGTTACCTCCAAGTTGGTTACCGATGTGGAAACCGTAGACGGTTTTATAAGTTCAACTATCTCTAAACTTATCGTGGCAGTATTGTTGTTGCTTTTTTCTGCGGTTATATTACTTGCTATACACTGGCAGTTGGCTATTTTTATCCTGATTACCAATCCTATTGTGGTACTTTTTACTGTAAAGATGGCAAGAAACATTGGTGAGCTCAAAAAAGAAGAGAACAAAGCTGTGGAAATGTTTCAGTCTTCACTTACTGAAACACTTGAACTTTTTCATCAGATACGTGCAGCCAACAAAGAAGAATATTTTTTTGAAGAGAGCAGAGGTAGAGCAGAGGCCTTAAAAGAGCACTCTGTGAATTATGGATATAAGTCAGATGCCGCGCAAAAATTCTCTTCGCTGGTTTTTCTGACAGGCTATGAGATATTGAGAGCTGTGAGTATCTTGGCGGTAGCATACAGTGACCTATCCGTGGGGCTTATGTTGGCTATTTTCTCCTACCTTTGGGTGATGGTAGGCCCTACACACGATATCATCAACTTTCAGTATGTACTTTCGACTGCGAAGGCGGCATGTAAACGCATAGAAAGTATTTACCAGATGGAGCAAGAACCACAAATAACAGAACAAGTCAATCCATTTACGGCGAAGCATGCCATTGATATTGAGGTAAAAAATCTCTCATTTGCCTATCTTGAAAATAAAAATATATTAACAAATATTAATATAAAAATAAAGGAAGGATCAAAGGTAGCTATCGTCGGTGCAAGCGGCTCCGGTAAAACAACATTGGCGAACATACTGGTAGGTTTCTATCCATTGGGTGAGGGTGAAATTCTGTACGGTTCTGTCTCTAGTAAGGCGCTCAAACTTGCAACTATCAGAGAGAATATTCATCTTATCTTGCAACATCCTAAACTATTTAATGATACAATGCGCTTTAATCTAACGCTTGGTAAAGCTTATAGTGATGAAGCAGTAAAAAATGCATTGCACATCGCACAGCTGGATGATGTTATAGAGCGTTTAGATTTGGGACTTGATACTCTCGTTGGGAAAGATGGTATCAAACTTAGCGGAGGACAGCGCCAAAGAGTAGCCATTGCCAGGATGATTTTATCAGATCCCAGAGTGGTTATTTTTGATGAATCAACTTCAGCTTTGGATGTGCATACCGAGGTCAAACTTTTTGGTGCCTTGCAAGACTTTTTGGCTCAAAAGACGGTCATCACCATAGCACACAGACTCAGTACCATTAAAAGTGCAGAGTTTATTTATGTATTGGAAGACGGGGTGGTAGTTGATAGCGGTACACCCAAAGAGCTGTTGGCAAAAGATGAAAGTTATTTTTCAAGTATGGTTTAGATAAAAGGAACACATTGGATATTTTTCAAGCAATCATCATAGGTATTATTGAAGGTTTTACTGAGTTTTTGCCCATTTCTTCGACTGGGCACATGATAGTCGCCAGTGAGTTCTTGGGTGTTTCTCAGGATGCACTGACAAAAGCCTATGAAGTGATCATTCAATTTGCAGCGATCCTTGCTGTAATGCTCATCTATAAAGAAAAAATTACGTTCAAAAAAATAGACCTATGGCAAAAACTTTTTGTTGCCTTTTTACCTTTGGCTATAGTAGGCTTCATCTTCAAGGACCAGATTAAAGCACTTTTTACTGTTGAGATCGTTGCATGGATGTTCATTGTCGGTGGTTTGGTCTTTCTTGTGGTTGAGTATTTTTATGAAGAAAAAGAGTCCCATGTTCGTGATGTGGAAAAAGTAAGTTATAAGCAGGCACTCTGGGTAGGGATAGCACAGATATTTTCACTTATCCCGGGTACAAGCAGAGCAGGGGCCACTATCATCGGTGGCTTGTTGACAGGACTGGACAGAAAAGCGTCCGCAGAATTTTCTTTTTTACTTGCGATTCCTGTGATGGCAGCAGTCAGTGGATATGATCTGCTTAAACATTATCAGGAGTTTGCAGACGCAAACTGGGGTGCTTTTATTGCCGGTTTTATTGCGGCATTTATTGTTGCCTATTTGACGATTAAGCTTTTTCTTGCATTTATTCAGCGTTTTACCTTTGTAGCATTCGGTATTTACCGGATCATTTTTGGGATTATTTTACTGATGATAATCTAAATGCTATGGGGGCTTGGATTTATAGAATCTCTTACGGGAGTTTCTGTTAAGTTCAAAAATATTTTTTGGACGTGAACGAGATAAGCTCGTATTTTAAAGGTACATAATGAAATTTAGTGAATTTGATTTTCATGCCGACATAGTAAAAGGTGTGAAAATAGCAGGCTTCAAGGAGCCAAGCCCCATTCAGGAATTGGCCATTCCTATAGTGATGAATGGATCAGATATGGTGGGACAGGCACATACGGGTACAGGCAAAACTGCAGCGTTTGGTTTACCTATACTGGACAGACTTGCAAAAGGCGAGATAGAAAGAGCATTGGTGATTACACCTACAAGAGAGCTTGCAACCCAAGTGGCCGATGAACTCTACCACCTGGGGCGTTTTGCGGGTATTAGAACCTTAACGGTATATGGAGGGATCGGATATGGTCGTCAAATAGCACTCATCCATAAGGGCGTGCAAATTGTCGTGGCAACACCGGGGAGACTCAAGGACCTGTACAAAAAAGGCAAGATTGATGTTTTTAATCCCGAAATAGTAGTACTTGACGAAGCGGATGAAATGCTTGATATGGGTTTTCTTGACGATATCAAAGAGATCTTTGAATATATCCCCCAAAACAGACAAACGCTGCTTTTTTCTGCAACCATGCCTGAACCTATTAAAGAATTGGCAAGTCATATTCTTTTTCAGCCTGAGTTTATTTCAGCTGTGGGAGAAGATGAAACAACCAATAACATCATTGATCAGCGCTATTATATGATTAATGAAAATCAAAGAGATGATGCCATAGTAAGACTACTTGAGACAGAAGATACCAATAAATGTATCATATTTTGCCGTATGAAGCGTGAGGTGGACAGACTGGCGGAGTACCTAAATGCACTAGGGTTTAGTGCTAGTGGTTTACATGGTGATTTGGAGCAGACAGAGAGGGAAGCAGTGATCAAAGCCTATAGAAGAGGTGAGACTAAAATCATGGTAGCCACAGATGTCGCTGCGCGTGGCCTTGATGTTAAAGATGTCACCCATGTGTTTAATTACCATATTCCTTTTGATCCGCAATCCTATGTACACCGTATTGGTCGTACAGGCCGTGCAGGTAAGAGCGGACAGGCTATAACTCTTGTGACAACTGAAGAGTTTAAAGAGCTTCAGCGTATCCAGAAAGAAGTAGGTGCAGAGATGCGTTTGGCCACCATACAAGGTGGTGCGGGACTTGATGATTCCGGCCGTGAGTACCTTGCGGAACAGATAAGAGACATTCATGTACACAGTGAAGCAGCAGCATTACTGGAGTATATGGGAGATATGGACAAAACATTGCTTTTAGAAAAGCTTGTTTCTCGACTTTTGGAGCAAGAGCAACACAACACAGGATCCCAGATTGGTTTTGATCAAGATACGGTAGATGAGATGATGGAAGACTACACAACTGAACAAAAAGAAACACGAAACAGCAATCGAAGAAGAAAAAGAAGATAATTCTTTTTTTTTAACTAATAGCAAGCAAAACTGTTTTAAAATTAAGCGAATTAAACTACGAAAAGGTTAGGTTAAGATGGAAATTGATTTGGTGGGCGAAAGCCTGAAATTTATGGTATTGGGGATGTTGATTGTGTTCGTATTCCTACTTTTACTTGTGGAGATAATGAAACTTCAGGCTAAAATAATAAATAAATTCTTCCCAGAGAAGGTACCTGAAGTAGTTCCTGCTCCAAGCAGTAATGCTACACAAGAGACACATCATGTTGCAGCAATTATCGCAGCTGTCACAGAATTTCGCAAACAATCATAAACAAGGTATCAAAAAATGGCTAAAAAATATATTGACGTGATGGATACAACTTTTAGAGATGGCTTTCAGTCTGTCTTTGGCGGTCGTGTACTTATGGATGACTTTTTTCCTGCAGTAGAAGCAGCAAAAAAAGCGGGTATTACCCACTTCGAATTTGGTGGAGGAGCAAGATTTCAGTCACTTTACTTTTATTTACAGGAAGATGCATTTGAAATGATGGATGGTTTTAGAGAAATCGTAGGACCAGATGCTAACCTCCAAGTGCTTTCACGCGGTATTAACACCGTAATGCTTGACACAGGTAGCCGTGAAATGATTGAGCTTTTTGCAAAGATGTTTAAGAAGCACGGAACAACAACAGTTCGTAACTTTGATGCACTTAACGATGTAAATAATCTCGCATTCTCTTCAGAAATGATTAAAAAACATGGGATGAACCATGAAGTGGTTGTCACAATGATGGATTTACCACCAGGATGTACTGGCGCACATGATGTGGCTTTTTATGAAAAAACTTTGAGAAATATTTTAGATTCGGGTATCGCATTTGACAGTGTTTGTTTTAAAGATGCTTCAGGGACAGCGAATCCGCATAAAGTCTACGAGACTATTGAAATGGCAAGAAAGCTTCTGGGCGAATCAGTACATCTTAGACTACATACGCATGAAACAGCCGGTGTATCTGTTGCTTCTTACCTTGCAGCACTGGAGGCAGGTGCAAATGGTATAGACATGGCAGCATCTCCAGTGAGTGGCGGAACATCTCAACCGGATATTTTGACTATGCTTCATGCAACCAAGGGATCTAACTACAACTTGGGAGATTTGCAATTAGATAAAATACTCAAGTATGAAGAGAGACTCAAAGAGTGTCTTTCTGATTATCTTATACCACCAGAAGCTACGCAGGTTTCACCTTTGATTCCATTTTCACCTATGCCTGGCGGTGCATTGACAGCCAATACACAGATGATGAGAGATTCAGGGGAATTAGGTAGGTTTGATGAAGTAATCGCTGCGATGAAAGAAGTGGTTGAACGTGGCGGTTACGGTACTTCCGTAACGCCGGTTAGCCAATTTTATTGGCAGCAGGCATATGCAAACGTGATGTTTGGACCATGGAAGCAGATAGCACCAGGATATGGACGTATGGTATTAGGGTACTTCGGTAAAACACCGGTTGAGGCCGACAAAGAGATTATCGAACTTGCATCACAAAAATTAAAACTTGAGCCAACCACAGAAAATCCTTTAGATATTGCAGACAGAGATGAAAAAAAATCTATAGCACATTGGACAAAAGTGCTTGAAGATGAAGGACTTGAAGCAACAGAAGAAAATATCTTCATTGCAGGTGCATGTGATCAAAAAGGTATTGCGTTCCTGAAGGGTGAAAGCCCTCTCATGGTAAGAAAAGGTAAAAATAATTGTAGCGGAGAAGCAGACATGGCAGGAAATTATACAGTAGTAGTAGATGGTAAACAATATAGTGTACAGGTAGCAGAAGGTGAGGGCGATATTCAAATTTCACCGGCCAAAGTAAATGCTGTAGCTGAAGCAGCAGCACCTACCGTGCTTGCTAGTGGAGAGGGGAGCGTAGAGATACATTCACAAACTCCCGGAAATGTATGGAAAATCACTAAAAATCCTGGAGATACCGTAGCAGAGGGTGATGTGATCATGATTCTTGAAGCAATGAAAATGGAAATTGATATTACGGCACCAAAAGCAGGTAAAATTGCCTCAATCAATGTTAATGTTAATGATTCAGTCGCTGATGCACAACTGTTAGCCACAATGGTGTAATCATGAAGTTTAAGCATTTTCTACTTTCGATGTTGTTTGCTTTTGCAGCATTCACATCAACGGTACAAGCCTCTTCGGTGCCAGAAGCTTCTGCTGTAGCCACGGCAGAAGAGAAAGTATATGAGTCTAAATCTGTGGTTGCACTTCTTGAAAGTTTTTTTGAAACTACTGGTCTTTATTCAATGCTAAATCCCAAAGATGGTGTCAAGAGTGGTCACGGTGAAGAGTTGAGCCATTTTGCCCAAAGTTGGGGTAGGCTTATTATGTTCATTATTGTTTTTATTCTTTTCTATTTGGCGATTGCTAAAGGGTTTGAGCCTCTTCTTCTCCTTCCGATTGCCTTTGGAGGACTCCTTGCCAATATACCTATAGCCAATATGACAGGCGAAGAAGGAATGCTGGGTATTATTTACAATATGGGTATAGCAAACCAATTCTTCCCTTTGCTTATTTTTATGGGTGTGGGGGCTATGACAGACTTTGGTCCGTTGCTTTCAAATCCTAAAACAGCACTACTTGGAGGTGCTGCTCAGTTTGGTATTTTTGGTTCACTTGTTGGTGCAGCGGTATTATCCCAATATACTGGAATGGTAGACTTTTCACTCAAACAGTGCGCAGCTATAAGTATTATTGGTGGGGCAGATGGCCCGACCTCTATCTTTATTGCCTCTGCACTGGCGCCTGAACTCCTTGGAGCTATTGCTGTGGCTGCTTATTCTTATATGGCATTGGTTCCAGTCATCCAGCCTCCTATTATGAAGGCATTGACTACGCTAGAAGAGCGTAGAATTGTGATGAAGTCAACGAGAAAAGTGAATAAACTTGAAAAACTTATTTTTCCATTGATTGTAGTAATGATGATTGCACTTATTTTGCCAGATGCCGCACCTCTTATGGGCGCTTTTGCTTTGGGTAACTTTGCTAAAGAGTCAGGTGTAGTAGATAGACTTTCTAATGAAATGCAAAATTCACTTATCAACATCGTCACCATTTTTCTTGGTTTAGGTGTTGGTTCAAAATTGGCTGCAGAGTCATTTTTGATTGCAGAGACTATGGGAATTATGATTATTGGTCTTCTTGCATTTGCAGCGGGTACGGCCGCAGGTGTGATTATGGCTAAAATCATGAACAAGTTTTCAAAAGAACCTATTAACCCACTCATAGGAGCCGCAGGCGTTTCTGCGGTACCGATGGCAGCAAGAGTTGCAAGCAAAGTTGGTTCTGAGGCAAGACCAGGTAACATTTTACTCATGCATGCCATGGGTCCAAATGTGGCCGGGGTTATTGGTTCAGCAGTTGCAGCAGGTGTTTTACTTTCCATCTTTAAGTAAAATATACAGTCTTTGATATGATGCTTCCTCTTTGAGGAAGCATAAGTTTGAAAACAATATATGTTTTTTAATTTATGCTTTAGCATCTAATAAATAAAAATGTACAAAAGAGGATACTATGAGTACCAAAACGCCCAACGGACTTGACAAACTGGGATTAAAAGACATCGGTGATGTCTACTATAACTTAAGTTATGACGAGTTGCAAGCGCACGAAGTAAATAATCAAGAGTGTAAAATCTCTACATCAGGCACAGCGATGTGCGATACAGGTATTTTCACGGGCCGTAGCCCTAAAGATAAATATTTTGTTGATCAGGCGCCTTCAAACCAACATATCTTTTGGGGTGATGTAAATAAAAAAATAGATAAAAAAATTTATGAAGAACTTCTTGACCTTACGTTAACTCAACTCTCCGGTAAAAATATTTATGTAACAGATGTATATGCCGGAGCAAGCCCTGCAAGTAAACGTTCTATACGCTTTATTACAGAAGTAGCATGGCAAGCACATTTTGTAAAAAATATGTTCATACGTCCTACGGAGTCTGAACTTGAAAGATTTGTACCGGATTTTACAGTTTACAATGCATGTAAAACGATAGATGAAAAGTACAAAGAGCATGGATTAAACTCAGATGTATATGTTGTGTTCAATATAGAAGATAATATTTCTATCATTGGGGGTACTTGGTATGGCGGTGAAATGAAAAAAGGTATTTTCTCCATGATGAACTACTGGCTACCACTTGAAGACAAACTTCCTATGCACTGTTCAGCCAACGTAGGTGAAGATGAAGACGTATGTCTTTTCTTTGGCCTTTCAGGTACAGGAAAGACCACACTCTCAACTGACCCAAGAAGAGCACTTATCGGTGATGATGAGCATGGTTGGGATAATCATGGTGTGTTTAATTTTGAGGGCGGATGTTATGCAAAAGTAATCAACCTTGATGAAAAATCTGAACCTGAAATCTATGGGGCAATTATAAAAAATGCACTTTTAGAAAATGTAGTTTCGAATGAGAGTGGAAGTGTGGACTACTCGGATGGTTCCAAAACAGAGAATACTCGAGTATCTTACCCTATTGAACACATAGTAAATCATAAAAAAGATTTGCAGGCCGGTCACCCAAGCAACATCATTTTTCTTTCAGCAGATGCATTTGGTGTATTGCCTCCGGTATCTAAACTCACCAAAGAACAGGCAATGTACTACTTTCTGAGCGGATATACGGCTAAAGTAGCTGGAACCGAAAGAGGTATTACTGAGCCAGTAGCTACTTTTTCGGCATGCTTTGGTGAAGCATTTTTACCACTGCATCCAACTGTATATGCCAAACTTCTTGGACAGAAGATAGATGAGCACGGTGTAAATGTATATTTGGTAAATACAGGATGGACAGGTGGTCCCTATGGAGCAGGTAAGCGTATGAGTATTAAAAATACCAGAGCGTGTATAGATGGTATTTTAAGCGGTGCTATTTTGAGAGCAGAGTTTGAAACACTGGACAAATTTAATCTTGCTATTCCCAAAACACTTGAAGGCGTAGAGACAGCCGTTCTCAACCCAAGAAATACATGGAATAATAAAGAAGAATATGATGTTATGTTGGCTAAACTTGCCGGTATGTTTCAGGAAAATTTCCACCGCTATGATGGTAATGGCGGTGAATTCAATCTCGCCTCTGCAGGACCTCAGCTTTAAAAAGTGTGCCTAAGAAACACTTTTGTCGTAACAAGGACGTTTCTCTCCTTTTGACTAAGGCGCAGCATACTTCTGGAAATAAATTTTTTAAAGGAAGAACAGTATGAATATAAATAAAATAAGATCAGTATGTAGGCCAATTAGGATTGTAGTAGGATTAGGACTCATTGCCTATGGCCTTTTTTCAACAAGCCCTCTCTTTAATGAAACTATTGAGACATGGTCGTGGTCATGGTTCTATCTTGGTGTTATTCCACTTGTCGCAGGCCTTTCAAATTTTTGTCCCCTTTGCATCATTACAAAAAAATGTGATATTGAAACAAAATAAAACAGTTGAGGGCCCTCCCCATCTGTTTTATGTAATCGTTTTCTCTATATATCAATTCAACCATCCTGTTACTTAATCAAGTATAATTTCATAATATAATTATCATAAAGGAAGAGGCCATGGATAAACTCACACAATATTTAAACGCGCATCCTCATAATGAATTACACCCCTCAGAAATCGCCAATTTTCTTAAAGATTTAAATAATAAAAGTTTTATGCAAGCAGTGCATGCCATACCTAAAGAGCTTATTGCCGATGTTGCACTGGAGCTTCCAGACAGATATTTTGAAGATGTAGTCGAGACTTTTACTGTTAAGGAACTTGCTGACTCGGTTGCCGCACTTGAGAGTGACGATCAGACATACTTTATGAAAGTACTTGAAGAATTGGATGACAAGAGAGCCAAGGCAGTTTTTAATCAATTGCATGAAAATGATCAGGCAGATATTTTACAACTTAAGCAGTATAAAGAAGATGAAGCGGGTGCGTATATGCAAGTGGAAGTATATACAGCTAAGTTATATCACACTGTAAAGGATGTAATTAATGCATTTGTGAAACTAAGAAAAAAAGATCATCTTGAGAATGTTAATTATCTTTTTGTTACCGATGAAAAAAATATTTTACGTTACGGTATAGGGTTGGATCATCTTCTTATTTTTAATTTCAACACCACTCTAGAAGAAAATATTAAAGAAAATCCTGAAAAGTTTAAACCTATTGCTGGAAATGATCATGAGGATATTCATGATATTGTACAAAAATTTCAAGAGTATGATTTATCTTCTATGCCCATTGTTGACGATAAAGGCGTGATAGTTGGACGTATTACTTCAGATGATATATATGACATTATCAATGAGCAAGCAACAGATCAAATGTATCACCTTGCAGGTGTGGATGATGATGCGGAAGATGATGATGATATTTTTAGAGCAGGTAGAGTACGTGCAATATGGTTGAGTGTCAACCTCATTACTGCGATTGCAGCGTCACTTGTTATTGGACTATTTGAGGAAACATTACAGAGCATTGTTGCCTTGGCCATCTTGATGCCTATCGTTGCTTCCATGGGAGGTAATGCGGGGACACAAAGTCTTACCGTGGTGGTACGCCAACTTGCCCTTGGCGACATTGCTAAAAATGATGCGTATCGTACCATAAAGAAAGAAGTCATACTCTCTCTTGCAAATGGCTTCATTTTCGCTATAATCATGGGTACAGTAGCCTCAATCTGGTTTGATAAGGGGATGCTTGGCATAGTGATAGCACTTTCTATGATGATCAATCTGTTGGTAGCAGGATTTTTTGGTTCTGTGGTACCGTTATTCCTTAAAAAAATGGAAGTTGACCCAGCCATCGGAAGTACAGTAATACTTACAACAGTGACGGATGTTGTAGGCTTCTTTTCTTTCTTAGGTCTGGCGACTATAATATTATTATAAAGGTTATTCTGCATACATGGATTTGTTAATTCTCTATTTTACTTTGGCTGTAGTGATATCATTCATCTGTTCTGTTTTGGAAGCGGTTTTACTCTCTACTAATATGGCATATATTTCGATTCTTGAAAAAGATCAGCATGTAGCAGGAAAGCTTCTGAGAAGTCATAAAAATAATATCAACAAGTCTTTATCTTCTATTTTAATACTCAATACGATTGCCAATACTTTGGGCGCAGCTGCAGTAGGGGCCCAGGCAGAAAGTATTTATGGGGTGAGTGCGGTATTTTATGTGTCTATTGTCTTGACATTTGCTATTCTTTTTCTGTCTGAGATTATTCCTAAAACCATAGGTGCTGTATACTGGAAGTCTTTAGCACCTACTGCTGCGTATGTGATTCATTTTTTCATTTGGATTACGTACCCTGTTATTATTTTAACGCTTTTTGTGACCAATCGTATCAGCAAAGGTGTTGACACGATGAGCATGACCAGAGAAGAACTTATTCAGAGTACGTTACATAGTGAAGATGATGGAGTACTTAGGGAGCAGGAGTCTGATGTAATCGAAAATATTTTACTTCTTGATAAGATAAAAATTAAAGAGATATTAACACCCAGAACGGTTGTATTTGCATTAGATGGAAGTAGAACTATTAAAGATATTGTTGAGAATGAGCCAGCGATATTTAGATTTTCAAGGGTGCCTGTCTATAGTGAGAGTATTGAAAATATTACTGGCATCGTAATGACTAAAAAGATTTTTAAACAAGGGCTTAAAGATGATAGTGTGGTGTTGAGCACGATACAAAAAGATATCTTTAAACTCTCAGAAAACTTACCTGTGTCTAAGGCGCTTGATATGTTCATTAAGAAAAAAGAGCATATGTTTTTAGTTCTTGATAGCTATGACCAGACAGAGGGAATTGTAACCCTTGAAGATTGTGTTGAGACCATACTGGGTGTTGAAATAGTTGATGAGAGTGACAATGACGCAGACATGAGAGAAGTGGCTAAGCAAAAAATGCGTCTTCAAAGAAGAATTGCCAGTGAAAAAATAAATAAATAAATAGGATACAATTATGTCCCTTGCGACCCTAGGATTGTCCCCAGAGCTCCTCAAAGCATTAAGTGAAAAAGGTTACACTAATCCCACTCCGATCCAAAAGGAGCTTATACCGGCAATATTTACACGTCGTGATATTATGGCTGGAGCACAAACAGGTACGGGGAAGACGGCAGGATTTGCTCTGCCCATACTTCACGAACTGTCTAAAACATTTGTAACAGGTCAGCATTATCCTAAAGCAGTAATCATCGTACCTACACGAGAGCTTGCCCGCCAAGTGCATGCATCTTTTGAAGCGTATGGAAAATATTTACCTCTAAAAAGTATGGTGCTTTATGGTGGTGCCAACTTAACCTCTCAAGCTAACAAGCTTAAGCAGGGTGCAGATATTATCGTTTCTACTTCTGGACGTTTGCTTGAACATATCAATCAAAAAAATGTAAACCTTGAGGGTGTGGACTATCTTGTACTTGATGAGGCAGACACTATTTTAGATATGGGTTTTGTGCATGAAGTAGGTAAGATACTCCAACATCTTCCACAAAGACGACAAAATGTGTTAGTCTCTGCAACACTTTCAGGTTCAGTCAAAAGACTGGCCGAACAGATACTTACTAAGCCAAAACTCATAGAAGTGGACAGTATGGGAACTTCTGCACATTCTGTAGAGCAGATAGTTTATCCTGTTGAAAAAGAAAAAAAAGCAGAGTTGCTCTCTTTTCTTATAGGTTCGCGCAATTACAAACAAGTGCTTGTGTTTGTACGCAAGAAAGAAGTAGCAGATGAAGTAAGTAAAGAACTAAACCTTTCAGGACTTAATACGGCTGTCATTCATGGCGGTAAAAGTTCAGGTGACAGAAGCAGGGCGCTAGAAGGGTTCAAGGAGGGAAAAATACGTGTACTGGTTGCCACAGATATAGCAGCACGCGGTTTAGATATACCCGCCCTGGAAGTAGTGATGAACTACGATATTCCTCACGTAACAGGTGACTATATACACCGCATAGGGCGCACAGGAAGAGCAGGAGCTAAAGGACTTGCTATTACACTCATATCACCTCTTGAGATGGTAGCACTCAAAGATGTAGAAAAACTTATGGGTAAAGCAATCAAGCAAGAGAGGCTAGAGGGGTATGCTCCTATAGTTGTAGTGAAGCAAAAGGGGGCACGCAAGAACCCAAAAGAACACAAAAATGCTGATGGTGCTTTTGGCAAAAAGAAAAAGTCAGTAGGCCTTGCTCCTAAAAGTAAAAAACGTAAAATCACCAAACGCGATGGGTTTAAAACCTTTGATGCAGCAAAGCCAAAGGCGGAGAAAAAAGATGATAACCGTGGAAGAGGAAGAAAGTAATTTAATTTTCTTTTTCTGGCTTTAATGAAAATTTTCCAATCTCTTCTAAAAAAGTAGTGGCATAGGAGCCTTTGGGCAAATAGAACTCAACAGTAAGCTTTTTGTTCTCTTGATGGTACTGTGTTTCTACATTTTTAGGCCATATCCATGCGAAACGTCTATCACCCTTCAGGCTACTCAACTCTTTGTCATCATAAGCTTCTTCAAGATGATAGGCATCACTTTTTGCACGCAGGGCATTAGCACCACAGAGTAAGCCTGTAGGTGATATTTTAGCTTGCGCAAAAGCTTGTGCACTTTGTGTCATCTCCTTAACAAAATCCATTTTTCCAAATGGGTAAGGCATGATGACATCGCCTATGAATAGCTTAAAAAACTGAGGCTGTTTAGCTAAGACTTTGACCAGTTCAATGGGATACTCCAACTTGTTTGCCGCTTCATCTATATTGTGCTCAGAGATGGTAGCAGATAGTTTGACTCTCAAGGCGAGCCATTTATTGAAGAGGTAGCTTTGATAAGCAGATACAAGCAATTTTTCTTTACTGCCTTTGAGTTTTTTCCCAGAGTGTGCTATCTCCTGGCCTTGCAAGTATGATCGACTGTCTTCTCCAAATCGTTGGTAGCCATAGTAGTTTGGTATGCCATTTACTTGCATTTTTTTTGCAGTAGTGTTAAAAAACTTAGCATCACTTTCATTGATGTCATGTAAAATAATAGAAAAAAGATTGCCTTTGAGTTGACCTATTTTGATAGGCGCTTTACTATAGGCGCGTTCGAGTATTTCTATTTTTTCTGTTGTAAGATTTTTGTTCAATTCTTTCTCATACCGCTTAGGCAGAGAAATATACTGTATGGTAGTGGCACTTTTATCTTTCAGGCCGGCATATCCTATGTCTCGTTCTTCCAAACCTGTAGCTTTGGCTAGCACGGTGATAAGTTTCCATGTGCTCATATCTGTCTTTTTTATTTTAAGATAGAGATAGTTTCCTGTGCCGGTAGCAGAGTAAAGAGGTACTTCTTCAACAAAAAATCGTTCGATTGTTTGTTGAAAATCAAACTTGAGTGAGGTATGGTTATATGCGTAGGTTTTAATGTGATTCATGAAGGAATTATAGCAAAATAATTATGTAGCATGGGTATTTAAACCAATTATAAATTCTCATGGAGTATGAATTGGCTATTATATTGATGGTACCCATACATCTGTTTCTATGTGCTTTTCATCTTTATATCTATCTTCAAACTCATCAGGGAGAAGTGGTTTATTGTAATAATAGCCTTGTGCTTCATCACACCCCTGTTCATGTAGGAAATTGAGTTGTTCAGTCGTTTCTACCCCTTCTGCAATGGTCTGAAGACCAAGACTGTGTGCCATATTGATGATCGCAGAAACAATAGCTTTATCTTCAGGATCTGTGCTAATATCACGAACAAACGATTGATCTATTTTAAGTTTGTAAACTTTAAATTTTTTGAGATAACTTAAGCTGGAATAGCCAGTACCAAAATCGTCAATCGACATTCGTATCCCTATTTCATAGAGATTATTTATGATATCGATGGCTTCTTTTGGGTTATGCATAGCTACACTTTCAGTAAGTTCCAGTTCTAGATATTTAGATGGTAATTTTGTACTCTGAAGTATTTGTGTGACTAGATCTGGGAGGTTTGGATGACGAAATTGTGCAGCAGATAAATTAATTGCCATGATTATCGGGGACATTCCTCTTTCCATCCAATCTTTAAGCTGCCCAGCAGCACTCCTTAGTACCCATTCTCCGATTGATAAGATTAAGCCACTATTTTCCGCAATAGGGATGAATTCGACTGGTGATATAGTGCCAAACTCTGGATGCTCCCAACGAAGCAGGGCTTCTGCTCCGATAACATGTCCAGTCTTTAGTGATATTTGTGGCTGGTAGACGATGTGGAATTCGTTACATGAAAGAGCATGATGTAAGGCATTGAGAAGTTGGAGTTTACGTGTGGAGATCGTTTGCATCTCTTCTGTAAAAAAAGAGTATCCATTACGTCCCGCTTCTTTGGCTTTGTACATTGCAGCGTCGGCATTTTTAGAAAGGGTTTTCTTATCTAAACCGTCTGCAGGATAGAGAGCAATGCCTATTGAAGCGGTAACGTTGAGCTCATATTGTTCAATTAAAAATGTATCGTGCATTGCATAAAGTAACTTTTGTGCTACCTTTTGGGCTTCGTCCGCATTGCACTCTGGCAGTAATAGTATGAATTCATCTCCACCAAGTCGTGCGAGTGTATCTTCTGCACGGAGTATTGATGTAAAACGTTTAGAGAACTCTACAAGTAAGATATCTCCGATATTGTGTCCAAGCGTGTCGTTGATATCTTTAAAATGATCAATATCTATGAACATCACGGAAAAACTATTTTTTTTACGCTTTGCAAGATTGAGAAGATAAGTCATCTGTTCATCTAGTTTAGTTCGGTTTGGCAGCCCTGTTAATATGTCGAAATTTACCATGTACTGAATATCTTGTTCGGATTGTTTACGCTGGGTTATATCTCTGGCGATACCCAGAAGCATAGTGACTTTCCCTTCGTCATCTCGCATGGGTACTGCATGTGTTTCAAGCCACCGGTGCGCTCCTTTTAGACCTTTAATCTCAAATTCTAATGTCCCTCTATGACCGTTCATGACTTCTCTATGTAAAGCAACAAAAGGAGCATGCCATTTAGGAAGTAAATAGCTTGTAAGCTTATGTTGTTGTACTTCTTCTAAGGTATCCACTTGAAGCATTTCTAGACCGGCCGGATTCATCTCTATGAGCTTTCCTTTAGCATCAACAAGTGTGACACACTCGGGTTCATTCTCGATAATTGCTTGTAAATGTGCTTGGCTTTCTCTTAAAGAAATCTCAACAAGTTTATGTTCAGTAATGTCCTCGTACATACCTAAAATACCGATAGAATGATTATTTTCGTCATTTAAAGGCACTTTGGACGTACGAAACCATACTGTATTTCCATCAGGCATTATGTGTGGTGCATCACATGAAAGTTTAGGAGTATTGGAGTTCATTATATCACGATCATCAGTAGTGTAAAACTCTGCTTGCACACTCCAACTCAGAGAATAATCATTTTTACCAATTATCTCTTCAACGCTATTCATACCGGCATCTTTAGCAAAGGTAGTATTACAGCCGAGATAATTTAAATTGGTATCTTTCCAAAAAATACGCAATGGTGCAGTATTGATAATGGTTGTTAGTAAATTATACGAATCGCGTAGTGCTTCTTCTGCTTTATTTTTTGCAATTTCTTCTTCAAAGCTATTAAGAGCATGATCGATTTCAGCCGTTATCTTCTGCAGTAGATCACGTGTAGATTCATTGAATGCATTTGTTCCACTTGAATAAAGGTTCAATGTCCCGATGACGATACCTTTTTTATGCAGTGGAAGCGCAACAGAAGACTTCCAATCGAATTCCTTAGCACGTTCATGCCATGGATCAGTAGATGAATCATGCTGAAAATCCTGAGACCAAAATGGACGATCTTCCCGACAAACTGTTCCACTTGGCCCATTGCCAAGAGGGTCATTAGGGGAAATCGTTATCTTTATATCTTTTAGATAGTCTGTTCCTCTACCGTAAGATGCTACTGGTTTAAGCTGTTTGGTCTGGTCATCTATTAAGCCGATCCATGCCATTTTTATATCGGTAATGTTTATGGTATCTTTACAGATTTGCTGAAATAGTTCTGATTCAGTATTGGAGTGAAGAATAGCTTTGTTACATTGACTTAATACAGCATAGAGTTGACCTACCCGTTGTGTGTGTTTTTCAGATTTTTGCCGTTTGATATCGATCTGTAAAAGTTTTTTCTGCGTTTCGGAGAGCCAACCAAAAACACTGTTTTCCATTCCTTTTGCCACTGGAAGAGGAGAAGTGAAATTGCCACTTCCGATTGCTGCAAGATGAGAATTGAGTTCGCTTAAAGAACTTCCTAAGGTAGAGTATAAAGCTTGACGAACGCGCCAAATCATTATTAGGAGAAATATGCCAAAAAGAACAAAGATAACACGCATTAGTGTTGCAGTATTTTCAGTCGCATGTACGATGTCAGATGTCCGTTTATCCACCATCTTATAAGCCTCGGCAACAGGTTGCATTATACTGGCTTTGGCTCGATAATAATCTTTGTTTTGCAAGAGAAGAGTTGCTTTCTCCGGATTTGAATCAACGAGATTCATTGCTGTGTATTCGATGTTTATCAGAACATCAGAATATTTTTTAGCATTGGATAGTTTGGCGAACTCTAGGTCGGAGAAACCAGTTTGGCGCATCAGTTCTAATAAGGAGAATGTTTGATCGCTGTATGGACGGGGACGTTTGTCATCTTGTCCAACCAGATCCCAGTAGATATTATGGTATTCAGTCGGACGAGGGCTCTTGCCATTTCGAATAGCTATAATTTCTTCGTAATGGTCTTTATAAATTGGGTCGCCTGTTGCCACATAGCTTCGTGCCATACGTGTAAGATCATCAGAGTTTTGACGTAATTCATCCATAAGCAAATAAGATTTAATACGTAAATTATTTGCAACATCTATCGCTTTTTCAGATCGGACATAAAGGAAAAATACAATAGTAAAAATGACAAATAGAAAGAGTGTTCCCCATACAGTATGATGAAATTTTGATAAATTTTTATTATTTACATGCATAAATATTTCCTAAATGATTATATTGATAATACTTTATCATAAATATAACTGTAAAAAATTAAACACTTGAATAAATGAGTCAAGGAGTCAAAAATAATAAAAAATCTTTAATGCTCTTTTGACATACTTATAATATAGTTTCTTAATCAAAGTAACACGAGGTATAAACTAATGAATTTAAAGATATTAGAGCAACGGGCTAGAGTATTTGATCACTTATTTGATGCTGTTGTAGTAACTGATGTAATAGGGATAAGTAAAAGATTGTGTCAGCCGCATTTTCCCGGTGCACACTTCATGCCGTTAAATTGTCCTGTCATGGTATTATTCATACCTTCTTCCTGCATTTTCTTCATTCTTTCTTTCATTTTTTCGGGATTTGCGATGAAATTGTAGCCTTTATATAGTGTTATACCGCCATAGAATATGACAAGCAGGGCAGCTAGTTTCATCATGGTGCCACGCAGTGAGCCTTTTTGCAAAAACTTTGTAATGAAACCTAAAAAGAAAAGCGCAGGGATGGTCGCCAGTCCAAAGGTGGCCATAACCAAAGCACCCGCAAAGGGATCCGCAGTGCTTGCCGCAAAAATTGCAAAAGAATACACTAGTCCGCAAGGTATGAGCCCGTTGAGTAAGCCTAAAAGATAAAAACTTCCATAAGAACGTGATGATATGAGTTTTTTAAAGCTTTTTTGGTACCAAGGATATTTGGAAACGGACCACTCAGCAGAGTTTAAAAATTTGATATTTCCCAAAAGGGAAAGCCCTGCCAGTACCATAAGTATACCCGTGAGAAGAAAAAGAATTCCTTTGGTTGTGGGAGTAAATGCAACTACCTGACCTATAAAACCAAACAGTGCACCCAGAACAGCATAGGTCGTGACACGACCGAAATTGTAGGCTAAATGTGAAGATGTTTGTTGCAGATAACTCGATTTTTGGTCTATTTTTGTGGAGCTATAGGCAACCACTATTCCTCCGCACATCCCGATGCAATGCCCAACACTTCCTAAAAAGGCAGTTGTAAGAATGATGATAAGGTCTATGTTTCCCATGTGCAGTATCCATTTGTTAAGTTTTTAAAACTATAGTATACTTTTATTAAATTAGTGTTAAGGATGTCATAGTGTTTCAAGGTATAAAACGTAATATCATGAAGATGTTTAGAGAATTATTGGTCTACCACCATAGTTCTTTGGAATATAGAGCAAAAATTTTGACACTACTAGTCTCAGCAGATGGCGAAATATGTGAATGCGAAAAACAGAAACTAAAAGAGATAGCATACAGTATTTATGCAGACGACCATGATAGGGCCGAACTTCTTTTGGATGCTGTCTATGAATATCATACAAAAATCATAACCAATAACGGGCTTAATTTTGAACACCTTGTATTGCTTGTTGAGAAAGAAACAAGAGAGATGAAACGTTTTGCGCAAAAGATAGATATGGACCTTCTTGTACAGCTACATGAGTGTATAGAAGAAGAAGAAGCTAGATTGTTCCAGGAACGTATTTTAGATTTTTTGCAGAATCTTAAGGATGAATATGCAATGGTATAAATGCATTGTATTTGGAAAAGTACAAGGGGTATTTTACAGAAAGTCAGTTTCTCAGGCAATGATGCAAAAACAGTTTAAGGGGTACATGCGAAACCTTAGTGATGGTACGGTTGAAGTAGTAGCAGAAGTATTTGATGATGATTTTGAAGTTTTTATAGGTATATTAAAAATAGGTTCGCCATTAAGTAGCGTGGATGATGTGAAATATGAGATAATTAATGATGCCACCTTTAATACTGATGGTTTCGAGATACGATAAATAGGAGTGTATTATGAGTTCTGGTTGGGGATGTCAATTTATGGGGACAAAAGATAATGACAAAGAGTGGTGTTTAAAACTGCATCATCATTGCGAACCTGGGTGTAGGGGATGCATCATTGCAGGACAAGTAGAATTTTCGACACCCAATATAAGTGAAGAACAAGAGAGGAAAGTCAAGAAGCGCAGTGACAATCCTCTGAGCGAGAAGTGACTACGCCATTTCTTTTCCAAACTTCGCTTTGAGTTTTGCTAACTTTGGTGGAATAACCGCCATACAGTAACCCTGCATAGAGTTTTGACGGTAATAATCCTGATGGTAAGCTTCTGCTTGATAATATCTGTCTAAAGGTTCTATGACCGTCACAATAGGGTCTTTGTAGTCTTTTTGTGCTGCTTCCATAGCCGCCTCTGCCGCCTCTTTCGTTTCTTCATCTGTGTAGAGTATGGTTGAGCGGTACTGTGTTCCTCTGTCTGCACCCTGCTGGTTCAGTGTAGTAGGGTTGTGTACTGCAAAGAAAATGTCCAGCAGAGTGTCAGAAGTGATGATGCCGTCATCATACGTGATCTTTATGACCTCTGCATGTCCTGTGTCTCCTGTACAGATGTCTCCATAGGTAGGGTTGAGAGTGTGGCCATTTGCATAGCCGCTCTCAACATCGCTTACCCCTGTGAGTAATTCAAATACTGCCTCAGTGCACCAGAAGCACCCTCCGCCTAGTATGAGTTCTTGTTTTGCCATTTTATATGTCCTAATTTATTTATTTATATTGTATTTACTTTATTTGCTATAATACCTAAGAAAAATAAATAAGGGATAGTAACACGACTAGTTGTGTGAGCCAACTGCTGAAGTTGTCTCAGTGACAGCGTAGTATTTTGGGCTTTGCTCAAAATGCGTCCCGTATTGAAGGAATTTTATGAATATAAATGTTGTGTGCCCGCATTGTTTTAAGGTAAATCGCATACCTAAAAAAGAGTCTTATACAAAAGCGAACTGCGGTGAGTGTAAGAAGTCTTTGCTTGATAGCAAGCCTGTGTCTGTAGATGCTGCTAAGCTGGGTACTTTTTTGGCCAATTCGGATATTCCTTTAGTGGTAGATTTTTGGGCACCTTGGTGCGGACCCTGTTTACAGATGGCTCCTGCTTTTGAGGAGGTCGCATTGGCTATGCCACTTCAGGCACAGTTTATAAAAATAAACACAGATGAACAGCAGGCCTTGGGCGGAAAGTACGGCATACAGAGCATACCCACACTCATATTATTTAAGGACACTAAAGAAGTAGATAGACTAAGCGGTGCCCTGAGTGCAGGTCAATTGAAGCAATGGGTAGGGCAATCTTTATAGATGAGTAAAATATTATTATTGGAAGATGATGCTAACCTGAATGAAACGGTCACAGATTTTCTTGAAGAGAAAGGCTATGAGGTGGTTTCTGTCTATGATGGATATGAAGCGCAGGAAAAACTCTATGAGAGTAAGTATGATTTGCTTTTATTCGACGTTAACACTCCTGGCATCAATGGTTTTGATCTTTTAAGAGAGGCAAGAGAGGGTAATGTGTTCGCACCTGCTATATTCATTACCTCTTTAGATTCGGTAGACGACCTTGAGAAGGGGTTCAAGAGCGGTTGTGATGATTATATTCGTAAACCTTTTTCGCTTAAAGAATTATATATACGTGTAGAAACTTTGATTAAGCGCGGTTTTTATCATGAAGCCAAAGAGTTGATACTAATCTCAAAAAACATTGCTTACAGTATTAAGAATAATGAACTTATTATAGATGGCGAAACGGTATCTTTGGGGCATAAAGAGTCTATGCTGCTTAAGCTTTTTATGAAAAATGAGAATGAGGTTATTGCGCATGAGCGCATTTATGAACATTTATGGGACTATAATGAAGAACCTAGTGATACAGCACTTCGTACCTATATTAAAAACCTTCGTAAAATCATAGGCAAGGAAAGAATTGTTAGTATTAAAAAACAAGGGTACAAGTTCACTGCTGAAAAGTGAGAAGAAATCTTTTTTTAGATTCTTAACACTTTATGTAGCTATGGTCATCTTTATGATTATGCTCCTCTCGCTGTTTTATTACCAGAGTCAGGAAAAATTAATGCTGTCTGATCAGCGCGCAATGCTGACCAAATATGCTTACATACAAACCAAAAGACTTAAGGTGTTGCACCATTTTTTTGATGAGCAAACAAAGTACCCTAGAGATCCCCGCTTCAAGTCTGCCATCTATGACCTCGAATATATGAAAATATTTTCATTGTTGGAAGATGAAAATGTACGCTTCAATGAAGAGATATATATTACCAATAAGCATATACATCTAGTCAAGACTTTAGATGAATTTTATTTGGGAACAAAGTATCTTATCATTGAAGTCAAATACAGTGGAGCATGGAAGGGAGGAGTATGGAAAAACATCATTGGATATGGACTGTTTACTTTTATATTTTTTATGCTCTTTGGACTTTATCTTGCTAAATTGTTTTTGAAACCGATGCGTGATGCTATTATGTTATTGGACAGATTTATTAAAGATACCACTCATGAACTTAACACGCCCCTGTCTGCAATACTAGCAAATATAGAGATGATGGATACAGATGTTATGGAAGAGAAAAATAAAACTAAATTGGCACGTATAAATATCGCAGCCAAAACGGTTTCTGTGCTCTATAGAGATTTGACCTATCTTACTTTAGAGCAGGAAAAAGAGAATCATGACGAAAAGATAGAGATCAAAGCGCTTATCCAAGACAGAGCAGAATATTTTTCTGTCTTGGCACAGTCAAAACACTTGGAGTGTAATTTGGACTTGGAAGATGCCAGTCTTATCATGGATAGACGCAAATTGATCAGAGTTGTAGATAATCTTATATCTAATGCGATTAAATACAGCAAACGAAACGGTACTGTGGGCATAAAATTAAGAAAAGGTATGCTGATTATTTGGGATACAGGTATAGGCATGGATGAAGAGAATATACCTTATATATTTGACAGATATATACGCTTCAATAACAGCGAGGGAGGCTTTGGTGTTGGTCTGAGTATTGTGAAACAAATCTTGGATGAATATCATATCTCCATAAAAGTAAAATCAAAAAAAATGGAAGGTACAAGTATGGTACTAACATGGTAAAGCATATCATTTTATCTTTAGTCATAGTGTCAGGTGTATTTTCACTAGATGTGTATGAACGCAATTGTGTGGAGTGCCACAAAGAGCTTCCTATGTCCCTGCAGAAAATGTTTAAGCGTTATCTTCTTGTTTATAGTGGTGAGCAAAATGTGAAAGCAGGATTGAAGCACTATTTAAAATACCCACTAAAAGAGATATCTGTTATGGATGATTTATTTATTGACAATTACGGTATCAAGAAGAAAACCACACTGAAAGAAAGTGACATTGATGAAGCATTAGACATATATTGGGATAAGTTTAAGGTTTTTAATAAGTTGAAGTAGTTACAATAAGTTTGGATAAGGTTAAATTATAAAACAAAAGGAATAATATGAAAAGATTAATGGCAGCGCTTACCTTGGTAGCATTTATGATGGTTGGTACATCTACGGTTGCATCAGCTAGTGTAGCGACAGGACAAAAGATTTTTAAAAAGAAACTTAGAAAATACTGTGGATTTTCTGGCGTAAGGTTTGCAAGATTGCATTCACAAGATGAATGGGAAGAGATTTACGATAGTGGAAAGTTTATTAATGAAACAAAAAGACTCTGTCCTCAACTGGATATAACTAAAATTAAAAAACCGTGGTGGAAAGAACTTTACGATTTCACTTACGAGTATGGAACTGGCGGTTCCCACGTACCTAAGTGTTAAGCTGGATGTAACTTCCTGAAGCAGATGTTTATCTTCTGCTTCTTATTTTTATATATACCTCACAATACTTTCACTATTACATGCTATCATACATAATCTAAAAACAAAAGGAATTAAAAATGAATACTATGACTAAATTGGCACTTGGTGTTTTACTTGGCATGACATTATTTTCATCATCTGCATTAGCAGATGTAAAAAAAGGTCAAAAAATTTACCTTAAGAAGCTTAAGGCACCTTGTAATATGAGTGGTTCTCAATTTGCCCAAAAACATACTCAAGATCAGTGGGAATCTATTCATCAAGCTGGTAAATTTGCTGAGGAAGTAACTAAAATTTGTCCTAAAGCAAAAATAAAAGCTAACTATACCCCAGATGTATACGATTTTGTTTATGAGTATGCAAGCGATTCAGGCAATATACCATCTTGTTAAGAAGATAGTTTGCTATAAAATGGTGGTGGAAGTTTTGTGTAGGGCAGACCTTCTTAATGTAAATAAATAAACTTATTTAAAAGGAATGAAAATGAAAAAAATTGCAATTGCAATATTACTTGCGGGATCTACACTACTTATGGCTGATGGTGCCGCTGCTTATGCTAAATGTGTTGGTTGTCATGGTGCTAACGGAGAAAAAGCTGCACTTGGTAAATCTGCAATCATTACAGGTCAAGATGCTGCTAAAACTGCAGAGCAATTAAACGCTTATAAAGCTGGAACACTTAATCAGCACGGTATGGGCGGCCTTATGAAAGGTCAAGTAGCTTCTATGGATGATGCTGCCATTAAAGAAGTTGCGGACTATATTGCTGCAATGAAGTAATTCTTGTTTTATCTTTGATGGCGCAAGAATTTCTTGCGCCGTTTTATTAGTTATTTATCCCCGCATTTACCTTCACCACATTTCATTCCCTTGACACCCATATTTTTTTCTTTATATACATCATGTTCAATAATGCTTTGGGTTAAAAAAAGAAGACCGATGACAAAGAGAATAAGACTTAGTATCTGAAGTTTTGAAAATTGTTGTATTTTTTCTTTGGTTTTTATTTCACAGACATTGCCTGGACAATAAAGAAGGCTGTTCTTTTGTGTTTTATGATAAAGAGTACAACCTAGACAAATTCCAAATGCACTCTCACTGAACAAAAAAGTGATACAAAGCAGACAAATAGCTATTTTAGCCTGTGTCATAATTTCGAAAATGACAATAATAAAAAACATAATGACCGAGAGAACAAATCCGATTGACCATGCAAATCTTTTCTGTTTGGCACCGACATATTCAGGAGTTTGGTTCTGAACAAAAAAACGCCCCAAAATAAGACTGGGTGCGTAATTGGGGTTAATAAAAATACGTATAAAGAAATCTACCATGAAAACAATTACAAATATCTTTGTAAAAATAAAATCGTGCGTCAGATAAGAGTTTACAAATGAGACAATGGCAGGCAAGAGTAAAATACCTGCAGCAGCGCGTGCTTCGCGCTCATTGAGTACGGGTATCTTGTATCCTTCAACTTTCTCACCAAAATAGATATATTTTTCCACCATAAAACCACCCTATATAATTTTTTATCTCATTATATGCACAATGTGTGTATATCGTGTGTAGTAATACAACTGTCTTTCTTTTATATTTATTTTAAATCTATAGATTTACTTGACTTTAAAAAAATAATCGGATAATATACCTTATATTAAATTAGCGCTTGTAAAAACCCTAGATATTTACATGGGACAAGGCATTAGATATTTTCTTGGTTAATTGTAGTCTCTCCTATATTGTTAACACTAAAGCTAGGAATAAAATCAATGCAGTAAATCAATCTGGGGTCTTTAGAGGCGCCTTTATGGTAAAATTTTAAAAAGGAAATCATATGGCTCAAGTCTGTCCAATATCTACAAGAAGAGTTGACTCTAATATGGTAAGAATTATCTCTTTTCAAGTAGCGCTTTTTACTGTCATTCTTCTTATTGTGGAAGAAAGTTTTTTTGCATTGGTAATACTGTTTGATTTTCTTATGAGAGCCTTTCGTCTGTCAAAATACAGCCCTTTTCAAATTATTGGAAATTTTGTACTTTCTGGTTGGGGTGTTGCACCTAAACTATGTGATGAATCACCAAAAAGATTTGCCTTATATCTTGGGTTGGTCACTTCGTTATTTCTTGTTGTTTTTTATATGGCAGGATTTACATCACTAGCCACATTGATAACAGTTGTTTTATTGATTTGTGCATTACTTGAGACATTATTCGATTTTTGCATAGGATGTAAGATATACTACGCAATTCAAATCGGTAAAGGTTTTTTAGATAATGATAGGAATATCCAGTAAAACGATTTATGCTATCGCCGCACTTCAGGAGTTGGGCGCTATCCCAGACAAAGAAGTCCTTAAGATAAAAGAGATAGCAACAAAAGCATCCATCCCTCAGAACTTTTTAGAGCAAATACTTTTAGAGTTAAAAAAACAGGGTCTTCTTGTGAGTATAAAAGGTGCATATGGCGGCTATAAACTTGCTAAAAGTCTTAGTGATATTACACTTAAAGATGTTGTGCTTATCTTGGAATCAGATATATTTTCAGATATTGATCAAAAAAACGATCCTGCCCTTCAACTTTTTTGGGATGATTTGAAACAGAAGGTCTCAACTGTGTTTGAGATCCCCCTTTCTGAGCTTAAAAACTATCAGCTCAAAGCAAACCATATACTAAATTATTCAATATAGGAAAAAAGATGAACCATGCAACAGATTTTAATTATTTCAATACTTTACTTGTACACGGTGTTGGATCAAGAGTAGGGCCCATTGCTCCAACTATCACACCCTCTGCAGCATATGGATATCAGGATGCACAGGAGGCAGAGGGTATTTTTGCAGCAGAAATAAACAAACCTCTTTACGCAAGAGTAGGCAACCCTACTAATGCAAAACTAGAAAGTATCGTTGCAAAGATGGAGGGAGGATTTGGCGCCATTGCTACTTCTTCAGGCATGGGCGCTATTTCTATGGTGTGCACAGCTTTTTTAAGTGCGGGTGATGAGTTGCTTTGTATCGGCGGCTTCTTTGGAGGCACATACTCTCTGGTAAATGAAACCTTGGCACGCTTTGGTGTCACAAATAGTTTTTGTGAAGTGGATGACTTTGGGCACATTGAGAATGCGCTTAAACGCGGTATCAAGATGGTACTTTTTGAATCTGTAGGCAATCCAAGTCTTACCCTTCCTGATATTCAGCGTATCATCGACCTTTGTAACCAATATGAGACGCTGGTGATGATTGATAATACAGCAACACCACTCTTGCTTAGGCCGCTAGAGATGGGTGCAGACATTTCTGTGCACTCTTCAACCAAAAATATGTCAGGGCATTCAGCGGCACTTGGCGGTATAGCAGTATTTAGAGAGGTAAAGGAAGAGGGCGACAAACTGCTCAATGAAAAGTATGCAGATGTACATAAAATAGTAAAAAAGATGGGCAAAAAAGCCCTTATTGCTATTTGTAAAAAAAGAGCTATTCGTGATTTTGGTATGACTGCCAATGCTTTTGGTTCATTTATGACAATGATAGGGCTTGAAACACTTTCACTAAGAGTGGAACGTATCAACAAAAGTGTAGAAACTGTGGCTGTGCTGCTTGATGAGAAGTTTCCAAATGGAGTAAGCGTTAACCACCCCTCCTTGCCTTCCAGTCTTGACCATACTCGCTATAAGTCAGATTTTTCACAAGGTTGTGGACCGATTTTGACTATAAATTGTGGTACCAAGGAGAGAGCTTTTGCTTTTTTAAACAAACTTCAAATGGTTATTTTAACAGCAAATATCGGAGATAACCGAACATTGGCTTTGCACATGACAAGTACAATATACAGTGACTTTAATGAAGAAGCCCGTAAGTTTTTAGGCGTACATGAAGGGCTTATTCGTGTGTCTATAGGACTGGAAGACCCTAAGGTTATAGCAGAGGACTTTTTGCAGGCAGCAAGCACATTGTGATTCTTGTGCCAGCCATTTTCCTGCGTGTTTGTTTTTTTTCTCTTGTGCTATTGGTTTTGCTTGAAGCCAATAACACACATGAGGGCTTAATCTACCTCAATAACATACGACATAGTGTCGGACTTGTTAAATTTAAATCCAATACTTTTTTGCAAAATGCCGCGACTTCTCATGCCAACTACTTGATACAAAATCAAAGTATTGGACATTATGAAGAAAAAGGGAAATATGCATACACAGGAAGTACCCCTTCTGAGAGAGTAAAAAAAGCAGGGTACCCCTCTGCCTATGTGATGGAAAATATTTCTACCAATACAGAAGGGCAGGTAAAATCTATAAACAATCTTTTTGCTGCTATTTATCATCGTTTAGTTTTTTTAAATTTTGATAAAGATGAGATTGGGCTTGGATTTGCTTCAACGCATAAGAAAAAGAGTATCAAATATACTTACGTCTACAATCTGGCTTCTTCGAGTGTTTCAAAACTCTGTTATCAGTCATTTGCAATGCAAAGCGGAGCTTACTATATGAGGGATATTTGTAAACAAAAAGAAAAGATGATACCCCAAACAGAGTACAGTGAGGCAAAAGCATTCATGCAACGCAGAAGTGCTGATATTATTCTTTACCCTTATGATAAGCAGACAAATATCTGGCCGGCATTTTATAATGAATCCCCCGACCCACTGCCTGGCTATAAAGTAAGCGGTTTTCCTGTTTCTGTGCAGTTAAATCCTGCTTATTATAAAAATATACAGTTCGAGTCCTTTCTTTTGTATGATGAGAGTACAAAAGAGAGTATACAAAGTAAAATACTCCAACAGAAAAATGACCACAATCGTATTTTGAAAAAACATGAGTTTGTACTTATGCCGTTAAGAAGGCTGGAGTTTGACAAAGAATATACGGCAGTCTTTGAAGCCAAAGCGGATGGAAGAAGTATTAAGAAGCAGTGGTCATTTAGAACAAAAAATTTTAAAGAAACTGTGTATCGGATAAATCAAAAGGAAACGGTATTAACGCTCAAGGCAGGCTCTAGTATCATCCTCTATATAGTACCCACCACACAAGCTGATATATTGTCCAGCTACACAGCAAGAGGTAATATAAACGTTTCATTTCTTGACCAAAATACCTTTAGGGTAACCTTGGCAAAGAAGCGCTCTTTGGGTAAGTCAACTTTATATTTCGGCGAAAAAAGACAAGTTTCCTTTATAGAAAACTAGCCTTTAGCCCATAAAAGTAAGAACGTAAGTGCATCATGCTTTTTGTACCAAGTTGGTCCATAAAACTTTCAAGTTTGTCTTTTTCTTTCCAAGAGGGCTTTGCAACATTTGCAAGTTTTTCCACCTCTGTTTTTGCATCACTTTTCACGCCAATGGTATCTATAAGTCCAGCATCTTTGGCTCTTTTGGCTGAAAAGATATGTGCATCTGCATAGGATTTTGCTTTAAGTATATTTAAACCTCTGGCTTGGGCTACATCTTGAACAAAAAGATCATAAGTATCTTTGGTAAGTGTTTCAAGTTCAGCTCTTTCTTCAGGAGTCCATTCTCTAGTGGGTGTGCCGGCCTCTTTGTAGGCACCTTGTTTAACTATCTGTGTTTTGATACCTATAGTGTTCATGAGTTCTTCTATGTTGGCACTCTCCATAATTACGCCTATGGACCCCACAATAGAACCAGGGTTGGCAATGATCTTGTTGGCATAGATAGATGCATAGTAAGACCCACTTGCCATGATGCCAGAAGCATAGGCAACAACAGGTTTGTGTTTTTTTAATTCTTTGATGGCGTAGGCTATCTCGATGGATGGCGGTACTGAACCGCCCGGAGAGTCTACGCTTAGAAGCACACCCTTTATGGCAGAATCTTTCTGGGCTGTTTCTATCTCTTTAATGATGCTATCAGCATTCATGATGGGACCCACAAGTTGTATCTCCTGAAGGTTGGCAGGGTTTAGCTGTGTGGAGCTCGAGGGCATGAGTACAACAAAAGCGATGAGTAAAAAAAGCATTCCCATGAAGTGTTGACCTATCCATTTGATGATATTTCCTAATGTATTAAACATATTTTTTCCTTTTATTTTGTCTTCTGTGTTGAAACAAAGTTCCTCCACATCTTCATATCGTTAATGCTTCATCTTTGCTAGGAGACTGGGTTATGTTAACTCCATCAATATATATCTCTGAGACTTCTTTGGTATGTAAAATTGTCCAAAGTGCTATTTCTTCTTCTCTTTTTGGGGCTTGAGGAAGTGTCACCACAGCAAAGTCAGCCCATTTTCCGACTGTTATTTTACCACAGTTAAGACCTAGGATGTCAGCAGCATCTGAAGTGATAGCACGTATGAGTTTTGCTGCAAGTTTGTTTATGGGTATCTGATGATGCAGCATGAGTGCGGCTTTGAGTTCATCAAACATATTCAACGAATCGTTAGAGCTTAACCCATCTGTAGCTACAGAGAAGGGAAGCTTGAGATTTTCTATGGCAAGTCTGCCACAACCCAGATAGCGGTTAGAGCGTGGACAATGGGCTATGGAATGACCCTTGTTGGCCAAATAGGCTAACTCATCTTCAGTTGCCTGTACACAATGTGTGAAATGTGTGGGATAGGTGTCGAAAGCATGCATGAACTCTTCTATGGTTGTAACAGCAGTAGAGGCATTGAAGTATTGCTGAAAAAAAGTTTTGAATTCACCCTCGTTTGATTCAAGCCATTCTCGTTCACTTGGCGATTCTAAAAAGTGGGCAGAGAGTGGTGTGTTGTTTTTTTTGGCCAGACTCACTGCCTTTTGCAAAATGATAGGATGTACAGCATAGGGGGAATGTATCGCTATGGCAGGGGTGATTTTTGATTCCGTTTCGCATGATTGTGATGCTTTGACCCGCTCAAGAAAATCATTATATAGCACATCTGCGTACATGGCGTTGGAACCTATAAGTTCATTGAAAAAAACAACACGCTGAGGGGTCTTTTGACATACTTCAAGTTCATTTGCAAAGCTGGAAATAGCGCCAAAAGTAGTGATGCCAGAACGCATCATTGCTTCACACTCATGCATCATTGCAGCGTTGTCGCATCCACCGACGAGTTCATCGCGATGTTCTATGACCGAATCAAGCCACGGTTTAAAGGAGCCATACTTGAGTGAAGTTTTATTGGTAGAGAACTCAAGATGAACATGTGTGTTTATGAAACCGGGATAGAGTACAGAGTTTGTTTGTGTATATATGACTTCTGCATTGATATACTTTGCTTTCAGTGCTTCTGGCGTGCCTATTTCTTTGATCGTGTCAGTAAATGCAACCGCTTTGTTTTTTACAAAGCCATCAGGAGTATAGATAAAGTCTGAAACTATTATTTTCATTGAGAAAATACCTCTTATAATTTGTGATTTAGTATAAGGCCATGAATAAGCTTGGCGATTATATCATACAAATATAGAATACATTTATGTTTTTAACACCTTATGTGCTAGTATCATGCTGTATAAATACAAAGGATAAATATGACAAATGGAAAAGTGCTGGCACTTTATATGACGATACCTGACTTGATGCGTGCTGGTCACCGCATGAAATGTGATGATTTTGAGTGTGATCCTGATGGGATTATAGGAGATATGAAATATGAAACCACTCAAGACAAGGTGATGGTGCTTACCTGCCAGAAAAGTTACGATATCGCGCAAGAGGCTGGAATTATTGTTGATCAAGGTGTTTTGCTTGAAAATATTCATGTTGATGTTGACCTCTATCACTTAAAGGTAGGTTCTGTCATAGAAATCGGGGATACACTTTTGGAAGTCACAGGTATTTGTGGATCCTATGGATACCTCATGGCACTTGCACCAGAATTGCCAGAGCTACTTGAGGGAAAACGCGGTTTTTTTGTACGCCCATTGGAGCACGGAAAGATCTCTGTTGGGGATGAAGTAAAAGTGGACAAAGAAGCCTAGTTCTGTTTTGTAAGTAGGATAGGCAGACATTAAACCTATTTGGATAAAATAATACCTAAATAAATTCACAAGGTAAATTAATGAAAATAGTAGTCATCCAAGGTCCAAACCTCAATATGCTTGGAATTAGAGAGCAAAATATCTATGGATCAATGAAATTAGAAGACATCCATTCACAAATGAAATCATTTGCAGATAAAAACAAAAATGAGATTGAGTTTTTTCAAAGTAATCTAGAGGGCGAGATCGTAGATCGTATCCAAGAGTGCATAGGTGATGCAGATGGTATCATCATCAACCCTGCAGCGTATACGCACACGTCTATTGCTATTCGTGATGCTATTGCTGCAGTGCAGATACCTACAATTGAAGTGCATCTTTCAAACATTTACCAAAGAGAAGAGTTTAGACATAAGTCACTCATTGCTCCTGTATGCGCAGGTCAGATTACAGGAATGGGACCATTTGGTTACCACTTGGCAATGGTTGGTATGACACAGATACTTGCAGAAGTAACTGCAATGAGAGAACATCAGGCAAAAGCACAACAAAAATAATTTTATATTTCTCCTCTCCTCCAAGAGGAGGGCCATACATCCATTTTACAAAATAATTAAAGGTCACCTATGAATTACATGCTCAAAGATGAAAATGCCATATATTATGAATGTGGCTATAGCTGTGACAATGCACTGTATCTCTCGTTAGGTAGCGAAGCATTTTTTATCACTGATAGTCGTTATATGATTGATGCAGAAGAAAATGTACGGGGGGCAAAGGTTGTTATTAGTCCTTATTTATATGCTGAAGCAGTTAAATTGCTTAAAAAAGCCAAAGTAAAAAAAATCATTTTTGACCCTAAAGAGTGGACAGTAGCAGGATTTGAGCGTGTGACTTCGCAGATAAAAATAACATTTACACCAAAGTTAGATTTTTCACATAAAAAACGTATGGTTAAAAGTGACGAAGAGTTAAAAATACTTGCCAAAGCAGCAAAACTCGGAGCTAAAGCTTTTAAAGCTTTAGCTAAAGAGTTTAACGAAAATGGGCTAGGTGAAAATGAATATACTTTGACACACAAGGCCAAAGGTATTTTGGGTAATTTTGGTAAATATGAGTTAAGTTTTGATCCTATAGTAGCACTCAACAAAAATGCAGCAAAACCTCATGCTATGCCAACTCGAAGCATACTCTCTCAGGGTGATTTACTTTTAGTAGACGCTGGGCTTAAGTACAAACGATATTGCTCAGACAGAACACGTACTGTGTATGTAGAGGATGACTTTAAGTTCAACACAAAGCCGAAGTTTTTAAGTAAAAAGATACAAAAAGCCTACGATACAGTACTGAAAGCACATGACAATGCCATTGCCAAAGCACGTTCTGGGATGAAAGCAAAAAATATAGATGCACTGACCCGCGATGTCATCACCAAGGCAGGTTTTGGCGAATACTATATTCATTCAACAGGGCATGGCGTAGGACTTGATATTCATGAGATGCCTTATATCTCTACAAAGTCCAATACTGTCATTGAAGATGGTATGGTTTATACTATAGAACCAGGTATTTATATTCCTAATGAATTTGGTATTCGTATAGAAGATATGGTTGCTATGATAGATGGAAAAGCAGTCGTACTTTAGGTTATGATCCAGAAAAAGATAGATAGAGAAAATACCTTAATAAAGACACAGTATTTTCCCTGTGATTTATCAGGTAGCAGTACACCTAAGGTCTTAGGTTTAAATAAGGCTTTGCTTGGCATTGGTGGAAATATCGGCGATGTTATACGCCGTTTTGAGCATCTTTTCTGGTTTTTAAAGCGTTCTTCTTTTGTGTATATCCGCAAGACGGCACCCATAGTGAAAAATCCTCCATTTGGTTACTTAGAGCAAGGAGATTTTTATAATTCTTTAATCTTGATAGAGACACTTTTAACTCCTAAGGCTTTATTGCGTTATGTATTGCGTGTGGAGAAGATTTTTGGTCGAAAACGTCTGTTTAAAGATGGGCCAAGAACCTTAGATATAGATATAATATTTTATGAAAATGTAAAAATGAAAACAAAAAACTTGACACTTCCTCACCCCGGCTGGAAGGAGAGATCCTCCGTTTTAATGCCATTAAGATATCTTTCTTGCCAAGGGCAAAGTTTTAGAGATTGTCTTTGGTTAAGAAGAAATAATAAGAAAGGCCATGCATGATAAATGAAACATTTGTAGCTTCAGATCCTAAAAGTGCTTATGAACAGGCAGTTGAAAAATATGGAGAAAGTGTTGAACTTGTCTCGGCAAAACAAATTAAATACGATGATGGTCATTTGCGTTGTGAAGTGGTTATAGCAGTATCCAAAGACATTTTTATGGAAAAAACCTTGAGTGATTCCTATATGGCGATAGATAATCATAGTAGTGAAGATGATGAAGATATATTGATGGAATTGGACGAATTGAAAAAACAGTTAGCTTTAATGAAAGAAAATATTTTAGCTATATCAGAAGAGAGCATTGTACAAAAGGTTAAAAATATTTTTATCAAAAAAGGCATCGCCAAACCTTGGTTAGACGATGTGCTTTTGTCTTTATTGGAAAGTGATATTCTTGAAGATGCAACACTTTTGGTTTCCTATTTGCTTGAAGAAATAGATGAATCTTTGAAGGTACAAAAAGAAAAACTGGATGAACCTAAGATTATGATGCTTGTCGGCCCTACTGGTGTAGGTAAGACAACCACTGTTGCAAAACTGGCGGCACGATATGCCTTTTTGATGGACAAGCCCTACAAGGTAGCACTTTTAAATCTAGATAGTTATAAGGTAGGTGCCTACGAACAGCTTGCCCATTATGCGGACATTATGCAGTTGGAACATGTGACCGTAGAGAATACTGAAGCATTTAAGGAGGCTTTGGAGCAGGTAAGAGAGCACGATATTATACTTGTAGATACAGCAGGTATGTCTCCCTATGATACCCAAAAGTTCATCAAAACGGTCGAGTTTGTCCAATCTGACATACCTAGGAAGCTGGAGGTGAACCTTGTGCTTTCAGCCACGGTAAAATATGAGGACATGGATGATATTTATAATAACTTCTCATTTTTGAATTTAAATTCGCTGATCATTACCAAATTTGACGAAACAAAGCATTTTGGAACATTGTTAAATTTTATGCTATTATATAAAAAGCCTATGAGTTATTTTTCTGTAGGACAAGAGGTTCCCGATGACCTTATGATTGCATCAAAAGAATATCTTTTAGAACAATTCATCGGGGACTTAAATGAAGAGTGAAACACAGGCTTTTGGCTTGTCTGAAATGATGCAAAACCATGCACACGGTCTTGTGTATGAGCTTGTACTCCCTCTTGTCACGATACGTAGCAATAAGCTTAGGAAGTTAAGTGTAAATGATATTATTCTTATAGGGTTGGATACTTTGGAGTTTCTACTGATAGAGGGAGAAACTATTTATGCGCATTTGGTTTTAAAGCATATCAGCGATAAATACAGGATAGAAATTATTAATTTTATTCAAGAAAAATACCTCTCAAGTGAGAGTAGAAAACAAACAAATATAAAGTTTTCACTCGGAACAGTACAGATGAAAACACTAGAAGCAGGGCAAGGCATAGATGTCGCACAGTTAGATATGAAGAATATCAATCTGCTGCTCGAAAATAAGAATATAGCAAAATGCTCATTAGTCTCCGTGGACAATGAGATAGCTGTAAAGATTGACAAGGTATTAGAATGAAAAAAAAGAAAGTACTTGTAGGTATGAGCGGAGGAGTAGATTCTACTGTGACCTCTATACTCCTTCAAAAAGAGGGTTATGAGGTTGAAGGCGTATATATGAAACTCCATCATAAGCCAGGCTACCATGAAGAGAACTTTACTAAAGCACAGAGGGTAGCCTCATACCTGGACGTAAAAGTACACTTTTTGGATTTAAGTGAAGCGTTTAATGACAATGTTTACAATTATTTTGTAGAAAGCTATAAAGAAGGACTCACACCCAATCCCTGTGTGATGTGTAACCGTACTATAAAGTTTGGAAAAATGGTTGATTTTGCAGACAGTATAGGCGCAGATTATGTTGCTACGGGACATTATATTAAGTGTGATGGAGAGTTTATCTATATGGCAGAAGACCCAAATAAGGATCAGAGTTATTTTCTTTGTGAAGTAAAAAAAGAAGTGCTTCCAAGATTGCTTTTCCCTCTGGGTACATGGATAAAAGATGATGTGAAAGCATATGCTGCTGACATTGAGGTGCTCAAGGATTTTGCGACGCAAAGAGAGAGTTCTGAAATCTGTTTTGTGGAAAATACCTACGATGAAGTATTGGCAAAGCACATGAATATAGATATGCCAGGTGAAGCAGTTGATACAGAGGGAAATGTAGTCGGTACACATAAAGGGTACATGCACTATACGATAGGAAAACGAAAAGGTTTCTTTGTCAATGGCGCACATGATCCGCATTTTGTCATTGCTATCAAACCTGAAACAAATCAGATAGTAGTAGGTACAAAAGAAAAACTTGAAGAGAATGAGTTTGAAGTCAAGCAAATCAATCTTTTCAAAGAACTTGTAGAATTTGACTGCACCGTAAAAGTACGTTATCGTACTTCTGCTGTACCTTGCCATGTCATAATCAACGGCGATAAAGCTAAAGTGATGCTGGATGAAGCAGTATTTGGCTTGGCAAAAGGTCAGATAGCAGCATTTTATGAGGGCGATAAATTGCTTGGTGGCGGAGTGATCTGCTAAACAAAAAAAGTATATAAACATAAGGAAATAACTATGAACGTATTTAAAAGAGTATTGATGATTTCATTATTGGGTTTGGGCACACTCTACGCACAAAGCCAAAAAGTAGTTTACGATCTAACAACCGGTGACGCGCAGAAAATAGAAAAGTATCTTATAAACAGCATAGATGCTATGTCAAAATATTATAAAAAAGAGAACAAAGAACTAAAAATAATTGTTGTTATCTCTGGCGATGCCTACAAGTATTTTGTCAATGATCTTAAGGCATCTCCTTATGCCGCAGATAAAGATGCCCTAGGTGCGAAGGAAAAATTCAGCAATCGTTTACAAAATCTCAATGATACCCATGGGGTTACCTTTAATATGTGTTCATCAGGCATGAAAGCAAATAAGATAGAGAAAAGTACACTCTACAAGTATGTACATGCAGATGCTATGAAAAGTATTTATCTTATAGAAGCGCAAAATGACGGTTACGCTTATATGCCTATTCATTAAATAGGCAATATCTATACAGCACTAATTAAACAACTTCTTTTCGTATCCATATATATCATCTCTGAATTGGACTGTACCTTCATCGTCAATCCAAACAGTATGATATTCTACATATACAGGTATTGGTTCTTTTAACGTAATCCATTTATTTTTATCTGTATTGTAAGCATGCCCCAATTCGTTGAGTAATTCTAAGGGCTTTTCCAATCTTATGCAGCCATGGGAAAATGCCCTTACTGTTTTATTGAAGAGCGATTTTGAGGGGGTATCATGCATGTAGACATTGTATTTATTGGGGAATAAAAACTTGACTACTCCCAAAGCATTTTTCCCGCCTTCTTTTTGATATAGTTTTCCTTCGCTGTTATAGGAAAATCCTCTTTTATTTAAATAGCTTTCTGACCTGCCTGCATACTCTTTTTTATAGATAGATGGTGGCACATTCCATCTTGGGTTTTTAACTATATATTGCATATCTTTATTAAAAATAGGGGTTCTCATGTTGGGCTTGCCTACAACTATCTTCATGTTGAGAACGGGTTCACCATTGTCATAATAATGCATTTTAAATTCAGGAATATTGATTAAAATATAATTTGAAGGTTTTGTGTTTGAAATTCTTTCCAGTTCCAAATTCTTTTTTACTTTTACTATGATGCTGTCTATAGATTCTTTTAGCGCCATTTTTGTACGCGGACCTATCTCACCATCTATCGTCAAGCCATGCCTTCTTTGATATTCAAGCAGTTCTTCTTCAAGTCTTAGGGTATGGTCTGAATTTTCCTCCAAATCTGCATTTTGCAGTAGATTCAGCACTCTTTTTATTTTGATGATATCTTCTAAATCGTTGCCCGTGAATGTCGGTGGCATATATTGTTCTCTTATGGAATAGAGGTAATCAATATAATTTTTTAAACCTGTATATCTTTGTGTCTTTGGTATAAGGTCCATAACATAATCATATACATCGCCATAAAGCTCCTCATTTTTTATATTTTCATAATTCACTTTTTTATATGCACTTCTATCGCCTCTGAGATCGGAGTAATTTAGGTTACCATTTAGTAAACAACTGGCGATTTGATGGTTGGTTTTACCCCTGCAGTAAGTATATCTTTCCTGATAGTTTTTCAAATCCTGATCTGGAAATGCGGCAAATAAGAAGGTATTGATAAGCATAAATATGATTTTTTTCATAAAGGGATAATATCTTAATTTTTATTATAGTGTGGAGAATATTTGCATTTCATATGCTTTTTATAACAGTTCTTATATAATTCTGAGCGCAATATGCAGCCAGTATTTTTAAATTTAAAAAAGAGTATAACACATGAAAAAAAACAATCATTATTATGTAACGGCATGGGCTGTTCTACTCCTTGTTTCTGGATGTGGGCAGCCCGATAAAGAAAAGAAAGACAAAACATCCGGATTTAAAACAAACAAGTCTTCATTTCTTGTCACTATTGATAAAAACAAGCCCAATAAAGAAAGCAGAAATGCTTATATGGATGAGTTTATTGCCAAATCAGACTTGCAGTGTCAGCAGTATTTGAGTAAATCCCTCGATCTGTCCTCATCAAGCAGTAAAGAGAATGGACTGTATATGAATGTTTTTGATACGGCCAGCCAGATTATGGGAGTCAAATATATTACAGATACAGCCAAGCAGATGTATATGAGCGGTAATGACGACACAAAAAAAGAAACAAAATCTGCCTACGCTAAAGCACTTTCTCCTGAAATTAAACGTGGAGTAGAGATGGCAAGAGAAGAGTATGCACAAACAAAAATGCACTGTAAAAAGTATAAACTGGTAGAAAGTTATACCTATGAAATGCTTGAGCATGATATGAAGAATTATGATAAACTTTGTAGTCATGAAGTGGGACTTATAGAGATAAACAAGGCACTCAAAAAAATGCAGAAAAGACCAGAAACGGTAAGTCCTTTTGCTCCAAAGCTTGTCATTGACCCCGCTACTATTGCAAATAAAGTAGAAGCAGTGAACAGGGAAGTGGAAGCCAAAAAACAAAGTAAGAATACTCTCCCAACAGAAGAAGCCAAGGAGCTTAATACAACAAGTAGCCCAGCCCTTTAAAAACACTTAGTTGTAAGGAGAAATAAAATGTAATGAAGGCTAAGCACACCTTCATTTAAAGTTTTTGGATATAATCAATCAATTAATTTTTATTTAGGATGTTTCATGCAACAATTTGACAGACAAAACTCCACTTCATGTATTTCACACTCTTTTGCCATATTACTCTTGCCTTTTCTTTTTTTGGCGGGAGTGATTCTTGCGTATTTAGGTATCTTTCCCGCAAATATTGAGACACATACGCTTGGTATAGTTGCATTTATATTTGTAGTATTTGCATTTTTTGTCAAACATAATGCCAATTATGCAGTATGCCACATGAAAGAGTCTTTTTTTACAATGGAAGATGACTTGCAGTCGGCATTACGAGAAAATGCTCTAACAATTATGGGCAAAACCAAGTCTACGTTACATATTAAAGATTTTATTACAGAGTACTATCAGGACATACGAAATGATAATTTTGCACGTGTAGCACCTTCAGTATTTCCTATGTTAGGTATTTTAGGTACATTTATTGCTATTGCAATATCTATGCCTGATTTTACGGTGAAAGATTTGGATTCATTGGATCGTGAGATATCTATACTTCTCTCTGGCATAGGTACAGCCTTCTATGCATCTATTTACGGAATTATGCTTTCACTCATATGGACCTACTTTGAAAAAAGAGGTATTGCCAAAGTTGATACGCAGATTTTGAATTTAGAAAAACTGTATGGTCAGCGTGTGTGGAAAAAGTCTGAACTTATTAAGCATGAACATATGCAGAGTGAGATTAAAGACCAACAGATAGTTAAAACACTCAAAGAAACATTCAATATGGATTTTATTAAAGAGCTTAATGAGCAGTATCTTAAAAATTTTACAACTATTATACATGACACAACAAACAGTTTTACAAAGCTTACTGTACATATGCAGGAAGCTTCTTCGGAGTTGCGTGATACGCTTGAGAGTATGCACATCAGACAACAGAGTATCGTTGCGGTTGAAATCATGGAAAGAAATATTGAAGGGTTTAACAACAATGCACAAAATCTTCAAAAGTCTATGGAGCGTTTTGATAGTAGCGTAGACCATACGTTTGTTAAGATAGATGAAGAGCTAGGGCAAGCTGTAGAAAAGCTTGCGAGCTTAGTAAGTATTCTTTCTGAACAAAACGAACAGATACTTGAAAACATGGCAACATTAAAACAGCAAGAAAAGTAAAAATATGTTTAGAAACGACAATACGAATGCAGAAAGTAATTTCTGGATATCTTATGCAGACCTTATGGCAGGCTTACTTTTTGTTTTTATTTTGCTTATTGGTGCGATTGTATCGAAGTCTGTCATTTTGAAGTCTGATTTGCACAGCAAGGAAGAAAAACTATCAAGTTTATCTGAAGCACTTAAAAGCAAAGAGAATTCTTTAAATGAACTGAGTGACAGTTTGGCGAAAAGTCAAGCGCTTGTGGGGGAGAAGGATACTTCTCTTACTGAAAATGAAAGAATGTTAAAATTAAAACTCACTGAGATTGATAAACTGAATAAACTTTTGCTTGAAGCGAATGCAAAGCAAGATACGCTAAGCAATAAAATAGTGATAATCCAAGATATAGCTAATAAAAATGAAGATGAGTTAGCAAAAAATAAAAAAAGTTTAGAAGACTATGAAGGAAAAGTGCTGATTCTCTCCAATGAGTTAAGTGAGGAAAAAGATACTGTAAAAATTAAGGATGAAAAACTCTTGGCACTGCTTAATGCTATGGATGAAAAGAAAACAAAATATGATGAGCTTGTTGCCAATCTTCAGGCACAAAAAGCGAAGATAAAATCTTTAACAGGCATAAAACTACAGGTTGTGGCTGCGCTAAAAGAGGCTTTAGGTGAAAAAATAGATATAGATAAAAATACTGGCTCACTTAGACTGGCATCCAATATTCTTTTTGGTATTGGCGACGCTACACTTAAGCCAGAAGCCAAGGTAGAATTAAAAAAAGCATTTGAAGATTATATCGGCACACTGGTTAACAACAAAAATATAAAACCGCATCTTGATAAAATAATCATTGAGGGACACACAGACAGTGACGGTACCTATATCTATAACTTAAAATTGTCCCAAGATAGAGCACTTGCTGTTATGGAGTATCTGACTACTTTGGATTTTACTAAAAAGCACAATATTCAACCTCTGATGATAGCTTCAGGAAGGGCCTATTTAGATGCCATTAGCAAAAATGGTGTAGAAGATAAGAATGCTTCAAGACGTATAGAGATTAAATTTAGACTGAAAAATGAAGATGCTATGAATGAGATAGAAAAGATTTTAGATGCAAAGTAATTTTAAACCCGTGCATCTAAAAAATGCCAATGCCAAACTGGACAAACTCCTCTGGGAGGCAAGTGCTCCCATGCAAGAGAATGATGATTATGAAAAAAAAGTCTCAGGTATATCATTGTGGAAAAAGTTTTTAGGATTATTCGGCAGATAGTCTTTCGTTTTATAATTATTTATTTTCATATTACACACAAATTACACACAATTGTTCTATAAACTATATTATTGGTATAGTGGAGGAAAATAAATGAGATTTAAAATATTATTAATAACGCTAGTAACTATGCTCATGATACTTGGTGGGTGTGGTGGAGGAGGTAGCAGTAGCGGATCTCCAACTAATATCCCTATTTCCCCAGATGGTTCAGGTTTTGTAAATATATCTCCAACTAATATCCCTATTGCCCCAGATAGTTCAGGTTTTGTAAATATATCTGGAACTATCACCTATGATAAAGTACCTGCAAATAGTAATTATATAGGACTTGATTATAATAATATCACACAGGAAGCAGCAAAAGCGGTTCAGGTTGATGCTGTAAATGCAAGTAGTCAAATCATTGCATCAACCACAACAGATGCTTCGGGCAATTATGTGCTGAGTGTACCTGTAAATACACAGCTTAAGATACGTGTATCAGCCAAGATGCTAAAAGCCGGTGCACCAAGCTGGGATGTAAAGGTAGTAGATAACACTAATAGTGATGCGCTATATGTAATGGAGGGTTCTCTTGTTTCTTCCGGAACAACTAACAGTCAGCGTAATTTAAATGCTTCGTCAGGCTGGGATGGCAGCAGCTATACGTCAACCAGGGTAGCTGCTCCTTTTGCCATTTTGGATAATGCATATAAATCTATACAAAAAGTATTTACTGCAAATCCAAATACAGTTTTCCCTCCTTTGCTTATGAATTGGTCAAAGGACAATGTGTCTTCCATAGATTATGATCCGACAAGCGGCCAGATAATTACATCGCACTATAGTGATGGCAATCTATTTATTTTAGGAGATGCTAATATTGATACCGATGAGTATGATGATCACGTTGTGGCTCATGAATGGGGACATTATTATGAGGATAAACTCTCACGTTCAGACAGCATAGGTGGCGAGCATGGCGGGGAAGATATTCTTGACATTCGTGTTGCATTTAGCGAAGGATGGGGAAATGCTTTTTCTGGTATGGCATTGGAGAACCCTGTGTATTTTGATACCTATGATAAAGACCAAGCAAAAGGTTTTAATTTTGATGTTGAGTCGGGGACATCGAACGTTAAGGGTTGGTATAGTGAGTCTTCTATTGAGCGTATTTTGTATGATTTGTATGATGCTGATGATGACGGTAGCGATACGTTAAACTTGGGATTTGCACCCATCCATCAAGTATTTATCGGAGCGCAAAAAACTACACCTGCTTTTACGAGTATTTTTACTTTTATTACAGCATTGAAAAATGAGAATTCAGGAGATAAAGCTGTCATCGATAGTATAGTCTCAGGTGAAAGTATTGCACCTATTAAAGATATCTATGGGACAGGCAGAACCAATCTTCCTTTGGAAACACCCAATTATGAAAATCTTGTTGTGGGAGGTACGGTGAATGTGTGTCCTACTTATACACATGGAACTTATAACAAATTAGGAAATCGAAAATATATAAGATTTGATATAGGCACAGCAGGGAATTATACAATCACAGTAAGGAAAAGTAATAATTCAGCAACAGTTTCGGACCCAGATTTTTTACTTTATAATGTTTCTTTATTGCATGCTGCTGAAAGTGGGACTGCAAATTCTGAAATACAAACTGTGTATCTGTCTAATGCGAGTTATAAATTAGATATTTCAGATTATAATAATGTCCCAAACACTTGTTTCGATGTCACTGTAAATAAATAGCAAAGAGGAAACAAAATGAAAGTATTTAAAATATTATTAGCATCATCACTATTGATAAGTACAACTGCTATAGCTTTTACCGCCAAGGTAGAAAAATCAGTATTGGCTAAAGGCACAAGCATAGGAAAGTATGCCAAACCAGGTGCACCTGTGAATATTACCTATACGTCAGAACATGTATCTATGGGTGATATAAGCAAGGTAGATATTGTCCTTTCGACAAATGTTACGACAGGCAAAATGAAAGTTAAAGTGAAGGTTGACAAAGGTCTTGATGAAATATCTGATATAGAGAAGCATCTTTCTTTTGACCTTAGTGATGGTAAAAAAGAGTACCCCTTACATTTAGAGGTATCTGCTGCTGAAGATGGATTGTATTATGTAAAGCTGCTCGTGTCTATTAAAGGTCAAGGTATGAGAGCTTTTGCAGTGCCTGTGTATGTGGGGGATGGGACACTCAGAGCGAAAAAAAGAGCCGTAGAAAAAACTACAAGCGGTGAAATTATTACTGTTTCCCCAGCACAGGAGAGCATAGTAAGGGAGTAAGCCTTCTTTACTTGCTTTCTTGCTTTCTTACTATGTTTGCACCCAGTGCAGACAGTTTTCCCTCTAAATTGTCATAACCTCGGTCTAAATGATAGATGCGACGTACATTAGTTGTACCTTCAGCCACAAGAGCAGCAAGAACAAGCGCAGAACTGGCTCTGAGGTCTGTTGCCATGACCTCTGCCCCGTAAAGTTTTTCTACACCCTTTACAGCAGATACAGAACCTTTGAGCCAGATGTCTGCTCCTAGGCGGTTTAGTTCACTGACATGCATGAAACGGTTTTCAAATAGACGCTCTTCTATAACGCTTTCACCCTCCGCAACAGATGCCACAGCCATAAACTGTGCTTGCATGTCCGTAGGGAACCCTGGGTATTCAATAGTAATGAGATTGACAGGCTTGAGTCTGGAAGCAGGGTAAATGGTAATACTGTCATCTTTAAGATCAAAAGTACAGCCCATATGTTCCAGTTTATCTATAGATGCTCGTATATGTTTATGATTTACTTTGTTCAGTGTGATGCTTGAGTTCGTGATAGCTCCGGCACAAAGGTAGGTTCCTGCTTCTATACGGTCAGGGATAATCTCTACGGTTTTAAAGTTTAGGGGTTTGCCATTTGTGCCTTCAATGCTAAGTTCGCTGCTGCCAATACCTTCTATCTTTACCCCCGCGTCACGTATCATCTCGCAGAGTTGTACCACTTCAGGCTCTTTTGCTGCATTAATGATGGTTGTCGTACCTTTAGCCAAAGCTGCCGCCATGACAATGTTCTCTGTGCCACCTACGGTAATTTTATCGAAAACGATTTTAGCACCATGAAGACCATTCGGAGCTTCAGCACGCACATAGCCGCCTTTTATCTCTATGTGCGCACCCATGGATTCGAGTGCTTTAAGATGCAGGTCAATAGGGCGTTGTCCTATGGCACAGCCGCCCGGCAAAGATACTTCACACTCACCAAATCTTGCAAGAAGAGGACCTAAAACTAAAATAGACGCTCTCATTTGGGAAACAATTTCATAGACTGCTTTGGTAGAGTTAATGGTGGCATTATTGATGTGGGCTACTGTATTATTATGTTCAACGCTACCTCCAAGCATAGTAAGAAGTTTAAGGAGGGTGCGTATGTCTACCACATTGGGAAGGTTTGTTAATGTGACTTCTTTGTCACTAAGTATAGTTGCAGCTATGATGGGAAGGGCAGCGTTTTTGGCACCGCTGATAGTAACATTCCCACTTAGCTTTTCCCCCCCAATAATCTCTAAATAATCCATTGATCTCATCCTAAAATATATTTATAGGATTTTATCTAAAAATCGATTAGAGGCGCCATAAATAAGGTAGGTAACTAGTATACGTTATGAAATATATTGTTTAATATATAGATTTTTAGATTAAAAAATAAAAATGATATTATTCACTATGTTTTAAAGATAGTATCATCAAATATACAGTATTATATTTAATAATATATACTTACAATAAGGGCTTGTGCCTCATTTTAAAGGAAGAGAATGTCAAGTAGTCTAGATAAATTAAAAGCACTTGCCAGCCGTTTGGAATACAAACTGGATCAGAAAGTGAAAGTGGCGTCCATCGAAGCAAAAGAAGTAAATGCGGGTAAAAAAAAGCCTGAACCAAAAACTGTAGTAGTTAGCCCTGGTAAAAAGAGCGTAGAGAAATCAACTGAGAGTGTTCGGGAAGAGAATATAATCCGCGTAAAGCAATTGTATGAAAAACTCAATATATTTGAAAAGTCTCCTGATTTTGATAAGGTGTTTATCTATAAGGCCATGAATCTTTCGGGTATAGGTTTGAAAGATGAAGAGTTTGGTGAGGTACGTGAAGGTAAATATATCCAAGTGATTGCCATTACATACGAGCCAGATAAAAACGGTAGAAAAAAAGCGAAAAATATTTCACTGGGTTATTTTGGCAAAGGAGAGACTTTGGACAATACGCTTAAAAATGAAATTATAGAATTTGTTTTATGTTGGCGTTACGAAAAAGCATTTCAAAATCTCGAACATTATAAAAATCTTATATCAAGAGTTGAAAAACCAGTCACGTCTCTCCTTTAATGTGTCGGGAGGTTTTTTATTTTCCTAACATTTAACTAATCAAAAATCTGCTACAATCTATTACTAAATTTTATTATCTAGGATACTTATGCACCTCGATCTTACACCTGAAGCACTTTTGGCACAACTTGGTTATACACAGAGCGAACAAACATTGAAACAAATGAATGATATTATTGCAAATACAAAAGATTTTAATAAATTTTCACAGCATATCCCTTCATTTAATGATGCTTTGGTCATAGAAAAAGGGTTTATAGCTATGTCAAACTCTGAAAATTATCTTAAAATAAAATGTGATGAAGACAGTAATGCAGACAATCTTTCTGCTTTTACTGCTTTGGTTAAACATTGGGAAGAAAAATACAAACTTAAACTTAGAAAAGTAGGCCATAAAAACACTTATTACATACTTGGTCAGAACTAATAATATATGCCGCTTAACTCCCTTAATGACGAGCAGCTAAGTGCTGCTACTGCACCTTTGGGGCACAACCTTATCATCGCAAGTGCAGGCACAGGGAAGACTTCTACTATAGTAGGGCGAATCGCACACCTTTTGCATAGTGGCGTTGCACCTTCGAGTATTTTATTGCTTACGTTTACCAATAAAGCCGCAGGAGAGATGATAGCGCGTCTAGAACGCTATTTTCCTAAAAAAATAGTCGGCAAGATAGAATCGGGGACTTTTCATGCAGTCTCTTATCGCTGGCTTAAGGAGATCTATCCAAACCTTGCACTCAAGCAACCCTCGGAACTTAAAACACTTTTTAGAAGTATTTATGAAAAGCGTAACTTTGAGCGCATGAATCTTACTATGCAGCCTTTTTCTGCTACTTATCTTTATGAGATGTACTCTTTGTATCAGAATGCTTCTTTGGAAAGTTTTGATGTGTGGTTTTTGGAAAAATATCCTGACCACGAGCTTTTGATGGACATCTATATGGATATAGCCCAAGAATTTGAAAAAGAGAAGATAAACTATGGTTTTGCTTCATTCAATGACCTCTTACTGCGTATGAAAAGTCACCTGGAGGAAAACACCATACCTTTTGAGGAGGTACTTGTAGATGAGTATCAGGATACCAATACGCTTCAAAGTGCTCTTATAGATACACTCAAGCCAAAATCTCTTTTTTGTGTTGGAGATTATGATCAGAGTATCTATGCCTTTAATGGAGCAAACATAGAAAATATTGCTACGTACTCTACACGTTATCCTAATGCAAAAGTTTTTACACTTAAGACGAATTATCGTTCTACCGCACCCATATTGTCCTTGGCAAACCGTGTCATAGAACGTAATGAGCGTATATACCCCAAAAAACTTGAAGTGGGCCGTATCATGAAGAGTTATCCACCTAAACTTTTGATTTACAATGACCTTTTTGAGCAATATCAGTCGATTGCTGAGGGAATCAAGCGTACACACGTTCCCAATGATCAGATTGCAGTTATCTTTAGAAACAACTCATCCGCAGATGGTGTAGAAGCAAGTCTACGCGAGTATGGCATACCCTGCAAGCGCAAAGGTGGGAGCAGTTTTTTTGATGCAAAAGAGATAAAGTTTTTACTGGATCTTTTGGCACTGCTGGTAAATCCAAAAGATATGATGGCATTTATTCATGTTTTTGAATATGCAAGAGGTGTCGGATCTGCACTCTCTAAAGAGTTCTTTCAGTGTTTTTTGCATTTTGGACAGGGGCATTGTATGCAAGGAATACTTTACCCCAAAGTACATGATATGCCTAAACTGAATCCAAATAAAAATGTACAATTGGGACTTTTTGACGATGATCAGGAGATAGGATCTGCTGCAAGATTTAAACATATGGACCTGGAAAGTACTCTATATAACCATCCACTGCTTAAGAATGCAAAATTAAGCAATGACGGTATGGATTTTTTTAAAGTATTTTATACGCTTATGAAATCCGTGCATGGTTTGCAGAAGCCGTCAGATATCTTAAAAAGTGCTATCTCTTCCAATCTCTATGGAGGGATAGTGGAACTTTTGGCAACGCAAAGAGGACGCCTTAAGTCTGGAGAAGTAGATGAAGAGAAGAAGAAGATTGCCAGGGAACGCATAGAAAGAAAAGCACGGCTCTTGCTGGACCTTTCACGCCAGTATAAAGAGTTACCACGTTTTGTGAATGCTATGGTACTGGGAGGAAATGAACTCAGTGAGGGTGAGGGAGTGAATCTGCTTACGGTACATGCAAGTAAAGGGTTGGAATTTCCAGAAGTGTATGTCATTGACCTGGTTGATGGAAGATTCCCTAACAGAAGGATGATGTCAAGCATAGAAGAAGAACGACGTTTGTTTTATGTGGCCGTGACACGCGCCAAAGACAGACTTTATCTTTCCTTGGCAAAATTTGACAGAGTGAAGAAGATAGACTATAAGCCTTCACAGTTTTTACATGAAGCAGGGTTAATCCAAGGTGAATTTGTTGAGCCTGAACCAAAAGCCAAAAAGAATAAGAAAGAGAGCGAAGATTAGTGGAATCTCTTATCTCTTATGCTCATTTGCTTACTGTCTGGATCTAGATAAATATCAAAAAGGTCTATTTCGCTTATAAGATTACTTAGCTTTTTATATCCAAAATTGATAGGCGAGAATGAAGTGGAGTTATTGATATACTGACCAATGCTTGCCAAATTTGCCCAGCCGTCTTCATCCATAGTTTGCTCAAGTGCCGTTCTAAGTACATTGACAAGCCAAGTGTCTTGACGCATCTCTTTACCGGATTTTTTTACCGGAGCTTGCAGTACATCTACACTGCGTAAGTCCCCACCGTTTACTTCTTTGTTTGTTTCCTGCTTCATAAGCTGTTCTGTAAAAATAAACTGTGAGCAGGCAACCATGAATGGTTTAGGTGTTTTTTTCTCGCCAAAACCGTAAACTTTTATACCTTCATTTTGTACACGCATGACTACAGGGGTAAAGTCAGAATCGCTAGTGGCAAAGGCAAATGCATCGATGTCTTTGGTATGAAGAAGATCTATGGCATCAATAGTCATCAGTATGTCTGTAGCATTTTTGTTTTTAGAATAGTCAAACTGCTGTATGGGTTTGATAGCAAACTCCAAGAGTTTGTCTTCCCAGTTTTTGAGGTTATCTTTTGTCCAGTTCCCGTAAGCTTGGCGTATATTGACGATACCGTATTTACTTAACTCATTGATGATGCCCTCAATGGAACGATGTGAAATGTTATCGCAGTCTATAAATAGCGCGATATGGTCTTCGGTTTTTTCTCTTGCCATTTGTTAATCCTTGGGCGTATAATATGTCATGGTGCTGCGGCCAAATTTTTTTCGTTTCATCAATACTAATGCGCCAATTTTTTCAGGCATATCAAGGTTTGACATATGTTCAACAATGACCATCTCACAGATTTGCGGCTCTATACCCTCTATCAGTGCTATGGTTTTATCATATACGTCATCCATACCATCACGCGTAGAAAAAGGCGGGTCAAAATAGAAGTAGGTTTTTTGGTTACTTTTTTTTACCATTTCATAGACAATGGTAAATTTTTCAAAACTATCACCGTAAAAAAGATGACATTTTGTGGCATCTATACGTTTGACATTCTCTTCTAAACAATAGTATGCAGTTTTGTTGTGCTCCATAAAATAGCATTGACTAGCTCCCCGGCTCAGAGCCTCGAGTCCTATAGAGCCGCTGCCCGCGAAGACTTCAACAAAGTTTTTATCAATGATATTAAACTGCAGCGTATTGAAAAGTGACTCTTTCAATATACTTTTTGAACTGCGTGTGGTAAAGATATCGGGTATATCTATCTTTTTACCCTTGTGTATGCCGCCGTTTATAGTACTTGTAAATATTTTAATTTTTTCTTTAGTTTTCATGCCTATATTCTATCCTAAGAAGCGTAAAAGAGAGGTTGTTAGCTATTTAACTATTTTAGATGGAAAGTTTTGTTCACCACAGGACTAGAAGAGTACTATGGTTTGGAGCGTGTTAATGAGCTTACTTCCTTCTCTTACATCTGAACGTTCTCTGCCCGGTTCTGTTGTTGTGATAATGGTACGACCGGTCACCAGTTTTGTACCATCATTTTTTCGTATGCCCCAATAGGTATGCATCACAACAGGCTCACCCTTATAATCCCCTAAATATAACACAATGTGACCAGGAACATAAAGAAGAGAGCGGAAGGGGTCGGCTTTTTTGATGATAGTTTGTTTTTTTAGTGCCTTTGACAATCCTTTGATGGGAATAGATGTACCGTCTTGTGCCTGTTTGCTCGAGTTTCTACGTAGGAAAATACCAAAAGCGCCCAAAAAGTCTCTTGTAGTGGCAGAGCAGTCGCGACACTCGTAGCTTCCACCCCAACCATAAGGTTCACCAAAAAACTCTTGCGCAAGCATAGCTACATTTTCAGGGGTAAAAGGCAAAGGTTTTTTCGCGATGATGTTCTTATTTAGTACTTTTACTTGCTCGATAAGTGCCTGACCTTTGGCATTTCGTTTCCCCACTAAGTAGCTCTTTCCATCTGGGCTAAGTGGGAAAATAGTACCAAGTTTCACAATGGAGAGTGCATTGTTGTTTTCATCAAAGAGTCTTAGATTGTCTTTGATAACCATGGCATAATTGTCATTTCTAAAGGTTTCAATAAAATCATTAGAAACCAAAGCAAGGTCGGATGTTTTTACCCAGCCAAAAGAATAGGCAGCACGTACAAATGCCCATACTTTGTCTCTGGAAAAATGTGAGATATAAAGTGGTACATTCATGTGCAAAGATGAGTTTTGGTTGTAATCAAAAGGAAAACCTTCTCCTGTTTTTCGAGGATCTCGGTAAAAAGCTTCGTTTGTAGGGAGAGCTTTTACATTGGTATGTTTTACAGTAATAGCTTTATACTTTTTAGTATTAATATGTTTATAGTCAGCATTTTCTATCCATTTGTTATAAACAGAAGAAGATATGACCGAGCCCTCAGCCCTGTATATAGGTTTTTTGGTTACAAAATTGATTTCCCAGCCAAAGTCTTTTTGTGGAATCTCCAGGGTATGGGCACTCCATGGCTTAAAATACTTTTCGTTAAATTTTTTATCAAATGATTCCTGTTGGGTTTTAGAAAAAGGTTTAATCTGTTTTGCATAAAAAGCAGGGTCCTGAGGAACCTTATTCATGTCACCTACCGCATTTTTGGGCATACAGTCTATTTTACTTGTGACTCGTTCACTTTCTTTTAGTGTATAGTTTGCTTGCAGGTTTACGAAGGAAAAGAGTATTAGCGCCATGAAGGGAAGTTTTTTATGCATTATTATCTCAGTCTTATTTTTCGCATATAATAATATATTTTAGTTAATGATTGGTATATAAAGTATTGTCTCTTTGAGTAAGGTATTTTGTGTGGCATTGTAATGCTTGATTGTAATGGTGGTATTATTTTCTAATTAGTGTAAAGTCAGGATGAGGGTTTTGGAGTATTGTCTGTTTTTGTAGACTCTGTCTCTTTAGCTAATTTTTTAGCCTCTCTTCTTTTTCTTGCATCTTCTTTTTCTTGCCTTTCACTGTTAACGGACATTATCCAGACTCGGTTAAGTGCTGCGTAGATGATACCTGAGACAACTATGGAATAGAATGCAGTGCCTGTATAGAGCGGCAGAAGAATAGCATCAAAATTTTCGGTGAACCATTCTATGGTTAACTCTATATCATCCAGACCCTTGCGCCCAAGTATAAAGTTTCCTGTAAGGTACTCTGCATAGTACATTAGGGGCATAGTTAAAGGGTTGCTTAACCAAACCACGGAGATCGCAATGGGGACATTAAAACGTATAAAAGGCGTGGTCGCCATGACGGCTAGCATCTGCATAGGCATAGGAATAAAACCCCAAAAAAAACCTATAAATACACCTCTTGTAACCATCTGTCTATTGACAGCAAGATAAGCTACAGGTAAATTATATTTCTCCAGAAAGGTACTTATTTTGCTTTTTCCAGAGGGTTTTTTCTTGAAAACTTTTCTTATCATTTTAATCCATGATTATATCAATATTTGTATAAGTGTAATATGGGTGAGCTTTAAACCCCCTTTTTATCAACTTTTGTGTAGAATACGCTTCATAAATTATGCATAAAAGGTACACAGTATGAGCGGATATATGATATTTTCTGGGACATCAAACCCTGAACTCTCTGAGGAGATCGCAACGTATCTTCAAATGCCTCTTTCCAAGGCAAAGATAAACCGTTTCTCCGATGGTGAAATTTCTGTGCAGATTGCAGAGAGCGTACGTGGCAAAGATGTATTTATCATACAGCCTACCTCTGCACCAGCCAATGGGAATTTGATGGAATTGCTGATTATGACTGATGCACTGAAGCGCTCTTCTGCGAAGTCTATCACTGCTGTGGTACCATATTACGGCTATGCAAGACAGGACAGAAAAGCTGCACCGAGAGTGCCTATTACAGCAAAGCTTGTAGCTAACCTGATGGAAACTGCAGGCATTACCCGTATGGTGACAGTGGATCTTCATGCCTCACAGATACAGGGATTTTTTGACATTCCTGTAGATAACCTTTATGGTGCTATTTTATTTATCGACTACATTAAAGCAAAAAAATTCAAGAATCCTGTTATTGCATCTCCAGATATTGGCGGCGTGGCAAGAGCAAGATACTTTGCCAATAAATTGGGTCTTGATATGGTTATCGTTGATAAAAGACGTGAAAAAGCCAATGAGAGTGAAGTGATGAATATCATCGGAAATGTTGAGGGTAAGGATGTCATTCTTATTGATGATATGGTAGATACGGCCGGAACCATGGTGAAAGCTGCAGCTGCACTTAAAAAACTCGGAGCGACATCGGTAATGGCATGCTGTACACACCCCGTACTATCCGGTCCGGCATATGAGCGCATAGAAGAGGGTGATCTTGACGAGCTCGTCGTTGCCAATACCATCCCTATGACAAAACTGAGCAAAAAGATCAAAATGCTCTCAACAGCCCCTATGCTAGGCGAAGTAATCAGGCGCGTGCACAACAATGAGAGTGTAAACTCTTTATTTGAAACCAATTAATAAGTAAGAGGAATAAGGAATTTAATGGCTAATCCAATACCGCAATCACGTATACGCAATTTCTCAATTATCGCACATATAGACCATGGAAAGTCTACTTTGGCTGACCGTATTATTCAAGAGTGTGGTGCTGTGACAGAGCGACAAATGTCTGCACAGGTCATGGACACAATGGACATCGAAAAAGAGCGCGGTATTACGATTAAGGCACAGTCTGTACGTCTTGACTATGTTAAAGACGGGGAACACTATATCCTTAACCTTATAGATACTCCGGGTCACGTAGACTTTTCTTATGAGGTAAGCCGTTCTTTGGCTTCTTCCGAGGGCGCTTTGCTTATTGTAGATGCAGCGCAGGGAGTAGAGGCACAAACCATAGCCAACGTCTACATTGCTATGGAAAATAACCTGGAGCTTTTGCCTGTGGTAAATAAAATTGACCTCCCCGCAGCCGATCCGGACAGAGTTCTGGCTGAACTTGAAGAAGCCATAGGTATCGATGCGACAGAACATAATCTTGTCTCAGCTAAAACAGGCGAGGGGGTAAAAGATCTTATAGATGCCATTGTAGACCGTGTTCCTGCACCAAATGGAAAAGAAGATGCTCCGGCAAAAGCGCTTATCTATGATTCCTGGTTTGACAACTATATGGGTGCGTTGGCACTTGTTCGCATGTTTGAAGGAAGTGTCAAAAAAGGGCAAATTGTAAAGATCATGGGAACAAAAGATGAACATCAAGTACTCCGTATGATGTACCCAAACCCCATAGCAAATATAGAAACTGATGAGATACGTACAGGTGAGATAGGTATCATGGTCATGGGACTTAAAACCGTAGATAGCATTAAAGTTGGTGATACGGTTACTGATGCAAAAAATCCTACCGCCGAGGTCATTCATGGTTTTGAACCTGCAAAACCTTTTGTGTTTGCAGGTATTTACCCTATAGAAACAGACAGGTTTGAAGATTTGCGTGACGCGTTAAACAAATTAAAGCTTAATGATTCAGCATTGAGTTTTGAACCTGAGAGTTCGATGGCTCTTGGTTCTGGCTTTAGAACAGGTTTTTTAGGCATGCTTCACATGGAAGTAGTCAAAGAACGTTTAGAGCGTGAATTTAATTTGGAACTTATCGCTACCGCACCGACTGTTGTGTACAGGGTAAAGCAAACCAACGGTGAGGAAATCATCATCCGAAATCCAAGCGAACTGCCAGAACCACAGAAAATAGCAAGTATTCTTGAGCCGTATGTAAAAGCAACGATTTTGACACCGCAGGAATATGTAGGAAATCTGATTAAGTTACTCAACGACCGTCGTGGTATTCAGATAAAAATGGATTATCTCAATGAAACACGTGTTCTTTTAGAGTATGACATTCCCATGAATGAAATTGTGATGGATTTTTACGACAAATTAAAATCCATGACAAAAGGATATGCAAGTTTTGACTATGAGCCTACAGGTTTTAGAGAGGGCAGGTTGGTAAAGCTTGACATACGTGTGGCTGGAGATATAGTGGATTCCTTATCAATTATCGTTCCTGAAGAAAAAGCACGCACAAGAGGACTTGCCTTTGTTGCGCAACTGAAAGAACTCATTCCTAGACAACTTTTTGAAGTGGCTATTCAGGCAAGCATCGGCAATAATGTCATCGCACGCAGTACCGTGAAGTCTATGGGCAAAAATGTTACGGCAAAATGTTACGGCGGTGACATCACCCGTAAAAGAAAGCTTCTAGAAAAACAAAAAGCAGGAAAAAAACGTATGAAATCTATAGGTTCAGTGGAAGTACCGCAAGAGGCATTTATGGCTGTTTTAAAGTTAGACAGCTAAAAATGACACTTATTCCTGTAGAAGAAGATAAAAAAACCATTGCAGCACGTTTTAGAAAAGCACACTCCTTTGCTTTTCTTGATGAGGGTCAGATTATTGTGCAGGAAAACCCTCATAAAACGTCAAAATCTCCAGAATTCTTTGAGTATTTTAAAACATTGAATGTAGATACGCTTTATATTCAAGAGTTGGGCTATAAAACTTTTTTAACACTTTTGGAAATGGGTGTAGAGGTGTATCTAGTTCAAAATGCAGACACATGGAACCGTATTAGGCCAAATGAGCTTCTTTTGTTGGATGCCAAAAATGCAAAAGAGCACTGTTCTTTGGGACATCACGACAAAGAAGACAAATAGTGGGATGGGCGATACACCTGCATCTGATTGCTGCCATAGCATGGATAGGCGGAGCATTTTTTATGTTTTTACTAGGTGTGAGTCTAAGAAAAAAAGAAGACCAAGAGGCTGTGTATCCTCGAATAGGACCTATCTACGGCTATTTTGAAACTGCGGCACTGATCGTACTGCTTATTACAGGCTATACGATGATAGCAAATAATGGCCTTTTAACTATACTTTTTTCAAATATTACTAATGAAGTCATAGACTCCTTGCGTACCAAGCTTTATATTGTAGGAGTCATTATCGTCTTGACAGTGGTGCATATGACGATTTCTATGATGACTTTGCACAAGGAAAAAACACCGCTTCAGAAGTTCTTCTCCCGTGGTTCGTCCATGGGTATTTTTCTTTTGAATCTTGTAGTGCTTCATTATGCAATGGTGCTGAGAGATATACTTTGAGAGATATTTTCTCTTCAGTGGTTTTATTTGTCAATGTAATTTGATCTCAATATGACTAATTAACCATTTTTGTTAAAAGTTTTATATATAATTCGTTTTATTTTACAGGAACCAAATTGAAATACATTATAAGTGCTCTACTGCTGGCGTCACTACTTCAAATATTTTTATGGTTGGGTAATAGTGATAAAGTTATATCTCCGCCTGATGCTGAAAACATCATCCAATCACTTTCTTATACTCCGTATAAAGGACAAAGTGACAAGGAATATCTAAGTGATGATGAGATTCTCCGTGACTTAACTTTATTAAATCGCTTTACAAAACAAGTTCGTGTTTATTCTGCCCAAGATGCACAAAAAGTATTGCCTGTTGCTCATCAGCTTGGGATGAAGGTGCATTTTGGTTTTTGGCTCTCACCCAACAAAGAGGAGAATGAAAAAGAGATTGAATTAGCCAAGAAGCTTATACACCAGTATTATGCGGATATAGTATCCATTATCGTTGGAAATGAGGTACTTCTTCGTAAAGATTTAACACTTAAGCAACTGGTTCTTGTGATTAGAGATATTAAAAGAACGGTTTATGATATTAACAAACAATATCCTTTGCGAAAACATCAGCCAACTGTAAGTACAGCAGAGGTTTGGAATCTTTGGATAGATAATCCAAGTTTAGGCAAAGAAGTTGATGTGATTAATATCCACGTACTTCCTTATTGGGAAACCATTAGAGCCGAACGGTTTATACCATTTCTTCAAGAAGTGTATGCCGATGTTGAAAAAACATTTAAAGGTAAAGATATTACTATTGGGGAGTTTGGCTGGCCAAGTGAAGGTTACAATAATCAAGATTCCGTTGCAAATCCGGAGAACCAGGCTACTGTTACTAGAAGATTTCTCATTTTTGCAAAAAATAAACATATTCAGTATAACATTATGGAAGCCTTTGATCAGCCTTGGAAGGGAAAAGATGAGGGTGGCGTAGGTCAATATTGGGGAATATTTGATGCGGATAGAAATCAAAAATTCAAATTGCAAGGCGCGGTTGTTACGGAGCCATATTGGATTATGCAAATGATTGTTGCAGTCTTTCTCGGTGCACTTCTAACGTTTTTTGGACTAAGAAACCAACAGATCAATTTTTTACATGCCATGACATATGGCTTGGCTGCGCAGGGGATTTCTTTTGGTATAGTCATGTCAGCCATTTACCCTTTTGTACACTATATGAACTTTGGTGTTTGGATTATGTGGGGAATGGGAACTCTGCTTATGATACCATTGACTGTAATTACACTTGCTAAGGCAAATGAACTCTTCAGATGTACCATCGGACGCAAACCGGAACGACTTATTCCGCTTGACCTTAAGTCGAATCATGTTCCCTTTGTAAGCATTCATGTACCTGCTTACAAAGAGCAACCTCATGTTCTTGAAGAAACGCTTATCGCATTGTCAAAACTTGACTATACTAATTATGAAGTACTTGTTATCATTAATAACACACCAGAAGATCATTACAAGGAACCCATTAAAGCCTTATGCGAAAAACTTGGCCCAAAATTTGTTTATCTTGATATAACATGTTCAGGTTTTAAAGCTGGAGCGCTCAACAAGGCACTCTCTTTTATGAATCCGCAAAGTGAAATCTTGGCAATTATCGATGCTGATTATGTTCTTAGCCCAAACTGGCTGATTGAATTGGTACCCATTTTTGATGATCCAAAAGTAGCTCTAGTACAAGCTCCGCAAGACCACAGAGACGGCAAAGAATCACTGTTGAAAACTGCCATGAATGCGGAATATGCAGGCTTTTTTGACATCGGAATGGTTATGCGCAATGAAGAAAACGCCATCGTTGCCCATGGAACTATGCTTATGATACGAAAATCAGCTTTTGATGAAGTGGGCCAATGGAATACAGACACCATAGTAGAAGACAGCGAGCTGGGGCTTAGGCTTTTTGAGGCAGGTTACATTGCACATTACACCAATCGCCGTTATGGCTATGGACTGCTTCCAGATACCATAGAAGCATTTAAAAATCAGCGACATCGCTGGGCTTATGGAGCTATACAGATTCTTAAAAAACATTGGAAGCATTTTAAGCCATCCTCCACAACGCTTACTCCTGCGCAAAAACATCACTTTATTACGGGGTGGTTTTTTTGGCTCTCCGATGCACTTGGAACCGTCGCTTCTATTTTAAATATAATCTGGGTGCCTGTGATTATCTTTGTCGGTGTCACTATTCCGACAATTGCCTTGACCGTGCCTATCTTGATGGCATTTTTAGTGAATGTGATTCATGCATTTGTACTCTACAGAACAAGGGTAAAAGCAAACCTGTTTCATTCGCTTTTGGGTGCAATTGCTGCTATGAGTCTGCAGTTAACCATTTTTAAAGCAGTATTTGATGGTTTTGTAAAAGACGGCTTGCCGTTTAAGCGGACAGAAAAAGGTGGAAATAGTAAAAAAACTTCAGGAAACCCTATTAAAAATGAGCTTATATTGGCCACTTTGTTACTTGTATCATTTACGGCATTGATTGCAACAAATGATCAGGAAATTGTGGAAGTTTATTTATTTTCAGCAACGCTTTTAGTGCAGAGTATTCCTTATGTTTCGGCAATTATTCTTAGGATTATTGAAATAGGTTCATATAAAAAATACGCTGCAAATTAATACTTTTTTGTATCTGATTCTAAAAGCTCCACATAAGGTAAAAAATGATAAAAAAAATATCAACGATTTTGGCAGGGTTTGGCCTTATAGTACTATTCTGGTATCTGGTTGGTGAGGTTTTTATTCTCAAAAATTCTAATGACCCTATTGCAAGAATTGAATGCGTCTCTTACGCGCCATTCTCAAAAGATCAGTCACCTTTTCAGTTTGATGAGGGTATGGTAATTTCCGAGGAGCAAGTCAGAGAAGATTTGGCCCTGCTTTCACAATATACAAACTGTATCAGAACCTATTCAACAGTGGGGATGGAAACTGTACCGAAGATTGCAAGAGAACATGGCATGAAGATGTATATGGGTGCATGGGTAAGCAGTGATAAAGCTTCAACCGCACTTGAGATCAAAACACTTATAAGCCTTGCAAGAGAGTATAAGGATGTGGTAAAAGCAGTGATTGTTGGAAATGAGGTTTTGCTCAGAAATGATACAACAGATAAAGTACTTACGGCTTATATTAAAGAGGTCAAGAATGCTCTTCTAGATACACCTGTGACCTATGCGGATGTTTGGGAGTTTTGGCTTAAATACCCCGCAGTAGGAGAAGCTACGGATTTTGTAACGATTCATATTTTGCCCTACTGGGAAGATAATCCAATGAATATTAAGAGTGCAATAAAGCATCTGGAAAGTGTAAGAGAAAATGTTGAAGCTATTTTAAAAGACAAAAATATTTTAATAGGCGAAACGGGCTGGCCTTCAGAAGGCAGAATGAGAGAAGATGCACTCCCGAGTAAAATAAATCAAGCGATCTTTATTAGAGAGTTTGTAAAGTTGGCAGAGCAAAAAAGATGGAATTATAATGTGATTGAGGCATTTGATCAGCCGTGGAAAAGAGCAAGTGAGGGTGCAGTAGGCGGTGCATGGGGTATGTTCGACAAAGACAGAGAAGATAAAAAAGTTTTCTACGGAGATGTTTCAAACTTTCCAAATTATAAACCCTTGGCATTAGGTTCTATATTGCTTTTTTTTGCATTTTCTTTTCTCCTGAGGGGTTCAAATATTCAAACCAAGCATATACTTGTGTTTAGTGGAATGAATGCTCTTTTTGCGATTTTATTTATGCTTCAGATGGAACAATATAGTGTTACAGTAAGGACAAATATTGAGCTACTGTGTGCATTTATTGTCTCCGTTACACATCTTTTTATCTACTATTTTTTACTTTTGCTTATGGCCAAAGGCACAAAGCTTCAGATTTTAAGCCTAGATGAGATTTTGAAGAAAAAAATCTTTTATAGCGACACATCTCTTGTGATTTTGTTTTATCTTTCTTTCACTTTTATCTTAATATCAAATCTTACCCTTGCGTTTGAAGGAAGATACAGAAATTTTGAGATATATATATTTATGATTTCCATCAGCTCTTATTTGTGGCTATATAGGGAAAATTTTGAGAATTTAAATTTGGGAAGATTTGAAAAAGTATCTTTTTTGATTCTTCTATTAACTTCATTAACTATTTTTATAAATGAAACCTATCTTAATATTTACTCTAATATATGGGTTTTAATTTCACTGGGGTTTGCATATATCTTGTATAGAGGTACAAAAAAAGTATCCTATGGCGAACTTAAAGAACTTGTTCTGTATATGCTTGCCTTTTTCACTATTTTTGCTTTTGTAAGATACGGAATTTTATCAAACAGTGCATTGTCAGCAGAGTGCAATACATCAGGAAGTTCATTTATGTGCAATATAAAAACTGCCTTGGGTGTTGCTGTTTATGTGAACGGATTTGGCATCATTGCGATTTTGAGTACGCTTGTTGCATCTTTTGTAAACCAGAAATTTATTTCTCTTTTGGCTCTATTTTTCAGTATTGCTGCATTGGTGATGTTCAATACGCTTCTTGGTTCTATCGCATTTGTGTCGTCCGTCTTTCTTCTTACAAAGAATGGACAAGATGCTTAAAATGAAGGTTTAAGTGAGGGAAACATTTATATAAAATTTAATTCAAAATGCAACACCTTTGGCTTTCTGTCTTCTTCTGTAATAAAAACATATAAATATCTAGCCTATACTGTGATATACTTAATTTGAAATAATAAATAATTTTTTTAATTAATAATAAGAGGGATATATAATATGGCTAGGCTGTTTATTTTGGTGTTTTTTTCGAGTATGCTTATGTCACAAGAAAGTTCCAGTTTGTCTCAAAGACTGCATGAAATGGATGCTGAGGAGCACAGTTTACTTTCATCATTTGAAAAAATAAAACAAGAGCAGGAAGCTCGTGAAGCAGAAGAAGAGCTTCAGCAGAAAGAAATAATGCAGCGTGAAGAAAAAGAAGCTACACTTCTGAAAGATAAAAATAGACTAGATGAGGAGCATAAGATAGATCCGGAATTCAAGTTGGATATAGCGAATGAAACTATAGAAGAAGAAGAAGCAAAAGAAGCAGTAGAAAAACAAAAATCCTATACAATAAATAAGCCCCAGGAAGAGCCAAAGGACCAAATACTCAAAAAAAATGAAGTATCGAAAAAAGCAACAGAAGGCAAACAGGCAGTAGCAGATAAAAAAGTACCAAGAAGCAAAAAAACAAAAGTCTACAAAAAAAAGGAAAAGAGCGTAAAGCAGAAAAGACAGCATATTAAACATAAAAACAAGCCTTTAGCCAAACTTACCAATCATTCAAAAATTGTTACAGCGCTAACACCAATCCCTGCACCTCGGCTCAAAAAGAGAACCGTGCAAGAGCATCTCAATTCTGTACTTAATCCAAAATAAAACGGAGTATATGTGAACGATAAAATTAAAGAAATTATAGAAGAAATAGAAGCGATGAAGCTAAAACTAGCCGAAGAGATTTCCTTGCAGGAAGAACACATCAGCTATGAGATCAAAAAAGGTTATACTACATTTGAAAATGAGGTTCTGGCTAAACAAAAAGAGAATATGAAAAATCTCTTAGTCTGGTTTCGCGACATTCCTCTTGTTTATCTGCTTAGTGCACCACTTATTTATGGAATGATCATCCCTGTCATGTTTCTTGATGTGATACTTTTTGTCTACCAGCAAGTCATATTTCGTATCTATAAGTTTGAATTTATTAAACGTAGCGACTATGTCATTTTTGATCATCAGCATCTTGGATACTTAAACTCTATTGAGAAGCTTAATTGTATGTATTGCTCTTATTTTAACGGTTTGATGCAATATGCTTCAGTTATTGCCGGAAGAACCGAACTTTTTTTCTGCCCCATAAAGCATGCAAAAAGAATTGTTTATGAGCATAAATATTATAATAAATATTTATTTTATGGTGATGGGGAAGAGTATCAGAAAAAGTTAAAAAAGCTTCGTGATGAACAATAATTTGCACATTCATTTTTAGCGACGATACTGTTGCAAGGCATACATATATGAGTTTCGCTCATAGGCAGCGGGATTGTCTGTATGAGAGAGTGATATACTCCCTTTCATCTGAGAGATAGAGTCATATTCGTATTTTTCCATCCATTGGGTGATCTCATTCAGTATAGTAGCTACTTCGGACTCACCTTTCATCAAAAGCACTGAAGCCAATGCCACTGCATCTGCTCCGCTCATGATGGCTTTGAGAACATCCTCCCCACTGTGAATACCTGTACCCGCACAGAGAGAGCAGGGAAGCTTTTTATAGAGAATCGCGCACCAACGCAGCGTTTCGCTGAGATTTGAAGAACTTGTAATATTGGCTCGCTGTAAAGGTGTTAGAAGTTCAAGGTCAACATCAACACGTGTCGGGTTATCAAAAATGCTTAGGCCATTGGCTCCGGCTGCGACAAAGCGTTTGGCCATATTTGCAGGACTGGAAAAATAGGCGTTCATTTTGACGTTGAGGGGGATGGAAAGATGTTCTTTCACCTGCGCGACTGTATCGATATACATTTGTTCTACCGCATGCCCCTCCATATCAATGGACGTAGGAATATAGGTTATGTTAAGCTCCAAAGCATCCGCGCCAGCTTCTTGAAGTTTTTTTGCATATTTCACCCATCCTCCTGCAGAAACACCATTGAGACTTGCAATGACTGGAACTTGGGTCGCTTCCTTGACCCTTCTGATCTCTTCCAAATAATGTTCAGAGTTCAGATTATCAAAGTTTACCTCAGAGGGTAGATAACTGGTCGCCTCAGCATTCGAGTTATTATGAATATGTAAAAAGTGATCTATCTGATGAATTTCGTGATTGATCTCTTCTTCGAACAGTGAGTGCATTATCACTGCGGCAATGCCATTTTCTTCGAGCTTTTTGATAGTATCCAGCGATGCTGTTAGCGGCGAAGCGCTGGCAATAAGGGGATTATTTAATTTGAGCCCTAAAAAAGTAGTAGTAAGTTCCATGGTTAGACCTCCTCTCGTGTTGGCTGATAATGTTCATACAGGTTTTGATACCGTTTATAGAGTGACTGCGCTGTGTGGGCCGCTGTTTTGAGGTAAGTCCCTGCAGCAACAGCATCCATTTTTTCAACCATTTTAAAGCGGGTTTCGCGATACATAAAGTCTTTGACATCTATCTTTGGCCCTTTATAATCAAGTGTCATCGGATTCTCTCCCTCTTTAATCTTATCGGGATTAAAACGGAATATCGGCCAAAGACCACTGTCGACAGCCCGTTTTTGCTGATCAAAACCGTATTTGAGATCATAACCGTGAGCAACACAATGAGAATAGGCGATAATGATGGAAGGGCCGTCATAGCGTTCGGCTTCGATAAACGCTTTCACCGTTGCCTTATCGTTTGCTCCCAATGAGACTTTTGCCACATAAACATTTTCATAATTGATGGCCATTGCCGCGAGATCTTTTGGTATTCCTGCTTTTCCACCTGCGGCGAACTTTGCCACAGCGCCAGTGAAGGTTGCTTTGGACTGCTGACCTCCGGTATTGGAGTAGACTTGAGTATCTAGGACCAAAATATTGACATTTTTACCGCTGGCGAGCACATGGTCAAGTCCACCATAACCGATATCGTACGCCCATCCATCCCCGCCGATGATCCAAACAGATTTTTTAACAAGATAATCTGCCATTGCTAACAGTTTTTTTGCTTCGATACTTTCAAGTTCCGAAAGGGCGGATTTAAGGATTTTAATCCGTTCTCTTTGTTGGTTTATTTCTATTTCAGTATCCTGAGAAGCACCTAATATAGCTTCAACAAGAGAGCTGTTAAGATTACTCTTCAGACCTTCGAGCAAAGATCTGGTATGTTCTGTGTGGTTGTCAATGGCGAGGCGGAATCCAAGACCGAATTCCGCATTGTCCTCAAAGAGTGAATTTGACCACGCCGGTCCGCGTCCTTCATCATTTTTCTTCCATGGTGTTGTAGGAAGATTCCCTCCGTAAATCGAGCTGCATCCAGTAGCATTGGCGATCACCATCCTGTCACCAAAAAGTTGTGAAGCAAGTTTGATATATGGGGTCTCTCCACATCCCGCACATGCGCCACTAAACTCAAAGAGCGGTTCGAGGAACTGTGACTCTTTAAGATCCTCATGATCAAGTTTTGAGCGCTCAATTTTTGGCAAGCTTTGAAAGTAATCCCACTGTGCAATTTTTTGCTCTTTAATGGCAGGAAGTGGCATCATATTGATCGCTTTAAGATTCGTCTGTGATTTGTTTTTGGCTGGGCATACTTCCACACAGAGCGAACAGCCGGTGCAGTCCTCGACAGCTACGGAGATATTGAAAAGATCGTTTTCACCGAATTTCTTTCCTTTGGCTAACTTGGAGACAAACCCCTCGGGAGCCTCTTTCATAAAAGAAACATCAAAGATATTGGAACGTATGACAGAGTGGGGACAGGCTGAGACACATTTATTACACTGGATACAGGTATCGGCATCCCAAACAGGAACTTCATGGGCAATGTTTCGTTTTTCGTATTGGGTGGTTCCTGTGGGCCATGTTCCATCATTGGGGATTTGTGATACGGAAAGCTCATCTCCTTTATAGGCGGTGATCTTCCCAATTACTTCGAAAATAAACGGGGTCATGACACCTTTAAGTACCGGCTTAAGTTCCTGGGTACTTTCAGCTTGAGCGGGGACAGGTACTTCGTACAGGTTTTCGAGTGTATTGTCGACCGCCTTGAAATTCATCTCTACGATCACATCTCCCTTGCTCCCGTAGCTTTTTTGGATCGATTTTTTGATCTTGGCAATGGCTTCATCTCCAGGAAGAATCCCGCTGATGGCAAAGAAGCAGGTCTGCATGATCGTATTGATCCGAGATCCCATATTGCTCGCTTGCGCCACGCTGTAAGCATCAATGGCATAAAACTTCAACCCTTTGGCAATAATATGCTCTTGTGCCACACGGGGAAGATTTTTCCATACTTCCTCTTTTGAGTGAGGGGTGTTGAGCAAAAAAACTGCACCGGGTTTGGCTATTTCAAGCAAGTCCAGTTTTTCAAGAAATATGGCTTGATGTACACCTATAAAATCGGCTTGCTGTATCAAGTAGGTAGAATGGATCGGATCGGAACCAAAACGCAGATGCGATGTGGTCATGGAACCAGATTTTTTTGAATCGTAGACAAAATACCCCTGTGCATAATGGTCTGTTTCTGTACCGATGATCTTGATCGTATTTTTATTCGCGCCTACAGTACCATCCGAACCCAATCCATAAAAAAGAGCCTCAAACTGAGTAGGGTTTTCTAAAATGAAATTATGATCATAGGTAAGTGATGTAAAGGTGACATCGTCATCAATACCGATGGTGAAGTGATTTTTGGGAGACTCTTTTTCAAGCTCTTTATAGATGGCAATAATCATAGCGGGAGTAAACTCTTTGGATGAGAGACCGTAGCGTCCCCCGATGATATCGGGCATCTCAAAAGGCAGGCTTGAACGCTGTTCAAACAGTGCGGCAACAACATCATGATATAGTGGTTCGCCAAGGCTTCCGGACTCCTTAGTTCGATCCAGTACTGCAATGGATTTAACTGATTTTGGAAGTGCATCGATAAAAGAGTCAATCGCAAAGGGCAGTGCCAATCGCACCTTTATCATCCCTACCTTTTCACCCTGAGCATTTAGATAGTGCACACTCTCTTCTACTGCTTCGGCACCCGAACCAATCAATACGATAATTTTCTGCGCATCCAAGGCACCGACATAGTCAAAAAGTCGGTACGATCTTCCCGTCAATTCTGCGAAGATATCCATCTGCTCTTGCAAAATCTTAGGCAACGCTTGATAATATTTATTGACACTTTCACGCCCCTGAAAATAGACATCAGGGTTTTGTGATGTACCTCGAAGCACCGGAATGTCAGGTGTTAGACCTCGTTTACGGTGTGCTTCGACCAGATCAAGATTGATCATCGCTTTGAGTATGTCATCTGAGAGGTTTTCGATCCGGCTTACTTCATGAGAGGTTCGGAATCCGTCAAAAAAATGTAAAAATGGAATACGTGCATGCAAAGTAGCGGCTTGTGAGATCAGAGCAAAATCATGTGCTTCCTGGACGGAATTGGAGGCTAATAAGGCAAATCCTGTTTGTCTTACTCCCATCACATCCTGATGATCTCCGAAGATGGAAAGTCCTTGAGCTGCAAGGGATCGGGAGGCAACATGAAATACCGTCGAAGTAAGCTCTCCAGCGATCTTGTACATATTGGGTATCATTAACAATAGACCTTGAGAAGCTGTGAACGTGGTCGTAAGCGCACCTGCCTGTAATGCACCGTGAACAGCACCGCTTACACCTCCTTCACTTTGCATTTCATACACTTGCGGCACTGTACCAAAAATATTCTTCTGCATTTTGGCGCTGTAGAGGTCCGAGAATTCAGCCATAGGCGAGGAGGGGGTAATAGGATAAATAGCGATTACTTCATTGATCTTGTGAGCTACCAGTGCAACGGCTTCATTGCCATCGACGGTAATAGTTGAACGCTCTGTCATAATGATATTCCCTTATTCGATTGTTGAAAAAAAGTTTATATATTACATTGTAGCACTTATCTTTAAAATATTTATGAAGTTATAGTGCTATGGCATAATATATTTTTTCCGTACCCTTTGTATCTATAAAAAAGGAATAAATATGTTACCAAAATTGCCTATTGATATAGAGCAAAACGTGCTTCATCTTCGTGACATTGAAGAGTTGGTATTTGATCTTTCCTTTCATGATACCTCTTAACTCCTTTTATTTTATTGTAGTAAAATAGGCCAAGACCATATAGTGAATATGTGTTTCTCCCTGCTGCAATGCCACAGTTTTAGAATACATATACAGTTTGTTTAATAAACTTACTAATTTCATCAGCAATTTGTTTAGAATCTTCAAGTATGGGCACATGCCCTGTCTCTTTGAAAATTATTAGGTGACTTCCTTTGATTGTATGATGAAGCAATGCAGCATCATCAACATGTGTCATCCTGTCTTTTTCGCCCCACAGAATGAGTGTTGGTATATCAATACTGTTTACTACGCCACTCAAGTCAACATCTTTATACATATCTTCATAAATCACTTTTTCTAACTCACGTCTTGCACATTTATCTTGAAGAAGCGCATCTTTAATAACATCTGGAATATAGGGAGGCTTGTGCATAGAATAGTTTAAAAGTGTCTCAAGTCTTTCTTCTGTGCAGACATCATACAGTGGGTTTTTATCGGATTTTTCAACAAGTATAATCCCATCACTTTTTGTTTGTTCCATCCCCATAGAGTCTATGAGAATGAGGGCCTTTAGATTTTTTTTATGATTTGCTGCATAACGAAGAGCGATTGCTCCTCCCATAGAATGGCCAATCAAATAAAGTGGTTTGATCTTTTTGGCTTCCAAAAATAGACTTAATCTTTCTGCCTGATCTGTTATTGTATAGCCCAGGGTTTTTTTTGAGATGCTCTCCCCATGTCCGGGCAGATCAATCGCAATGATATGGTATGTATCATTCAACCCAGCTATAACTCTATTCCAAGTATCCTTGTTCCCCCCAAAACCATGGACCAATACCAGAGTCACATCACTTTTTACGTTATTCTCAGAATAGACCATCTCACCAAAGTCCAAGGTGATGGATTTTCTCTCCAGTCCCGCACTGTATCGCTCGTACTTTGCAATAACATCATATAAATCTGTTGAATCAACACCAGTCAGACTCAGTATTGCAACCAGTATGATAAATATAATTTTCTGGATAAACATTTTAAAATTCTCTTTATGTTTTGTTTTCTCTATCTGCACGGACCCTGGACGGCCTTAAAAGTATTCAATGATTATATCGTAAGATCACAAAGTCCTTCAAATGTATCAACTATAGAATAAAAACATTCATAATATGCTACAATCGCAACCATGAACACTATAGACAAAGAACACTACCTCATAAACAGACTTACTTCCAAACATATCGGCGATGATGCAGCGGTCATAGGTGACACGCTTTACAGTATGGATGCTTTTTTTGAAGATGTGCATTACAAGCGTGAGTGGATGAGTATGGCACAAATAGGACGCAAGGCAATGCTCATCAATCTCTCTGATGCCATCGCCATGAACGCAGAGCCTCAGTATGCACTTGTTACGGTTTCCATCCCTGCAGATATGACACACGAACAGATAGACGAACTGACTCTAAGCATGGAAAACACTGCCAAAGAGTACGGTTGTGAAATCATCGGTGGGGACACGATAGGCGGCGATAAATTACATCTGTCTATTACTATCATTTCCAAAAGTGATACACCACTTTTACGCAAAGGTTTAAAGGAGGGTGATTTGTTGGCATACACCGGTACTTTAGGTGAGAGCAAAAGAGACCTGGATGCTCTTTTTAGAGGTGAAAAAATTGCAAACAATTCCCGCTTTTATGAGCCTGCCTTAAGAGCAAAATTCATAGCCAAAGCCAGAGCTTTTTTACGTACAGGGATGGACATATCAGATGGGCTCTACTGTGATACCAATAAACTATTGGATATTAATAAATATGGATTTGAACTTTTTACTAGCATAAGTGATGAAGTGGGCCATAGTGGGGAAGAGTACGAGATGCTTATAGGCTTTGCTCCAGAGCATTATGATAATCTTTTAAAGATTGCAAAAAGCACTGACACACCCTTAACCGTCTTTGCAAAAGTGCTTCAAAATGAAAATAGGTTTAGCTGCAAAAGTCACCATTTTAGTACTTAGTACTGCACAAAATCCTTATTTTTGATGTGGATGTGTTTAGGCTTGGCAGATGCAAAAGATGTGTCTACATCAAGTAGTATATATAATTATTTTTATCATCTGTCTCTTATGGCCGTTCTGTTTGCTAATGACGCAGGATAATCCCTTTGCAAAGCTATCTGTTCTGCGTATTCTTTCACGGTACTTTCATTTAAATATGCAACATGTCCCAAATCTCTTTTGCCAAAATCTCTTGCATCAAGATAACCAAAACGTACAAATTCCCGAGCAATGGCATCTATCATATCAAGCACAGAGGAAACTTTGACTATCTCGCATCTGGCATAATACTCAAGTGGAAAAGAGACTTCTGCAACACGAAGCGTTGGATCATCTCCAGGGATTTGCTGTGCACCAAAAAGAGGTTTGGAGCCTACATCTGCTGCAGAAAAAGAAGGAATAAACTGTGAAAGATGTTTTATTGCAGAGCTAGTACGCTTTTGGGTTTCCTCTTTTGTCCAAGCCTTTTCTATTTTTTCTATAAAATTTTGTCCCAGCCTTGGCTGACAGCTTAGGGCCGTACTGGTCACCAATCCATCTTCATAAAGGGTAATGTCTTTAGTCATACCGTGTAACTGAAAGTATCCACCCGGATAGGGTGTAAATTGTCCCATGCCCTGAGGCGTGCCACGCTCACCATGAAAGATGATTTCAGGGAATTGCGTGTATTCACCTCCGTCCCAATGACTGACATAAGCTGCTTTAAATTCTACCATCGATTTACATGGTGCACCCAGCATATCATCAATCCTTCCTGTTCTAAAACCAGCGGCATTAATAAGATAGTCAAAGGATTTGGTATAGCTGATGTCATCTTGTGTATAACCGACGTCCCAACCGTCTGTATTAAAGTTTTTTTGCACGTTGTACACAATGCTGTTCATGCATACATTCACAGAATTCAACTCATCAAGCATGAGCGCAGCGCCTGCAGCCAGCCTAAAAAGATTAAGTCCATATTCCTGCACCATAATGAGTGGGAATTGTACTTTATCTAAATCGATGTTTTTAGCCACAGGTATCATCCACTCATCAGAGGTTTCCGGGAATTGCACTGTATCTTTTTGTTTGAGCGCTTCTATCTGTACTTTACTGTAAACCCTGTAGTAGTTTTGTGGCTTCCCGAAGACTTCATTTTTGCTGTCTTTTGCAATGTGTGCCTCATACTCTCGTGTAAGCATCTCAAGACGCGGAAGCAGTGCTTCAGGTGTAGAACCGTCAGTGGATGGCAGGACAATAACCGTAGGACGGTAGTCTACCACAAAAGGATAAAACCGTAAAAAATCTATAGACTGTTTGAGTAGGGCTACACATTGTGCATCAGATATCTCACGATAGAGGTTTCCTCCTGCATGCAGGTGGCACCATGGCGGACCATTCACCAAACTACTGTCTTTTTCAAAAAGTGTGACATCAAGTCCAAGCCGACCAAAGTAAAGCGCCGCACTCGCACCCGCAACTCCTCCACCGATGATGGCTATTTCGACATTCGTATTTATCATAATACTTTAAGCAACTCTGCAAAATCATCTATGACTACAGTGGGGTTAAAGACGTCTATTTTTTGTCCATAGTTATAGCCATAGCTCACTCCCACGGAGTGCATAGAGCACGCATTGGCTGCTTGGATGTCATTTCTGGAGTCACCAATCATCACACAATGATGCACCTCTGTTTTCAAAACGCTACAGGCATGCAAAAGAGGTGCAGGGTCAGGTTTTTTCACTGCCAAAGAGTCGCCCCCCAGTACAAGTTCAAAGAGCCCCTCCAAATCTAAACTATTCAAAATGGGTGCTACAAAAGCAAATGGCTTATTGGTGACTATGACCAAGCGGTAGCCTCTATTTTTGAGCGTACGAAGTGTATGGGGTACATTTGCATAGGTATACGTGGCATCGCAAAGATGCTTTGCATAAAAATCAAAAAATATCTCTAGCGCCTCTGCCACATAGCTCTCATCCAGATTATCATCAATAAGTACATTGCCCGAAAGTGCTCGCTTTACAAGTATCTGCGCACCATTGCCTACCCAGCCGTGGATGACTTCTTCGGAAAATGTGTTTCGTTCAAGCTTTTCTAGCATCAGGTTTACCGCATATGCAAGATCTGGTGCAGAGTCAATGAGCGTACCATCGAGATCAAAAAGTAGTAGTTTTTTATCAGAAAATTTCAAATGAAGCCTTATATATAATGGTATCTAATCAATGATATAATTTTTTATACCATAGCAAATTTTTATTTACAGTACAGATAAATGCATATATTTAGTAGAGTATTTAGGTTGGTTTGTATAAAGAAGTGATGATTTACGCCTAGCTTTGAGGATAAACAGTTGTCAACGGTGTATTTTTTATGTTCTTAATCTCCATAATGTGACCACATTCTAAGAATTTTTACTACTTTGTCCTATTTTTTTGACATGCAGTTTGATAAGTTTTTATGTAGTTTTACCTAACCTAATAACCTTTAAGCTAAAATAACACCATACAAACACAGAAAGAAACTCATGAACCTAATATACCCATTAAACGTCAAAAATGAATTTGTCTTTAACTCCACTGCGCGAGACTTTACTGTTGAAGAGATACCGCTGTATGAATTTACAGGTGAGGGCGAACACCTGGTGCTGCATGTGCGTAAAAAAGACATGACTACGTGGGAGATGCTCGATGTCCTTTCTAACCATGTAGGTATTCGTCGCCGTGACATGGGATATGCAGGACTCAAAGACAAGCATGCGATGACCTTGCAGTATGTGTCGGTACTGGCTGTGCATGAAGAAAAACTCAAAGCGTTTACGCATGACAAGATAAAGATCCTCTCTACCGTGCGCCACAACAACAAGATACGCGTAGGGCACCTCAAAGGCAACCGTTTTAACATACGTCTTAAAAAAGTTTTGGGTGTCCAGAAAGACAAACTCGACTCTGTATTGAAATGGATAAAAGCAAACGGTGTGCCTAACTATTTTGGCAATCAGCGTTTTGGAACTGATGGCAACAACTGGGAAGAGGGAAAAAAGCTCTGTGAAGGCACACTTAAAATGCGTGACAAAAAGACCAAAGAGTTTCTTATGGGGTCGTATCAGTCTTACCTTTTTAACAATTGGCTCTCTAAGCGCATGGAGCTTAATCACTTGCTTGAAAAATTTACAGAAGCAGAAACGGAGCAGGTCATGGGCTTACCGGAGGGTTCTCTTAAAGGTACAAAAGCACAGCCAAACTTCTTCAAACTTGTAGAGGGAGATGTGATGATGCACTACCCTTATGGGCGATTATTTACTGTTGAAAATCTGGAAGAGGAAGCCAAGCGTTTTGAAGCCAAAGACACAGCACCTGCTGGGTTACTTCCGGGTAAAAAAACAAAACACTCAACAAGTACAGCCGGACTCATAGAAGCACCTTATGCCGAAGATCTAAATCTGGATGGTGCCAGGCGTTATGCATGGATACAGGTCACTGAGATAAAGAAAAACTATGTAGAAGAAAAAGCACATTATGAATTGAGTTTTGTTTTGCCAAAAGGGTGTTATGCTACCAATGTGCTGGATATTTTAAGAGGCGGTACAGCCTAATATTAACAATATTTCACACATATAAATTATAATATAATTTAAAACTATATTTAATAGATAAACATAAAAGTAATTTAGAGAGATAAATGATAATCTTAGGTACAACAGAAAGGGAAGTTCTCGTTGGTAGTCGAGATAGCAATGTTTTTCTAAAAGGAGGAAGAATAAAAAAATTGTTGTACCTAAGATATGTCCAAATTATAACCAATTAAGATAAAAATAGTCTTAATTACAAATTTATAATTATAATTAGTTTAAATTATTTTTATAGAGCTAGCAGACAAGCCAGTTTTCCATCTTAAATATATCCTCAGTAGAGGGCATTCCTTTCCATCCGCCCGATTCCAAATACATCATTTTATTTCCAAAGTATCCTATAATGTACTTTTCTTTATAGATGGGGAATATACCTGAGTGAAGCATAACAAAAATATCTTCATAAGACTTCGCTGTTTCATAATAAGAAAAATCAAAACTATGCAAGGCTACGAGTGCGGTTTTGAGCATCTCATTATTGCACATCGAGGTGCTTAGTACATAGTAGGAAGGGTAAGGTACTGCTGGATTTTCAAGCAGATCGCAGATATAGAACCGTTCTTTCTTTTTATTGTTATACATGATGATATTATAGGCTAAGTTGTATGATGCAGATAAAAATATGTCATATTGACACATTTTTATCTCGCAATAAACACAATGTTTAAGCTACCAGGAACCACCACCACCACCTCCTCCTCCACCGCCAGAGGAGCCTCCTCCACCAGAAAAACCTCCACCTCCACTTGAGCTTTTGGAGGGAAGAGTGGATGCGGTATTGACCGCAGAAGAGAATCGTCCGATGCCTGAAATACTTCCATGATACCAATGAGGTTCTTTTACGTTTAAGATATCATAAAAAGAAAGCCAGTGCTCTGTTTGATTAAAAAGAACGGCATAAGGCAGCATCTTTTCAAGATAAAGAGGGTCCATCACCAAACGTCTTTTTATCTCATCTTCTTTTACCCGATTGACAAACTCTTTTAGGCCCAATAAATGTTTGGCTGCATAGGCACCTTTTTGCGTAAATTTTCCTATTTTTTTATAGGTAAAGAATAAAGCTGCTGCCAGAAGAATCAGTACGCCCATGGGTCCCATCACAAGTTCTTCTGCTTTATGCATACCAAGAAGAGGTATTGTCCCTACAGCGGCAAACAGAAAACCTGTTATTTTAGTGAGCCAGTTTTTCTTTGAGATCATGATGCCTAACCCGACAATACCAAACATCAAAGGAAAGAGTAGAAGAAATGCAGCTTCTTCTCCAAACTTTAAAAATAGGGTATAGAATGTCAGTCCTGTGACAGGTAGTAAAAATAAAATGCTTTTACCTAAAAAGTTTTTACGCACTCTTTGTGGATTTTCTAGCATATATCCATTGACAACGGACCAGATATAGAGAGTGTCATTGATGTGCTCAAAGCCTTCTTGCAGTGCGGTAGCTTTTGAGGATGAGCCAGAAGAAAAGGTAAAGATATTTTTGCTCTTAAATAACACATGCTCAAGTAGGTACTTTTGATCTGCCGTTAGATTTTTTGTATCATTCTCTTTACTCATTAACAAAGGATCGAGATTTTTTTCTTTTTGGTCTATTTCTAAATGTCCCAGCTGCGCCAGTTCAAGTACGGCTGCTGCAAAATCTTCATTATCTGTAAATTTATCCAGCATTAAACCTGACTGTAATACACTTAAACCTTTGGGCGCTTCGTACTGTATCGCTACGGATCGTTCATCTGTGAATCCGCCTGCATACCTACTGTACATTTTGCGAAAATAAAGTAAAAATCCGACCAATACGCCCCAATGCCAATAGTCTATAATCCAGTCTGCAAAAGATGCTTTGACATTTTCAAGTCCATTCTGTTCCAGAGTATCGGCTGGATATGCCAATTCTACGGTAGTGCCTTCATGAGGATTGAGGCTCGATACTTTGATTTGCAGTTGTCTCGGATTAATCCAAATATTTGTCGCCCTAGAGCTTTGGGTGCCATAACTTCCTGTATAAGTAGATAACGCTATGTTTTGTTGGCTAAGTGAAGAAGGCAAGAAGAAATTTGCTTCAATATTATAAATGGGTATTTGCCATCCTGTCCCCACAATGTTCCAACGTATGGCATCATTTTTTTCATTCTTAGAAGCAGGCAGTACACCTCTTTTGACACGGTACGCTATGGTGTAGAGATGTTTTCCTGTTAGATAGGTACTGGCAGAACCTATCTGTAAGCGTAGTACATCACCAGCCTGGATTGAGCCCAATGTGGACTGCTTCCACTCTACTATACCGTCATCAAGCTGTGCAGAAAAGTTATACAGACCCAAGTCTTTGATATGTGATTCTCCTTTGATGGTAAAAGGGATATCGCGAAATATCCCATGCTTGCTTTGTGCTTCAAAATCATACTCGATATATTCTACAATTGAAAGTTCACCACTTTGTTCCACCGTAATATCTATCTTGTAATTTGAAATTTTTTCGGCGTAAGCAGATGATCCACAGCCCAAAAAGAGTAAGGTAAATAGTAGTAGCTTTTTCATGGAACTAGAAATCGATTTTAGGCATCTTCGTCGCAGCAGTAGCTTCACTCGCATCTAATTCAAAATAGTCACGAGCAGTAAAGTTAAACTTACGTGCCACAAAAAGATCAGGAAAAGATTCAAGCTTAGCATTGTAATCTCTTACGATAGCATTATAATAGCGTCTGGCACTTTGTATAGCATCTTCAAGGTTGGAAAGCTCATCTTGGAGTTTAAGGAAATTGGTGTTTGCTTTAAGTTCGGGGTATGCTTCAGCCAAAGCAAACATTTTGCCCAATGCGCCAGACAGCATATTGGCTGCTGCTGCTTTTTCATCTATGCTATTTGCACTCAATCCTTGTTGACGCGCCGCTATAATCTTTTCAAGCGTTTCTGCTTCATAGTCCTTGTATCCTTTGACCGTATCTACCAAGGCAGGGATAAGGTCGTAGCGACGTTTAAGCTGTACATCTATGTCTGACCATGAAGCATCAATGCCTGTCCTTAATGAAATAAACCTGTTATAGATGACAATAAGATAACCTGCAATAGCAACGATAGTAAGTATAACAATATTTCCAAAACTCATTTTTATTCCTTAAAATAGATTTGTAGTTGTCTGCTTTATGTCATTATAACAAACATATGTGTCAAAAATAACACGGGTTTACTCCTCTAAGCTTTCTTTGTCATCTTTGAGCACATAAATAAAAGTCTCTACGTCCAGCTCATCATACCTCTCCACACTTACGGCTGTACGCACAAATTCATCTCCTTCAAACCTATCTAGGTAATCCCAGTTTTCATCGAGGTTGCGTGAGTAGAATAAAAAGCCATGCACTGTGTCACCCTTTGGGTCGAGTTTTATGCCTGGGTATCCCATAGAAGCTGACCATCCCGCACCCACGAGATGTCCCTGAACCGTTGCCGGAACAAATTTACCAATGATATTTTCCAAGACATGCCCATTTGGACAATTTGGCATAAGTGTGCCATATACAAAAAGTGTTTCCATCAATTTGCCTTTATTTTTTAAAAAGGATTTTAACATAGTTTTTAATTTCCAAAACCATGCCTTAAGTCTGTTGTACATAAAGTAAAATTGACTACAATACTGAAAAACCATAAAAAGGAAATCTATGGCTTATGACCTTCAGGACAAACTCGTCATCGCTATCTCTTCTCGTGCATTGTTTAACCTGGAAGAAGAAAATGCAATATTTGATGAGGAAGGTTTAGAGAGCTACTATAAACATCAACTTCAGTATTTAGACAGTCCTTTAGCCAAAGGATCTGCATTTAGGTTTGTACAAAATCTGCTTGCAATCAATAAAAGGTTTGATAATAAATTGATAGAAGTCATCATTCTTTCTCGTAATAATGCAGCAACAGGACTGAGGATTGGGCGATCTATTGAGCACTATAAGCTGAACATAGAACGTACTGGCTGGACAGCAGGTACACCCGTAGCACGTTATCTTGAAGCTTTTAAAGTAGATTTATTTCTCTCTGTCTATGCACCAGATGTCGAAGAGGCTGTGAACTTTGGTGTAGCCGCAGCTACCATTTTGCCTCATACACCCATCACTTCACAAGAGAGCGATATGGTCAAAATAGCCTTCGATGGTGATGCAGTCATATTTGGCGATGAGAGTGAGAAAGTTTATCAGGAAAAAGGCCTGGAAGCCTTTATAGAACATGAACGCATGAACGCACAAAACCCTTTAAGTAAAGGACCTTTCTTCAAATTCCTCAAAACCATCTCAGAGATACAGGATAAGTTTCCTATGGAGTCCTCACCCATACGTACAGCTTTAGTAACTGCAAGAAGTTTCTCAACTCACGAGAGGGTACTTGGAACACTTGAAGGCTGGGGCGTAAGGGTTGATGAAGCATTTTTCCAAGGAGGTGTGCAAAAATATGAAGTGATTAAAGCCTTTGGCGCAGACATATTTTTCGATGATCAGGATGCCCATCTGGAGCATACTTCAAAAGAAACACCGTCTGGAAAGGTTCCCCATAGACGATATCCCTAAAGTGCAACTGCAAGCCTGTACTATTTTCGTTTTTCATAAAACTCGGACTTGAATGCATCAAATCTTTCTTCCAAAATAGCCTCTCTCATCTGTGTCATCAAATTGAGATAATAATAGAGGTTATGAATCGTTGCGAGTCTAAAATAGGTAATCTCTCTGGCTCTGAAAAGATGGCGCAGGTAGGCGCGTGAGTAAGTTTGACAAACCATGCAGCCACACTCCGGATCCAAAGGTCTTTCATCGGTAGTGTACTCAGCTTTTTTGATGTTTATTCTGCCAAAAGAAGTGAAAAGTGTACCGTTACGTGCATTTCTTGTAGGCATGACACAGTCGAACATGTCTATGCCCCGAGAGACATTTTCTACTAAATCCTCAGGTGTGCCCACACCCATAAGATAGCGGGGTTTGTCTTGGGGCATAAACTGTGTAGTCCATGCCACAGTGTTATACATATCCTGATTAGCTTCCCCCACACTAAGCCCGCCTATGGCAAAACCGTCATAATCCATCGCGCAGAGTTCTTTGGCGGACTTTTCACGAAAAGCATTGTCAGTCCCTCCTTGGATAATGGCGAAAATGTTTTGTTCAAGACCTATGCCTTTTTCCTGGTTTGATCTAAAGTAGTCTATGGATTCCTGTGCCCAGCGTGTGGTACGCTCTATACTGGCTTTGATACGCTCCTGTGTGGCAGGAAGAGCTACAAGGTCATCAAGTATCATCATAATGTCTGAACCAAGGTTATATTGTATGTCTATCACTTTTTTGGGTGTAAAGTAGTGCTTACTGCCATCAACATGGCTTCTGAAAGTGATACCACCTTCATCTATTTTTACATTATCCGAGAGTGAAAAAGCCTGGAATCCGCCAGAATCTGTTAAAAAACTCTTAGGATACTTGGTAAAACCATGCAGTTTTCCCATGGTTTTGATGGTTTCATCACCTGGACGGATATAAAGATGATAAGTGTTACCCAGAATGATTTCCGGTTTAATGAATGTAGCAAGGTCAGTTGCATCAAGGGCTTTTACTGCACCCACAGTGCCTACAGGCATAAATACAGGTGTTTGGATAGTGGAATGGGCTGTTTTAATTGTACAGGCTCTTGCTTTACCGTCGGTTTTATCTAGCTGAAATTCCATTGTGTTATAATATCCCTCAAAAAATAATTGGGAAATTATACCTGAATACTGTAGAAGGCATCAATTGAAAAACATACTTATTTTAGCCAGCGGCAGTATTGCAAAACATTTTATAGACTGGGTAAGTAAAAACAGGGTTGCAGAAAACCAATACTATGTTACATGCTATAAAGCAGATACAAGACCTGAAAAGATCGGTACTAATATTACAATAATCGATGCAGATCCTAGCAGTTTTTCAAAACTTAAAGGCATTATGGAAGAGACAAGATTTTCTAACATTTTTATCGTTTTGGAAGACTTGGAAGACACAAGATATGTACTAAAGAACCTAGCACTTATAAAAAGTAAAATACGCATCATACTCGTAAATCAATGGGATGATCCGCAGATAGGAAAAGATCAGGAAAACATAAGCATTATAAATACCAATGAGCTTATGGCAGCCCACTTGTATGACCATCTTCCCAATGTGCCATTGGTGGCGCAAAATGTAGGACTTGGACAAGGTGAGATTATGGAAGTGCATGTGCCCTTTGGAAGTGCTTATGCATACAGGCACATTGGTTCCATACTTCAGCGCAAATGGAAAATTGCTGCATTGTACCGTGATGGAAAACAGATGCTTCCTACGAATGCAACGATGATACGGCCAAACGATACATTACTGATCTTGGGAAAACCTATAGTGCTAGACGGTGTATATAAAACCATCAATAAAAGACTAGGTCTTTTCCCTGAACCCTTTGGTAAAGATATTTATCTTATTTTGGACCTTAGGCATGATAAAAAGAATGCATTGATTTACTTAAAAGAGAGTATTTATCTGGTAGAAAAGTTAGAGGATAAAGCACTGTTTGTCCGTATTTTGTACCCAAATGATTTTGTATTGATAGATGAACTCAAAACGTACGAATCAGAAAAAGTCACACTTTCCATCTGTTATAAAAACAAAGATGTGAAAACGCTTGTAGAGTATGATATACATGAGTACAATATTGGACTAATAATGAACAGTATTCCTACGTTTGAAGCGGATGAACTTAAAGAAACATTGTATAGCCTGAAAAAACTTGTCTTCCTTTTTGGAGATAAGTTACTGTATAACATTAAAAGTACAGTGGTTCTTATGGGTGAAAATGAAAAGATGGAGTCTATTTCATCCTTGGCTTTTGATATCTCTGAGACCTTAGGACTGGGGATGACCCTTGGGGATTTTGATCCAGAAGGTGATTTTGAAAATAAAAATATGATCATTGAGCATTATGAGACTTTAGCAGATATATTTAACGTAGAGTTAAAGTTTGAGCAAAGAGTATCCAATCCTATACGCGAACTTTCCAAGATGGAAGATATACTTCAAGTAGCACCTTTTGAAAAACGTCTTAATACCGATAGCTTTAAAAGACTCATCTCCAGCAAAATACAGGACTTTCTTCTTACTACACACAGACACCCAAAGCTACTGGTTCCTTTTGAAATTTTTTAATCTCATACAAGGGTATAAGAGCCGTTTAGGTACGGCTTAAAACGATACTTAAACACAAATAAGATAAAATAAAGCACTTACATAACACGCAAGGTTTTAGCAGATGATTGTTCCTATTGAACTAGCACATACTCAAAATATTACTTATGATATTACTATAGATGCATTGCCACAGCTTGCTTTTGACACAAATGTTGTTGTGGTTACTAACCCCACTGTTGCGGGATTCCATCTTGAAACACTTCTTGCCCATATAAATGCAACAAAACTCAATGTGGTTAGCATACCTGACGGAGAAGAGTATAAAACCTTGGAAACCGTAGAGCATATACTCAATGAATGTTTTGAACATAAGCTTGATAGAAAATCCTTACTCATTGCTTTTGGTGGTGGCGTAATAGGTGATATGACAGGATTTGCAGCGAGTCTTTACCAAAGAGGCATAGACTTCATACAGATACCAACTACACTGCTTTCCCAAGTCGATGCATCTGTGGGCGGAAAAACCGGCGTTAACAACAAGTATGGTAAAAACCTTATAGGTGCCTTTTATCAGCCTAAAGCCGTTTATATAGATCCGGCATTCTTGTGCACACTTCTTCCCCGAGAGTTTGCTTCAGGTATAGCGGAGATAGTTAAAATGGCTGTGATGTTTGATAAATCATACTTTACATTCTTGCAAAAAGCTGACTTTCAAAATGAGGAAACACTAAAAGAGGTGATTAAAAAATCTGTGGAACTTAAAGCATGGGTGGTTAATCAGGACGAAAAGGAAGCGGGCATACGCGCCGTACTTAACTATGGACATACCTTTGGGCATGTGGTAGAAAACGAAACAAGCTACACTACATACCTGCATGGCGAAGCTGTGGCCATAGGAATGGTCATGGCTAATGCTTTAGCTGTAGAACTTGGGTTGTTTTCGCAGGAAGAAGCAATGCAAGTGAAAGAACTTTTGGAAAAATCTTCTTTACCTACGGATTATATTATTAAAGATGTTGATGATTTTTATGATCACTTCTTTTTGGATAAAAAATCTGCCAAAGGCAGTATCAAGTTTATCTTGCCACAAGGTATGGGTAATTACAAAATGGTCTCAGGCATAGATGAGAGTGTTGTAAAAAAAGTACTTCGAAGTTTTGGAGAAGAAAAGTGAACCTCAAACTTATATTGATAGTATTTTTTCTCTTGTATGCTCCAGCAGCTTTTTGCGAAGAAAACCTGGAAGGGAATGGTACGATAGAGACAGTCGAAGAAACAAACCTTCTTTACACTGAGGAGATAGACCAACTGCTTATTCAGAAAAAAACTTTAGACAAAGAACTTGTTGAGAATAGTATCTGGTCAAAAATATACAGTAACTATCACACCTATATTGAGTTAAAAGAACAAGAGATCATACTTAATGAAGAGATCAGGCGTTTGACAAATGTGAAAAAAAAATCAAAAGAACAAAAAGAAGCACTGGAAAATGCGCAAAACAATAAAGTGACACTGCTTGGTAAACTTCAATTGCTTGAAGAGTACGAAAAAGACCCTTTCAAAAAATTTTTAACGCCTCCTGATATAGACCCCATACCTCAAGTAGGAAATCCACTAGCTATAATTGGGGCCTTGTCGCATAGGGAGAAGCTCAGATCAGATCAAAAAGAATATAGTAGTCGCTACACCTCTCTTATTAATATAATGGAAAAACTTAAAGAGAAGCAGATTATTATCGATAAACTTTTACAATTAGATCCTCTGAACACAGAATATATGGATGCACAAAAAGATATTGAAGATCAGATCAAGACTTTCATACCGGTGATAGAAATATTTAAAACAACAGAAAATGTCTACAGTAAGAAAATAGATGAAATTGAGCTTAATCTTAAAAATGAAATTCAAAAAGAGATAGGACGAACCCTAACTATTGGTGCAATTATTCTTTTCTTTGTTTTTCTTTTGTTTATTATTAAATATTTAGTTAAAAAATATATGTCAGACAATGAACGTTTTTACACTATCAATAAAGCACTTAATATCTCTTTTGTGACCATCTTGATCTTGACATTGCTACTTGCTTATATAGAAAATGTAAGTTATCTTGTTACTATACTCGGTTTTGCATCTGCTGGTATTGCCATTGCGATGAAAGATTGGTTCATGTCAATAATGGGTTGGGTTACCATTGTGATGGGCGGAGCCATTCATGTGGGAGACAGGGTAAAATTTGTAAGAGATGGCATGGAGTATGTTGGAGATATTGTAGATATTTCGGTACTTCGTATGACGATGCATGAAGATATTACGCTTACAACCGAGATGCTAAACCGTAGAGCAGGGCGTATAATCTTTATACCGAACAACTTCATATTTACAGATATGATAGCCAATTATTCTCATGCAGGACTTAAAACGGTGTGGGATGGTATAGATTTTTTGGTTACTTTTGACTCCGACATACACAAGGCTTCGCAAATAGCTAAAGAGATTGCCAAGAAGTACTCTAAAGGATATACTGATATTACAAGAAAGCAACTCAATAAACTGAGAAGTCAGTACTCTGTGAAAAACACAAATGTAGAACCGCGTGTATTTACACTTATTGAACCTTATGGGATGAAGATATCTATCTGGTATCTTACAAACTCTTATGCAACACTCACGCTGAGAAGCACTATATCAGCAGAGATTATCGCACGTATTCAGGCTGAACAAAACATATACCTTGCCTTTCCTACTCAGTCCATTTATGTGGACAAAGATGTACGTAAAACGGCACAAAACTTAGAGGATTTACCGGTGCAGGGAACATTACTGTGATGCAAAAAAAAGTCTATTTTAAAACGTTTGGATGCCGTACTAATCAGTTTGACACCCAAGTTATGATGTCTAAACTTAAGGAGTTTGAGTTGACGGATGATGAGCTTGCCTCAGACATCATTATCGTAAATTCATGTACTGTTACTAACGGTGCGGACTCTTCTGTGCGTAATTACATTTCATCCATGCAACGCAAAAACCCTGAGGCTAAAGTAATACTTGCAGGCTGCGGTTCCCACTCCAAGGGAGAATCTCTTTTTGCAGAAAAGAAAGTTTTTGGAGTCATGGGACACTCAGAGAAAGAAAACATCAATACCATACTGAAAAACGAGCAGCCTTTTTATGAAATAGGCGATTTAGAACACATAGACTCAACCATTGTTGAAGAGTTTGTAGGCAAGAGCAGAGCGTTTATTAAGATTCAGGAAGGATGCGACTTTAGATGTTCTTATTGTATCATACCAGCAGTGCGTGGTGATGCGCGTTCCCACAAAGAAGAGACCATATTGGAGCAGATCAGCAAACTTGCATCTAACGGTTTTGGTGAGTTTATACTGACGGGAACCAACGTAGGAAGTTACGGGCAAGACCATAATACCTCCATGGCCAAACTGCTTAAAAAGATGAGTATGATTCGCGGTGTGAGACGCATACGTATAGGGAGTCTTGAGCCCATACAGATAGATGATGAATTTTTGGAACTGCTTGGTGAGCCATGGATGGCAAGACATATGCATATAGCGCTACAGCATACCAGTGATAAAATGCTTAAAGTGATGAACAGGCGAAATGAGTACAAAACAGACTTGGAGCTTTTCAGAAGAATCGAAGAGCAGGGTTATGCTTTAGGGACTGACTACATCGTGGGACATCCGGGTGAAGACGAGAAAGAGTGGGCTGAGGCGATATCTAGAGTCAAAGAGATGCCTTTAACCCATGTGCATGCTTTTTCATACTCTAAACGCGATAATACAGCTTCGGCAACAATGAAACCGGAAATTCTTGGCAATATAGCAAAAGAACGTCATCGTGAACTTACAGAAATAATAAAAGCGAAAAACTTTGCTTTTAGGCGTGAGCATTCACAGAATTTGGAAGTCTTACTTGAAAGTGGTAATGACGGTGTGTATCATGGTTTTGACCAATACTTTAACAAAGTAACCGTGAGAAGTGATGAAGACTTAAGTGCTAATTGGGTTTTGCTAAATAATGTGGAGGTTAACAGTGAAGGCAATAAAGCGAAACTTTAATTATGCATCGTTCAATGCCAAAAATATGAAAGTCATTGCAGGACTGCTTTTGGCATTACTTGCACTTTTGGCATTCGCAACATTTAGAGATGCCGATACACTCATTACGCATGACCAGGCCAATACACTTTATACTGAAAATAAAATCCAAAAAGTTATCATTGATGGAGATTTTATACGTCTGAACACAGCAACGCAAAACTATAAGATTTATAAAGATGCAGTAAACAAAACAGCATTTTTCACCAAATATCTTGTAGAAGTACGCGAAGATAAGGGCTACTTTTACGATCTGTTTTTATTACTTATGCTCATTGGGTCATTTGTGTTTTTTTATAGGTTTATGAAGCAAAACAGATTGCAGCAATTGAAACATATAAGATCCATTAGCAAAGAAAACGATGTGCACAAAGCTGAGCCTGTGCAGGCACTCACATCAAATGTGACCTTTGCGGATGTTGCGGGTATCAAAGATGTAAAAGAGGAGTTGGAGGAAATCATTGATTTTCTGAAAGAGCCACAAAAATACCGTGATCTAGATATCCGTTTGCCTAGGGGTATCCTGCTTGTGGGGCCTCCTGGTGTAGGTAAAACACTTATTTCTAAGGCAGTTGCAGGAGAAGCAAATGTACCTTTCTTTTACCAAAGCGGCGCTTCTTTTGTGCATATCTATGTGGGTATGGGTGCCAAAAGAGTATCTGAGCTTTTCAAGAAAGCAAAACAGATGGCGCCCAGCATTATTTTCATAGATGAGATAGATGCTGTGGGTAAAAGCCGCGGCGAGTTCAGAAATGATGAAAGGGAAGCGACGCTCAACCAGCTTCTTACTGAAATGGATGGCTTCGAAGACAGCTCAGGCGTCATTGTCATCGGTGCTACCAATAAAGTAGACATGCTCGATGAGGCACTGCTTAGAGCGGGGCGTTTTGACAGACGCATACATATTTCTTTGCCAGATTTGGAAGATAGAGCCAAAACCCTTGAATTGTATCTTGCACAAAAACCCAATGAAGTAGACATAGAACAGGTTGCACGCATGACAGTAGGTTTTAACTCCGCAGCACTTGACACGCTGACTAACGAAGCAGCGATTCATGCTATGAGAGAAGGGCGCAATATAGTTAAAACTACTGACTTTGAAGCAGTAAAAGAAAAAGTTTTACTTGGAAAAAGAAAGATACTTTCTTTCACTGAAGAAGAGAGAGAAATTCAAGCCATTTATCAGGCGGCTAAGGCTATTATAGCCACTTGGTTGGATGTTGAGTTTGAGAAGATAGGTATTGTAAACACCAGACTCATGAACCAAGAACATGAGATACTTTCAAAAAGTCAGCTTCTCTCACGAATCAAGGTCTACCTTGCAGGAAGTATCGCAACAAAGATGCACTACAATGAGCAGTTTACCAATGCAAGTACAGACATAGCACAGGCAAAAGAAATTGTTAGAAAAGTAATCTACGAGTATGTGATGAGTGAGAACTTCATTGTAACACCACAGCAAGAAGAAGAACTTTTGCGTCAATCTGTCTCAGAAGTAAAAACGCTTTTAAAAACACTCGATAAAGCACTTTCTGAAACATCGTCTTATCTTTTGGCTCATGAAAACATCAGTCAGGACGAGTGTAGAGAAATCTTAAGAAAAATATTCTAATGACTTATTTTTCTGGCTTTTCGCTACAAGGTGATAAGGAACTTTTTAGCGACTATCTTATCGATAGCATGTACTGTGTTGCTGGTTTTTCCTATGGCGCACAACAGGCATTTGAGTATGTATATCGCTCCCAAACTCGAATTGATAGACTGATTCTACTTTCACCGGCTTTTTTTCAAACACAAAAACAAAGCTTTATCCGAACGCAATTATGCTACTTTGAAGCAGGGAAAGAAGCGTATATTAGGCAGTTCTTAGCCAATGTTGCTTACCCTTCAAGCATAGATCTCTCTAACTATCTAACAGCAGGAACTAAAGAAGAGCTTGAAGCACTGCTTACTTACACTTGGGATACAAAAAAGATACAAGAAGTGCTAGACAGAGGTACTACCATTGAAGTCTTCTTTGGACAAGATGACAAGATCATAGATGCACAAAAAGCTTTTGAATTTTTTACACCTTTGACTACGACTTACTTCATGAAGAGTGTAGGGCATGTATTAAAAAGTTAAATGCTATAAATCCAAAGGGCTTATTGCGGCATTCTCTTGTTTGTTGTTTGAATTACTTCCTTGAGAAGTTTAATGTAGTCTTTTTTCTGCAGAAACAGCATGTTTTTTTGAGCTTATGAGAGAATCAAGTACTACCAAATCAAAAGATACTTTCTTTGCTTCGTCTTTTGTAAGTACAAGAGGATAGTGAACTTATAGATAGTTTTGGTTAAAATAGTCCTATCTATTCCCATGCATAAATGGGAACAAGTAGAGCTTTATAAAGAATTTTTACATATAAAACAAAGGAGATCCTCTATGCCTTTTACACCCAAAACACCCTATCTTACTACTGATGGCATTATAGAGTTATATGAGGGAGATACATTATGGATCAATTGGTCTTTGACCATAGTGATATCTTGAAAGATTATCTATTGCAACATCATACAAATCAGTGAAGGTGTCTTTTGCAAAGTAGTTACGATTTGCTGTCTGCCCTTAAAAACATGGATTATCTCAAAACGTCTAGAGATCCACTCTGGTGGCCGCGAAGCTCTACTTTTGAAGTCATCATCGGTGCCATCTTGACTCAGCAGACAAAATGGGAGAAAGTAGAGGAGTCACTGGCAAATTTAAAAGAGGGTGGCATCATATCATTGGAGGCTCTAAGCAGGGTGGAAGTCGAGCAGATCGCTACACTCATCAAACCCAGTGGTTTTTACAATACCAAAGCACAGAGGCTTCAAATACTTTGTCAAAATATTCTCAATGACTTTCATACATTTGAAATATTTCAAAATGAAGTCACTCGAGACTGGCTGCTCGAACAAAAAGGAATAGGAATGGAGAGTGCTGACTCTATCCTTTGTTATGGATGTGGGCGTGAAGTCTTTGTTGTCGATAGCTATACCTCAAGACTCCTCGATGCTTGTGGCTACAGTTTTGAGAGCTATATGCAGATACAGGCATGGATGCAAGAGGGAATCGAAGCAAACTTTGATAAAATAACCCAAATGTATGATACAAAGATGACACTGCATACCCTCTATGCACGTTTTCACGGGATGATCGTAGAGTTTGCCAAAGAGCATATACGAGGTAAAAAAGTCAATACAAAAACACTCAAAAAGTATATAGAAGGATAAAATAGTGACAAATATCATCATCACAGGATGCAGTACAGGCATAGGGCTGGAAACTGCAAAGTATCTCAAAGACAAATTTATCAAAGTTTATCCTACAGCAAGAAATCCAAAAGATGTAGAGATGTTAAGAGAACTAGGTTTTGAACATGCTATGCAACTTGATGTTACCAAGCCAGAGATGATCACCGCAGTCATAGATAAAGTATTAGAATTGGATGGAAGCATAGACGTATGGTTCAACAATGCAGGCTATGGACAGCCTGGTGCCATAGAAGATATCACAACAGCTACACTGCGTGAACAATTTGAAACCAATGTTTTTGGATTACATGAATGTACAAGACAGATCATACCAGTCATGCGGAAACAAGGGTATGGAAAGATCATCCAACATAGTTCTGTGCTTGGTATCATCTCTCTTTTTGGACGGGGAGCCTACAATGCAAGTAAATATGCTGTTGAGGGGCTGACAGATACCCTTAGATTGGAACTAAAAGATACAAATATATACCAGATACTTCTCAATACCGGTCCTATTACAAGCCATTTTCGGAAAACAGCTGTCAAAAAACTGCAAGAGAATATTGATATAGAGCATTCTGTGTTTAAAGAAAAGTATCTTGGCAGTATCCAAGAAGGAACACAAAAAAAAGTACCGTTCAAGGAAGATGCCACTTCTGTTGCATCTGTAGTACATAAGATCATATTGGTCGATAAACCAAAGCCTCGTTATTACATTACTAAAGCGACATATCTGTTGGGATTCTTGAAAAGACTTCTAAGCACAACTTTTTTAGACAAAATATTATTTAGAATAGATTGATAATTTAAGCATTGAAATGAGTCGTTAAATTTTCTCTGGCTGTATTATTCTGATACATTTGGCTATCTGCATGTCGAATGGATGAGTAAATAGAACCGCCATTCTCAATATCAGATATCCCTATACTCAAAGAAACCTGTATTTTGGATCTTTCATACATGATTGCAAGATTTTTGATACGCTTATCTAGGGCACCTGCAAATTTATAGGCATCTTCAATTTTAGTTTGGGGAAGTAAAATAAGAAATTCCTCTCCAGTCCATCGTGCTATGGCTTGGGTATTGTTAATACTTTTTTGTATCTCTGCTGCTATTTCTTCTATGAGCATATCTCCTATTTTGGGACCATATCTTTCATTGATATCGTGCAAATAATCTATATCGCACAACATAACGCTAAGTGCCTCATCATGTTCTTGTGCATGGCGCTGCAGTTCACCTATCTCTTCATGTATGCCACGCTTGTTAATAAATTCAGTTAACTGGTCTTGCTTTGCAGCTGCGATAAGTTTTTCCGTTAATTTTCGCATCTCTTTAAATGATTTTGTAATTGAATGCTCATAGAGAGATGACAGAAATGCTACCATAAGAAAGGAAAGAATTAAACGTAACTTGTACTCGTCACTGTATGAAGTTGTTAAATATTGATCATTGTTTACTAGAAACATCACAGATAATATAAAAACAAAAATCACTATATCTATCAAGCCATGTTTTAATCCATGTAAAAATAAAGCCAATGCTGGAAATGTATATATCCACAATGATCCGGTATTTCCTATGCCTCCTGAATGAACCAAATAGATTAAAAGCAAAAAGAACACATATACAATAATATGTGAACCTAGATTATAATAGGCCTTTCTTATGACAAAATAATAATTTATACTAAGAAATACGGCTGTGAGTATGAGAATAGATGAAAGCTGGTTATTGGCTGTAAGGAATGATAATGCAGCACAAGAAGAAGTGAAAACAATACCCAAGCTTCCAAAAAGTTTTATGGTAAATAATTTTCTTAAGAATTCAGGATCATTTTCTGGATATACTGCACTATTTGAAGGGTATATGCTTTCATTATCGTGTTTCATCTTAATTTATCCTCTAGTCCTATATTCTTAATAGTATGACTAAATAATGTCAAAAAAATGTCAATTTATTTTTGACCTTTCTGCTATAATCGCCAACTAAAAAATGATTCCAAGGATATTTATATATGGATAAGATAAAAATCGGTGTTGTCACAACAAGTGACAGGGCTTCGCAAGGGATCTATGAAGATATCTCTGGTGTTGCCATTATGGATACAATGAAAGAGTATCTACTCAATGAATGTGAGTATGAATACAGATGCATACCAGACGAGCAAAGTCTTATAGAAACAACCCTTATAGAGCTTGCACGTGATTATAAATGCGATCTGATCGTCACTACTGGAGGAACCGGTCCTGCAACCAGAGATGTAACTACTGAAGCCACAGAAAACGTCTGCCAGAAACTTCTTCCGGGTTTTGGTGAACAGATGAGAGCAGTGAGTCTTCAGTATGTGCCTACAGCCATACTTTCTCGTCAAACCGCAGGTATTTGTGATGGTGCACTCATCATCAATCTTCCAGGAAAGCCAAAATCAATTCGCGAGTGTCTAGATGCCGTGTTTCCCGCAGTTCCCTACTGCATCGACCTTATAGGGGGGCATTATATGCAAGCCAATGAAGAGGTTATAAAAATATTTAGGCCTAAAAACAAATAGTTAAAAATATTTGTTAACATAAAATTCATGAAAGGATATACTAATTAATATGAATATAGAATTTATAGAATCAAAACTAAATGAGATTATGAAAGAACTAGAAAAAGAGGTTATGACCATACTTATGGATGAAAGTTTAGATAAAAAACAAACAAACTTGCACATGAAACCTCTTACCTCTACAAAACAGATACTTGTCAATGCCCTTGACAGCATCAAAATGGTCGATAGACTTGGAAAAGAAGCGTTGGGTAACTAAGTATGACCAATGGTCTACTAGTCACCATTTTTTCTTTTTGTTATTCTACTTTTCTTTTGGGGTATCTATAAAGCGTCGAAAATACATAATACGCTCTATATATTGACATTATTGCCTTTTGTACCGCTTCTTCTTATGTTTTTTATTTAAGTATTACTTCAGTTTTATTTATTATTTTTCTAAATAATCATTAAAATATTATATATTTTAATGATTTAAGTATCATATGTTCTATCTTTAATCTACTCTCATTTATACTTCAATGTTTCTAATACATTAAGGATAAAAGATGAATAAAAGTATATCAATACTAATAAGTGCAGTCACTTCAATGGCGCTACTTAGTGGATTTACATTTGCAGATGAAGCTGCTTCACATTGGGGCTATACAGGACATAATTCACCTGCTGAATGGGGAAATATTTCTGAAAAATACAGAGAATGCGGTACAGGGTTGAATCAATCACCAATTAACATTACACACTCATTGCATGCAGATCTTCCGCCACTTACACCATCTTATGAAAGTAATTCTACAGATATTGTAGATAATGGACATACCATTCAGATCAATATGGCTCCAGGCAGTACCTTTAGCATTGATGATAAAACGTTTGAACTTAAACAGTTCCACTTTCATGCGCCAAGCGAAAACCACATTGAAGGTAAAGCATTTCCACTTGAGGGACACTTTGTAAACGTGGACAAAGAAGGCAATATCGCAGTTATTGGCATCATGTTCGAAGAAGGTAAGCCTAATAAAGTTTTAGAAAAAGTATGGAAAAACATGCCAAACAAAGAGGGTGAAACCAAAACACTTCAACTTTCCAAAATAGCCAATGCACTTCTGCCTGAAGACAAACATTACTACCGTTTCAATGGTTCCCTGACAACTCCTCCATGTACCGAAGGTGTCAGATGGTTTGTGCTTAAAACACCAGTAAGCATTTCAAAAGAACAGGTAGAAAAATTTCATGCTACAATGCACCAAGACAACAACAGACCTATACAGCCTTTAGATGCCAGAATTATCGTAGAGTAAAACTATTTTTTGGTCGAGGTCATCCCGGCACCAAGCCATGACTGCATACCGCCTCTATACCAGTATATCTTTTCAGGAGGATAGTTTATATCAAGAAGGGCCGTTATCATGGCTACTGACTGACTACACCATGGGCCATTACAAAAGATGGCGATGGTTTTAGCTTTGCTAAAATCTAATGTTTCATCCTTGTTGATAACTACACCTAATGTTTTTATGTTGTGATCAAACTCAAACTCAAAACTACTTCTTTCTTTAAAGTGATGAAAAGGCATATTGATTGCACCTGGTATGGTTCGGTAATTGTACCACTCCTCTTTGCGTCCATCTATCAGTATCATGGAGTCATCTTTTTGCATTTGTCTAATAAAGGCCAGGATTTCGAGTTCACCATAGGTCTCTATGTCTTCATGTAAGTGCATAGGTAGTAACTTGCCTGTGGTGTGAATAAAAGTGGACTTGCATGCAGTAGGTACCTTGATATTGGCATAATCTCCTGTCCAGATCATTTCATTGTCGATAGGAACTTTTTTGCATTCACCTGGGATCTCACGTTTGACCATAATATTTTGTATTTTTCCATCTGCATTCATGGTCTTGATAGAGGCTTCCTCATATTCAAAACCTTTATTTTCTGCCAATGCAATAGAGACTAAAAGCGATGTGATTGTTATAATCTTATAGTACATCTGAATTCCTTTAAAGGATTTTATTTACCTTTAACATAACATGTGGGGTATGCAGTAGATGTGTAATGAAAAAATAAGAAGATATTTTGCGCCAGGAAATACTGACGCAAATGAAGATTTTAAACGTTAGCTGCGACCTTGTACGTGGGATCATCTTCTTCATAGGTGCAGAAAGGTCCTGCTGTTTTTAGCATACTCTTGCAGTCTTTTGAGAGATGTCTTAGGCTGAGTTTTTTCCCAACTTGCTTGTATTTTTCTGTTATGTTGTCTATGGCTTCTGCACCAGAGCTATCCATGACTCTTGCATCTTTAAAGTCTATGACAACAACATCGGGGTCATTGTCTACATCAAACTGTTCATTAAATGAAGTGACAGAAGCAAAGAAGAGCGGTCCTTCAAGCGTGTAAATTTTTCTCCCTGCATCATCTGTAGAGGTATGGGCAAAGATTTTTGCATGCTTCCAAGCAAATACCAATGCAGAGATGATGATACCTGCAATCACCGCAATAGCCAAATCTTCAAGTACTGTAATGATGGTTACTACGACCAGAACAAAAGCATCTGACCGAGGCATATGTTTGATGCGTTTAAGCGAAGAAAATTCAAATGTACCGATGCTTACCATAAACATAATACCTACAAGTACGGCCACAGGGATAGCCGCAATAACCTCTGAAAAATTTACCACAAGGATGATGAGTAATACCGCAGCGGTAAATGAAGACAAGCGCCCAAGCCCACCAGAGGTAAAGTTGATTACTGATTGACCTATCATCGCACACCCTGCCATGCCTCCAAAGAGCCCGGAAGTGGTGTTGCCTACACCCAACGCGATGCACTCTTTGTTCCCGGAACCACGCTCGCCGCCCATTTCATCGAGCACAGAGAGTGTCAATAAAGACTCTATGAGTCCAACGAGTGCTACGATGACTGCCACAGGTAAAATAACCATCATGGATGACCATGAAAACAATGCCCAAAGTGGTGGCGTAAAACTGGGCATTGAGACATGGGAAAGGTCTGCCAGGTTCCCTACTATTTTGGTATCTATCTGCCCAAAGTACACTACTAAGGTGAGTGCGACAATAGCCACAAGTCCCGCAGGTACAGCCTTGGAAACTTTAGGTAAAAATTGCATCGTCGCCATCGTTACGACAATGATAATGTACATCACATAATTTTCAGTAACACTTGCTTTTATGATGTCTATCCAAGAGTTGTATTGATCACTATTCACTGGTGCAAGAAAAGGAAATTGTGCCATGGCTATCACAATAGCAAGTCCATTTACAAATCCAAATAATGCAGGCTGTGGCACAAGACGGATAAACTTCCCCATCTTCATGAGTCCTATTGCTACCTGTATGAGTCCTGCGATGATGGAGGCTAGTAAGATGTAGTGTAGTACCATCATGCTCAAAGCTTGGGCATCAAGCTCTGGGTACAGTGACTTTACGGAAAGCCCAAGACCTACAAATACCACAGCTACAGAGCCTGTAGCGCCCGAAATCATCCCGGGCTTGCCGCCAAAAATCGCTGTAATAAGACCAATGATAAATGCGCCATAAAGCCCAACCTCGGGAGACACTCCTGCAATGAATGAAAATGCTATAGCCTCAGGCACAAGTGCCACAGCCACCAATGCACCAGAAAGCAGATCATTTTTAATATTTTGTTTTGAGTAGTTTTGAAGATTGAACAAATAAATTCCTTTGACATTATTATAGCAAAATCACTTAAGTTTCCCCAAGGGCCAGCACCCATAACAAACTAGCCAGAAATATGAATGAGAAAAGTTCGGGAACAGTAGAATATTAATAGAAAATACAATGTCTGATATTCAGAATAAAAGGACCACTGCTCGACCTAGGCACAACCAGTCTGATACGCTACCATCTTTTGAAAAGGGAGCAAAAAGGTATCCAGTCTCTTTTTATCCAGTGTTTCATCCTTGCTGGCATTGAAAAGCTCCAATATGCAGTGCGCTGACTCCATGGTGCTTAAACAGTACTCTTTGGGCTGTTTTTTAAAATCAAATGCTGAGACTTTGGTATGTGTAAAACTTACTTTGCCAAGGGCATTCAGATTTGGACTATGCGCCAACATACTTTTAGAACAGGGCCATGTGGCATCTATGAGAAACAATACGGTATTTTTGCCTTTTTGTGCGATGCTTGATTTATTTAGATTTATGCTTGCCTGGGAGGGATAGACTACATAACATGCATTAGTAGGATCTGAAAGTATTTCATTTATTTTAGGGTGCTGGCTAAAATCTATTCCTATATGCATTTCGCACTTTACCAAAGAGAGATTCGTAAAGTGACCTGTGCCATTTTTTGTTTTTCTAAACTCTTTTGGGTGCATAAGTATGACAAAGCGTGTTCGTGTTTTCAGTGGTGTTATATGTTTACACATGCACGAAGTAGCAGGGCGATAGCAGGCATAACACATATTACGCACCGCTTGAATACTAGAAATAGCTTTTTGGTTCATCCCTTCAGCTTTCCGGCTAAATATCCGCTTGCAAACCTCCACTGTAAATTGTACCCGCCGCAAGGCCCGTCTATATTCATTACTTCGCCACAGAAGTAAAGTCCTTGCAGTTTTTTACTTTGCATCGTGTAGGGATCTATCTCTTTTAAACTAATGCCACCACGGGTAATCATAGCCATTTTAAAGCCGTCATGCCCATTGATAGTCAAGGGTGTCCATACTAAGAGTTTGATGAGTTTGTCTCGGGCTATCCCTGTTTGTTTGCCTAAAGCCAGGGTAGGATCTGCATCTGCAAGTTTACACAACTCTAAACTCACTGACCCAGGAAGTAGCGTTTGGAGTAATTCTACTGTATTTCTATGGGGGTCTTTGAGCGTCTCTTGTTTAAGATGTTCACGTATCTGCTCTTCATTCATGCCTTTGGTAAGATTGGCAAGCACCGGCACTTCATCGTACTTACTCAAAAGTGGTGTGATTTCTCTGGAGAAATCCAATACAACTGGTCCTCGTATACCACCTTTGGCGAAGATAAGGTCACCTTTGGCAAAGCGATTTCTATATTTTTTCATATCAACGTGCATGGTGACTTTGGCGATGGTATCGGCTCTACAGTTTTCCACCCAGGTCTCTTTGATCTTAAGTGGCATCATGGCAGGGAAAAGTTCTGTTACGGTGTGTCCTACAGATGCAGCCATGGGGTAGCCATCACCCTCTGCGCCGAGTACAGGATAACCCATTCCGCCTGACGCAATAACAACATTTTCACCAAAAAATGTATGGGTTAGCGTATTGACTCCAGTTATCTTGTTGTCATCATGCTCAAGTGTTTCCGCTTTTTGTGAACATAATACCGTCACACCAAGTTTTTGCATCTCATCTTCCATGGCGTTAATAATAGTCGAAGAACTGTGAGTAACGGGAAAAACGCGGTAGCCATCTGGCGCATGACTTTCCACTCCAACCTCTTTAAAAAATGCCATGAGTGCTTTGTGGTCGAGCATCTCCAGAGCAGGAGACATGAAGCGACCGTCCCTGCCAAAACGTGCCATAAAATCTTCATTTGATAAAGTATTGGTAAGATTACAGCGCCCACCACCAGTGGCTTTGAGTTTTGCGCCTATTTTACTAAGCTTTTCTAAGAGTAATACAGATTTGCCTTCACGCGCAGCTGTAATGGCAGCCATCATGCCAGCGGCACCAGAGCCAATTACTATAAGTTTATACGGTTCTATACTAAGGCCCATCAAGTAATTGACCACAAATATAGTTGTTTGGAAACTGTTTTAGGGAAGTAGCTATCTTTGTATTCACTCTGTTCATCTTTGTATAATAAAATTAGTAGGGATTATAAAATAAACTTACGCTATTTGAGTTGAAATAATAATTTTGTAGCAATTTTTTTGCACATGTTACATACTTTATACATTAAGAAGGTGTTGTCAACATTAATAGTCTTCTGCACATTCACTACACATATAAAGAGTAATATAATATTACACTTCTAGGTATTAGAGTGAATTTAATTAAGAAATGGGAATAAACAATGAAAAAATTAATAACAATAGTAGGGTTGCTAGCTTCGGTTGCATGGGCTGCTGATTTTTCTCAAATGAGTACAGAAGATATGATGAAGATGCGTGGAAGTGTCCCCGTAGATGATCGTCCTGATTTTCAGAATGAGATGCAAAAACGTATGCAGAGTATGAGCGCACAGGAACAACAAAAGTGTAATATGCAAAATAGTAAAGGTATGGGTCAAGGTAAATCCATGAAGGACATGGGATCTAAATGTATGAACAAGCAACCAACATTTGAGGAAATTGACCTTAACAATGATGGCAAGATTGTCCAGAGTGAATTGGAAGAAGCACGAGCAAAACGTATGGCTCAAAAGAATGCTGAGGGCAAAATGCTGATGAATGCTAAAAATGCGCCTGCATTTACCGACATGGACAAAAACAAAGACGGATCATTAGACAAAGAGGAATTCCTTTTGCACCAGACAGAGCAGATGAAGAAATGGAATGAGAAAAAATGTGCAGGTCAGGGTATGGGAAAAAATGCGCCTACCTTTGCAGACATCGACACTGATAAAGACGGTGTCATAAGCCAAGAAGAATTTCGTGCACACCAAGCTCAAAGAATGCAAAGTAAAGGAAAATGTGCAGCAGGAAATTGCCCCTAAGCTTTAAGACCAATAGACTTTTTATACACACTGCTATATTCCCGTAAAATCTTGGGAATATAGCATAAGGTGTAGTAAATTTACTTACCTGGCTTATCTCTCCAGTAGCATTTTGACATCAATAAAGATGAATTCATAAGCGAAGAAGAATTTCTTTTACATCTTACATAAAAAGTGAGAATGGTTGAGCAAACAAACTCTCATTTTAAACATCTATGATAAAATATCTCTTAATAAATCCAATAACAGTACAATACTAAATAATATAAAATACAGATATGGAGTCATTTTTGATATGCACTACCCAGTCCATGCAAGATATCATGCTATGGTTAAAAGAGAAGACAGATAGGCTTGAGGCAGGTGAGGGCATCAGTTTCGAGGTACTTAATCCTGATTTTGGAGAGGGCTATGCAGGAGAGAAAATAGACATAGAAGGCATAACCTATCTTTATCGTAGCTACAAGTCATGGATCGATTTGGCGGAACTCTTGATGTGCAAAACGATGACTCCCGAAAAAAGTATTTATCCTTTGGTGGTACTTCATTTTAAAAAACTGGAAACCCAAAATTCTTTTCATCTCAATACACAAAGCTCCAAAGAAGAGAAATATGGTATTGATTCTTCTTTTTCGCAAATACATAAAATGGAAGAACCTGCTTTTTTATATTACTACACTCAAGCCTTAAAAAATGCCAAACTCAGCCAAAGAACAACCATTTTAAACCTCGGTATCAATACGGGTGATGAGTTTGATGTCATTAAAAACAGTGTAGACAGAGATATATATCAAAATATGAACCTTGTAGGTATTGACCATTCCAAGACAGCTATTCAATATGCCCGTACTCGTTTTTCTGAAAAAAATGTAAGCTTTTATGCACAAGATTTTAATGACTTGGAGGCTTTAAGTCTCGGAAGATTCAGTCTGCTTATAAGTATAGGCACGCTTCAAAGCCCCGGTATCCACTTTAAACCATTTTTGATGTCATTAGTCCAGAATTATTTGGAAAAAGATTCTGCCATTATTTTGGGATTTCCAAACAGCAGGTGGACAGGGGGAGAAATGATATATGGAGCTAAAGCACCAAACTATACTATGTCTGAAATGTCACTTCTTTTTAGTGATGTCGTGTTCTGTAAAAAATATTTACAGCAGAAGAAGTTTAGGGTTACGCTTACAGGAAAGCAGTACATTTTTTTAACTGCCACAAAGATTATTTGAGTAGAATTAAAGATATCATAACACACAAAGGATCTTTATGAAATTACAACTATTTATCACATCTTTACTGTGTGCAGCAAGTATACAAGCATCACAGACCGATGCTACACAGGCGTTAAGTGAAACACAAGAAGGCATAAAGTATATCAACATGCTTGGCGGTACACTTAAAAGTCAGCTCAAAGAACAGCTTCAAGTGGATCCAAGCGGTCTGAGTGCAATGGGTTTTTGTACCGCAAAAGCACAACTCATTACAGACGAGGTTAATACTAAGCTTCCAGACTATGCCAAGGTAAGAAGAACTTCTCTACGTACGAGAAACAACAACAATAAGCCTGATTTAAAAGATATTGAGGTTATGAAAGAGTTTGAAGAGTTAATCAATAATAAAATGGCCGCAGCTACCATAATAAAAAAAGTGAGTACAGAAGAGACTGTTCGTTACTATAAACCATTGGTAGCAGAAGAAGCATGTTTAAAGTGTCATGGAGAGAACATCTCGCCTGAGATACAAGCAGTAATCCAGGCTTCATACCCTGATGATAATGCGAGTAATCACACTTTAGGTTCATTTAGGGGTGTAATCGTTGCTGAGATCAAAAAGCATTAATGTTCTACACATGAATGTAATTAGCACTCAATTATGGTTGTAATTGTATATATTAACTTGGTGAGGTGGGTACAGGAGAAGAGATGCAGTATGACTAGATCGAGTCACCTAAGTGCATCGCTGTCTCAGCATCCCATCTGGCGACATGCAGTACAAGCCAGCTCTTAAAGTCACCTTCTAAAAATATTTTTACCGCTTCAGGATCTTTATTTTTCTCCCAGTTTGCATGAAGCTCTTTTACTTTTTTTCGCATTGAGTCATGTTCAGATTTGTGTATCTGTGCAGCATAAAACTGGCTCTCCTCCATCATGTCTTCTTCGGTGGAAAAATGGTCTTCAATGTCGTAGAGCAGCACATGAAAGAGTTCATCGATTTTCTCAATGTCTTTTGCTAGAACTGCATCATGAAAATCATTGACAATTTCAATCTCTTCAGTATGCAGCATATTCATCATTAGGTTTGAAACCTGTTGAACATCGGATATTTTGATAAGCATTTGGCTCTCCTTTAAATGAAAGATTGTAGCCTGAAATTTTTCAGGCTATATTGATAAAAATCAATTAAAGTTTTTTAGAACATCAAAGAGCAACGCTTTGTGAGATTACATGAGAAATGATGAGCAGCGAAATTGTGCTACGTTCTTTTAGGGTAATTTTTTGATTATCGATTTCAAAGAGAGTATTCAGATGCGGACTGATCTCTATGGGGTAATCTTGATAGATATTTTGTGTTGATGCAATGTTTGCCGACTCTTTAATGCCAAGTAAATGAAGGACATTGGGGATGTCTTCCTTTGACCAGTTGATGAGTGTAAGGACATTGAAGTTGGTGTATGTGATCATACTCTTGTCTATTTGTGCATATAGCATCGATTCAATGCCCTTGGTTAACTTTACATTTAATGCTTGTTCTATTTCTGTATTGGTTAAAGATTTTGTTAAATATATCGCATATAAATAGAGTTTTTCATTCATTTGCATTCCTTTTTTTCTTGTTGATATTATACAGAAACTTAGGAATGCTTTGTAGATTTTGAAACTAAAAGGATGATTTTATATCAACCCCAATAATGCTATGAGCAGCACAGGCGGTGTAATGACCAGCCCCACTTTCATATATTCTCCCCAGCCTATTTTTACACCTTTTTGCGCCAAGACATGAAGCCAAAGTAATGTAGCCAGAGAACCGATAGGCGTCATTTTTGGCCCCAGGTTACATCCTAATATATTGGCATATACCAGTGCTTCATTGCCAACATATCCGACTTTGTCTATGGCGATATCCATAATCATGATTGTAGGCATGTTGTTCATGATGGAGCTAATGACAGCTGAAAGAAAACCCGTACCTAGAACAGCCACTGTTTTACCCTGATGACTGAGTATTTCTATCCATGAAGCCACAACATCGGTAAGTCCTGCATTTTTTAAACCATAAACCACGATATATAACCCTATGCTAAACCAAACGACTTGCCATGGGGCAGCTTTGATAGTCATGATAGGTTTGGTTGCCTTGTAATAGTTTGCAATAACCAAAAAAACCAAAGCCCCGCCTAGAGCGAATACAGAGATAGGAAGATTATAGGTATCGCCTATGAAATACCCTATCATCAAGAGTCCTAAAAACATCCAGCTGAGTTTGAACATTGTTTTGTTTTTGATGACAGAGGAGGCTTCAGGAAGCATGGAGACATCTACACTCAAGGGAATATCTTTTCTAAAATATATCCATAACACAGCAATAGAAGCAAAGATACTCAACAGGTTTGGCAAGAACATATTTTTAGCATATTCTACAAAGCCGATGTCAAAATAGCCTGCTGTAACGATATTGGTCAGGTTTGAGATAACCAGCGGGTTTGACGCTGCGTCACCGATGAACCCTCCTGCCATAAGAAATGCAAATATGGGTAGGGGTTTCATCTTGAGATACTTCATTTTGGCCAAGAGAATAGGGGTGAGAATGAGTGCTGCGCCGTCGTTGGCAAAAAAAGCTGCCACTATGGCTCCAAGCACTAAGATGTAGACAAACATCTTGTTACCGCTTCCGCCACTGAGTTTGGCCATCTTAATGGCTGCCCACTCGAAAAATCCTATCTCATCGAGTACCATAGAGAGGATGATGATGCCTATAAATGCCAATGTGGCATCCCAGACGATGCCAGTTACAGTGACCACATCATCAAAACTTACTACACCAAGTGCAAGTGCTGCAAGTGCACCGATGATGGCAGTTGTACCTATTTGAAGTCCTTTGGGCTGCCAGATGATGAAGAGCAGGGTAAGCAGAAAAAGAGAAGAGGCTAACAGCATGAGTCGTTCAGTACTTTTGACTTTGTAAGTGCTGCCTCTATTTCTTCTTTGCTAATATCGCCACAAAGATTCAGTGCCACATCACCGTCTTTTCCACTTACGGCCATATGGGTGATTTTCATTTTTGTCTCATCACTCATGCATTCACAAGAACCACTTGAGCAGTTTTCTACCATTGTCAAAATATTTTGTTTTTCTACAGCTCCTGTAAAAGAGATTTTTACACCGTCATTTGTTTTAAATACGCTCTTGTTCATGTAAGTTCCTTTTTTAGTATAGGTAATAATGTTTCTCGTATCTCAGCGAGTGTCGCTTCAAATGCCTCATGGGCTAACCCATCAGGATCTTCAAATCCTATGTGTATCGTTTTTACTGGCCTGGGAAACATGGGACAAGTCTCTTTTGCATGATCACAAACAGTCACAACGAGATCATAATCATGATCTATAACCGTGTCTAGTGTTTTAGAATGGTATGTGTCTTTCCAGATACCTGCTCCTTCTAGTACTTTTTTGGCATGAGGATTCACATTTCCAGAAGCCCTAACGCCAGAACTTTCAGCCGTGATACCGTCAAGTTCAGCATTGATGAGGGCTTCAGCGATGATACTTCTACAGCTATTTCCCGTACAGAGGATGAGGACTTTTTTGGACATGGCCTATTTCCTTTTCTAAATTGCAATGTAATTGTAGCATAAAATATTATATATCAAGATATATTGATATATAATATTTTACAATTTGGCATACAAACTTTGTGATAGAATCACGGTTCTGAGTTACTGCATCCAGATTTTATCTCAGGCAACTCCATCTCCAGATAGCCAATCTCTTTGAGCGTGTCTTGTCGAAACTTATCAAGAGGGGAGCGAATAGAGTAGTAGGCCCAGCGCCCCTTTCTTTCTACCTGCAAAAATCCTGCATCTTTGAGAATTTTGAGATGGCGTGAAATTCGCGACTGTATCATGCCAAAGGATGATTCTATGTCGCAAACACATACTGCACCATGCTTGTCTATAAATCGTAGTAATTTCAGTCGAGTTTCGTCGTTGAGTGCCCCAACGGTTTGTAAAAAAATATCCATACACTTAGTGTATCATAATATTTTTTATGCATCAATATATTGATGCATAGTATTTATTTTGATGAAAGAAGATCACAAAATATTTTATCTGATATTTTCGAGAGTAACTAAGTGTCAAGGGCGCAGAAAAAGGTGCCAAAAAGGTGCTGAAATTCTTGAAAGAAAATAATTCCTAATTATAGATTGCGCACTTAGCACAATCTATAATTAACTGTATCTTCTCTTGAAGTAATATGACACCCAAGATAAAGCAAAGAAGCGGCCATAAGTAATTTATGCTACCTCACAGCGGTCATAAGAAAAACAGTAAATTCTGCATGAGGTTTGCTGATAATGTTGGCTAAGGAAAAGGTGATATTTTTAAATCCTGCTTCCTGTGCAAATCTGGCTAACTGATGACGGTCAAAACCATAATGAAAGACACCCATAGCATCACTATGGAAACTACCATCTTCACTATCGAGATCCGCAATCGCAATAAACCCTTTGTCATTAAGCATAGCATAGAGTTTGGAAAGCAGGGCAGCAGTATCTTCCAAATGGTGAAATGTCATAGAAGAGATAATACCATCAAATTTTCTATCCAGCGTATCAGTACTCAGGTCTTTTTCAAGTACTTCGGTTTCACAGGAAAAATCATTACATTTATTTTCAAATTCGAGCAACATGGATGGAGAGTTATCGATAGCAACTATTTTTTTGACATACGGTGCAATAAAATAACTCAATAAACCTGTACCTGCACCAAAGTCCACAATCTCCATAGACTTATTTAGTTCTATATTATTTACTATGAGTTTAGCGATGCTTTGGGCATTTTGCACTGTCGTAGAATTCATATCCCAGGTTTTTGATTTATGGGAGAAATGATCTATGTAATTTTCCATGGTGTGTGTCCTTGATATTTATTAATCTAAACATATAATAATATTATTTAATATATTACTAAAATAGTGTTTGCTGTTTTTCGAGTTTGATGTTATCCCAAAAGTAGTCTACATGCTTTTCAAACAGTGAGACCACCGAAGAGGTTGATTTTTTATCTAATTTTAGCAAAGAAACCTGCATTTGGTAGAAAAAAAGTGGTGAGAAGAACTCATTTGCAAGCAAAAGAGGGTCTGAAGACTTTATCATCTCGTTCTGCATCATCGCGAAGAAGATCCCTGATAGCTTTTTCACGTTCTCCTGGTAAAAATATTCGTTATAGATTTCCCGTATACGCTCATTTCTGTATATCTCTTGCATGAGTAGCTTTAAAAGAGCCTCATTCGGACCGTCAAAGCCTATAAGCTTAAATGTGGTGGCAATCGACATTAACAGGGACTTTCCTTGCCTATGTAGCTCTGAAGACTCTTTATCGGCAAACAGGGTCACTATCGCCGAGGAGGTTAGTTCCCTGACCAGTGTTTCCAATATATCATCTTTGTTTTTAAAGTGGTTATAAAGAGCACTTTGCTTTACATTCATTGCACCAGATATATCCCTAACCGTTGTGGCACTATATCCTTTAACAGAAAAGAGTTGGAGGGCAGTTTTAAGTATTTTATCTTTTGTTTTACTTCCTTTAGAAAGGGAAGAAGTGACGCTCTGCTCGTTCATAATGGCTCCTTTGACGATATTATAGTGAACAAGTGTTCATTTGTCAAGTATGTATATTTTATTATTATGAACACTTGTTCTTAATGGGACAGCCTCTCATTTTAATACAAGAACGTTTGTTCATATATATATCAGAATAAAATATTTTAAATGAACGTTTGTTCATACAAGTGCCGTGAAGTGCCTACGCAGCAGTCTATATCTATGGAACACTTCTTTGATTCTCGGATAGATATAAATCTTCTATAGACTAGGGCGATATTTATACTAATAAATATTAATACGTCCTATCCTGAGCCATAAAAATAGGATTCTCATCAGGCTATGTTCTAAATAATAGATTCAAATTCAAATTGTTATGAAAGAAAATCTGATTGCTATTAAGATTAAGATGAACTATGGAGTGAATTTTAATAGGTTAATTATTGATCAGTATCAGTAGTTGAATTTATTTGTGAAAATGATTTGGCAGTGAGAAAAATAAAAAATAGATTAGACAAGACTACAATGAAATCTATAAATACATGTTAAGGTTAAAATATTCCAATAGTACATTTTAAAAATTAACAAACATTGATACAGATATAACAAAGAAGAGAGATTTCCTTTTTTGATAGAATTTATATTATGTTAACCAATATAAATATTCATAACATATAAAGATATTCTTACTTATACGGTGTTAGTTCTATCAGAGAGATAAGCTTTAATAAAATACCTCTAGATAATGATGGTATTTGACGCTAAAGGGCTTTCATATGCACATCTTTTTGCTTTTTCTTAGACTGTGCGGAAAAATTTACTTTATTTAAGAGAGGTAGCTATTAGTCTTTGCTATTTGGCTAAGTTTCTTACGTATATTTTCATCAAGCGGTTTTTGCTTAATACTACTAACCATACCTATAAGATAATCGTAGCTTGCAAGATCTATATTTTGTTTATGCAATGCTGCTTGGCTCAGATATGTCAACACTTCTTCCTTGTTGACGATGTTTTGGTTTTCAAAGTATTGCATCATCATTGTTAAGAAAATTTCATCTTTTTCATCTAGAAAATTATCTGCTAATTCTTGGGCTGTTTCTTCATCCAGTCCACGGTTGTGTAAAATAGTAGAGATACTGGATGCAATGGATTTATTGATAGTTTGATTTTGACTCGTTCTGCGATCTACAGTCTTGCCCATGGCAGGATTAAGTGCTAGTCCGGTGATTATAAGGGTTGTAGTGATAAAGTTCTGTTTATTCATAAAAATCCTTTTATTGATTGTAGTTAAGTTAGGTTAACAAAGATATATAAATGCAGTAAATACTTTGTATCTGCATATATATGGTACTAGTGTTGAACGCCCTCTTCTTTGGCTCTGTCTTTCCTAGGCAATATTCTGGCACCTTGTATATTTCCTTTTGGAAATTTGGTCATATATCGGTATGGAGTTTTATTTTATCATATTTTGTGTTTATGGTCAGTACCAACGCTACTGCCCCCTTTCTTAAAATTTCTTTAATTGTGTATCATATTTTCATTCCTACTCTTAATCTGAACTGTTTTTCAATCTCCAGCAGGACAAATACTACAGATCCGATAACAAAAATCATGCTAAAATCGGACAGTGTAAGCGAATTTGTCAAAAATACACTTTGTAAAAACGGTACATATGTTATAGCTATTTGAGCAAAAAAGATAATAGATATTGCACTCCAAACAACTTTGTTCGCCAATATATCTTTTAACTTTAAATCAATAATATTTAAATTTCTAATATATAAAAGATGAAATATCTCTAAAAACACCAAAACATTTAGTGCAAAAGTTCTTGCATAATCTACAGTAGCTCCGCTCTCTATAGCATAGTAGAAAGCACCAAAAACAGCTACTAAAAACAAAAAGGTTACATAAGTAATGTGCCAGATCAGATCCCTGCTTAAAATAGGCTCATCTATAGCTCTTGGGCTTCTTTCCATAATATTTTTATCTCCATCTTCAAATGCCAATGCTATGCCCAAAGTAACTGCGGTTATCATATTTGCCCAAAGTATCTGAATAGGGGTAATGGGCATTGCCATCCCAAACAATACAGCTACTATAATTACTGAAGCCTCAGCAGCATTTGTAGGAAGGGTCCAACTTATGACCTTTTTAATATTGTCGTAAACTCTTCTTCCTTCTCTGATTGCACTCACGATTGAAGCAAAGTTATCATCTGTAAGAACAAACTCACTCGACTCTTTTGCCGCCTCTGTACCACTTTTTCCCATAGCTATACCGACATTGGCCCTCTTTAGGGCAGGTGCGTCATTTACACCATCACCAGTCATAGCCACTACTTTAGAATGTGCCTGAAAAGCCTTAACAAGTCTGAGTTTGTGCTCAGGCGTAGTTCTTGCAAAAATATCAGTTTGCATCACTACTCCCTCTAGCTCCTCTTCGCTTAACTTCTCTATATCTGAGCCGCTTAAGATATTTTCGCAATTTTTAAGACCTATTGTTTTTCCTATTGCGGCTGCAGTTAAGAGATGATCTCCTGTTATCATCTTTACATCTATATTTGCTCTGTAGCACTCTTCTATAGCCTCTATGGCTTCAGGGCGCGGAGGGTCTATCAGCCCTACAAGCGATATAAGAACAAGTCCCTCTTCTAGGTCATCAAAATCAAGAGTTGACTTGTCATGAGGCACTTTTTTGTAAGCAAGTGCCAATACCCTTTGCCCAGAAGAAGCTAACTCTTTTGATTTCTCTTCCCAATAAGAATGCTCTATCTTTTTTTTGTTATTTTTGTCCATGTACTCAAATTGAGACATTTTTATAATTATTTCAGCTGCCCCTTTGACGACGATTAGCGATTCACCCTCATGGCTATGATTGAGCGTTGCCATAAATTTATGTTTTGAGTCAAACGGTATCATATCATCTCGCTTAAAGGCTCTTCTTGCTTCATTGGCATCAAAGCCTGTTTTGTGAGCAAAAGTTACCAAGGCTCCCTCGGTCGGACTGCCTTCTGTGTTCCATGAATCGTCATCTTTTTTTAGAGTTGCATCGCTGCATAATACAGAGGTCTTTGCCAAAAACATGAGTATTTCATCTTTGCTTGCTTCGACTCTTTGCCCATTATTGTAAACATCCCCTATTGGTTCATATCCTGAGCCATTTACTGTAAAATCAGCATTGTAAGAGACTATAGAGCTAACCATCATCTCATTTTGAGTAAGTGTTCCAGTTTTGTCTGAACAGATGACAGAGACCGAGCCTATAGTCTCAATGGCGGGCAGCTGCCTGACTATTGCATTTCGTTTTGCCATGGCTTGAACACCGACTGCCAGAGTTATGGTTAAAACAGCAGGTAGACCTTCTGGAATAGCGGCAACAAAAAGCCCAACAACTGCCATAAAAGCTTCATTAAAATCAAGCCCTTTGACATAATGTCCTATAAGAAAAATAATTAAAGAAAAGGAGAGTATAGAAACGGTTAAATATTTGGCAAATTTGTCCATCTGCTCAACCAAAGGCGTAGTTAAGACTTCAACACTGCTGATCATTCCGCTGATACGACCAAGTTCGGTATTGCTTGCCGTTGCGATTATAACCCCCCTTGCTTGTCCACTGGCTATAGTAGTTCCCGCAAATACCATTGATGATCTGTCGCCGATAGTTGCATCGAGTGAAACCTTTTTTACGCTCTTCTCAACTGCGATGGACTCTCCAGTTAGAGGAGCCTCCTGCACGCTAAATCCGTGCGCCTCAAGCAATCTTATATCTGCCAAAACCCTGTCACCAGGCTTCATAAAGACTATATCACCAATAACTAAAGATTCGCTATCAACTTTTTGTTTGCTTTTGTCACGCATTACAACAGCATGGAACGCCAACAACTTTTTTATGGCATTCATTGCATTTTGGGCCTTGTCTTCTTGGATAAAACCGATAATAGCATTGACAATTACCACACCGAGTATGACAATTGTATCTACCATATGATCAAGTAAAGCCGTAACAACTGCCGCAGTGAGCAGTACATAAATCAAAAGATTGTTAAATTGTATCAAAAAACGAACAAGTGCGCTTTTTCTCTTCTCCTCTTGAAGCTTGTTCGGTCCATACTTTTTAAGTCTTGCCTCAACCTCGACGCTGCTTAAGCCCTCGTGCGAGCTATCTACTAGCTTAAGGACTTCGCTCTCATCTAAAGCGTGCCAGTTGCTATTTTTTTGCATAATCAACTCCTTATTTTAATGAATTATTCTAACATAATATAAATACTGTTAATTTGACGATAGGTAAACATAACAGACCATTACTTTGCCAGAACTGCAAGCAAGAGCCTTTGAGTCGAGTATGTGGAAAATAAGTGAAGTTTGTAAACCTTTATGTATGCCAATAATCATTCAGCACAATGCAAACATTTGACATTTTTATGACATCTTTTAACTATAATAGATAATATACCAAGAATTATGAAAGCAAAAATACATGACATTAAACAATTTCTTATACAGTGGTTTCAAATTTAACGAAGATGAAAATCTTCTACAATTTAAATTTATGATGCTCAATTCCATTTTCATCATTGTTGCTTTTTTTAGCACTTCTATTGGTTTACTGAGTGATTTTGGCATGTATGATATTGGACCCATTCAAACCAAAGTCAAGTATATATACAGTTTTATGACAATTTTTCTTATTTTTTTTCTAAGACTCTCGAAAACACATTATGAGAAAACTGCACACTGTTTTCTGATCATCTCTTTACTTGTATGTACATCAGCACTCATCTTTGTACCTCAAGATGAGTTTAGGATCATATGGTTTTATCTTTTGATTTTTGTTGCTTATATCCTTAAGGGCACTACCGGCGGTCTCTTCTATACCGCAGCGTCTGTTGTCATTATTTTAACCCTAAACTTTTTTATGGAGTTGCATCTTTCTCAAATAGCCATAAGCTCAAGTATTTTTGCTCTGATCATAGGAAGCCTTTTGTATCTGGTGCACACCAAGAAAATTACAGCTTATGAAAAAAATCTAAAGCAAAAGAACAGCTCTCTGAGTCTATTGGCCTCTACGGATTATTTAACAGGAATCATGAATGGACGCATGTTTAGTGAGTTGTCGAAACGTTATTTTAAAACCGCAGAGAGGGATGGTTTCAGCTTAACATTTTTCCTGCTTGACTTGGATTATTTTAAAAATATCAATGATACCTATGGTCATCAGGCCGGAGATAGGTTATTAAAATATTTTGTTGAAACTGTAGAAAATACCTTAAGAGCAAGTGATATATTTGCGCGTATAGGCGGTGAAGAATTTGCCATACTTGTATCAAAAACAAATATTGATGATGGTTATGTGTTTGCGGAAAAAATCCGTAGAAAGATTGAAAATATCTCTATGGAGTATGAAGGTCATCAAATTTCTATTACCGTATCTATAGGCATGGCTGAAAACTGCAAGACAGACAATTCTTTTGATGATATTTTCTTTCGCGCAGACACAGCACTTTATAAAGCAAAAAATGAAGGACGCAATCGGATATGTTATATCAGTCCTTTGTCAGATAAGAAAATAGAGGATCCAAAACTAGAAAAACGGAAAGCTTTTTTGAATTTTTCCATATAAAAATTATAAGGCCAAAACCTTATAAAACTTAAGATATTATACAAAATTAAGTTTTATAAGGATTCTCGCCATGGAATATAGATATATAGGAAAAACAGGTCTTCGTGTCTCCCCTATCTGTATGGGAACCATGACTTTTGGCACACAGTGTGACAAAAAAGAAGCTTTTGCTATTATGGACAAAGCCTATGAGCACGGTGTTAACTTTTACGACACTGCAGAACTCTACCCTGTACCGCCCGATGGAAAACTTGCAGGCATTACCGAAGAGTGGGTGGGCGAATGGATGCAGACCAAAGAGCGTGACTCCATTATATTGGCGACCAAAGTAGCAGGAGCAGCTAGCGGCTGGTTTGTGCCCCCTATCCGTCATGGACTTACTGCCATAGACAGATTTCATATCGAACGTGCTGTGGAAGGAAGCCTTAAAAAGCTCAAAACGGATTATATAGATCTCTATCAGATGCACTGGCCAGATACCATTGTACCTATAGAAGAATCCCTTGAAGCTTTCGATAGACTGGTAAAATCAGGCAAAGTACGTTACCTAGGAACCTCTAACGACACAGCCTATGGTACAAGCAAAGCGCTGATGACTTCACAGTACAAAGGGTATGCACGCTTTGAGTCTATACAAAACAATTTTTCCCTACTTAACCGCAGGTTTTTAGATGAGCTTTCTACACTTTGCAAAAATGAACAAGTCTCACTGCTACCCTATTCACCACTTGCTGGAGGCGTACTCAGTGGGAAATACAATCAAGTTATGAAACCTCAAGATGCGCAAGGAAGGTTTGCAGACTATTTAAAATCACCCAACAATAGACAGCGTCTGATGGCGCAACGCTTTATGAATGATAAAACACTTGCCTCTACGCAAAAGTATCTTAAAATAGCAGCAGATGCAGGACTGCACCCCGTCACGTTGGCCACAGCCTGGTCTAAGCAGTTTGATTTTGTGGCTTCTACCATTATCGGCGCAACACATACAATGCAACTTGATGCTTCACTTGCAGCCATGGAGCTTACACTTAGTGACGAAGTGCTAAAAGCCTGTGACAAGGTGCATGAAGAGATACTCTATCCTATGGGTTGATACTTATGCTTTAAAGCATAAGCTAAGCCCTACTTTACCTTTTTCTTCATCTATGGAAATAACTTCTATTTGTGGTAGAAACTGGTTGAGAGAAAGTACTTCTAGGGGATGGGAAATGCGTTTGTCGCTCATCTTGGAGATGTGTATCATGCCGTCACTTTTAAGGCCTATGTCCACAAAGGCTCCAAAATCTGCTATATTTCTTACTATACCGGAAACAAAAGATCCTTCATGTAACATCTTGATGTCAGTCACCCCTTTTTTGAAAGGAATTGGTGGTAGCTCTTCTCTTGGATCAAATCCAGGTTTTTGAAGTTCTTTTATGATGTCGCGCAGGGTTTCCTCACCAACTTTCAGTCTTTCGGCCATACTTTTTGCATCTATACTTTCCAAGGCTAACCCTTCTAGCTGTTTTGCTATGGCATAACTTTCAGGGTGTATGCCACTATTGTCGAAGATTGATTTTCCTTCTTTTATGCGGACAAAACCGGCGGCTTGCTCATATGCTTTTGCTCCAAATCCTTTCACTTTTAAAAGTTCAGATTTGGAAGTAAAATACCCTTTCTCTTTTCTATGAGCGATAATATTCTGTGCGACCTTAGGTCCTACACCAGCCACATAAGATAGCAAAGAAGCAGAAGCAGAATTGAGGTCAACCCCTACTCTGTTTACAAGGTCTTGCGTCACATCAGAGAGCTTCTTTTCCAAAAGTTTTTGATCTACATCATGCTGGTACTGACCTATGCCTAAAGACTTTGGGTCTATTTTAACCAAAGCTGCCATGGGGTCACGCAATCTTTGCGCGATGGAAATGGCACCACGTATAGTCACATCAAGTTTGGGGTATTCCTGCGCAGCGATGGCAGAAGCAGAATAGACCGATGCACCTGCTTCAGACACTACCGTGTAATTTAATTTTGCATTTTCCTCTGCATTAAGACGTGCAAAAAATTCTTGCGTTTCTCGAGAGGCAGTGCCATTGCCTATGGCGACAGCTTGGATGTTATATTTTGAAGAGAGTTTCAGCACTATATCTCTTGACTTCTCATACTCATTTCTGGGCTCCGTAGGGTAAATGACCGCATGCTCAAGGTAATTCCCATTTTCATCTATAACAGCTAGCTTGCAGCCTGTACGAAATGCAGGATCTACTCCCAGCAGTACACGTTTCGTTACAGGTGGAGTGATAAGAAGCTGGCTGAGATTTTTGCCAAAAACACCTATGGCTGCGATGTCTGCCTTCTCTTTGAGTTCTGCCTGCACCTCGCGTTCTATTGACGGTAGCAATAAACGTTTAAGCCCATCCTTATAGGCTGCGAATAGGAGTTCTTTCGAACTTGATGCATCAGATGGTATTTTATATTTTTTAATATTCTCTTCTATTTTTTCTGTGTCCAGTGTCACCTTGGCAGAAAGTTCTTTTTCTTTAACGCCTCGCATAATGGCAAGATAACGGTGAGAAGGAATGTATGCCACCTTTTCAGTACGGTTTACAAAATTTGCATACATCCCTTTTTCATTAAACCCTTTGGCTTTCTTGGTTTCCATCACCCCAAAACGAGACATAGAGTTACGGATGGCTTCACGTTCACGTGGCTAATCTGCATAGCGCTCAGCCAAGATGTCTTGCGCGCCTTTTATGGCTTCATCAACAGAACCTACCTCTCCTTTAACAAAAGATTTAGCCTGTACTTTAAACTCAGGCAGGCTTAATTTTGCACTTTGGAGTATATTGGCAAGGGGTTTCAAGCCATTGGTTATAGCCGTAGCAGCTCTCGAACTTTTTTTCTCTTTATAGGGTCTGTAAATATCTTCCAGGACTCTTAAGCTCTCTGCAGAAGCGATACTTTTTTTGATAGTATCAGTCAGTACACCTCTTTCTTCTATGAGTCTGTGTACTTCATCTTTTCGTTCAAGAAGTTTTTTGGCACCATGATAGACGGATTCAAACTCACGTAATATTTCATCGTCTGCTGCACCCGTCATCTCTTTGCGGTATCTGGCTATGAAAGGAATGGTCGCCCCTTCATCTAAAAGCTTGAGAATATTGCCAATATGAGCTTCTTTGAGTTTCGTTTTTTGGACTAGGAGATCTATCAATGGATTCATGTGTTCTTCTTTTATTTATATACTATAGAGCCACTTGCAAATCCCCACAAAAAGTTGATTATTTAAGTTTTAACGCAGTAAAAAAGCTGATTCTGATTTCAAAAAGTTATAATTTTTTACGACAAAAATCCAACAGAAAAAAGAGTCAGCTTATGAAAAATATTATAC
>JAGXFO010000003.1 GCA_024637255.1 Sulfurovum sp.
GCCATGCAATAAAACGTAATGAACTACAAGTATATTACCAGCCACAAATTTCCCTATCAAATGGACAAATTATAGGAGCTGAAGCCTTATTACGATGGTATCATCCAGAATTAGGGATGATCTCTCCTGCTGAGTTTATCCCGATAGCTGAAAGTAGCGGTCAAATCATTGAGATTGGGGAATGGGTGCTTAGGACTGCGATTCAACAAACAAAAGATTGGATGGACGACGGATTTACTCCTATCATAATCGCGGTGAATTTATCTGCAATACAGTTTCGACAGAAAAATTTGCTAAAACTGGTCACAGACATTCTGTCGGAAATACAATTGCCGCCCGAATATCTGGAATTGGAACTGACCGAAGCTGTTATGATGCACGATCCGGAGGCTGTGATTAACGTCATGAATAAATTTCACGAGCAGGGAATCCGCATGTCAATCGATGATTTCGGTACAGGCTATTCTTCTCTGAGTTATCTGAAAAAGTTCAAAGTATACAAACTGAAAATAGATCAATCCTTTATACGCGATATTTCCGATGATTCTGGCGACCGCGCTATCGTAAGTGCCATCATTGATATGGCACAGAGCCTTGGACTGAAAACAATTGCCGAAGGGGTGGAAACTGCTGAGCAGTTAGCCTTCTTACGGCTGCATGGATGTAATGAAATACAAGGTTACTATTTCAGTAAACCGCTTCCTTCGGCAGAGTTTGAACAGTTCCGACATAATAATATAGATTTTAATCATATAAAATAGTGAGAAATTTCAGTTAGGAGAATTCTTACTTGTTTTGTAAACCTCATTAGAAACCCAACAAATCACAAACTTACCTGCCTATTCAATGCCAAAAGCAAAATAATAAAATTTAAAATATAAGTCAAAGCATTCTATAACACGCGATACTTTGACTAATTTAAGAACGCATCGAAAATCACGATGAACAGCTGACATGGGATATGCCGGCAATATCAAAGAACTCAGAGGGCTTTTCTTTATAGTATTTCTCCTCTATCTCTTCAGATTGCTCTGCATATGGGTTTGTCATCACTTCTTGCAACTCTTTAATGAGCGTATAGTCTCCATTGGCGGCTTGTTGATAGGCGGGGACAAGAAACCACTCTCGCAAAGTGTATTTCGGGTTCAACTCTTTCATTTGGTTTGAAAGCTTTTCACGGGATTCGGGCGAAATGGCATTGATGTCAACCGTGTTGGAATGGTGAATGAGTGATTTCCATTTTTCTAGCCACACTGACCAGCTTTTTAAAATCTTTTCATCACAAAACGAGTCATTATAAAAGCTTTTTACAAGGGGGCTTATGTCTTCAGGTATCGTGGAGAGTTCGCGAAAGAAGATTGTATAATCAACAGAAGTTTCTATCATAAGCATGATGAGCTCTTTGAACAATGCAGCATCAAAGGTACTCAGCCCAAGCTTGGCGGACCACATCTTTTCCATCTGTTCTTGCATGACTTTGGGAAAGCCGTTTCTAATCTCATCTAACTGACTTAGAACATGCTGACTCGACTCCAGTAGTGGCTTTAACGCCAAGCAAAACACATGAAAGTTACGCTCTGCAGCTTGAGGTTGATTTAAAAATGAGAAGTGAACTCCGCCACCCGTCCACGGCTGATATTTTGGATCAAACATATCTATAAACCCAAATGGCCCATAATCGAGAGTGAAACCGCCTGCGGCACAGTTGTCGCTATTGAAATTTCCCTGACAGTAGCCAACACGAATCCAGTTTGCCACCAGTGATGTGAGGCGTTTTCGAAACTCGCGTGCTAGTAAGAGCACTTTCTCTTGGATAGGTAAATGCGCATCGATGACGTCACTGTACTCACGATCAATCAAGTGCAACACCATTTTTTCAAGCTCCTCCATCGCTTTTGGATGCTCATTTTTACGTGCACGACGACCGAAAAGTTCAAGTTGACCCACGCGAATAAACGAGGGGGCAACCCGTGTTGTGATAGCAACGGCCTCATCAATCATCACTTCAGGGTCTCTTGAGTACGATCCTCTTGTAAACCATGGCCGCTTGACCGTCTCTGTTTTTGAGGTGTATAGACTCAAAGAGCGTGATGTTGGCACACCCAGAGCATGCATATGCTCTTGTGCTAAAAACTCACGAATACTTGAGCGCAAGACGGCACGACCATCAGCACCGCGGCAGTAGGGCGTTCTGCCGCCTCCTTTAAGCTGCATCTCCCAGCGCTGTCCCTTTATCACCGCTTCAAGGATAGAAATGGCACGACCATCACCATATCCGTTACCTGTTTTAAAAGGGCATTGCTCATAGTATTCGGTTCCGTAGATGGAAAGCGCATACCCTGTTGCCCAACCGACCCTTCGCATCGGCTCTGGCAGTTGCGAGAGATCTCCGGAGAACATTCTGATAAAATCCTCTGTTTGCGCCAAGCTATCGGCAAAACCGAGTTCACTAAAAAAGTTCTTGCTATGCGCGATGTACGCGGGATTTTCAATTGGCGTAGGATTCACGGGGACAAAATGCCCACTAAAGACTTGTCTGGGAGCATGATCAACTCCGTCCGAAGTAGCCTCAGGGTCAGGACTTAGCGTGTCCATGAGTGAATAATCTGCCAACGCCGCGAGATCGTGGAGCGTCTCTACCTCTACAGAGGTTTTATTTGTTGATTTCATAGATTTTCCTTATTTTAAAAACGTACACATATTTGAAAATTATAACAAACGTGTCCCAACACAACCCAGTTGCTCATAGGGATGTTCATCTTTGTTTGGCACTATATCAGATGAAACATAAAACAAGTGCACCAATGGTATGGTTACCCAGCCTATTTAGTCATATATCACTAACTGAACTGCCTATTTATATAATCGTCAAGGTAAATTATAAAATTGATTCAATCATATCTCCGAGGGAACCCCCATTTCATTATTTAAATTCTCTTAATGTGCCAGTTTGTTCTATTTTCTCACCCATTTACTTGCCAAGTGAAGAACCACCAACCATAACCAGCTAGTGATGAATAATGCTGCAGCCGCAAGCAACGGAGGCAGGGTAATCTGTCCAAAACCCATGATGTTACGTAATAAGGGAATAAGCAGCACAGCCGTAAGTATGAGGATAACACCGCCAAACATATAGATCAGCCAGGGATTGAGTCTGAGTAAATTTTTTTGCATAGTATAGGTTAAATCACGATTTGCCAGAATCAAGAGAAACAGAACAAGAACCAGTGCAGAAAACACGCTGATGCGAATGTCAGTTTCATCCCATCCCATATACTCCAAGAGAGTATGTCCAGCCAGAAGTATAAATGCAATGCCGCCACCTTGCATCAATGCAAAGCCCACATTTTTTATGCCAAAAGGAGTGGCAGAAAGTGCCCGTGGCGGACGTCGCATGATGTCAGCTGCTGCAGGTTCAGATTCAAAAACAACAGAGCAGGCAGGATCAATAACAAGCTGAAGCAAGACAATATGCACTGGCAGCAGAATACTTGGCCAGTGCACGAGTGCAGGCACAAGTGTCAGCACAATAATAGGCAGATGCACCGCAAATATAAAACGGGTTGCTTTCACAATATTGTCGTAGATACGTCGTCCCTGAATGATGGCGGCCGTGATACTAGCGAAGCTGTCATCGAGAAGTACAAGGGCTGCCGCTTCACGGGCAACATCGGTACCTCGTTCGCCCATTGCAATGCCCACATTGGCCGCTTTGAGTGCCGGAGCATCATTTACACCATCGCCTGTCATCGCCACGACTTCGCCGGCCTGCTGCAGCACCTGTACTAGTCGAAGTTTCTGCTCAGGCTTCATACGTGCGCACACATCGGCATGTTGCAAACGTTGCAGCAGGACGGCATCATCTAGTGTAGCTATCTCATCTCCCATGATGATATCTGGGCGCTCAGAGAGGCCGACTTGTTCTGCGATGGCTTGTGCCGTTGCAGGATGATCGCCCGTGAGCATAAGTACCCGAATGCCCGCACTTCGGCATTCAGCGATCGCCGCTGGAACCTCTGGACGTATAGGGTCCATAAATCCTAGAAGGCCAAGAAAAGTGAAGTCAAAATCATGTTGGCTCTCTGGCCAAACTGGATTTGACTCAATTTCTTTCTTTTCGCCTCGTGCTACACCAAGTACTCGAAGTCCACGTTTAGCCATTTTCTCAACTCTGAGCTGGATAGTTTTTTTATCAGTATCGCAGAGGTGGCATAAGTCGACGACGGCTTCAGGCGCCCCTTTGGTTGCCAGTAAATAAAATGATGGTTTTATGCCGGAGAATACTTGTGTCATAGCCAGTATTTCAGGAGATAGTTCATATTGAAACTGGGGATTACACTCTTTATGTAGGTGTTCGGTACCGTCTAGATATTTATTCCCAAAGGCATGGATTGCTTTTTCCATAGGGTCAAAAGGGTCTATTGGTGTGGCGAGTATGGCAAATTCGACAAGAGAGTGAAAGCTCTCAGGCAGTTCTGTCTCCTGTGCTGCTACAAATGGTGTATCATCCACTCTCAGTTCAGCAACTTGCATGCGATTCTGTGTCAATGTGCCGGTCTTGTCCACCGCCAATATAGTAATGGCACCTAGTTCCTCAACAGCAGTTACACGACGAGTAAGGACTTTTATTTTAGCAATTCTCCAAGCACCAAGGGCCAGAAATACAGTGAGAATTACAGGAATTTCTTCTGGAAGTATAGCCATCGCTAAAGCGATTCCAGAAAGTACGCTTTCCAAAAAAGCATACTCATTCCACAACCAATTAACCAGTATCAATGTAAATACTAGTCCAAAAGCAATCATGGTTAGGTTGCGCACGAGTGTGCGAGAGGCTTGCTGCAAACCTGATCTGGTTTCATCTGTTGCTGCTAATGCTTGGCCGATGCAGCCGACTGCAGTAGAAATCCCCGTTGTCTGTACCAAAGCTAATCCGACACCTTTGGTTATCACAGTACTCGCAAAAAGTGATGAAGTGCCATCGCCACCAGGCGTGTCTAATATGGTTGCAGCAGGGTTTTGTATTTTACTCACCGGTACCGCTTCGCCAGTAAGCAGTGATTCGTTTACAGTCAACTGCCCCTGCAATAATAGGGCATCAGCAGAGATACGATCACCTTCGTGCAGTACCAACAGATCTCCGGGCACAACTTCTCCACTAGGAATACGAAGCTCTTGGCCATCGCGAATCACCAGTGCTCGGGGAGATGAAAGATCACGTAATGCTTCAAGTGCACGCTGTGTTTTATGTTCCTGTGCCAGAGTAATGCCGATGACCACAAAGACGAAAAAGAGTAAAAACATTGCTTCTTCGCGATCGCCTAGAGCAAGATAAGTCCCGCCTGCAACCAGCAGCATTAAAAACATAGGTTCACTTACTACACCAAGCATAATGGATAGCATTGTTTTTGGCTGACTACCTGGTAAGAGATTAGGACCATATTGATCCAGTCTGCTTGCAGCTTCGTCGCAGTTCAATCCAAGAAGATCAGTTTCAATACCCATGTTATTTTTCCTTTTAACGGTACATCCAGCATGGTAGTTGAATAACTCATGCAAAACTAAGAATGGGAAATGTAAAGTTGTTCTCTCCAATAAGATTTTTTATTAGAAAAGGGGAAGAGAGCGCTGTATATGCCACTCTCTTATCTTGGAAAAAGAATCTTTATTCCTCCTCTTCCTTCCCAAAAGTTTTTTCTAGCCCAGTCATTAGCTCTTTTTTCTCTATATCTGTAAGTTTTGCTTCTGGGTGTGTTGGTAGATAAAACCATGGAGGCATTTCTCCTTCACGTACCTCTTTGGCAGCATCTTCTCCCTCATTTTTTTTCTGCTTTCCCCATGCCGAGACATTAAAGTGTTCACGTCCTTCTTCTGTGTCATATTCAATCAGCCATGAAATCGGAGCAACATTACTGTACCATGGATATTTTGTTTGGTGAGAGTGACAGTCAGCACACGCGTTATTGAAGAGTTCCTTTGTACGAGGTGAATCCCATGTTGGTTCTCCAGTGACAGGAGGAGTGCTGTGCGTTTTTCCATAAGGTATAAACTGTATTCCTGCCGCAAGAACCGCAAGACCTATAAGAATTTTTTTTATCATGTATGCTAGCCTTTACGATGAATTTATATAGTGTTAAAAGCAATTATATATCAGTTGAACTTTACAACAACCTGCTTCTTGCTCTATTGCTGACATTGTCTGAACAGGTAGGGATACTTTTTATTTTTGTGAGCGTATATGATACCACTTCCAAAGCCCATAAAAACTTATCAATATCCAAAAGAACTCTATAAAAAAAGATGCTAGATTCCAATTATATGTCAAAGAGTATAGTATCATTACTGAACCAAAAGCATTTAAAAATGAGTACCAAAATCCTTTTGGATTTATCTTATCGAGTTGAAGCATCAAGTATGTAACAATTACCAGTGCTACACCACTTACTCCAACGATATCTACTGACATCATGCAACCCTCCCCGGAATGCCTTCTACATTGGAGACACTTTTTAGTTAGCTAACAACATATTTGGTTTTCAACTTTTTTATTATATCTTTTCAAACCCATGAGTGGATTGATCTGGCTACACTTTTGTATTTTGCGAGAGTCTCCATACGGCTTTCGAACCAGTTACTAATTTACCTCATTTTACAAAAGCGCTTTAAAAATAAGAACCTTTAGCTGAGGACTGTTTATTTTGGCTATAATCACCTCAAATAGCTAAGGATAAAAAATGGATGAATCATTAAACGTTTTAGGTGAACCCCTGGAGCCTTGCAGTTTGAAGCCTTTAACCGGGTTTCACAGGGACGGATCATGCAATACGGGTGAGCACAACCCCGCTGTGCATGCCATATGCATTTACGCTACAGAGGCATTTTTGGCCTACTCCAAGAAAGTAGGTAATGACCTTTCGACGCCTATGCCTCAGTATGACTTTAGCGGTGTACAGCCAGGACAGAGTTGGTGTTTAGGCGGCCACTCTTTTGTTAGAGCACACATAGATGGCATGGCTCCACAGATATTTATCCATGCTACACACATGAAAATGCTTGAGCTCATTGACTTGGAAACCTTAAAGAAATACGCTATAGATTTATAGTCTTATACACAGAGAAAACTATATGCTTATGGCTAGCGAATAGCTATCTGAGTGATTTGTCATGTTTGGTAATAGTGAATCTCTATGGAGTTATTGAACTTTGAGGAGTTAATCTATAAATAATTCCAGTTCTCCTTCTTTGGGCATTCTGCAACTTTGCATCTTTCCAAATATTCCATATCTATATTTGGCGATAACATCATAGATAAAATCTCTAAGCACTTTGGGGATGATGTAAAAAAATTGTGTAAGAATCCATATACCCCCTAAAGACCGGAAGATTTTTAAAATGGCAGTTGATTTGTAGTACACATAGCCATCTTTATAGAAGATGATACTGTCAATCTCAGGTTTAATATCTAATGTTTTAACAAATTCACCCTGCAGGGAAGTGTACTGAAATATCTTTTGTGTGTCCAGTTTCATAAGAATGTCTATGGATTTGTTGCACAAGCCGCAGATGCCATCGAAAATGATGATTTTCTCTCTTTGTTTCATTTTTATTTTCTCCTGCTATTTTAGCAAAACGGCTGGCAATGATCAATGATAGTCAGAAACCCGTCTTCATCTAAGTAGCCTCTGTCACCTGTGACATACCATCTTATGCCATCTATGTTTTTAATGACAGAAGCGGTTTTTTCAGGCTCGCCAACGTAGCCTTTCATGATCTGTGTACCACCTATGAGTATCATACCTTCTTCTCCTGTTTTAAGCATCTCAAAATTTTTAGGATCAACAATTCTGAAAGCAGATCCTGGCAGAGGGAGACCAACGGTACCTATTTTCTGGCCTATCTGCGGTTTCCATGAATCCAACATGAGCACATCGGGCATATTGCCCGAAGCCACCGGTGTGGTTTCAGTTGCGCCATAGCCTTCATAGATATCAAGCCCAAACTTATTTTTAAACTCATTTCGTGTCTCTTGGGAAAGTTTTTCTGCACCCGTGACTACCATACGCATGCTACTGAACATAAGAGGGATGAGTTTAGGGTTTCTGGTGTAGAGTCTAAGAAGTGCGGCAGTTGCCAACAGCATGGTTGCTTCATATTTTGCAGCCATTTTACCTAAGCCCAGACCATCTGTAGGGTCTGGATGAGACACAACAGGGATACCTTCTATAAGAGGCAAAAGCATTGTGACTGTTAATCCAAGTGAATGAAAAATAGGTAATATCCCCAGCATCACATCTGTATCTGTAGGATTAAGAAGTGTGGCAGTCTGTTTAATGTTCCCCATGATATTTTGATGGCTTAACTCTATGCCTTTTGGAGTACTTTCACTTCCGCTGGAGAAGAGTATCGCTGCTGTGTCTTGAATGTTACTCTTTTTAATAAATACCATACTAAGTAGCCATGCCGGTAATACCTTGACCACCATTAGCATGAAGATCCTTTTGCTTTTGTCCATATCTTCTTTGATCTCTTCAAGATAGATGACATCAGCCTCTTTAAGTATATTGCTTAGTTCAAAACCTTTTGCTTTGAGTTTTGTTACAAAAAGTTTTGAGGCAATCACTTTACTGATATTGGCTATTTTGAGTGCATGAATCAGGCTCTCTTCCCCAGAGGAATGATTCAAATTCACAATAGTCTTTCCTAATGTAAGCACTGCCATATTTCCCATGGAACCCGCTACCGAAGTGGGTAAAAGCAGACCTATGTTCTGGCTTTTGTTAAGTTTCGGCTTGAGTGCCAAAGCCATCATGAGTGTTGCAGTAATAAATCTGTCTCCACTCACTTCAGTACCTGTTGAGTCTGCCATACAAAATGCTGAACCGACATTTTTAGCAGTATGTATCCAAGCTTTTTGCAAACAAGGCAAAGACTCAGCATAGTGTTTCCAACTTTGTATGGAGAGGTCAAATACTGATTTTTTTACCTCTGCTGCTGAAGAGCGAATATCTATAGGTGCTGAAAAACTTACAGAAATCTCTTTACTCTTGTTCTGTTTCATCTTTTTTGATGCATAGGAAAAGTTGTCTTCCCATAGCCCTCTAAGATAAAAAGGCACGATCACTGCATTCTTGGCCTCTTTTGCCGCTATTTCAAATCCTCGCTGAAATGTACCCAAATGGCCATTACGCGAGAGATGTCCCTCGGGAAAAAGTGCTACTGTTTCACCGCGGTTTAGTGCTTCAGTCACTTTGACCAGAGCACTTTTACTTCCTCTGCTAGAGATGGGTATGACAGCAAAAAATTTGAGAAACGGTTTAATATACCACTTTTCATAGTAAGACCTTTCAATGACAAAACGTATCTGTTTTGGGTATGCCATTTGTAAGATGGCCCAGTCTAGAAATGAGACGTGGTTGCCTAAAAGAAGTATGCCTTTATCTGCTTTTATGTGTTTGAGCCCCTCAACATGAAGAGTGTACTTAAAGCTTATAAACATACGAATAACATACCGAACGAGGGACTGTGGCAGCATAATAAAGGTATATACCATCCCTATAAAAGAGATAGTAGAAACAATATAGAACAGTCCTGTGGTCGAGAATTGAAAGTACCCAAACACAGCAGTTAAAAGCAAAAAGAGCAACATGCTTACATTTTGCATAAAGTTATTGCCTGCGAGGATCTTGCCTAGCATTTTGTTGGGCGATGCGAACTGTATCATAGCATTGAGCGGCACGATAAAAAGTCCTGAAAAGAAACCAAAGGATAGAATGGCTGTACCTAATGACCACAGAGAAGTAAGAGAAGGAATCATATAGAGAGAAAATGCTACACCAAAACTGCCAAGAGGAATGATGCCTGTTTCAATGTAGTTTTTACTGACACGACCTGCATATATGGAACCCAGTATCATACCTACACCTGCCAGTGCGAGCAAGCCTTGAGCAATAATGGTATTTGTGATACCTAGCGTGCTTTTAAGATGTTCTCCAAATATGGCCAGAACCACTTGTGACACACCCCAAAGCACCGAGAGTCCTATGATACTTAGCCAGATAGTGCGCTGTTCTTTTAAGATAGAGATATTCTGTTGCAAATTAGAGAGATTTTGATACATTTTGGGCTCAAAGTTCATGGTGTCATCTGTCTCTACTGCTTTAAACTTTTGTACCAGCCGTCTGGCTAAGAGATACTCCAGAGTACTTGCGCCTATCAACAAGTAGCCTACTGGTGCAATGTATTGCAGTATTTCTGAAGGAACTATACTGGCATTTTGAAGTAATTTTTCAAAGAAGACAGAATATATTATCGCTCCTGAAAGAATGGAAGATATCGTTACGGCCTGCACTAATGCATTGGCCTCAGCCAACTTTTCATTGCCCGTCATCTCTTTGATGAGTCCATATTTTGCCGGAGAATAGATGGCGCTTTGTGCTGCAAGCATAAAAGTTAGAGCAAATGCTATCCAGAACCAGCCCATATAGTAGGAGATGAGTATCATAGTAGTGATAGCTATGGCTGCTATGGCTGCATACTCTATCACTTTAGTTTTAGGATATTTGTCTGCAATGAATCCAGCAGGAGAGAAGAGAAAGATAAAAGGCAGAAGTATCAAAGCATTGACTATGGCAGTAAGTATGATGAGTTCCGGGCCTTCATAGGCTTTAAAGATGGTATTTTGCAAGATGATCTTGTGTCCCAAATCCGTCATAGCATTGAGTAGCACAATAAATATGTAGGGGGTAAAACCAGCTATCTTAAACAGTGATTTCATTTACTTGCCTTTTTGATGTTTTTTGTGAGTTTTGCACTATACACAAGGTGTCTGTTTTAGTAAAATGTTTTTGTTTCAATCTCATCCACACAGGAAAGTTCATAGATCCACTGATGCAAGTCAAGCATATCTTCGTAAATCTTGAAATTTCTGTCTATAATGGCTCCAGAGTGAAATACTTCATCGGGTGGAAAGAGTATATAGGCATACATGGCACCATGGAGATAAAGATAAGCATGCTTGTCTGCTTTGTTAAGCCCTAAAGGGTAACGCTTATACTGAGGTTCTGGTATGCTGTAGCCTTTGCTTTTTAGCTCTTCGAGGATGTCGTGTAAGGCTTCTCTTTTTGCATCGTTTTTGATGTATCCCCTGTAGGTAGCGAGCAGTGGAGCCTTGAATTGACGTATGCCCGTAGCTACAAATATTTCAAATGGGTCATAGTGCATATAAAAAGAGCTACTTTGCATGCGGTGTGTAGCACCCTGCCAAAAGATGATACCGATACGTTCTTTAATGGGATCAAGTCTATGAAATCTGGCATCGCGATAAATACGAAAGAGTGATTTGTTTATTTTGGGTATTGCGTGGATGTTTGGTACAAGTATCTGTAAATGCTCACCCATCTCTTCCACATAAGCTTTGTTGGGAGCAAGAATGTACTTTTCATACTCTTCCTGGTGGTCATCAAGCCACTCTTTTGAGTTGTGTATGATAATGTTTGAAAGAAATGTCAGTCCTTTCTTGGGAAAACCCAAAAAACCTGTAGATGCCAATTGCATTAAGCCCCTTTGATCTTTTGCCATAACAATCCTAAGGCTTCATGAAATACTATACGAGATTTTACCAGTGCACCAGAAGAAAAAAAGTCTATATAATTGGGGTATTTTATGCTTCCAAGATGGTTGGTGGGTGCAGGTATGGGTGAAAGTCCTTCTTGAGTAAAGAAGTGCATCGCACGTGACATATGTGAAGCAGATGTGACTAAGATAAATGGTGCATCAGTCAGTAATGCTTTGGCAGCGATGGCTTCTTCCTGCGTGTCTCTTGGCTCAGGACGTAGTATGATATCTTCTTCTTGTACGCCTAAGGCAAGGGCTAACTTCTTTTGCATGGCAGCATGGGTTGTTGGATCGTGCAGTCCAGAGTATCCTGAGACTATTATTTTCGCTTTTTTGTGTAGTTGCCGGTAAAGGCGTATACCTTCATTGAGTCTGACAATAGATGCTTCGTGTATTTGGGAGGTAATGGGCTGAGTTTCATCTGTATGATGCCCTCCGCCTAAAACATAAATGTACTTCATCTCTTTTGGCGCTTGATGCAGTGTGGGGTAACTGGCTTCAAGGTAATGCAAAAGCATGTTGGCAAAGGGTGCGTAAGAAAATAGAAAAAACCACATAAGACTTATCGCCAAGGTGAATTTGGCTTTGAATAACTTATTTCTATACAAAAAAAGGAGTGCAAGCACGATAAGTGCGACGCCCAAGGGCAGAGGCATCAAGAACATGGAGATGATTTTTTTGAGTAGGAAATCCATCTGCAGAGCTAGTCTATAACTCGTGTCTCATTTGCTCCAAGTTCCATGATCTTCCATGGAAGCCCCTGTTTGTTCAGCTCCTCCATAAATGGATCGGGGTCAAGTTCTTCCATATTGAAGACACCTTTGCCCTGCCACTTGCCTTCGAGTATGAGTTTAGCACCTATCATGGCCGGTACACCAGTCGTGTAACTCACCCCCTGGCTCATGACTTCTTCATAGCACTTTTCATGGTCAGAGATTTGGTAAATATAGACAGTTCTTTCCTTGCCGTCTTTGAGTCCTTTGGCAAAAATACCAATATTTGTTTTACCTTTGGTGCGTGGTCCCAAACTAGCAGGATCTGGAAGCAGGGTAGCAAGGAATTCCATGGGGACGATTTTCATACCTTTATGTTCTACTGCTTTGATACCCAGCATGCCAACGTTTTCAAGACATTTCATGTGCGTGAGGTAACTTTGCCCAAAAGTCATAAAAAATCTGATACGCTTGAGTCCTTTGATGTGTTTCACTAAAGATTCCATCTCTTCATGGTAAAGAAGGTAAGAGTCTTTTGCGCCCACTTCAGGGTAGTCCCATACTTGCATGATTTCCATAGGTTCGGTCTCTATCCATTCACCGTTTTCCCAATAACGTCCTTTTGCAGAGACTTCACGAAGGTTGATTTCAGGGTTAAAGTTTGTGGCAAAGGGGTAACCATGGTCTCCGGCATTGCAGTCAAGTATGTCTATAGTGTGTATCTCATCAAAATAGTGTTTTTGTGCGTAAGCGCAGAAAATATTGGTGGCTCCGGGGTCAAAACCAGAGCCTAGAAGTCCCATGATACCCGCATCTTTAAACTGCTCATCTCTTTCCCATTGCTCTTTGTATTCAAACTTCGCAGTGTCAGGGTGTTCGTAGTTAGCAGTATCAAGGTAGTCCACTTTTGTTTTAATACAGGCATCCATAATGCTGAGGTCCTGGTAAGGCAGCGCTACATTGATGACGATGTCCGCACCCGTACTTTGTATGAGCTCTATAAGTTGAGAAACAGAGTCTGCATCTACAGATGCAGTTTGAATCTGTACACCTATTTTTGTTTTAATGTTTGCAGCTATAGCGTCACATTTACTTACAGTTCGGCTTGCAAGCGTGATGTCTCCAAAAGTTTCACTGTTCATAGCGCACTTAAAGGCAACAACATTGCCGACACCGCCAGCACCGATAATGAGGGTTTTTTTGGACATAAGAACTCCTGAAAAATTTTAATATTATTTTATCATAAATAGTAGTTGTTTATTATATAACTCAGCATAAAAAGAAGAGGAATGAAAATCAAAGTACTAAGTAAAATAAGAGAAGTCACATCTTTGGGCTTGCAGTCATATAGCCCAAAAGTATGAAGACATAGACAAAAAGGATGCTTATTAGTGTTTCAATCATGCACGGGATTATAACATTAACCTATTTTAGATATGATTTCTTAATTTAAATTTAGGAAATTTTATGGATTTTGGTTCTTTGGAGACTTGGGGTTACTTGGCGGTAGCATTTTTTGCCTTTGGCGGCTCGCTGTTTATTGTTGCAGCAGCAGGTGTGTTTTCATTTATGGGAAAAATGGACTTGGCCACAGCCTTGACTATAGCTACAGTGTCAAACTTTATGGGTGATATGTTTTTATTTTATCTGGGAAAATATCAGAAAAAATCGATTCAGCCATACTTTGCAAAACATAAACGCAAGATTGCATTGGCCACACTGATTATGCGCAAGTACGGAATCTGGGCCATATTTATACAGAAGTTTGTTTATGGTATAAAAACCCTTGTGCCTATTTCAATGGCATTGGCAAAGTATGACTTTAAAAAGTTTGGATTTTACAATGTATTTGCCTCTATCGTCTTTGTGCTTACCATAGGATTGAGCGCGTATTATTCGAGTGAAGTGATTATTGAAATCTTTGGCTACATTAAGATCAATCCATGGATAGCACCCGTAATTTTATTTAGTATTATAGGTACAGTGTGGTTTGTAATGGAAAATATGACGAAGAAAAAAAAGAAGAAGTAATACGTATTTCTTCTTCTTTGGTTTTTACCTGTTTGTCCAATCCTTGGGATGTTTAGGATTTTTTACTTTTTACAAATTTTTCTATACGTCTGATACCCTCACGTATGGTGGTGATATCTGTAGCAAATGAGAATCTGAAATACCCCTCTGCTCCAAAACCTATGCCCGGAACCACTGCAACACCTGTAGCCTGAAGCAACTCTTTACAAAACTCTATGGAGTCATTTGAAATATCTTTGGTGTTGACAAAAAGATAAAATGCACCTTGCGGCTTTAGTACGGAAAGACCATCTATTTCGTTAAAAAGTTTTACGGCTTCAGCAGCTCTGCCTTCAAAGGCTCTTCTCATCTGCTCAATCTCATCATCTACTTTACCATCAAGTGCAACGAGAGCAGCTTTTTGGGTAATGGAATTGATGTTTGATGTGCTTTGACTCTGTAGATCATTCATCGCCCGAATAAGTGCTTTATTGGGTGTCGCTAAATATCCAAAACGCCATCCTGTCATGGCTACAGATTTGCTCAAACCATTGATGGTAACCGTTCTTTGATACATATCTTCAGAGATGCTCGCTGCGGCTACAAAGTCTGTGTCGTAGACGAGTTTTTCATACATTTCATCAGAGGCTACTAAGATGTCTGTATCTTTGAGTACTTCTGCCAAAGACTCAAGCTCCGATTTAGAATACACTGAGCCAGTAGGGTTGGATGGTGAAGTAAGGACTATCATTTTTGTTTTAGGCGTGATAGCGGCTTTGAGTTGATCATCAGTAATCTTAAATCCGCTTATCTCATCTGTATGTATAATCACAGGAATGCCGCCGGCATATTTTACAAGTTCAGGGTATGTGACCCAGTATGGCGAGGGAATGATCACTTCATCCCCTTCATTGATTACAGCCTGGAAGAGATTAAAGAGAGATTGTTTTGCGCCATTACTTACGATGATGTCTGAAGGCGCGTACTCAAGGTTGTTTTCTCTTTTAAGTTTTCCTGCGATAGACTGTAAAAGCTCCGGTATTCCTGCTACTGCCGTGTAGCGGGTAAATCCTTCATTGATGGCTTTAATGGCCTCATCTTTGATGGGCTGTGGTGTTTCGAAGTCCGGTTCTCCTGCTGAAAAAGAAAGAATGTCTTTACCTTGTGCTTTTAGATCACGTGCAAGTGAAGCGACAGCAATGGTAAGTGACGGAGACAGTGTTTTGATACGATCAGAAAGCATAAAAAACCCTTAAATAAAAATTTAATTAGTATACCTAAAAGTGGTTTAGAACTGCTCTATATCTAGTCCATAGAATGGATAAAATTGTCATAAAACTCTTCAAGTTCATGATCTTTTTCTTTAATATGCTTGTTGTCGCCCGTTTCGATTGCTGCTTCAAGGACTGCAAGCCGCTTGAGAAGATATTCAAATATTTCTTTGTTGACATCGGGGATTTTATCGTGGCTTAGAGGAGTTTTGTCGTAGCCTCTCTTGAGTACACGCGCAGGAATACCTACGGCTGTTGACTCAGGCGGTACATCTTTTACCACAACAGAATTGGCACCTACTTTTGAATTGGCACCGATGGTGATATTACCAAGTATTTTTGCCCCAGCCCCTATAACCACACCATCTTCTAGGGTAGGGTGTCTTTTCCCTTTGTCTGTTCTCACTCCTCCTAGCGTCACCTGTTGGTATATAATTACATCATTGCCGATGATAGCAGTTTCACCTATCACCACACCTACACCATGGTCTATAAAAACTCTACGTCCTATGCTCGCAGCGGGGTGTATGTCAATCACGGTCAAGAATTGACCAATGGCCGAGATGAATCTGGGAAGAAATCTTAAGCCTTTTTTGTAAAGCCAGTGTGCGATACGATGAAACAGCAGTGCCCACAGACCCGGATAGTTAAAAAATAGCTCAAAACTAGAGTGCAGTGCAGGGTCATTCCTTTTGACGTTGAGAAAATCTTCTCTAATAAGACTAAATGGGTTCACTGTATTCCTTAGTTTTTTTCATCTATTGCCTGAATAGTCTTAAGATAACTATTTTCACTTAAATAAAGGTATAGTTTACCCAAAAGTACACGTTTTTCTTCTTTACTGATATAGTCAGACTCTTCTATTTTATATTTGAGTACTTTGTCTACAATGTTGGTATCATAGTCGAGGTCATCAAGTACATCCATAAGATTTTGTGCTTCGATAAGATTTTCTATAATATACTCTCCATTTTCATCAAAAGTAATGACTGCTTCAGTAGGATGGGTAAAAAGATTATGCTGCATACCCAGCACTTCCTGATAAGCTCCCGTTAGAAAAAATGCAAGAAAATACTCTTCCTTGGATACATCGATATCATGAAGGTATAGGGGTAAGTCTCTATTGAATCCTATCTCCCCATCACTGTCACAGGTAATATCCCAAATACTTGCGGGATTGGTAGGCTTAGTATCGAGTCTGTCCAAGGGCATGATGGGGAACTGCTGCGCCAAGCCCCAGAAATCAGGCAGTGACTGGAACGCAGAAAAGTTAACCAGATATTTTTCCTGTATACGGTCTTGCAATTTCTTAAGTTCATCGACATCCTCGTCTTTGAGAAGCGCAATTGCTTTTTTAATGATAAGGTTTACCAGTATCTCCGTGTTAGAGCGATCTTCAAGGTCAATATATCCTAGATCAAAAAGTGTCAGCAAGCTCTCCATATGATCGAGAGTGTCGTGTAGGTACTCTCTGGCATGTGAACGTTTCATGTTATTGTAAAGGTCATAGAGTTCTGCTATGAGAGGAGGATTTTTCTCTTTTAGCCGCAAGCCTTTCTCATTGTATTCCTGAGAAAAAAGTTCCAGTACCGGAGCGACAAGTACAGAGTGGCTGGCAGCAATATAGCGCCCAGACTCTGTAAAGATATCAGGTTCCTGAACATTTTTACTTTTTGCAATCTCCTGCATAAGGAAAATAACGTCATTGGCAAACTCTTTGATGGAGTAGTTTCTTTCCTGATGATGAGCATGCTGACTGTATTCTACAGCAAGCCCTCCGCCGATATTTATGGCACCAAGGGCATCTGCACCACGTTTTTTAAGTTCTGCATAAATGTTTCCAGCTTCTCTAAGTGCTTTTTTGAGTGGGGCAATGTCACCCATTTGGGAGCCTATATGAAAATGAATCATCCAAAAGTGTTCCAAAAGAGCATTTTTTTTGAGCATCTCATAGGCTTCCAGAAGTTCTGTGGAAGTAAGTCCAAATTTCGAACTGTATCCACCACTTTTTGCCCAAATGCCCATACCTGAACTGTGAAGGCGTATACGTACACCTATCTTGGGAGAAATAGGGGTTTGGATGTTCTCATTGAACTCTTTATTGACCTGTATGATGGTTTCCAGCTCTCCTAGACCTTCTATGGTTACAGTGATGTTGTGTCCCATTTTTGCAGCGATGAAACAAAGAGAAATCATCTCTTTATCTTTAAAACCGTTTACAGTGATAGGCGCACCCATGGGCGTTTTAGTCATAGCGATGATCAGTTCAGCCTTGCTTCCAGCCTCCAAGCCATAATTGTAGCCGCTTGAAACATCCATTAAAGCATGAATAAAATTGGGAAACTGGTTGACCTTCAAAGGGAAGACGGCTTGAAAATTTCCTTGGTAGCCAAATTCTTTTTTGGCATTTTCAAAAGCAGAAAAAAGGGTGTCAATCTGTTTTTTTATGAGATGAGGAAAGCGAAGAAGCAAAGGACCTTTGTATCCTTTTTCCCTTATGTCATTCGTGATACCAAGCAGAGAGGGTTTTGATGCATGATTGATATTGATGGTATCTTTTTTGATGATAAAATTATCGTCACCCCAAATGTCTAAGCCAAAACTTTTCATATATGTACCTCTTCTGTATTGATATTAGGTTTTGGGGAATTATACCTTATCTTTTACAAAAAATTAACTATAATCAATCTTATGAAACCACTATACATAAGTATCCAAGCACATCCAAGTCATTTTGAACTTATCTCAGCTGGAGATTGGTCTTTGTTGAGTATTAATGATATTGAACAGGAGCTGCGTAACATACCTCAGAGCAAAAAAATACTGTGGAATCTTTCGGGTATCACTTCTTTTGATAGTGCGGGGGTATTGCTTTTTATAGAATATTTTGAACGATTGAGCAAAGAGGCAGAAGTGGAAGTCATGGGTTATACGCAAAATCAAAAAAAGATGTATGAACTTCTCAAGATGACCCCTGAAAAAATAGTTGTTCCTGAAAAAAAAGGTTTTATCGAAAATTTGGGCATAGCTACAGCTGAAACATATACAGATATGAAAGATTTTATTGTTTTTTTGGGCCATTTATTTTTTGCCATGTTTCATTTGCTGCTTAAACCTAAAGATATACGATTTAAAGAAATCGTATATCATGTGCATCAATCTGGATTTAACGCCCTTATTATTATTGGCTTGACTTCATTTTTTGTAGGTATGGTTATCGCTTATCAGGGTGCTGTTCAGTTAGCAAAGTTCGGAGCAGATATTTTTATAGTCGATACGGTTGCCATTTCCATTACAAGAGAGCTGGGACCGTTGATAACGGCTATTATTATCGCAGGACGCAGCGGCTCGGCGTATACTGCTGAGATAGGTGCTATGAAGATCACTGAAGAGATAGCAGCTATGCGCACCATGGGTTTTGATCCCTATTATTTTTTAGTGCTCCCTCGTGTATTTGCGATGATGATAGCACTGCCTCTGCTTATCTTTTTTGCTGATCTTGTCGGCATACTTGGAGGCATGGTTGCAGCATCTATGGAACTGGGTATCTCTATGTATCAGTTTGTGGACAGGCTTCATGAGGTATTGGAAGTAAAGCATTATCTGCTGGGGATGGTAAAAGGACCAGTATTCGCATTTCTTATTGCGTCCATAGGCTGTTTCAGGGGATTCCAGGTTTCAGACAACACGGAAAGTGTCGGGCTTCAGACCACTGCATCTGTTGTGAACGCTATTTTCCTGGTTATTGCTTTTGATGCACTGTTTTCTATTATCTTCACGGAGTTTGGCATATGAGTGCGATAGAAGTAGAAGGTGTGGTTACGAAATTTGGTGCACGCACCATTCATGATGGAGTAAGTCTGCATATTGAGAAAAATGAAATATATGCTATTTTGGGTGAAAGTGGTTCTGGAAAATCGGTACTGATGAAAGAGATGATTATGCTTTTGGAACCAAACGCCGGAAATATAAATGTCTTAGGCAGATCATTAAAAAATATCAGTTTTGAAGAAGCGCAGGCATTACGAAGTGACTGGGGTGTTCTTTTTCAGTTTGGCGCACTCTATTCTTCTTTAACCATCGCTGAAAACATAGAAGTACAACTTAAAGAATACACCAACATAAGCGAAGAAATGAGAGAGAAATTGGTGAGTTCCAAGCTTGCTCTTGTAGGTTTGGCTGCCCATGTGGGAGCACTGTATCCTTCTGAGCTTAGTGGCGGTATGATAAAACGCGCAGCACTGGCACGTGCTCTTGCCATGGAGCCAAAGTTACTTTTTTTAGATGAACCTACTTCGGGATTAGATCCTATAGGTGCCCGAAATTTTGATGCTTTGATCGTCAAATTGCGCGATTTGCTGGGTATAACGGTAGTGATGATCACGCATGATCTGGACAGTATCTTCAGCATCGTAGACAGGATGGCTATTTTGGCAGACAAGCATGTGGTAGCAGATGGAACATTAGAAAATGTGTTACAATCTAAACATCCTTTTGTGGAAGAATTTTTTAAAAATGAGTACACCAAAGAAAGGTTTAAAGGCAGGATAAAAGATGTATAGCAAAGTCAATTATATGATAGTGGGTACCTTTGTATTACTTTTTGGTGCAGGCATGGTGTTGTTTGCATTTTGGCTTGCAAATTATGGTTTGCAAAAGGACTTTGATATTTATAAACTGGAAATGCAAGAGTCCATTACCGGACTTTCTAAGGATTCCAGTGTAAAACTTCGTGGTGTAGACATAGGGAAAGTCAGTAAAATACGCATTAATCCTGAAAACATAGAAAACATAGAAATATTTTTAAGAATAGACAAAGGAGTACCCATCAAAGAGGACATGATCGCTTCGACAGAAATGTTCGGTCTCACAGGGTTGCTTTCCATCAATATAGAAGGCGGCACCAATGAGGCAAAGTTATTGGAGCCCACAGAAGACTATATTCCAATTATTAGTACAGCACCTTCTTTTGTATCAAAGTTATCTGGAGTGGGTGATAGGTTGGCAACACTGCTTTCAGAGGAAAATATTGAAACCCTTGGTAACATTCTTAAGCAGTTTGAAAAAGTGACAATTAAAGCCCAGGAGTTGGAAGACAGAGCCATAGTTTCTCTCGATGAAGCCGATACTGCATTTAAAGATTTTAATGCCAACTTTGCAAAAGCGACCACAGATTTTAGTCAAATGCAAAAAGATTTTTCAGATATTAAAAGAGTGAGTATTGCTATGATTGGTAACTTGGAGCAAACAACTGAGAATTTCAATCGGGCTACATTAAAAGTAGGAAAAAGCATAGACAGAGGAGATTATAATCTCAAACAGATTCTTGAGCCTATTATTGTAGATATGCATGTTCTTTCCAGACAATTAAGTAGTATGTCAAGAGAATTGGAAAATAATCCAAGTGATTTACTTTTTAAATCAAGAAAATCAAGAAGAGGACCAGGGGAATGAAAAAGAGTAAATTTTTACCATTTGTTATCGTGCTGATTGGTCTAGGAGGGTGTACAAAAGGGCCTGCGCTTAAAGTTTACAGTTTGGACATACCTCAGGTAGTTACAGCCAAGAGCAGTTCTTATAAAAATAAAAATATTAAAGTGACCTATCCGTACAGTGCAAAAGAAGAAGTTTCACAAAAGATGAATTTTACCTACAGTAACAGCGATAGAGGAAGCTATCAGAACTCTGAATGGTCAAACAATATGAACAAGCTTCTACAGGGTACATTTATAGATATGCTGGATAGCAGCAGACTCTTTAAAGCTGTACTGCTTGACACATCAACCGCCAAAGAAGATTATAGGCTGGAGAGCAGCATATTTGCTTTCCATCATAGTGTGCGTGGATCAGAGTCTTATGCCGTCGTTTCCATACAGTTTATACTTATCGATACGGAGAGCGGACATTTGGTGAAAAGTAAAAGATTCAGCTATCGGGAAGCTACATCTACAACGGATGCCAAAGGTTATGCGGAAGCTACAAATATTGTCATAGGAAGACTGAGTCAAGATCTTGTGCAATGGCTGCGTTAGCGTTTTTTAAAACGCTTCAACCAGCATAGTTGTCTCTTCCTTACTCTGCAAATCCTTCATCCAAATCGTGCCATTTTTTAATTCATCCTCACCTATGAGTACGCAGTAGCGTGCATTTGCTTTGTCTGCACCTTTCATATGGCTCTTGAAACCTTTTGCCGAGTATTCCAGCGTTACTTTGGTTTCTTTGCGTTTTGCCGTAGCTATAGAGAAGAGGGCTTCTACGGCATCTTCAGTCATGGCACCCAGATAGATACCATCACGTTTGACTTCTGGCATCTGTACAAGTTCCATGATGCGTTCTATGCCTATGGCAAATCCTACAGCAGGGGTAGGCTTACCGTCTAAAAACTCTACAAGTTTGTCATAGCGTCCACCACCTGCGATGGCAGACTGTGAGCCGATGTCATTACTCACAAATTCAAAGGCAGTTTTGTTGTAGTAGTCTAGACCTCTTACAAGATTGGTATCTACGTGATACTTTATGCCTGCTTTGTCTAGCAGTACGGTAAGTTTGCTGAAGTCGGAGTCACAGTCACCACAAAGGTTTTTTATGAGCTTTGGAGAATTTATCAGTAATGACTGACATGCCGTGTTTTTGCAGTCAAGTACGCGTATAGGGTTTGTCTCTATTCGTCTATTACAGTCTTCACATAACTCTTCTTGCGTTTCTCTCAAAAAGCCTACAAGGTTTTGTTTATATGGAGGCATACACTCAACACATCCAAGTGAGTTTATCTGAAGGTCAAAGCCTATCCCTAATTCAGAGAAGATTTGACCTATCATGGTGATGATGGTGAAGTCTTCATAGACAGAAGCCTCACCAAAACTTTCACAACCGAACTGGTGAAATTCTCTTAAACGGCCTTTTTGCGGTCTTTCATAACGGAACATAGGTCCATAGTAGTAAAACTTTTGTTTGACTGGCTGACGGTCCAGCTTGGCATGGACAAAAGCACGCACTATACCGGCTGTACCTTCAGGACGCATGCAGACATCATTGCCTCCCTTGTCTTCAAACTGATACATCTCTTTGCCTACAATATCGGAACTCTCCCCTACAGAACGCTTAAACAGAGCAGTCTCTTCAAGAATAGGTGTTTCGATGTATGCATACCCATATTTTTTAGCAATGCCTATGGCAGTAGTAACGATGTGTACAAAACGTTGGCTTTCATCAAAAGTGAGGTCTTTCATGCCTCTAAGAGGATTTATCATTGGGCGTATCCTTGTACTTTGCTGCTTGCAAGGGTAGATTCTTGGTCTTTCCTTACGTTGGCTTTTGTTGTCGCAATTATACCTTTAAGTAGGTTAGTATCGTTTGATGGATGTTTTCTATATCGTCCGTGGCATCTATAAAAAGGTGGGGGATATTAAGTTTTAGTATGCTCTGTTTCATATGTTCTTGTACATTAAGAAGATACTCCAGCCCTCTAAGCTCTATGCCATCCAAACTTTTTTCAGAGGTTCTTTGCTTTAAGGTTTTCATATCGGTTATAAATAAAATAATTTTATCAGGGAAGTGATCTTTAAGGGCAAAGCGGTTGAGGTGTACCAGCTCATCAAAATCAAAATCACCGTTGGCCAGAGCATATCCTATCCCTGAAATGAATCCCCTGTCTGAGATGATGATTTTGTCTTTATTGGGTAAAAGAACTTCCTGATAGTGTTCTGCACGGTCAGCCAAAAAGAGTAAAAGTTCTGCACGTTTGGAAGCCAAAGAATTTGCAAGAAGTATTTCTCTGGCTTTTTTACCAAACTGTGTACCTCCCGGCTCACAGGTTACGACGATTTCAGGATGTTTTTGTGCGATAAGGTCTATTTGTGTACTTTTGCCGCAAGTGTCGATACCTTCAAAAAGTACATACATCAGCGTAAAGACTTTATGAGTTTGAGTGCCTCTTCAGGCACAAGATGGTCTACTTTCCCGTCAAAGTACAAGATGGAACGCACCACAGAGGAGCTCACAAATGCATGTTCAAGGCTAGGCATAAGATACACCGTTTCCAGCTCTTTTTTGAGGGATGCATTTGCATAACCCATCTGTAGTTCATACTCGAAGTCACTGACAGCTCTAAGTCCTCTTATGATGATATTTGCCTTTAGATTATCAGACAGGTCAATGAGTAGAGAATGGAAGCCTATAACTCTTATTTTAGGAAAGTCTTTGGTGGCATTTTCTACCATTTCTATGCGCTGCTTGAGGCTGAACATCGGATTTTTAGCCTCAGATTCGGCCACTGCTACGATGATTTCATCAAATATATTACAAGCGCGTCTTATGATATCCATATGCCCATTGGTTATGGGATCAAAGGTTCCTGGGTAGATAGCACGTTTCATCATTATTTCTCCCTTGGAAGAAGCAAAGCTCCTTCCAAATTCCTCTCACTAAAGTTTCGCCCTTGGCTCAATACACACATTATTTCCATCTTTCATATAAGTTATTCTCAATCCCCAATACATCATACCACTTGCCGATAATGAATTTTTCCATATCTTCAAGACTGGATGATTCGGAATAATATCCCATCACGGGTGGTGCAATGATGACATCCAGTGCAGCCAACTTGTGCATATTTTCTAAAGCTATAGCAGAAAATGGAAGCTCTCTTGGTGCAAGGAGCAACTTTTTTTGTTCCTTGAGAGCCACAGCAGCCACACGGGTAGCAAGATTATCGCTGATACCACAAGCCACTTTTGCCAAAGTATTCATACTGCATGGTATGATAGCCGTTGCATCCACTCTGAATGAGCCAGAAGAGATGGATGCTGCAATGTTCTGGCTTGAATGTAGAGTCACTTGTTTGTTTTCAAAAGACTCCACCGTAAAGGCATTGTCCGAGACAACCACATGTACTTGGATGTTTGAGGGCAAGTAGTCTACAAACTTTTTGCCCAACCCAACACCAGATGCACCTGTGATAACGACTACGAGTTTCATGTTATGCCTTATTTTTGGTAAAAAGATTATAGCAAAAGTAATTAAGAGTTTGGAATTTTGATTTGAAGATTCAAGTTTATGGAGCGGGCGAAGGGAATCGAACCCTCTACCCCAACCTTGGCAAGGTTATGCTCTACCGATGAGCTACGCCCGCAACATATTTGAAATAATGTACAATGAACAAAGTTCATTTGTGTATACTTATATCACGTGAAATAATACACTAGCGTAGGTATGACTATGCTTAGTTGGCGTTATATATTTGGATGATACAAAAAGACAAATATATTATCTAGCACTCGATGATGCGGCAGCTAGCTTGCCTATACTGTCTGAGAACTGTCGCAATGACGTGACTTTAACTTGCCTGCCATACTCAAATAAGAATTTAAAGCCCCAATGTAAGCTCTGGCAGATGCTAGCATCGTGTCGATATTTAAACCGTGTCCTATGATGGCAGGTTCGTCGTTAAATGAAACTTTAACGGTAACATTTGCCAATGCATCCTTGCCTTCACTGACGGATTTGACTTTGTAGTCCAATAATTGACCCTCATAGCCGGAAATTCTGTCGATGGTTTTAAATATAGCATCTATAGTGCCTTCGCCTATACCCGCATCCATGATTTCTTTGCCGTCTTTTTTGATGCATACCGCAGCAGAGGGGACACCGTTGGAGCAGTCCATCAACTGTAAAGAAATCAATTCATAAATCTTAGGGGCCATGGTCATTTCGGAAGTAACTAAAGCCCTTAAGTCATCATCATAAATGTCTTTCTTTCGATCGGCCAAAATCTTAAAGCGCTCAAATGATGTATTTAACTCTTCATCACTCAAGCTAAATCCCAACTTGCTTAACTTGTCTTTAAAAGCAGCACGTCCTGAATGCTTGCCTAAAACCAAAGTATTTTTCATGTCCAAGCCGATGTCTTCTGGGCGTATAATCTCATAGGTCTCTTTATTTTTCAACATACCATCCTGATGTATACCGCTTTCATGTGCAAAAGCATTTTTTCCGACTATGGCCTTGTTGGGTTGTGGTTCTATGCCTGTGATGTTGGCTATTAAACGGCTTGATGGGTAAATTTCTTTGGTATTGATGTTGGTGTCATAGTTTGAAAAGACATCAGAACGGGTTTTTAATGCCATCACTATCTCTTCCAAAGCCGCATTTCCTGCTCTTTCGCCCAAGCCGTTGATGGTACATTCAACCTGTCTGGCACCATTTATGACCGCTTCTAAGGAGTTGGCCACGCCTAAACCCAAGTCATTATGGTTGTGTACTGAAATGATAGCCCTGCCTTCAACATAAGCACTCATCTCTTTGACCATAGCACCTATTTCAAAAGGAAGTCTAAAACCTACAGTGTCGGGCAAATTAATAGTGCTTGCCCCTGCTGCGATAACGGCATCGGTAATCTCTTTCATAAATCCCATGTCAGAACGTCCTGCATCTTCACAGGAAAATTCTACATCATCTACAAATGTTCGTGCATATTCTACAGCACGAACGGCTCTTTTGATGACTTCATCAGGGGTCATTTTTAACTTGTATTCCATATGTATCTTGGAGGTAGCGATGAATGTATGGATACGTTTCATTTTTGCTTTTGCGATGGCTTCACCTGCGGCTTTTACATCAGCATCTGTGGCACGTGCTAGAGAACATACGACGGAACGTGTGACGCGTTGTGCTATTTTATCGATAGCATCAAAATCGCCAGGGCTCGCTGCTGCAAATCCTGCTTCGATGATGTCTACACCCAAACGTTCTAACTGCGCAGCGATCTGGATTTTTTCTTCAGTGTTCATGGAAGCCCCAGGGCTTTGTTCTCCATCTCTTAATGTGGTGTCAAATATTTTAATTATTTCCATTATAAATCTCCTTATAGTGCAGCAAAGCTACACTTTAATGCCTCTCACTAAAGCTACACCTTAGCGTGAGAAGTGTTGTATCATACTACTAAAGAGTATGGGTGTAAAAAATTGTCTAATTTTACCCAAATAGTGGTTAATTAGAAATGCAAAAATAAAAAAGTAGGGGGGTAAAGTATTAGAGGCAGAGCAGCAGGAAAGAACAGTCTTGTGTGAAAATGCTTTGTATGTTTTTGATGTTTTTCATAATGTTCTCCTATTATTTGGAGTAGTATACACAAAATAAAAATAAATTACAAGGGAGAATAATTATCTTTTAATGTGAATATTTAACAACTTCAGCACTTGACTTGTATGGCTTGCTGAAGTTGAGCGTGTCTTATAAATCTGAGTCTGCTTCAGCCTTCGCCGCTGCGGCTGCCTTAGCGATTTTCTCTGTGTGCGCCAAGCGACTTTCCAGGTTGTTGGCTTTTTCATACTCATCTATGATTTCACGTACTTTTTTACCTTCAATGACTTCAACATCAAGCAGTACAGCAGTCATATTTTCTATTGCCTGGCTATAATCACGCAGCGTGCCTTTAACAAAAGCATAACGTTCATTGAGTGTAGATCTAATGTAGGTGTCTATATCTTCAGCCATTTTTTCACTATACTCCGTACTCACAACTCCTCCGCCAATGAAAGAGTTTTGACTTCTTTTGAGTACCATAAGACCTGCTATATCAGTCATACCATACACAGAGATCATGTCTTTCAGGATGGCTGTAGCACGGTCAAGGTCATTGCCCGCACCGGTACTTATCTCACCTATGAAGACTTCTTCAGCAGCACGACCACCAAGAAGTACGTCTATTTCTGCCATAAGTTCATATTTTTGTTTCAAGAAACGTTCTTCATCTTCAGGAAGGTGAAGTGTGTAGCCCAATGCACCCAGCCCCCTGGGAATGATGGACACCTTGGTTACACGTGTGGCACCTTTGGTAAGTTCTGCCATAAGCGCATGGCCGCTTTCATGATAGGCTACGATTCTTTTTTCTACTTCAGATATTTTTCTGTTTTTCTTTTCGAGACCCACAAAAGAGCGCTCTATGGCTTCAAGAAGGTCAGACTGTTCTATCTCTTTTTTGTTAAATCTTCCCGCAAGGAGTGCGGCTTCATTGATGATATTTGCTAAGTCTGCACCTGCAAGTCCAGCTGTTTGTTTTGCAACGATCTTTAAGTTAACCTTTGCAGAAAGTTTAACCCCTTTAGAGTGTACTTTCAAGATGGCCAAACGTCCATCATAGTCAGGCTTGTCTACAAGCACTTGCCTGTCAAAACGTCCCGCTCTAAGAAGTGCTGCGTCCAAGATTTCTGGTCTATTGGTCGCAGCCAGTACAATGACAGGTGTGTCGGTACCAAAACCATCCATCTCTGCCAGGAGTTGGTTAAGTGTTTGTTCTCTTTCATCATTTCCACCCATTTGCCCGCCAGATGCACGGCTCTTACCAATAGCATCTATCTCATCGATAAAGATGATAGAAGGGGCTTCTTTTTTGGCTTGAGCAAAAAGGTCACGCACACGAGATGCACCGACACCCACAAACATTTCAATGAACCCTGAGCCGCTTACGGAAAAAAACGGCACAGATGCTTCACCTGCAACTGCTTTGGCAAGAAGTGTTTTACCTGTTCCTGGAGGCCCTACTAAAAGTAAACCTTTTGGTATCTTCGCCCCAAGTTCTATGTAGCGTTCTGGAAACTTAAGAAAATCAACAATCTCTTTGACTTCATCTTTGGCTTCTTCAACCCCCTGAACATCATCAAATTTCGTGTCCGGCTTCTCCGAATTGATGAGTTTGTCTGCTTTACCGGCACCCAAAATGCCCCCACCCATGCCTTTGGACATTTTTTTGGCTAAGAAAATCCAAATACCAAAGAAAATGAGGATAGGAAGCAGTGAACCTATAAGTTCAGAGAAAAAACCACCACCCATGATACCTTCATAAGTGATTTTCTTCTCTTCTAAAAGCGGAATAAGCTCTTTGTCATAAGTAGGCACATTTTGCGCCACAAAACGTACTTTTTGCCCGTCGAGATCTGCGATGGCTTCTATTGTGCTGGGGGTAAGCTTCACAGAAGTGATGGTCCCCTTTGCTATTTCAGCTTTAATCTCAGAGTATTTGACGGTTTTAGTTTGTGAGACGTTGCTACGATTATTCAGCATATTGCCAAGACCCTCACCATCACCCACAAATGATTTAAAGAGCATGATGATGACGATGGAAAATATGGCAAATGACAATAGGGGGTTATTGTTAAAAAAATTATTGTTATTATTCTTATTATCTTGATTATTATTCTTAGCCATTTATTTCCTTCTTATATACGAGTGTTACCCACTCATTACTTATTATAACGCAAAATGAACAAAGTCCATTTTTTGCTACGCCAACGCTGTGTTCTCTTCAACAGAGAGTTCGCGTAACTAGTTACTTATTATAACGCAAAATGAACAAAGTCCATTTTTTGCTACGCCAACGCTGTGTTCTCTTCAACAGAGAGTTCGCGTAACTAGTTACTTTTTATAAATAAGTGTTACCCACTCATCTTTTAATGTTCGCTTGAGTAGTGTGAGATCTTTAAATGATTCCACTACCAGGTTTTCTTTTTTATCTAAAATACCTGAAAGTATCAAGAGGCCTTCTTCTTTGCAGGCATTTTTAAGCTCTTTTGCTATAAATCTTAGCACATCTGCAATAATATTGGCAATGACTACATCATAGCTGCCTTCAGCTTTGTCTATGGAACCTTCCCAGAGTTTGTCATAGCTTTCTTCATTGAGCTTAAAGTTCTCTTTACAACTTTCAACAGAAAGGGGGTCAGTGTCACAAAGTTCCACATGAGCACCCAGCTTTTTACAGGCAAGCCCCAAGATACCAGAGCCACAGCCTACATCTATCACAGATTTTCCTGCATCTACATAAGTGCTAATGGCTTCAAGACAAGAGAATGTGGTTGCATGATGTCCTGAACCAAAAGCAAGAGCAGGATCAATTTTAATATTTATTAAATCCTTTTTTGGCTCATACCAGCTTGGGAAAATGTAAAATCTACCTGCTTCTATAGGCTCTATAGAATCCTGATAGGTTTTTATCCAGTCTATATTTTCTTTCTCTTCTTGTGTGTATTGCATTTTGATAGCATCACCCAAAGTACCGGCCAATGATACAAGAGCATCTTTAACGTAAGTTAAATCAGATTCACTTCGCACGATGATTTTTCCCGTATCTAATTCAAGTCCCTCGCCATAAATGTTTGCTACAAAGTCTGCTATAAAATCTACAAAGGCATCATCAAGCGTAATGGTTAATTCATAATATTTATCGTTCATTTGTGATTTCCTTAGTTCGGCTAGTCGAATGAGCCCAGTGCTGAACTGGACTTAGCGTCAGCGTAGTAAAATGGACTTTGTTCATTTTGCGTTCCTTACTTTATGAAATGCTTCTTCTAGATCAAGTGTGCCCTCATAGAATGCCTTACCCACAATAGTCCCATCTATGCCAGCCTTCATGAGCGCATCAATATCTGTCATGTCTTTCAGACCGCCAGAGGCAATGGTTTCAAGACCGGAAGCTTTTTGAATTTCGAGCGTAAATGCTACGTTGACACCTGTCATCATGCCGTCACGTCCGACATCTGTACAGATGATGGCTTGCACACCGCATGCTGCAAACTCACGTGCAAGATCAGTTGCTTTCATGTCTGAAGTTTCCGCCCAGCCCTCAACGGCTACCATGCCGTCGATAGCATCAATACCGACTACTATGGGGTATTTGGCAGCCATTGCTTTTACAAATTCGGGGTCTTTTACAGCGATAGACCCTAAGATGAGTCTGTCTATGCCAAGATCTAGATACATCTTAATGGTCTCTTCGTCACGTATACCCCCGCCAAGCTCGAGTTTAAGATTACAGTTTTGGCGAATCTTTTTAATTTGTTCCAAATTCTCAGGTTTCCCTGCAAAGGCACCGTTAAGGTCAACAAGGTGTACCCATTCGCTTCCAAGTTCTTCAAACTTTTTAGCCACTTGCCATGGCTCATCTGAGTATATTTTGGCAGACTCCATGAGTCCTTTGCTAAGTCTTACGGCTTTTCCGTCTTTGAGGTCGATTGCGGGGAGTATGGTCATATATTTGGTCCTATAGTTTTGCAAAATTTTCTATGATTTTAAGTCCATTGTTATGGCTTTTTTCCGGGTGCGGCTGGATGCCGTAAATATTTCCGTTTTGCACAGCAGATACAAATTCATAGCCGTAGTGCGTTTTGCCTATGGCGTATGCATCGTCACACACAGCATGATACGAGTGTACAAAATAAAGATAAAAATCTTTGGCAAGACCCTTAAAAATGGCTGTGTCTTTTTGGACAAACAGTTCATTCCATCCCATGTGAGGTACTTTGAGGGGGTGGTCAAATTTGTTTTCATCAAATGCCACCACTTTGCCCGGGATGAGACCAAGCCCCTGTGTAGTACCAAATTCTTCGCTGCTTTCGAAAAGAAGCTGCATGCCCAGACAGATACCCAGCAAAGGTTTACCGCTTGCTGCAAAGTTTTTGACTGCCTCATCCATGCCGTTGCTTTGAAGGTGTTTCATCGCCTCGCTATAGGCTCCTACACCAGGCAGGATGAGTTTATCGTACTGCTCAAGTTTTGCAGGATCACTCTCAAGTCTGGTGTCTGCTCCTACTTTAGCAAAAGCATTGATGACAGAAGCAAGGTTACCCATGTTGTAATCGACGATACCTATCACGATAATATTCCTTTTGGCAGCTTTGAATGACCGTGATTATAGCAAAATAAATTGAAAGGACTTGCAGCTTCTGTGAATCCTTTAGGCTTTTTGGGTAAAATAAGAGACAATAACTTGAGGTGACGATGAGAGAAAAGATAGAATATGCTTTAGTAAAATTGTTTTTGTGGATTGCAAAAGTTGCTCCCATCTCCTTAGTTTATGGTTTTGTCCGAAAACTTACGCTCTTAATGTATCATTTAGATAAAGAAAGACGCCTATTGACCATAAAAAACCTTTCAATGGCATATCCTGAGAAAAGTGCAGAAGAAGTTGAAGGACTCTCAAAAGAAGTGTACATAGAGCTTTCAAGGACCATTTCTGAAATCTTATTGATGTTTGTCGATAGGCTTGATATCGACAAAATGATTAAAAACAGTACCCAGGCAAGAGAAACTCTGCAAGCCATTGCACGCCATAGCCCCAGAGGTGTCATCGTTATGACTGCACACTTCTCCAACTGGGAATTGGCTGCTCACTTTTTGGCTAAGCATGGATTGCCCATGTTGGCAATAGGACGGCAAGGAAATAACAAACTTATAGATGAAAATATCACTACCCCTTTTCGTGAAAGATACGGCAATGAGGCAGTGGACAAGTCTAAAGCCATGTTTTTTATGATCAAAAAATTGAAAACCGCTGGAAATGTAGGCTTGTTAATAGACCAAAAGTCAGGGACTTCCAACAGCGCTAAGATACGTTTTTTTAGCAGAGACGCTGAGACAACTCTGTCGGTGGCTTCTCTCAAATTGAAATTTGACCCTCTTGTGATCCCCATTTTTATTGCTAGAGACAAGGAAGGTTTATATGAGATGATCATTAGTGATCCTATCGAATATACCGCAGATGAGATTGAAGATAAAGAGAAAAAATTAGAAACGATGACCTTGAAGTATAACCAAGCGATTGAAGACATTGTTAACCGGTACCCTGCCCAATGGTTTTGGATGCATAATAGGTGGCGTCTATGAGTCCTGTATTGATTTTGAGTGACGGTCGCATGGGGCACTTGAACCAGTCTATTGCTTTTGCCAAATACCTCAATAGACCTTATGATATCGCTGAAGTACATTTTAAAAATAAATTAGCCCAAACACTCTCTTATTTTTTTGATAAATTAGGGATAAAAACAGCACTACTGTTTGATGTTGAGATCATTAAAAAGTATGATGTAACAGTAGCTACCGGCTCAACGACCTACTATGCTGCAAAGGTTTTGGCTAAAGGCATGAAGGCTAAGTCTGTAGCGATGATGTTGCCCAAAGGGTATCGTTTTGATTTTGACGTCATTTTCGCTCAAAGCCATGACAATCCGCCAAAACAAGACAATATTGTAGAAATACCTGCAAACTTTTCTTATGTTGAGCCTAGAGGACTCTACCGGGGGAAGAAGCCATCCATAGGTATTGTTATCGGTGGGGATAACAAACTTTTTACGATGACAGGGGAAACGATACAGAAACAATTGAACTTTATAAAAGAGTACTATAGAGAGTATGAGATTGCCGTCAGCACATCACCGCGTACTTCAAAAGAAATCGAAAAGCTGATAGAAGAGTATAACTTTGATTATGAAGTCATTTATTCAAAAAATCCCATAAACCCTCTCCCTGATTTTCTTGAGCAGTGTGAAACCGTTTTTATCACAGGAGACAGTACTTCGATGATATCTGAAGCTATCTCATACGGCAAGTCTAATGTGGTTGCATTGCCCCTAGAAAGTCAGGAAGAAAACAAATTTACGCGATTTATGGATGTTTTAGAAAAAGAAGGATATCTGCATGTTTTTGACGGAACCGTAGAAAATAAAAATAAAAAAATCGATTTTAAAACATACACCAAAGAGCTGTATCTATGAGAATAGTCCAGCTGCTGCCAGAACTTAATGAGGGCGGAGTAGAACGCGGCGCTATGGAGCTCAGCCGTGAATTGCTAAGGCTGGGGCATGAGAGTATTGTCATTAGTGCAGGGGGGAAGCTGAAGGAGCAGATAGAACAAGACGGCGGCAGGCATATTGCTTTTGATGTATGTTCCAAAAATCCTTTTACGGCTTTTTTGCGTATTGTGAAGTTGCGGAAACTATTGAGCGAATTAAAGCCTGACATCCTTCATGCGCGAAGCAGGGTACCGGCATGGCTGACATATCTTGCAAATAAAAAGCTGCACATACCTTTTGTGACCACCGTGCATGGATTCAATAGCGTGGGCCACTATAGCGCTATTATGACAAAAGGTGACAGAGTCATTTGTGTGAGTGGTGCCATCAAGGCGTACATTCAGAAGTACTATCAGATGGCCGATCAAAAAATCGCAGTGATTCCCAGAGGCATAGACCTAGAAGTGTTTAACCCTCAAAATATTGATCATACATTTATAGAAGAGTTTAAAAAAGCGTATCATTTGGAAGACAAGCGAGTCATTACAACCGTGGGCCGTATCACCCAACTTAAAGATTACCAGACATTTGTTGAAGCTATTGCTTTACTGAAAAAAAATGATCCAAAAATTATAGGTTTGATTGTCGGTGGGATACGTCAAGATAAACAGGAGTATTTTCAAGCGTTGGAAGTACTGGTTAAAAAATTGGGGCTAGACGAGAACATAGTTTTTACAGGTTCACAAAGCAAGGTAGCAGAAATTTATGCTTTAAGTGATGTGGTAGTCAGCAGCTCTAAAAAACCGGAGAGTTTTGGACGCAGTGTCGCCGAGGCATTGGCTCTCAATACACCCGTAGTAGCAACAAATCATGGGGGAGTGCTGGACATTATTGTGGAAGGTGAAAATGGTTTCTTTTATCCTGTGGGTGAGAGTAAGGCCTTGGCAAAATGTATAGAACAGTGCAAGGATTTAAGCTTTGACGGATATCAATACATTTATGAGAATTTCTCCTTGGAAAAAATGGTTCAAAGTACGGTGTCTGTTTATAGGGAGTTGTTATGACCACTTACTTCATTTTGTCTATTTTGCTTATGGCCATCTATTTTTCCTACCGTTATGCCTGGTGGAAGAGAGCAGTTGACTACCGTTATCCAAGGATACTGATGTACCATATGGTACGTGATAGTATTCCGGGTAAAAAGTTTAATTCTCTGCGTGTTTCTCCTGAAAACTTTGAAATACAGATTAAGTATCTACATGACAATGGATGGCACTCTTACACGATGACAGAAGCAATATTTCAAAAAAAGAATTTACCATCCAAGAGCGTAGTGATTACTTTTGATGATGGATATCAAGATAATCTGACAAATGCACTTCCCATTTTAAAAAAATATGGTTTCAAGGCCACAATCTATCTGGTTAATGACCGTCAAGATAGAGATTGGTCAGGGTATCGAAAAGCTAAAAATGAAGGGGCAGGACTTAAAGAAGAATCTAAACTCAGTGATGATGAGGTTAGGGAGTTATTGGGCAGTGGTCTGATAGAGATTGGTGCCCATACACTTACGCATGTTAACTTAAATAGTTTAAGTGCTGAAGAAGCTCAAAATGAAATTTGTGTTTCAAAAGAGCGGATTGAAGCACAATTTCAAACAGTTTGTCATAGTTTCGCCTATCCTTTTGGTCTTTATAGCCCTAGAGATAAAAAAATCGTTGCTGGTTGTAATTATACCAATGCAGTCACAACGAAAGTTGGTATTGCTGATTTGAATGAGTGTAATTCATATGAAATTCCTCGCGTTACAGTCAGCGGTAAAGATAATTTTTTTGTATTTATACTAAAATTAAAAACGGGGAAGAGAGGTGTTAGAAAATGAAAATTTGCCAAATATTGGCCGGCAATGAAGATGGCGGACTTGAAAAACATACCATTGAGCTTTCACACGAGCTTCAAAAGGAGGGTTTGGAAATCACAGTGATCGCCCATGAAAAATTTGCAAATGATTTTGCCAATATCCATTTTATACCCCTTGATTTGTCCAAAGGACGGAATAATTTAGTAATACTTTTTAAACTGTACCAGATATTTAAAAAGGAAAAATTTAATATTATTCATACGCAAGCCAACAAAGCAACAGCGATGGTGACAAAACTGAAACCATTTTTAGCATCCAAAATTGTTTCTACTTTACATAATTATAAAAAAAACTTGAGACCCTTTTATTATTCTGATTTTGTGATAACAGTATCAGATAAAATAGGAGAAAAACTACATATACCAAATAAAATTACTATTTATAATGGGCTTAATTTTCATAAAAGAGACAGCCTGTATATAAACTTACATCAGAAATATGGAATAGATCAGAAGAAGTTTGTCATATGCACTGTAGCACGCCTAACGAGAGTGAAACGATTTGACATTTTACTAAAGGCTTTGCAAGGCATAAATGTACATCTTATTCTTGTTGGGGGAGGCGAAGATGAGGGAAGCCTTAAACAGCTTGCAAAAGATATAGGTATAGAAGATGATGTCACATTTACCGGAAACCTCGATAACCATGAAGTGCAGCAAATTATTTCTTCCTCAAAGTTATTCGTAATGACTTCTGACAATGAAGGGTTTCCTTATACATTTGTTGAAACAATGTTTTGCAATACCCCATTTTTATCGACTCCGGTATCTGATATTGAAAAAATTATTGGCAAAAAATATATAGTACCTTTTGGCGATGTTGAAAAGATATCGGCTCAAATTGCGTTTATAAAAAATAATTATGAAGAAGTTTTAAGAGATTACCAAAATATTTTTAGTTTTTCAGAAGAAAAATTCACTCTAAAGAATATGACAAAAGAGACCATATCTGTCTATGAAAAAGTGCTCCGATGAACGTACTTGTAGTTAAAGATGATAAGCCTGGACATTATAATCAAACAGAGGGCATATTATTGTCATTGAAAGAAATATATCCACATATGACTGTGGAGTATATAGATGTAGAAATAAAAAGTAAAATCAGTCGTAAATTACTTAGAGTCTTGCTAAATCACTTTGTAGCTTTTTTTGAAAAAGATTCTAGTCTAAAGTATATAAAATATTTTTACAAAAAATTTAATCTTCCTCAGAATAAACCTAATCTTATCATATCCACCGGGGGGAACACTGCAAATTTAAATGCCTGGTTTGCAAAAGTATATAATGCAAAGAATATTTTAAATGGCAAATTAAGGGGGCTTGGGGAAGAACTTTTTACAAAGATTACAACAGTGATTGATTTAGGATATAAAAATCAAATTATTATAGATGCTGCACCAAATACCATAACGTCTGAAAGATTGGAAACAGAATCTAAAAACTTTTTAGAGACACATAATTTAAATGGCGAGTTTTATAGCTTGTTGCTTGGAGGAGATGGTGCCGGATACCTGTACGATGATCATTTTTATGATGAACTTATAGGTTTTGTCATTAACACTTCAGAAAATAACAAGATTAAATGGCTGATTAGCACTTCACGAAGAACGCCATTGTCAATTGAAAAGAAATTGAAAAAAAGTTTAGAAAATTATTACGCATATTTTGTTGCATATAATATAAAACCTGAAAAAGTCTTATTGCCATTTTTAGGGGCAAGCAAAGCAGTTTTTGTTACCGAAGAGAGTTCTTCCATGATATCTGAAGCAATCTCTGCCCAAAAACCTGTCTATACACTCCGACCAAAGGAGGCCAAACCCGACAGTAATTATCAAAATATATTACAAAAATTTTTGATAAAAAAAAGGATTAAAAGGATAGACATTTTTGGTTTAGAAGATTTTGAAGTTCAGTTAGAGGATTTTGAGACGATAGAGGATGACACCTATATAAAAATATCAAAGAAGATTAAAGCTCATTTGGCAGAGGAAGCATTATGAGAAAAATTGGATTGCTGGTAACCAATCTTGCCGGAAGTGGAGCAGAGAAAGTGGTGCTGCATCTGGCTGAAATGTTTGAAAAGTATGGAGATGAGGTGCATATTTTTCTTCTTGAAAACATCATTTTGTATGATGTCAAAGGGGTCAAAATTCATGTGCTTAGCCAGAACCGCGTATACTTCAAGCTATTTAAAAACCTTGGCGATAAATTTCTTGCAAGCAAATTAAAAAGTATGGTTCGCCATATAGAGCAGGATGGTAAGAAATTTGATCTCTTTCTCTCGAACCTTCCGGCTGCAGACAGGGTGGCATCCCAAGCAAATCTTCCACACACAAAGTATTTGATACACACTTCTTATTCAATGGAATTGAGTGAATTTAGACAAAGAGGGAAAGTTCGTCGCGCGAACAAAAAAGAAAAACTGTATCGATTACTTTATAAGGGAAAAGACCTGATTGCTGTAAGCGAAGGGATAAAAGAAGACTTAAATAAGATGGGTATCGGCTATAGTTCCTGTGAAGTGATCTACAATCCTTTTGATGTAGAAGCCATACGCGAACTAGGAGAAGAGAGTGCTGAAAATAAGATCGAAGGAGAATACTTACTTAGTGCTTCTGCCTTTCGTCCGGTGAAGCGTCATGATATTCTGTTGGAAGCTTACAGTAAACTCGAAAATCCTCCGCCTTTGAAACTTTTGTGCAACAGAAATCCAAAACTTGAAAAAATGATTGATGCATTAGGTATCGGAAATAAAGTAGAGATTCTTGGATTTACAAAGAACCCTTACCCTGTCATTAAAAATGCCAAACTTTTGATCCTCTCATCTGAAAGAGAAGGGCTTCCAACAGTCCTCATAGAGTCTCTAATACTCGGTACAGCGGTTGTAAGTACAAATTGTCACTCAGGACCTTCTGAAATTCTAACAGCTGATTTGAGTCCTTATTTGGCTAAAATAAATAATCCAAAAGAACTTAGCGATAAAATTGAATTAGCCTTGGGCCATTATCCTGAAATTGAGGATGCCTATATAGAAAAATTTAAGGCAGAAGCAGTTTTTAAAAAATACCAAAAAATATAATGCAGGGAGTTTGTGTATGAACAGAATAGGTCTAATAATCAATAATCTAGCCGGCGGTGGAGCTGAAAGGGTTGTTGTTAATCTTGCTAAAATGTTTCAGAAGCGAGATATTGACGTTCATGTTTTTATATTAGAAGATGTTATTTCATATGATGTATCTGGACTGAATATTCATAAAATCACAATACAAAAACAAAAAAACAAGTTATTTAAAAAAAATGGCAAACAGGTTTGGGCAGAGTTACTTGAAAAAGCTATTAAAGAAATTGAGCTCGATGGCATAAAGTTTAATGTTTTATTTTCAAATCTTCCACTTGCAGACAGAGTTGTGAGAAGAGTTAACTTGAATAATAAAATTTATTATATTATTCATACAACATATTCCGCGGAACTAATGGAATTGAAAAAAAGAGGGGAATTTATAAGAGCATTTCGTAGAAAAAGAGCTTTTAAAAAACTTTATAATTATAATGATCTTATTTGTGTCTCACAAGGAATTTGTAACGATCTAGCAAATGTCGGCATAAAGCCTCATTCTAGTACGGTCATCTATAATCCTTTTGATACGAATAGAATTATAGAAAGTGCAGAAGAAACCCCTCAAGATATGCCTGATTATGAATACATGATACATGTTGGCGCTTTTAGAAAGGAAAAACGCCATGATATTTTACTCGAAGCCTACGCTAAATTGCATAATCCTCCAAAACTAATACTAATGTGTAAGCATGATGAAAAATTGGAAAAATTAATTAATAAGTTTGATTTAAAAGAAAAAGTTGAAATTTTTGGTTTTCGCAGCAATCCTTACCCTTATATTAAAAATGCAAAATTATTAGTTTTGTCATCAGGAAGAGAAGGGTTGCCAACAGTTCTTGTAGAAGCACTCGTGCTGAATACACCTATTGTAAGTACAAATTGCGTTTCAGGGCCTTCAGAAATTTTGACAGGATCGCTAAGTGGATATTTGGCCAAAGTGAACGACAGTAAAGATCTTGCAGATAAAATACGTTTGGCTTTGGTAGGTTACCCAAATATAGATGCAGCAATGATTGAAAAATTTAAAGAAGAAAATATTTATAATGAATATAAAAAACTATGGGAACATAATTAGAAATGAATACCAAAATAAATTTTCTCATACATGAGATTACAGCTAATAAAATTATCAATTATTTACTTATATTGTTTGCTTTTGCATTTCCTTTAAGTGTTAAAAAATCCACAGTTATTTTGGTATTGATAATTTTTGTATGGATCATAGAAGGTCAGTGGAAAAGTAAGTTTAAAACACTTTATGACTCAAGGCCTTTCAGATACTATTTTGCATTTATTATGTTTGTAGGTTTATCTCTATTATGGAGTGAGACTATTTACGGAGGTTTTGTAAAACACTACCCAAGCAATGCAATAGTAGCCTACATAAGAATGTATTTTTTTGGATTTATGCTAGTCCCTATTATTCTTACATCAATGCGGTTGCAGTATAGCCAATGGATTATCTCCGCTTTTTTAACTGCAATGTTTCTTAGTGAGGTTGCTTCCTGGGCAGTTTATATGGAGTGGATACACATACATGGGGTACAGGCAGATGATCCATCGCCCTTTATGCACCACAGTCTATATTCTATTTTTTTGGCTGTAACTATTTTTGTATTGTTGGTAGAGTTTTCTAAAATTCACAACGCCCTTACAAAGGTTTTAATCATCTTTTTTATCTTGAGTGCACTTATTAATCTTTTTCTAAATGGCGGCAGATTGGGACAGTTGGCTTTTTTTGTGGCACTGCTAGTCTATATTTTCATGAAGTTTAAAATAACATTCAAAACAATCATTTTAAGTATGGTTTCCATTGCTGTCATTTTCTTCTTAGCATATAAAATAAGTCCTATTTTTCATCTTCGCGCCAATGCAGCTATAGAAAATCTTGAAAAAGCTTCTCAGGGGCAATTTAACTCATCATGGGGTAGTCGGATTTATGCGTTGATAGTTGCAAAAGATATTGTTTTAGATCATCCGATTATAGGTGTGGGAGTAGGTGGTGCAAAAAAAGTGTTTATAGAAAAAGCAGAAGCATATCCCCATGGCGGACTCGTAAAAGGATTTTGGCATATGCATAATGGGTATATGCAAATACTTTTAGAAACAGGCATTGTGGGACTATCCTTATTTTTTTTATTTCTGCATGCTTTGCTGAGAGTGTCACTCGAAAACGACATGCGAATATTGCTTTGTGTTTTCACTGTGATCTATTTGGTTGGCTTTGTGGGGGAACCGCTATTTTGGAATCCGCAACCATTTTTGCTCTTTAACTTTTTTGTAGGATTTTTCTTATTACTTGGAGCCGGCAACTCTGCATTCAAAAAGGATTTAAACTAAAGATGAAAGAATTATTAAAATATTTTCTCCCTTACATGGTGGCATATAAAAAAGAGTTTATTTTTGCTATTTTTGGGATGATCGCTGTGGCCATAGGTACCACGCTCTCTGCACATTTGCTCAAACCGGTGTTGGATGATGTTTTTATCTCTAAAGATGCCCAAATGCTCAAGTTTATTCCTTTTGCGATCATAGGTGTTTTTATGCTTAAGTCTGCAGGGCGTTATGTTCAGACTTATTATACGGTGTATATCGGAGATGACATTGTCCGCAAACTTCGCGACAGACTCTCAAGTCACCTTATGCATCAGGATATTGATTATCTGAACAAGATGCGTAGCGGAGAGTTGCTTAGTCGTGTGACTAGTGACCTTGGACGCATTCAGCAAGTGGTGTCCTCCATGATACCTACACTGATGGTCAAATCTATGCTGATAGTCACCCTTTCGGCATACGTAATCTACCAAAGCCCCAAACTTGCTTTTTATTTTTTGATCATCATGCCTTTGGCTTTGCTGCCTTTGCAGTTGTTGGCAAAAAAGATGAAGCATTATTCCAGACGTTCGCAGGAAAGCAACTCTAACCTTACTTCACGCCTTACGGAAATTTTTAACAATATTGAAGTCATCAAAGCAAACTCCTCTCAAGAGTTTGAAAATCAGCGATTTGCCAAAGAAAATATGAACTTTTTCAAATTGGCGATCAAGCAGATGAAGATCAATGCATTGGTTGGACCTACGCTTGAAGTATTTGGCTCTGCAGCCATTGCCATTGCCATTTATGTCGGTGCTTTGCAGGTTATCCATGATGAGATTACGGTAGGAACTTTTTTTGCTTTTGTTACAGCACTGTTCATGCTCTATGATCCCATCAAAGTGCTGTCTAATGTGCATAACAGCATTCAAGATGCGGTGGCTGCAACTGAACGCATGAATGAACTTTTTGATACAAAGGCAAGCATCATTTCAGGAGATAAAGTACTGGATGAAGTCAAGAGTGTACATTTCTGCTCTGTTAGCCTTGCATATGATGGCAAGGAGGCACTCAAAGAAGTCAATCTGGAAACAAAAAAAGGTAAAGTGTATGCACTCGTAGGTGACAGTGGTGCAGGAAAAAGCAGTTTTATCAATCTGCTGGTGCGTTTTTACGACCCCACTGGCGGTGAATTGCAGATCAATGGCGAAAGTATTAAAAATTACACACTACGCTCCTTGCATCAGAAGATAGCTTATGTGACACAGCGTATCTATATCTTTCAAGACACTATCATGGCAAATGTTGCTTATGGGAGTGACGCAGAGGAAGAAAAGGTAATTGAAGCACTTAAAAGAGCTCAGGCCTGGGAATTTGTTCAAGACATGAAAGAGGGTATCCATACCGTACTGGACGAATTTGGGGTAAATCTCAGTGGAGGGCAGCGTCAGCGCATTGCATTGGCACGTGCACTTTACAAATCACCCGAAATTCTCATACTCGACGAAGCGACCTCTGCGCTGGACAACAAAAGTGAAAAAGCCATCCAAAAAGCTCTCGAAGCCCTCAAAGATGACATCATTACCTTTGTGGTAGCTCATCGTCTAAGTACAGTAGAAAATGCCGATACTTTACTGCTTTTTGATTCCGGAGAAATCATAGCCAGAGGAAGCTATAAAGAACTGCTCGAAAGTTCTGAAGCATTTAGAAAGTTAGCAAATAAGACAGAGAGTGAAAACCTGTAAACATACGCTAAACGCATTCATAGTATGTTGCTATAGATTCTTTACTCAGAGTCTTCTTCTTTTCGAGAACCACCAATGAACTCTAAAAAGAAAGCCAAAAAGATTGACAGCATCAGCCCTGTCACAAACGCTACGACAACGATCAGTGTTTTCTTTGGTTTGATGGGGTGATCTTGCACATCAAAATTACCGACCATAGTGGCTTTTTGTATCTTTAGTGGTGAAATGGAAAGCTCCAAATTATTTTTACTGTTTTGAAGGTTGTATATTCTATCTTTCACGCTATTTAGCTCAGTCTGCTTTTTCCCGATCTCTATAGCATAGATCCCAGCTAGGGCTGCATCTTGTTTGGAGATGCTTAATAGTTTATTTTCATAGTCAGTCATTCGCTCTTCGATCTCTTTGATGAGCTGTCCATCACGACCAATCTCTTCTTTGGCAAGAGTAAGCTTCTCATTTTGGCTATCGAGGTAAGAGCGTAGCTCTTTATCTTGTGATACTAAAGCATAATCGATGACTTCTTGTAGTTTTAGCTGAGCTGAAGCATTGTCGTAACCCTGCGCCTGTAAAAGCATTATATTCTTTGTCTCTTTGGGAAGGCTCACTTCGCTTATTATTGGCAGTAAGATCCCTTTCTTTTTAGCGTTCACTTCAAACACTATTTCCAGTTTCTGCTTCAAGTCTATCAGGTCTTGTACCGGCTTTTTATCGATTTGAGCCAGTTCTATGACAGCTTTCACCTCAAATACCGGTTTGGCCAAAACAGCATATGCTAAAGCAAGCAGAGTAAAGAGTGCAGTCACTCCCCAGATAAGTTTTTTTCTTTTTTTAAGAACGGAAAATAGTTCTCTCAAGTCGATGGTATCTTCTTGTGTATATTGAGTGTTATTTTGCAATGTTATGCCTTTATTTTAGTGATGTAATTATACTGGAAAACTTTCTAACCTTGGTTTAGCTGGCGCCTTGACGGAAAAGTACGGTTTTTGCTGTTTTTAGTAAGATAACCAGATCCATCCAGAGGTTCCAGTTACGCGTATAATAGATATCCATATCTACGCGCGAGTGAAAGTCAACATCAGATCGTCCACTCACTTGCCAAAGACCGGTGATGCCTGGTTTTACTGCCATCACCATGTCAAATCTATCGCCTATCTTCTCTTTTTCATTGAGCATATATGGGCGTGGCCCTATAAGCGACATTTCTCTTTTAAATACATTGATGATTTGAGGCAACTCATCGAGCGACGTGCTGCGCATGATCTGGCCTATCTTTGTGATGCGAGGGTCGTTCTTGTATTTATGGTACTTGTCATAGCAGGCTACCTCGTCAGGATTGTCTTCAAGATACTGTTCCAAGATCTTATCGCTGCCTTCACGCATGGATCGAAACTTATAACACACAAAGATTTCCCCGTTTTTTCCTATGCGCTCCTGTTTGAAAAAGATCGAGCCCTCAGGCTCCTCTTTTTTCATCAGATATATGATCAACGCAAACACAGGCAGTAAAAGAGGCAGCAGGAGTATGGAGAGCAGTATATCTGCGATTTTTTTGGTATAGATATTTCTTCTTTTCATTAAAGCGTTTTCTAGGACGATCATATTGGTTCTGGAGTTAAAAAGTTCTATTATCTGGGCTTGGGCGAAGTTGAAAGTGTTGAGCATCGGTATGAAGATAAGCTCTTTCTCTTCATGCGCAAGTTGAGTGAGTTTCGTCTCTACCTCACTTTTTTCCATTCCGTTTGGATCAAAAAAAACAACTTCAGCCTCTTCATGGTCGCTTTTTACATACCCAAGATAACGGTTAGAAAATACTTCGTCTATCACATCTGAGTTAGGAGAAGCGACTTCTGCATTTTTTTTCCACAGTCCAAAAACGGAGAGTTTTGATTTGAGTAGGTACTTGAAGAACGGGATCAAAAGAGCCATAAAAGCAAATGACAAAACCACAACAAAGCGAGAGTAATCACCTATAGACTTGCTAAGTGCCAAGTAGGACAAGACCAGCACCATGGAAAGAAGCAAAGACTTTATGATCAGATACGTCTCTTCCCAAAAGTCATGACGATGCTTGTAGATGCTAAGCCCCATCAGGCTGACAAGAACTATCACATAGACAAGCGGCTTATCGGTATAGTGAGAGAGACTACCGGTCACTTTCATCGCCAAAAAAGGCTCAAGCCACAAGCGCACAAAAAAAGCGCTCACTATGCTAAGATACACAGCCAGTAAGTCAAAACTGATTAAGATAAATCGTACAACTATGTTTTTCAAACTAACCTTTCAGACAATAAATAATGAATTAATTATACTGTTTTTACAGTTTGTGACTCTTTAACTTCCTCTAAAATCGCCCAATAAGTCCGTTGCTTCACTCCTCGCAATAACAAAAACCCCGTCACTGCGAGCCAAAGCGCGGCAGTCTGAGCCTGCCAGGGATTGCCACGTCGCTCTGCTCCTCGCAATGACGAGGGGTGTCGCTGCGAGCAAAGCGCGGCAGTCTAATAAATAAACCCTGCCAACCAAAGTGGTATTTTATTGCCAAATCCAACCTCTATGCCATCTGCAATGACATAAGAATTTGGCAGATCTTTTATCTGCTCAAAGGATTTATTTTTTCCGCCGATCTCTACAGTATATTTCTCATCCACTAAAAAATCACCTTTATCCAGATAATGCAAGGTATGTTTTGGTGCTAGGCAGCTGACAAAATATGTTTCTCTTAGCGTCCCCACATCTTGATGCGCACAAAGTGCTTCAAAAAGATTTGTATTTGCCAAGTAGAGCTTATCAGGTTTTCTAATTGCCGCAAATCTTTTCCCCTCATGCCTGATGTGCTTGATCAGTTCCGCATCATCAAGATACTCTATATATTTATAAAGGGTGGTTTTTGTGATGCCAACAGTAAAGGCCAATTTATCAATACCCAGCTCCAGGGGTTTAAAGACGCAGATTGTGAGAAGAAGTTTTTTTAGAGTATCGATCTTGTCTGGCGGTATCGAAAACAGTTTGCTCAAATCGGTATGCAAGATAGTATTGATAGTTTCTATGATCCTGTCTACATACTTGGTCTTATCTTCAAAGTAAAACGGATAAGCGCCAACTTTTAAAAACTCATCAAAAAATTTGAGTATTTTTTTGTTTGGCAACGCCATTATTATCTCACTGGCTATATTTTCGTGGTTTGCTAAAATTTCTTCTAAACTGTAAGATTTTAAAGACATATCAAAAGTCAATTCCAGATACTCCTTAAGGCTAAGAGGATAAAGATGGTGCATTGAGTATCTTCTTGCAAAATCAGGACTGGTAAGATGCAATGCTGAAGAACCTGTAAAATAAACTTTTATATCTAAAAAATCATATATTGACTTTAACTCTTGTTCAAAATTTTTAGCTTCATGTACTTCATCTATGCAGATAAGTTCACCGCCTCTTTTGCTAAACTCATCTACAAAATCAAAGAGTGAAACATCTTGAAACATCGCATGGTCACAAGAGATATAAAGTTTTGAACTATTTGGTAGAGACGATTTTTGAAGTAATTGCATAAGAATAGTTGTTTTGCCTATCCCCCGACTCCCATAAATAGCAGTGAGTTTCGCAGTAGAATGAAATAAATCATCAAACAGATACCTTTTATATACAGGCAACGTTTGATTTATTTTGAGATTATAAAGCCTTTTTGCATTTTCCAATACGTTTATCATTTTCAGATACCTTCATATAGTTTTATATAGTATACTAAAATACTGTTTATAAGTATATAGTATTAGACTAAACTATTTAGGTTTTTCATTTCACCTCTCGAGAGGTGGAACCAGTGAGTCACTGCGTTCCTCACAATGACGAAAACCTGTCACTGCGAGCGAAGCGCGGCAGTCTTCTTTCGTCGGGCAGCTGCCAAGATTGCCACGTTGCTCTGCTCCTCGCAATGACAAAAACCCCGTCGCTGCGAGCGAAGCGCGGCAGTCTTCTAGATTATACTCTCGTATAAATCATTCCACTCTTTATTCATACTTTCTATGAGCTCTATTTTTTTACCTCTGCTGCCAGATTTAAGTTGTTTTTCTCTTGCAATAGCCTCTTGTATATCATCAAGAACCTCATAATACACCAGGATTTTAAGATTGTACTTTTTTGTAAAACCATCTACAAAGTTGTTTTTATGTTCATACACTCTCTTGATCAAGTTGCTTGTAACACCTATGTATAATGTTCCATTATTCTTATTTGACATAATGTAGATATAACCTTGTTTCATCATCATCCTTTTTGGATTGCCAAGATTGCCGCGTCGCTTCGCTCCTCGCAATGACAAAAACCTCCGTCACTGCGAGCAAAGCGCGGCAGTCTGAGTCTGCCAGGATTGCCACGTCACTTCGCTCCTCGCAATGACGAAAACCCCGTCGCTGCGAGCAAAGCGCGGCAGTCTCAAAAACTTATAACTATCTCACACAAAAAAACCGGAGCTAGAGTGTTATCTCTGCAAATAACTCTTTCACTTTATTCATCTCTTCCTTTGTCAAAGAAGTTAGTTTTTCTACAAATCTGTTATTATCGATCGAGCGTATTTGTGTGATAACCAAATCCGAATCTTTCAATAATTTTTCTCTTTTTTCCACTCTCAAGCGGATAGGCTCCGCATCATCTATAAGAGAAGTAGTAAGGGGGATTATGATAGTTGTTGGGTACTCGCTGTGATTTAATTCGTCATTTTGAAGAACAAGCACAGGTCGCACTTTGCCCATTTCATTGTTTTTTTTGACAGGGTTAAGGTTGGCAAGCCAAATTTCACCTCTACAAACCATCACTTAAAGTCCCCTCAAGAACTTCATACTCATCTCTATCTGCATTTTTTGTTTTTTCTACGGCTTTAAGTATTCTACTTTTTTTACTTTTTTCAACACTCTTGGCATAGTACACTATCGCCTCTCGTATGACATCACTTTTTTTCTTGTGGAGTATTTCACTAACCCTATTTAAAGTCTTCTCAAGGTTTTCATCCAATCTAACAGTTGCTACCATAAAAAATCCTTTTGTATTTTGTAATACAGTATTCTATCATACATTCAATAACGATTTATAAATTATAAACGCTATTTTACTTTTTTAAAGAACTTTTAACTTCTCTTAAAATCATCCTCGACCCTGACAAATCCCCGTCGCTGCGAGCCAAAGCGCGGCAGTCTGAACCTGCCAAGATTGCCACGTCGCTCTGCTCCTCGCAATGACGAAAACCCGTCGCTGCGAGCAAAGCGCAGCAATCTACTTTCGTCGCTGCGAGCCAAAGCGCGGCAGTCTCAAAACTTTTAACTTCTCTTAAAATCATCCTCGACCCTGACGATGTCGTCTTCGCCGGTGTACTCGCCTACTTGCGCTTCTATGAGTATGACGGGGATCTTACCTTCATTTGCCAGACGATGCACTTCCCCCATCTTTATATAGGTGCTTTCGTTGGGGCGGATGAGTTTTACTTCCTCTCCTACCGTGACTGTAGCCGTACCGCTGACGACGATCCAGTGCTCGTTTCGATGGAAGTGTTTTTGAAGCGAGAGGCGTTTGCCGGGTTTGACTTCGATGCGTTTGATCTTGTAGCCCGGGGTGTCTTCGAGTATGGTGTAGGTTCCCCATGGCCTGTGCGCCGTTTGATGGATGTTTGGCAGATTGGAACCTTGTTTTTTTAGCTCCTGAACAACCTGCTTGACCTTCTGAGAGCTGCCTTTTTTCGAGATCAAAAGCGCATCACCGCTGTCTACGATGATGAGATCGTTAACATCCACTGTCGCGATGACGCGTTCACTCCCGATGATAAGGTTGTTTTTGCTGTCTATGGCTATGAGATGCTCATTTTGAGTGTTTCCATTCTCATCTTTTTCCAGCTCATCATACAGTGCATCAAAACTCCCCACGTCCGACCAACCGATGTCGCTTGGCACGACTTTTACACGCGCAGATTTTTCCATCACGGCGTAGTCGATGCTGTCATCAGGGATGTTGAGCATATCTTCATGTTTGATACGGATCATCCCATCCATGTCCGCATTTTGCAAAGCTATTTTACATGCATCAAAGATCTCAGGTGAATACTTTTGCAGCTCTGTTAAAAACACGCCTGCCTTAAAACAGAACATCCCAGAGTTCCAATAGTATTTTAATGGTAAATTTTGAATTCTTAATTTTAAATTTTCTTCTATGTATTGTTCTGCTTGCTCTAAATGCGGCTTTTCCTTAAATAATTCAACATTTAAAATTCCCAATTCAACATTATCAGGCGTTGCCTGAATATACCCAAACCCCGTCTCTGCAAAGGCAGGCTTGATGCCAAAAGTCACTAAGTTGTCCTGCTCTGCTAACTCTTTTGCCTTCGCTAACACTTTTTCGTATTCTGCTTCATTTTTTACAAGATGGTCAGATGGGGTAACCAGTATAATCTCATCACTTCCACATGCCATACAAGCCAAAGCAATAGCAGGAGCCGTGTTTCTTCCGACTGGTTCTAAAAGGTACTTTGTAGATTGCTTCATTCCTCGCAATGACTGGTCATCCGTCATTGCGAGCGTAGCGCGGCAATCTATCTCTTTGCCCGTCATTGCGAGCGCAGCGCGGCAATCTGTCTCTTTGCCCGTCATTGCGAGTGTAGCGCGGCAATCTATCTCTTTGCCCGTCATTGCGAGTGTAGCGTGGCAATCTGTCTATTTGCCCGTCATTGCGAGC